>JBEKKI010000027.1:0-63431 GCA_050010795.1 Occallatibacter sp.
CAGCACACGCGCCAGCTCATCGACGCTGAAGCCGATGCGCAGTGCGCTGCGGACCACCTGCACGCGCTCCAGCGATTCGGCCGGATAACAGCGGTACCCATTGCTCGAACGCGGTGGCGGCGCCAGCACACCCTTTTGTTCGTAGTAGCGCAGTGTGTCGGTACTCACCCCGGCGCGCGACGCTAGTTCACCGGACCGAAGCAGTTTATGGTTCGCCTGCATGGTTTCTCACTCCTGCTCAATGTAACCCCCCGAACTGGTTCGGAGGTCAAGGGCTTTCTTGCAGCGGGCTCGCGCTCATCGCATCGCTTTGGATGGGTGCCTCGTCGGGACCTGGCCGCCAAGTAGGCAAACCGGAGGAGTGGCTACCCGAGAATCGTGGCGATTATTGACAAAGTGCCGGCTGACCGCCCCCAACTCGGTTTTGGTCCTCCTCAGGGTCGCCGGCAAGCAGCGAGGGAGTCAGAGAAGAGTGGGCGACCATCCACCCGAAGCGGCAAAATGGCTGCGAATCAGTCAATGTGCGCCGTGACCAGCACCAGGTACTTCTTGCAGATCGCGTTTCAAGCCTTCATACCGCTCGGATAGTCCCATTGTTCGTCTTCTCTTTGGAATTCAAATGCGGGGTTTGGTAAACTTCAGTCCCAGGCCGGTGTTCGTGAACGATCCTCTTCTCCTAACGGATTGTGGAGTGAATCGATGCCGATCAATTTGAATGTTAACAACGTGGCGGCTACGGTGAACGTTCCGCCGGATATGCCCCTGTTGTGGGTGCTGCGCGACATATTGAACCTCAAGGGCGCCAAGTTCGGGTGTGGAATTGGGCTTTGTGGCGCATGCACGGTTCTGGTGGGTGGCCATGCGGTGCGCTCCTGCATGACGCATGTGGGATCTGTGGCGGGCGAGCCGATCACCACCATCGAAGGGCTCTCGCCGGATGGCCTTCATCCGGTTCAGGTGGCGTGGGCGGCGCTGGACGTGCCGCAGTGCGGATACTGCCAGGCAGGTCAGATCATGTCTGCCGCCGCTTTGTTGGAGCGCACGCCGCATCCCACCGACGCGGACATTGACGCGGCCATGAGCGGCAACCTCTGCCGCTGCGGAACCTATATCCGCATCCGTCAAGCCATTCACGAAGCAGCAGAAGCGGGCGCCGCAGCCCGTCCCAAGTGAAGGAGGGACCTCTCATGCGCCTGAATCGGAGATTGTTTCTGCAGTTGACGGCCCTCGCGGGCGGCGGCCTCGCTCTGGATCTTTATCGCTCACCCCTCGCCGCAGCTCAAGGGCCAGGGACACCGCCCGACCTTACGCCCCAAGCCTTCATCCACATTGCACCGGATGGTGTAGTAACTATCATGGCGCGCGCCTCAGAGTCCGGCCAGGGCATGCGCAACATGCTACCCATGCTGATTGCTGAAGAACTGGATGTTGACTGGAAGAATGTTCGCGTGCAGCAGGCAGAACTGAACGAGAAGATATACGGCCCGCAGTTTTCCGGAGGCTCCGCGAATACCCCGATGGGCTGGGAGCCAATGCGCCGCGTCGGCGCGGCCGGGCGCCAGTTGCTGATTACAGCCGCTGCACAAACGTGGGGCGTGCCTGAGGCTGAGTGCACCACGCAATCCGGTGGGGTGCTTCACGCCGCCTCGGGACGCTTGCTGAGTTACGGCGAGCTTGCCGACAAAGCCGCGGCGCTGCACCCGCCCGCGCTAAGCAGCGTGAAGCTAAAGGACCCCAGGGATTACCGCATTATCGGCCATTCGCAGACCGGCGTAGATACACACGCGATCGTCACAGGGAAGCCGCTTTACGGCGTCGACGTCCAGCTCCCGGGAATGCTGTACGCAGCAATTGAGAAGGCGCCCGTGTTTGCCGGCAAGGTGAAGTCTGCCAACTTCGATCAGGTCAAGGCGCTGCCGGGCGTGCGCCAGGTCCTGGTAATTGATGGCGGCATCACTCCCGCAGCCTTCACGCCGTGGGAGCCAGGCATGGAACCTGGCATTGCGATCGTCGCTGATAACTGGTGGCAGGCGCAGCAGGCCCGCAAACAGCTCAAGGTCGACTGGGACCTGGGCCCGGCAGCCGCACAAAGCACGGAGGGCTTCAGGAAGCGGGCAGAGGAACTTCTTCAGGTCCCGCCCGCAGGGCGCCACTGCGCGCTGGAAAGACGGCAAGCTGGAGATGTGGTCCACCAGCACTTTGCCGGGCGATGGCCGCGGACTCGTAGCCAGGACGCTTGGCATCCAGGAAAGTGACATCACTACTCACATGATCCGCGCGGGAGGCAGCTTTGGCAGGAGACTTCAGAACGACTACCTGGTGGAGGCTGCCTGGATCGCCAAGCGCGTTGACGCGCCGGTGAAGCTGCTATGGTCGCGCGAAGATGACATTGCCCACGACCCCTTCCGGCCGGGCGGATATCACGGCCTGAAGGCCGGTCTCGACGCGCAGGGCAAGCTCACTGCCTGGCGGCAGTACCTGGTGACCTTTGGCGATGAAAAGAATTCGACCTCCGGCGGCGGCATCGAACAGGACACGTATCCTGCCGGCTTTCCGCCGGCTTACGCTCTTTACACTTCCGCGCAGCCGCTCACGCTTCGCACCGGAGCCCTCCGCGCCCCTGGCGACAACGCTTACTGCTGGGTGGCGCAGTCCTTCCTTGACGAGCTGGCTCATGTAGCGGGCCGCGATCCACTTGAGTTCCAGCTTGAACTGCTGAGCCCGGAGCGGTACAAAGGGGTGCTTGAGTTAGTAGCGGAGAAGTCAGGCTGGGCTCATCGCAGCAAGACACCTGGGCGCGGAATGGGCATCGCTGCCTGGTTCTGCCATTTGGGCTACTTCGCCGAGATTGCTGATGTGAGCGTTGACGCCCAGAACCGGGTGACGGTGCACGAGGTCTGGGTTGCAGGGGATATTGGCAGCCAGATCATCAACCCTGCGGTAGCCGAGAGCCTCGCCTTCGGCGGCATCATCGAGGGGATGAGCCACATGGGGCAGGAGATCACGCTGGTGGACGGCAAGATTCAGCAGTCCAACTTCCATAACCACCCCGTGATGCGCATGAAGCAAGCGCCGAAGATTGAGGTGTATTGGCGCAAGACCGACTACGCACCGACGGGCTTGGGTGAGCCGACGCTGCCACCGACCTTGCCGGCGGTGAGCAACGCCATCTTTGCCGC
Organism: Occallatibacter sp.; assembly: GCA_050010795.1. Lineage (GTDB taxonomy): Bacteria > Acidobacteriota > Terriglobia > Terriglobales > Acidobacteriaceae > Telmatobacter. Next base: position 3,180 of record JBEKKI010000027.1, read on the forward strand.
CACTGGCAAGAGGATTCGTACCTTGCCGCTGCAGCGGAGCGGGTTCAGTTGGGCTTGAAAACCCCTTGGCGATAAATCTGGCGCGAATCACCAACACACTCATAGGGCACCGAAAGCTGAGGAATCCCTCGACTTTTTGGGTTCCGGGCGAATGACCGGCATTCCGGACAGAACCCGAAAATGGGGCAATGTCCGGATTGGCGACAATCCACTCGCGATTTTTCAGCGCAATTCACGAGAAATATCTGCGATTATCTGCAATGGGGGCCTATGGACACGATACAAATTGCGCTGTCGGTGATTGTCGCATTATTCGGCTTGCTCTTGGCTATCAGCGCGCCGACAGAAGCAAATAAGCGATGGCTGCGTATCACTGCAATAGTCCTGTGTCTGGGGTTTCTGGTTTCTCAGATCGTAATCCTGAGTAGGGATTCACGGGAGAAACAAGCCCGAGAGCAAGAATATCTAAGATTGAAATACTCGCTAGTTCTCGACGACAACAAAATCTTACAAAAAGTACACTCTTTCAGGATCGCCAAGGACAATCAAATGAGCATGACCATCGATCTAAGCCCGACTAGCAGCGCTGTGGGTGAGCGTGTGAAAACTCTTTGGATAATCGTCCCCTGCCCGAAGACTCTCTCCAATAAATATAAGGTCATTGACCCTACCAATTACGGAATGCAGGACATTACCCCGCTATACCCGGTGATTTCACTTTTGGATAACCAGAAGTATTACATCGGGTTGATAGTAGTTCCCGAAAAGATTAGTCCCACCGACAAGGTGATAGTCGTTACAAAACACACAAATGGACTCATCGAAGTCGAGAGCGTGGAGATAGGGACACACACCTTAGACCTGTCAACCTTCCGATTCAATCCAACCGATGAGTAGGCGGGTGGGCGGGTGGCACCAATCCACAGTTCCCGGGAGTATCACCGGCTACCCTGACATTACTGAGTAGTAACGGAAGGGAGGGCGACTGTCGTTAGCACATAATATGTCCGCTGTTTTTAGCAAGTGAAATGTCCGCATAGCGGGCGGTGAGGATGGAGCCATGCGAGGGAGCATGGAGATCTATCCGAGGACCGCTGCGGAGCGGGCGATGAAGTTACACGAAGTGCTGTTGAAAGCCTCAGTGGGAAAGATCAAGTGGTGGCAAGCGGCGGAGTTGGTGGGCATCAGCCCGCGGCAGATGCGTCGATGGCGCAAGCGCCTGGAGGAGCAAGGCCACAAGGGATTGCTGGACCGACGGCGAGGGACACCGAGCCACCGGCGTGTGGCGAAGGCGGAACAGGTTCTGAGCCTGTACCGGGACAAGTACTTCGATCTGAACGTGCGGCACTTTCACGAGAAGCTGCGGGAGGACCATCAGATCCGCTTGAGCTACACGTGGGTCAAGCAGGCGTTGCAGACGGCGGGTCTGGTGAAGCGCAAGGCCAAGCGAGGTGTGCACCGCAAGCGACGTGAGCGGCGTCCACTGCCAGGGATGATGTTGCACATCGACGGCAGCCATCATCAGTGGTTTCAGGACGAGCGCTGGCACGACCTGATCGTGATCCTGGACGATGCCACCAGCGAAATCTATTATGCGCAGCTGGCCGAGCAGGAAACGACCGGTACGGTGATGTCCGGGCTGCGAGCGGTGATTGAACAGAAGGGGCTGTTCTGTGCGCTCTATTCCGACCGTGGAGCCCACTTCTGGTTGACGCCGAAGAGCGGCGGCAAGGTCGATTATGAGCGTCCCACGCAGGTCGGCCGGGCCATGAAGGAACTGGGAGTGCAGATGATTCCTTCCTACTCTCCGCAGGCGCGGGGTCGCTCGGAACGCAACTTCTCCACGTGGCAGGGACGACTCCCCCAGGAGCTGCGCTTGCGCGGGATCCGAACCCTGGATGGGGCCAACGAGTTTCTCCGTGAGCACTACATCGCCGAGCTCAACCGCCGCTTTACGGTTCCGGCGGCGCAGCGAGGCACGGCGTTCATATCCTGCCGGCACAGGAACCTGGAGCTGATCTTCACGCAACGATACGAGCGCACAGTTGACCAGGACAACACCGTCCGCTTTCACAACCTGATCATGCAGATCGAGCGTGCCGAGTGGCGACCCACCTTGGCCGGATGCAAGGTGATCATCCATCAACACCTGGACACTACCCTGACCCTCATGATCGCAGGACACCGCGTCGGACATTACAGTGCGCAAGGAAAGCTCTTGACGCCGTTGACGAAAAAGCAGGTCAAGGCGGAGGAAAAGACGTTGAGAGGAAAAGTCCAAGAACAGACTTTCCCTCTCAACTTGCAAATCCCGCAAACTACACGGGATTCGCACTTTCCCACCGCCTCTATGGCTACTAACTTATGAAACCGGACACTTCATTTGCTACCAAAAGCGGACATTTCTACTTGCTAACGACACTGCCGAACAGGCGACCATCCTTGAACAATTCTTTGGCTGGCTCCGGGTTGGGAAATGGCTCAACCGTGGAAACGCTGGGAAGCGTCATCGGAAGGTGCTCGTGTATTAGATTGCACCGTATTGGATGATGAGGGGAAAACTGCTTCAGCGGCGATACGGTTCTATCAGTCACTTTTGATTTCAAACAATTGCTTTTCGCCTTCCGGATGGTTCGATTCTACTTGCATTGATATGCGAAGGGACCAGACGAGCAGGGTCGGCTCGATCTAAAACATTGAGGCGCACAAAATATGAGCGGCTTTCACTCACAATTAACGAGAAATCGCTTGACAACGGCAAGTGCCCTTCCCTACCGTTAGCAATTGGAAGACTAGAGTGCTAACGCTCTACCGGTGGAACTGCTTGACCGGGTCCGCTTCTCCAATCTTTTGGAGCTGCAGTCCGCAATATCAGAAGCCTTTCTCTCAAAAACCACCCAATACCCGCGGCCGGGGCTCAACCCTGCCCGTGCGTGAAGGAAAGGCAACAAAATGGCAACAACATCTGTAACGACCACGTTCACCCCGCTGCACGATCGCATCCTCGTCCGCCGCGTCGAAGAGGGGGAAACCGTTCGCGGTGGCATCATCATCCCGGATAGCGCCAAGGAAAAGCCCCAGGAAGGCGCGGTCATCGCTGTCGGCAAGGGCAAGTCCAACGACGAAGGCAAGGTCTTCCCTCTGGACGTCAAGGCTGGTGACCGCGTGCTCTTCGGCAAGTACTCCGGCACCGAGATCAAGATCGATGGTGAGGAGTTCCTGATCATGCGCGAGGAAGAAGTCCTCGGCATCATCAAGAAGTAAATAGCCGGGCAACTCAGCATCCGGAAGATCAGCAGGATTGGGGCTGATTAGCCGCATCGACACGGGAAAGCCCGACCACTGAGCGTTGAAAACTGATACCCGAATGGGAGAGTTAGAAGTATGGCAAAGCAAATTCTGCAAGGTGAGGATTCCCGTCAGGCGATCCTGCGCGGCGTGAACACGATGGCGGACGCCGTCAAGGCAACGCTCGGACCCAAGGGTCGGAACGTTGTGATTGAGAAGAAGTTTGGTTCGCCCACCATCACCAAGGACGGCGTGACGGTGGCCAAGGAAATCGAACTGAAAGACCCGATGGAGAACGTCGGCGCTCAGCTGGTGAAGGAAGTCGCTTCCAAGACCTCGGACGTGGCCGGTGACGGCACCACGACCGCAACGGTTCTGGCCCAGTCCATCTTCCGCGAAGGCGTGAGGACGGTGGCGGCGGGCGCCAACCCGATGGCACTGAGGCGCGGCATCGAAAAGGCCGTCATCGTGATTATTGGCACGCGCGACAAGGACGGCAAATGGGTCGAAGGCGGCGCACTGGGCAAGCTCTCAAGGCCCGTGGACGAGAGTGCAGTGGCCCAGGTGGGCGCGATCTCGGCCAATGGAGACCAGGAAATTGGTGAAATCATTGCCCAGGCGATGAAGACAGTCGGCAAGGACGGCGTCATCACCGTCGAGGATTCGAAGACAGGCAATACGTTTCTGGAGACTGTGGAGGGTATGCAGTTTGATCGCGGCTACCTGAGCCCCTACTTCGTCACCGACCCCGGGCGCATGGAAGTAGTGCTGGACGAGCCCTCCATCCTGATCTTCGAGAAGAAGATTAGCAATATGAAGGATCTGCTGCCCTTGTTGGAGCAGGTGGCCCGCGGCGGCAAACCTCTCCTGATCATCGCTGAGGACGTTGAGGGCGAAGCCCTGGCTACCCTGGTGGTGAACAAGCTGCGCGGCACCCTGAACGTGGCTGCCGTCAAGGCTCCCGGATTCGGCGATCGCCGCAAGGCGATCCTCGGCGACATCGCCATCCTGACCGGCGGCGAGGCCATCACTGAAGACCTGGGCATCAAGCTGGAAGGCGTGAAGCTCGAGCTTCTGGGCAAGGCCAAGCGCATCACCATTGACAAGGACAACACCACCATCATCAACGGCGCCGGCGAGGCCAGCAAGATCAAAGGCCGCGTGAGCGAGATCCGTTCACAGATCGAGAAGACCACCTCGGACTACGACAAGGAGAAGCTCCAGGAGAGGCTGGCCAAGCTGGTGGGCGGCGTTGCCATCATCCAAGTGGGCGCTGCAACCGAGACCGAACTGAAGGAAAAGAAGGCTCGCGTTGAGGACGCGCTGCACGCAACCCGCGCGGCAGTCGAGGAAGGCATCGTCCCCGGCGGCGGCGTGGCACTGGTTCGCGCCATTCCGGCGGTCGACGCCCTCATCAAGACGCTCGAAGGCGACGAGAAGATTGGCGCGCAGATTGTGCGCCGCTCTCTCGAAGAGCCGCTGCGGCAGATCGTCGCCAATGCCGGCGAAGAAGGCGCTGTCGTCGCAGCCAAGGTCCTCGCATCCAAGGAGCAGAACTACGGATACAACGCCCTTACTGGTGTCTTCGAGGACCTTGTCAAGGCAGGCGTCATCGACCCGACTAAGGTGACCCGCACGGCACTCGAGAACGCAGCCTCGATTGCTGGTCTCCTTCTCACCACTGAAGCCCTGGTTGTCGAGCTTCCCGAGCCCAAGGCTGCGGCCCCGGCCGGCGGCTACGGCGGCATGGACGGCGGGTACTAGGACAGCCAAACGCAGGCCCCCAAGCCAGTGTTTGCGGTACAAAACAAAAAGGGCCTCCAGCTTCTGCTGGGGGCCCTTTTCGGTAGTGTGTCAGTTTGAATCCTAAGGCCAATCTCGAATTCGCCGTCCAGATTATCCCCGTGGCAGCGTAGTCCAAGTTTTATTTCTTGTCAGATTGAACTCGACGTCGAGCGAGCGAGAACGCGTGCCCGGCCTATACCGGGTCCGCTTCTGAGGGATCAAGATCCAGGTGGAACGGATCCAATGCGAAATTGATATGCTCTCTGCATCCTGATCGTGTGCTTCTGTCGTTGACATGGACTGATTGCGACAGTTCTCGTGAACTCAGCCCGAACGGGCATCTCATTCTGTCCAAGATCACGTGCGCAACATTCCGTCTCGAACCTGTAAACGTTGATTCCCCGTCGTGCGGTAGGATAGCCCCAGGTTGAGCAGGAGGACGACGCATGTCGCGCTCTGACCCTATGGCGTCAGAGGTGATTGGTTTCGCTTTCGCGGATTCCATCGCCTTCTTGAATGCGAGCGACTGGGACCTCGTATCGGCACGTTCCGGCTTGTTCCTGTCGCGCCGCTTCTTAGGACTGCTGGAGCAGAACCGGCCCGAGAATCTCACCATGCACTATGCCTTGGCCTACGCGAAGGGCCGACCCGTGGTGGCCATCGTTGCACAGAGCCTTGACATCCGGGTGGCGGACCTTTCTTCCAGTCGCGCCAAAGAAAAAGGGCAAGGGCTTTGGCGTTCCTTGGAGAAGGCTACGGTACGCTCTATCACCCGCGGTCGTAAGCGATACCTGCTTTTCGAGGCGCTCCTCCCATGGGCTCGGCTCGACGGGGCGGTACCTGAGGCAGACGAGCCCGGGCTTTGGCCTGACGTTGCGTCGAGCTTGGGTCGCAGGTGGCACGGTCTCTTGACGGCCGCCGAGCATGCCGCGGAACTCCCTGTGGCGTGGGTCCACCAGCGCATGCTCGTGTGCGGAAACCTCCTCTCGACTGGCCCCCACGGTGTGGCCTTCGCCGAAGGCGAGGATCCCGCACGGCTCTGGCCCGTGGTGGAGGAAGCCCTGTACCGGATCCGCCGTTCCATCAAACTCTTCGGCGACTCCGACCTGGTCATGATCAAAGACCTCACGGACGACCAGAAGAGTGCCGCGGCCGCCCTGCGGCGGTTTCACTTCCGTCGCTTCGAGACGGAGCCAAATATGATCCTTCCTTTCGAGCCTGGTTGGCGAAACTTCGACGACTATCTCAGGGACATGCGATCGGAGTACCGGATCCGAATCCGCAGGACCATCAGGAGCCTGGAGACCGCGGGCGTCGTCCTGGAACGTATCGGCACGGAGCAGGTGAAAGCCCAGGCCACGGAGATCTACGATCTCTACCTCCAGGTGCATGAGCACCAGAAGCTGCGGCTGACAACCATCCGTCCCCAATGGATCCCTGCGCTTGCGGGGAGCTTCGGCGACGATTTCCGCACCGTCATCGCCCGGCCCAAGGAGGGCGGCAAGCTGCTGGGCTTCGCCAACGTCATCCGGGACGGCAACAGCGCGCACGGCCTCTACATCGGTTTCGACAGGGCCGCGGCGGCCAAGGGAATTCCCTTGTACCTCGGACTGGTGTATGCCGCCGTCGGGCAGGGCATTGAGATGGGGGCTGAGCAAATGTCTCTGGGCCGCACCGCCCTCGCCCCCAAGGCCCAGATTGGCGCCAAGGCCCAGCCCATGCGTGGTTACCTCCGGCACCGGAACCCTGCCCTCAACCTCGCTGTCCCCTCCATCTTGGCGCTACTCCCCACGCCGGCCGAGCCTCCCGAGCGCCATCCCTTCAAGAGCGCTGCGTCCAGGCACAATTGAAAAGGAGCATCTGATGTTGCTGGCGCCGGGACGGGTCGTGATAAACCGGCTTTTCACGGGTCTGAATAAATCGATGTTGAAGTAGCTGTGAGGTGTGCCATGTGGGTTTTTTCCATTTACGGTTTCTACTCGATTGCCTGCGCCGACAAGCCGGGCACGAAGGAAATTGATCGAGACACGGTGATGGTGCGGGCGCGGTGCAAAGATCATCTCCAAAACCTGCAAAAGCGATTCCCGGCGCTGGGCAGTTCGGAAATCCTTTCCCCGCCGAATCGCGACTATGGTTACCGGCTGATCGTGCCAAAATCCGTTTGGGTTGCAGCCCTTCAAGAACTGGCCGAAGAGCAGGAGTGGAGCAACTTCAAGAGTGAAGTTGTTAAGCGCCAGGGACAGGACGGGACCGCGTACACCAGCGCGCTTCATAAGGTGTGGGAGATTATGTATCGTTTGCAGGAATCCGATACGCAGCGAAGTCGTTCCTAGAATCGACGGCAATGTCATTTGGAGGCGCGTATCGGCAGCGAGACTTGCGATTAAAGCCCCTCGCGCCGCGCTTTCAAATCGAGCGCCGGACGCGATCGCCGCTGGCTAGTCATGGGCAAACGCCGGGTCGGTCTGGAGCCTATAGAGCACGTCCCAGACTTCGTGGTAAAGGAGTGAGCGCTTCTGACCCTGTCTCTTGGCGACTTCGTGTTTGAAGTTGCTGTAATTCACGTCGGCGATCATTCGCGCCATCGCCGACGAAACTTCTGCTCTTGGCGCGGTTGCTAGATAGCTGTAGTCCGTCTCCACATTTTCCTGAATCGGGCCAAGGGATGGGAGGTACTTCTCCTGGAGCGCTTCCAAGTCGCCGCGCACCCTGGCGCGAACCGTGAGCGTTCCGGACGCTTCGTCGTCATGCTTCTGGACGACGCTGAAGAAGCCGATGGGTGTGATGAGCCACATAGCTGATACCTCCATGCTGAACACAATGATTTCACAATCCAAATCATTCTCATCTATTTAGGTGTGGGCGCGCCTTGACCATACGGGGTACTGCGGGCAACGTGCCAGAAGCAGCCCAATACTCTACCGCAGAATCGTGGGCGCCGTCAGAGCCAACCCAGGAAATTGGGCCGATTTGCCCTGAGAACCCTGCTAGAAGAAAACTGGGACCCTTGGCTCTCATTGCTGCAGCAAAGAAGCTCGGCCTCAAGTTCCTCAATTGTCTTCTTACTCATTTCCTGTCTCGTGTGTCCTGTTACTGGTTTTGCTTCAATGCCGCACTCTTTCGTCCGATGTATTGCCGTCTGTTGGCTAGGCGTTTCTTTTCGGCCTTGCGCTGTAAATTTTCATAAACGTGTTGGCGAGCAAGTTCCCGTTTGGCAGCAACCTTTGACGGTGTGGGCACCGAAGTGGCCCCTTCGCTGACCCGAATGCCTTCCACCGCGCAAAGGATTCTCGCTGCCTCAGTCGCAATAAAGGGATTCTTCGCTGTGAGCAAAGCAGCCATTGCCTCTCGCAGCTGTTTCTTCGTAGTTTTGTTCATTTGAATTCTCCAGACACTAATATCGCTGGGATTTCCATTTGCCTTACCGGCGACGAGAGAATATACTCCGGAGCGCTTGGCTCGCCATCCTTTCGCCTTCGGTCCAAGGCTAGAGCCGGAGCGTACCCGGCAGGGCCGCTACTGGGACCAAAAAGCCATGATTTGCCGCATTGCGGGCCACTTTCTCAGACACCCCTCCTCAACTCCCCTCCGTCGTCCAGATTGGTTTTCGCCTCCCTGCCGCGCCTATCCGGCTGGCAGCGGCCAAGCCAGAATCCGCCGCAGCATGCTTCCGAACAAGCGCCGCGTGAGATGGCTCTCCGCCAGCAGCAGCCAGTAGTAGCGGGAACGCTTGATCGGTCGTCCGCCACTCGTTGCAAGCCGCTGTTGCAAGCTGGTCAATCATCAACGGTTCGGATTAAATACTCCAACACGATGACTCATGCCAATTCGGATTCTGGAAGGGTTTCTCGGTGGACTATGCTCTGTTCCGGTCGTATCACCGGCTAACCGGACATTACCGGGGAAATGGGTTCCGTACGGATTGGCGACATTACATCCGGAAGCCGGAAGGACAGAGTGGCTGGAGTCCTCAGCGAGCGCAAAAAATGCAAGCGTAGGCAGCTTCAAAGGCGCAGGGCGGGCCAAGATCGTCAGCTCCTTTGGCTTTCACCGAAATCAGGAAAGACAGGCACTTTCCCCCTACGATTGCACCTTGCCATGTCTTAACTCGGCACCCCGCACGAGCACATAAGCGATGAGCGCGAAGACGAAGAACACGAGCAGCATCCAGATTACGGCTTGTGCGGTTCCGATCGCTGTGCGGTAGAGCTCGAGAATCCAGCGGTCGGAATTCAAGACGAGTATCGGTTGGTCCTTCGCAGGCGTGATGTATTTTTCGTAGTCCCACGGACGTACGCCGCCAGCCACGCCAACGACCATTATCGCGACCGTCATGTACCGCACCCAAGCGGAGCTTAATGGTTCGCCGACTACGCGACTCATTATGGCGCTGATCGACTTGCGAAAGAACCAAGCCACGAGGCTAGCCACAATGAGCGACAGGAGGAAAGTGATAACAAGCAGCTTGATAATCATTGGATGACCCTCCGGACGATCCCGCATCGAGACGCATCGGGGCCAGTAATGGGAGTTGCTCTTCGATGTTGCGAGAGAGTCCCTGCAACATTATCCTGCTTTTCGAATTCGGCGGCGAAAAGAAATGATTGGCCAGTCCGCTTGAACAATCCTTGGTAGGGACCTTGAGAAGACAGGCAGTCGCTGTCACTTTTGGACTTCTAGACAGATTGCCGCTGCAAAACCGCCTTCCCACCCCTTGGACAGTTGGGGACGCATTTGAAGGCAAGACAGCGATCCTATGCATTCCGGCCGAATCACCGGCCAACCGGAAATAACCAGTTGATCAACACCTGCGGCGAAGTGTTGTCAAACTTGAAACTTCCGGGTGGGCGACCATCCACGCAACCCATCTAATTCGCCCAAGAGGCATCGACAGACGCCTTGCGCTTTTGAAGCGCCCAGGCTCGGATTACAACGGGGACGGCGAGCCGCATGGGCGCCTGCGGATTCGTTCTGGTCGGCGACTCAGAGGCTACCCGCGAGAGCCGCTGTCGGTGAGTGCATAATTGCCGAGTCACTCAGCGAGTGTCCCCTGGGATCGCAACCGAGGCCCACCTTCTCGCGTTGCAGTCGGTGGACCGCCTGCTCGGAAGTGACGGCGCTTAGGCCAGAGCACATGAAGCCGACAAGACCGGCCACGACGCGAGATGTCCGGCCACTCGCCAGGTCGTCAACTTCTGACAGCCTGGTTGTTAGGCCCCTGCTTGCTTGTCAGCGAGATCTCCGATAAGCGGCACCTTGAAACGTTTGCCGTTAAAGGCGTTGATGATCACAATGAGCCAAAGGATGAAGAACAAGAGACCCACCACCGGCCACAGAAATAGATTGATTAGACCGAGGAAGGGCAGCCTGCCAATGATGTGGAGAATGACATCGACCGCGATCCAGGCAATGCTCAGGAAGATGGACTGCCAGGAGTGGAAGCGCACGTAGGTGTTCTTGTTGAACGGTTCAATGATAAGGAAGATGATCGCCGGGATGAACGTAATGTAGGCAAGTCCGCCGGCAGCGTTGTCAGAGAGGCCAACCTGGTTCGGTTCAGACACGGAAGCTCCTTTCAGGGTCGAGACTGGACTGCTGGATCGGGTGGTCCACGCGCAGACCCAGGGGAGCAGAAGCAAGAAGTCGCGGTCGCGAATGAGCAGAATGAGCGCGAATCTCGAACGAAATAAGGAAAGTCCGAATGTGCGTAAATGTCAAGCGGGGTTTCAAGGAACTCCAATTCCAGTCAATTGTGGTCACTTGCTGGCGCCGATTCGCCTGAATCGCATCTCACCGAGGGGATATTGCATGACCAACGCTGCTACTGCGGTCGATAAACCGCGATTCCGCGGCGTGCTGGTCTGGCCAACTGTAGGAGGACCTTGGATATGCGGGAGCATCCGTTCCAATTCCGGGTTCCGGGCAGTTGGTCAACAAACCGTAACCCGGGTCAAATGTTGGTAAATCCCCTTAGCATGAACTGAAAACTGAGCGGTCCACGGAGGAGTTGTGGGCGGTTGACCGGCAATTCGGACATTACCCAGAAAATGGGGTTCTGTCCGGATGGGCGACCATCCTCTCAGAATGCTCACTACTTGTAGATAGTCACCTGTTCGAGGCTACGAAGCCGTAGTACATTGTGAACAACGAAAGCACCGGATTGACTTTTACCGTTCGAGGTCAGAGCAAAGTGGAAGCGGACGAGCAGGCAATCGTGGCGTTGATGGACCGGTTCATGGATGCGTGGAACCGGCATGACGCCAAGGCATTCGCGTCAGTTTTCGCTGAGGACGGCGACTTCACGAATTGGCGCGGAACAGGGGCGAGTGGACGATCAAGAATTGAAGAATTCCACGCGCCAATGTTCACGACCATTTTCAAGAATAGTCACCAGACATATACAACCATCAAGTCCAGGTTCATTCGTCCCGACGTAGCAGCCGTGGATGTCCATTGGGAGATGACGGGTGCGATGGATGCCCAGGGAAACCCACGACCCGATCGTCTGGGTTTGTTGAATTTCGTGATGACAAAGAATGATGGGCAGTGGCAAATCCTGGTGATGCACAACCTGGACTTGACAGCACTTCCAGCGGCGAACTCGGACACTTCGGCAATCAAGAATCGATGAGCACCAGCACACCGTGAATGCTCATCGGAATCGTGAGAATGGTGGGCATCCCCGCATCTGCAGTTTGCGCAATCTTGGAATTCGAAACTCGCAGGCGGCAGATCGCTGGTCTTTCGTGGGATTGGAATTGTTCCTGTCGTATCACCGGCCACCCGGAAGTAGCTCCAAAATGGGGTTACTTCCGGATCGGCGACAATCCAGACCGAACGGCTTGGCTCTGGCCCCGGCAGCAACAGAATTTACAATCGCGGGCCCGGGTGTTAGACTCCTGCGCACGAGGGCCGGCCATGCGGCGGACGATCCTGCTCAGCTTGTTAGTGCTCCTTGCTGTGAGTGCGGCGAACGATGCCTGCGCCCAGCGCCGCGGCGGAGCCGGGCCTGGCTTCGCCCGGGGTGGCTACGGTTTCAGCCGCGCCCGGGCCGTCTCGCCCTACGGATTGGGCTACGGATACCTGCCCTACGACTCCGGTGCCGCGTACGGATACGCGCCCCAGCCGGTCATTTTTGTTCAGCAGCCGCCCCTGTTCGTTCAACTGCCTGCGCCGCCCGTCGTAAAGCCGCCGGGGCATTCTGTGATCACAGAATACAAATGGCCTGCCGCTAGCGCGGCCTCTTCCCGCTCCGCGCCCTCGGCAACCTCCGAGTCCGAGCCACAGGACTTTGCCATTGTCCTCAAGGACGGTTCGACCCTCTCCGCCGTAGCCGTCTTCGCCTCTGACGACGACCTGCACTACGTCGACCCCGACGAGAGGCACTTGCGCATTTCCATGAGCGAAGTCGACCGCGCAGCAACCCTCAAGCTCAACCGCGCGAGAAACCTGGATCTGTATCTTCCTGCCGCGCAGTGAGCCACCCTTCGCTTCTTCATTTCATCCAGACCACGAAAAGGAGTGCCCCAACCTTAAGTTGATTTAAAGGGTGGGTCATACACCGGTGGAGTCCTCTGGGTTTGTACCAACAGCATCCGCCGGTTCTCTAAGGGATCGGAGCAAGGTCAGGCACCCTCCAACCTCAAGGTCCTGAGCGTATGACCGGCCACCCGGAACTAACCTCGAAAATGGTGTTCCTTCCGGATGGGCGACCAACCAGGCATTATTCCCATCCCTACTCGTTGTGTAGCGGCAGTCCCGATAGGGATCTGACGTTTTTCGGTACTGACTCCGAGAACTCGCAGGTAGCTCCCGCGCAGGCGTTCAGCCGGGAGGAACGAGTCGGAGAGCGCGGAGCTCACCGCCCAGATGCGACGGCTCCTGTGTAGGATCGAGAAGACCCTGTCGATTCAAATGAAGCGGTTCAGGGTCAGCTCGGTAGCCGAGAACGCAGCGCAGAAGGCAGCTTTTAGCTACTAGCTTCCAGCCACAGACAATCAGAGTGCCCCACCTTCGACGAGGAGAACTTGCTGGGTGGGGCACTTGCTCTTTTTCAGACTTGCAGTTGCTCCCGGTCGTTGCTCGATGCCAACCTAAGCAGTCTGAGGCCAACCAGCAAGAACCAGAAAGGATAAAGCGGGCCGGCGATGGCCAGGAGAATCACGCCAGAGACGGGCAGGAAAAGCCCGCCTACGATGTGGGCCAGATCGAGCCCATGCATAATGATTCCCAACCAGGCAGTGACCTTGCTGAAGACTGCACCGCGCAACATTACCACCGAGATCAGCACCGCGCCGCATTGGAGAAGCACTCCGCCGAGGATGGCGCCCGTTGAGTGCCAGATGTCGGCGGCCATAATTGCTTCCCCGGCAGCCAGCAGTTGGTTCCGTGCGGCGTCGCTGGTTGCGGCAGCAAACTTGTCGCTGAGCTGGACCATGGAAAGAGCCGTTGGCGTGGCGAGAACCAGCGTTACACCGGCGAAGGCCAGAGCGGTGGAGAGGAGAGCATTGGCGCGATCGCTCTTGCGCAATGCCACGAAGAGGCCGAGAAACAACAGGTAGTACAGCGGAAGTGCGGCGACGGTTGGCAGGTCGAGGCGCAGTAGGGCCACTGCCCGGTGGTGTTGCAGCAGATCGAAAGCCTGGGTGGCAGAGGCGGGCTGTCCGCCGAGAAAAACCATCTGAACCATCATCGCCAGCGAGTAAATGAGAAGAAGCATGGCGGCAATTCCGCCGATGCGGCAGAGACCGGCGAGATGGTCCCGCCCCTTGTGGGTTTCCTTTTCGGATGCATGCTCCGAAGTCATGGTCTCGAGCCTTTCAGGTGCAGGCGGAAGAAGGCTACGATGCGGCGGCGGGCGTCCATTGTGGCGGGCTCGTTGTAGCCGATGGCCTTGAACCGCAGCACCTTCAGGAACCCATAGCCCCGATGATTGTTCATGAAAGAGTGGCCGGCGTCGGGATACTCCTTTACATCGTGTGGGATGAGGGCGCGCTCGAGGGCCGCGGCCAACTGATCGGCTACCCCTTGCTCCCATTTGGCCATGCCACCGTAGCTACCTACAACGGGGCAGGCAGCGTTGAGGAAATCGCCGATATCTTTGGGAAGCGGGCCGCCGTAGTTGATGCTGGCAGCACCGAAACCGTGCCCGGAGGCGAGCAGGAGGGCGAACCCGCCGCCCATACAGAAGCCGACAACGCCAATGCTTCCATTGCAGCCGGGTTGCGCGAGGAGCCAACGCTGTGTGGCCTCGACGTCGTCGAAGGCAGGGCCGGTGCGGGCAATCATGTCGCGGATGACCTGACGAATGCAGACGAGCCGACCGCCCTTGTAGTAAAGGTCGGGAGAAACTGCGAGGAAGCCAGCCTCGGCGAGCCAGTTAGCCTGGTTGCGATGGTCTTGGCTCATGCCAAAGACGTCGTGCAGAACGACGACGCCGGGGACGGGGACGGTGGATGCGGGGACAGCTAACCACGCAGGCATCTGACCCCGCGGAGTAGGGATGAGGACGTTGGGCATGATCGTTCTCCCACGCCGGACGGCGGTCACGCTGCCGACAGCCGATTCTACTCCCAGACTGGGTTGCCGGATCGTGATAGGCTGGGCGGGTTCTGGCTTCTTTTCCTAGGTGTGCCGGCGGCGCGGGAGTGGTACGCGGCGATGCTGCTGGAGCGCAGCGGGGCCGGGGACACGGACAAGGGGCGCGCCCTGCTGCTTGAAGCCTTAAGATCTACGACGCGCTGGGAATGACCTGCACGGCAAAGCTGGCCAGCGAGAAAATCGCAGCGCCCTGAGACCACCTCTCAGTCTGGCGCATGAGTTTTCGACCTTCGAGTTCCGGCCGAATCACCGGCCAACCGGACAGAACTCTCCGAGGGGCGGTGGTTCAGCAGAATCCAAGCGCGCGACCGACCGCAAGGGACAAGCAGGGTCACACCTAGTCGATGAAATAGCCAATGTTCGTGAGGACGCTGTCACTCAGTTCCACGCCCATCAGACGCGCACCGAGTGAGGCGCGCATGTTCTTTTCAAAGCGTTCAAGTACGTCTGCAGATAGTTCCGTTGCTTGCGAAAGCAATTGCAGAAGCGCCCTGCTATCGGTAGGGTATTCGTAATCGCCAGGCAAGCCGCATGCTGGGCGAATTGTCAGCGAGATCGGAATCGTTCCTGCGCCTGATTCGGAGCGGTTGGACGGTTGAGTGATGAGATTGACTCGCATACGCGAATCCTGACACTAGATCGCGGAACCCTCAATGACACGGATGAGTCACCAGGGTCAGACCAAATGGGGAGACCGATGCTCTGCCGTCCGTTTGCACGTTACACCTGAATCACCGCCAATCCGGAAGTTGCACCATTTCTGGTAAGGTCCGGTTGGGCGACAAACCGACCGGAACTCACAGTTTTGAACCATGGCGGTCCTGGATGAGTAACTCGCTCTGTTCTTGTCAACTGACAATTTCTTTCGGATCGCCAGTCATACAGGAACAAACCAGGGATCGGGCGCGAAGATCCTTCCATCCAGCGATGCTCCGATATCACAACCGCTGCCACGGCGTTGAGGAGGTCTATTGCCGCCCAGTCATCGCGTACAAAATCACTCGCGCAGTCCAGTCCTCATTCTCTTGAGAGGAGATCATCAGCTCATAAAGGTGGGGATTGAGCCAGTTCTGACCAAACCGCTGTTGCAGGTAGCGAGCCCGTTCTTCATCCACTGTGTGAATACGCTGTTCAATGTTAGCGCCGGGTTCCAGGCGCTCTTTCAGGCGATTAACCGGGTCGCAAAACGGCGCGTAGACAAAGACGTGAAAAACATCGGGCTTCTTTTGCAGAATACACTGCGCGCCCCGGCCTACGATCACGCAGTTCCCGCCGGAGTAAGCATCTTCGATGATCCTCCGGGTAAGTTTCGTCATCACGTCGACGTTGAAGCTGTCGCTCCCTTCAGGCATCCAGCCTGCGGCCAACGCCACACTGCGTATCACTTCCCGGTTGATTTGGCGCAGCCAGGGGTCCGCGCGCTCATCGTAGTGGCTCACTTCATGCGAGTCCACGTGTGCTGCGTTGGCAATAGCCTCAATCAGATCTCGATCAAGCCGCTTCCAGCCGAGCCGATCCGCAATGATCTTGGCGATCGTTCCCCCACCACTTCCAAATTCTCTTGAGACGGTCAGTACACGGAATTCCACGTTCCCCTCTCGTACAACCGACAACCGTACAACGTACTCCTTTTCCACCCGCCGTTCCAACTCAGCAGCCTTTTTTGACTCTTTCTACAGCTTGCTTCTGTGGAGCTGCGGCAGAGAGTTTACCCGCCAAAGGCTCACCTCGCATTTGGTCCAGTTCCAGCCGGACCCACCACCTCTTGAATTGCAGTATGAAGATCGAAGGCCCATCGCCGGTTCTGGCCATGAAACGACTGCGCAAAGCAGAGGGCTTCCTCCGGACGAATACGGCTACAGCTGAGTCAAAGCCCGAGGGTTTCGCTGATCAGAAACGAGGGAACGCCACAGATCCGGCAGCTTCAGCCCAACGGCCTTCGCCAGACCTCTCTCACGAGGGATAACCTGCCATCAATCGTTCCCGATCCCCGGCTCACCCCAAGCGGGCCTATACTGAACTAAGAAATTCTCGTTTTATGAATTGTAGGCCCGCGAATTCCTCGGAGCCGCCATCTGCTCCCGCCCTCTCGGGAG
Source organism: Occallatibacter sp. (assembly GCA_050010795.1). Classification (GTDB taxonomy): domain Bacteria; phylum Acidobacteriota; class Terriglobia; order Terriglobales; family Acidobacteriaceae; genus Telmatobacter. Next base: position 19,949 of record JBEKKI010000027.1, read on the forward strand.
ATACGGAAAGCATATTTGTCCGCGAGTCGCGACTTTCCGAAAAAGTCGGCAGCAAGATTCGCTGTAACGTCTGCGAACGTCGCTGTCTGCTGACGCCGGGTGGGTTGGGCTGGTGTCGCACAAGGCTGAACCGCGACGGAAAGCTGCTCACACTGATCTACGGTGCGGTTTCATCTCTGGCATCGAATCCCATCGAGAAGAAGCCCTTCTACCACTTCCATCCCGGCGACTCTGTACTGACTGCCGGTAGTTGGTCATGCAACTTTGGCTGTCCATGGTGCCAGAACTGGGACATCGCCAAAAGGCCTCCGCCGGCGTCGGGGCGTTATGTCTCCCCTGAGCGCTTCGTGCAACTCACTGTCGAGAGCGCGTGCCAGGGCACATCGATCTCCTTCAATGAGCCCACGCTCTCCCTGGAATGGTCACTGGACGTCTTTCCTCTGGCCAAGCGCCACGGCCTTTACAACACCTTTGTCACCAACGGCTACATGACGCCCGAATCCCTGTCGCTGCTGATCGAGGCTGGGTTGGACGCCATGAATGTGGATATCAAAGGGGATGCCGCAGTAGGAAAGAAATACTGCAAGGCCATCGATGTTGAAAAGGTCTGGACTTCATGCCACCTCGCGCGCTCGCGCGGCGTGCATATTGAACTTACGACTCTGGTCATTCGCGGCGTGAATGATTCCGAGACAACGCTTCGCGCTATCGCCGACCGGATCGCAACGAACCTGGGGCGGGATGTTCCCTGGCACCTCTCGGGCTACTACCCCGCCTACCAGTTCAATGCGCCCTCGACGCCCTTGGGAACCCTGGAACACGCCTGGCAGATCGGCAAAGAAGCGGGCCTTGATTTTGTCTATATGGGCAACGTGCCGGGCGACCCGCATGGCGACACGTATTGCCCCGCTTGTGGCGAGCGGCTGATTCGCCGGCTCGGTTTCAGCGTGGTGGAAAACAAGCTCCGCGCAGGACGCTGTCCGCGCTGTAACTGTGCGATTGCCGGAGTTTGGAGCAATGCTCGCTAGGCCATAACTGTCCCGAACATTGCCGTGAGGAGGCGCGATAAGAGCGAAGGCGTGGGGGTCGTCTTGCTCACGTCAGAGCAGTCTCTTATGAGACGTATGTCTTGATCCAATGCCCGATGCCTTCACTGACGACAATAACAAGCAGTGCGATACCAATGTGCCTCACCATCTCGGCGATGGCGCAGGTCTTTCGACCTCGGGCGAGAATGTAGCTCATTGCCGAAAGCAGTGCCATGCCCCATGCGACCCCAAAGGCAACAGCGTGCTTCCAAGACAGCGCAACGATGACCACGAACGTGAGGCCCACAAGAAATCGTGTTGCAAAATTACTCACGGTTCTAAGAAACGCTTCCCGTTTTTCGAGGCGCTCCGATTCTTCGTACATTTGAACACTGAGCGAGTCTGTAAGGTTATCGGCGACGGCAATAATGAGGAGCGCCCCGATCACACTGGCTTTTCCCGCATGTGCAGCGTCAAGGCCGACGAGTAGCGCCATGCCTGTCACAATTCCCGCTGTTCCGCCATAGCTGATCCTTGTCGCCTTCACCATATTGCTCCTCTAATCTCACTGAACTTCAGGGGCCAAGGGAACGTTGATCACTGGATTTTCCCTTCATAGACCGGTTGCCACTTCCCGTCCGGCTGCAAAATCAGAAACCCTTGTTGGTGCGTTGCCAATCAATCCGCCAGCACGTCGTTGAGGATGTGAGATGCTACGTGATACCAAAACTGGAATGTTCTATCAACCCCTTTCGGGCACTGAATACTAGGATGGAGCCATATGCGTGGGGGCGAAAGTCTTCAAAACCCGCCTCAGCCACATACCGGTCGAGATCGGGAAGTTCAAAGATATGACCGCCGCGTTTCTCCGTGCGCTCGCGCATAGATCTGTATTTGAAGGGGCCCTTGCTGCCAGCGAAAAAGCACATCACCGCCAACGGCGCTCCGGCTTTCATGGTGCGGCCGATCTCGCGTAAAGCGAGCACCGTGTCGGAGAAATGGTTCAAGGACCCTGCGCAGATGGCAGCGTCGAACAGGCCGGCTGGGAAGGGCAGCGCCTCGACCTTGGCCCGGGCGAAGTGGACGTTGGGAAGATTGCTCCGCTCCACGTAGCGGGCGCCCCGGCGCAGCATGCTCAGGGAGGCATCGATGCCATAAATGGTCCTTGAGGCAGAAGCCATGCGGCGCCCGTAGGTTCCCGGGCCGCAGGCCACGTCGAGAACGAGACCGTTCTGCGATCCTACGATCTCTGTGATGTCATGTGCCAGCTGTTTTAAAGACGTGCAACGCCATCCGCCAAACAGGTTGCACACCAGCGGGTACACACATGTCTCGTAACTGTGTACGGCAACATCCAGGAGGAGTGTGGAGTCTCTTTTTCCGAGGATGTGCAGGGTCCAGTTGCTGCTCTCTTCGAGCTTTTCCACGATGAAGTCGGGAATCCCGTTGAGGATCGGGTAGGTGACTGCACAGGCACGGCAATAAAGCCCGTCGTCCCCCAGCTCCACCTCCCGCTTGCACGTGGGGCACACGTAGACGCTGACTGACTTGCGTGTTTCTTCACTTTCCTTTGGGGAGCGGAAATCCTGACTATCTACCGATTTGGCCGCCATCTTGCACCCCCGTACTTCGACGTTAAGCCTATAACAGGAATTTCCTTCTTGAACGCAAAAACGGCACCATTGTAAGCCTCTCTCGCCTGCTGGTGATATTTAAAAAAGTCTTTTATCGCAACGTCGAAGCAGGACAGAAAAGGCCGCCTAGTGAGTTTCGGCTACAGAACAAAAAACTGGTCCTCGCACTGCCGATGAATCCGTTGAGAGTACAATTCACCCGAAATCCATTGAGGGTTCGCCCGCGAGGTGAGAGGGAGCAATTGTGAGTCAGATCACTGTTGATACAAATCTCTGCATGAAGGATGGCGCATGCGTCGCAGTTTGTCCGTCCGGGATTCTTGCCATCAGTGAAGAGGGATTCCCCGAGGAGGCTCCAAACGGCAGTTGCATTCTCTGCGGCCACTGCGTTGCTGTGTGCGAATGCAATGCCCTGACTCACAGCGGCTTGCCGAAGGAGCCGTTTTTGCCCGCGCTCAAAGAACCGCCAGGTCCGGAAGTGATTGACAGCTTCCTGATAAGCCGGCGCTCGGTTCGAGAATTCGAGGACCGGCCCATTGCCAAAGTGACAGTGGAAATGCTACTGGATGTAGCCCGTCGCGCACCGACGGCCTCCAACTCGCAGAAACTGCATTGGATCGTTGTGAATGGTAAGACCAAGGTGCACGCATTGTCTGTGGAAGCAATGAACTGCCTGCGGATGTCGGACATCGGTCAAGCAAGGCTAGAGCAGTGGGAAAAGGGATATGATTTCGTGCTTCGTGGTGCTCCCGTGGTGATCGTTGCGTGCACGCCAGAGGACTACGGCTGGGGAAAACAGGATTGCGCCATCGCCCTTACGTTTCTTGAGCTGGCGGCAGAGGCTCGGGGTCTCGGCGTGTGCTGGGCCGGGTTCATGACCCGCGTGGCTCGGGTTCATGCACCGCTCCGCAAGGCTTTAGCTGTCCCCGAAGGGTACGTCGTCCATGGCGGCCTCATGCTCGGAGAACGCAAGTACTCTTATCGATTGGTCCCACCCAGAAAACCTCTCAGAGTGCACTGGGTTTAGAGTTAATGCTTCATTTTCACGGACGACTGTCCGGTCTGTTGTGACGGCTCGCTTCGCTTATTCTCTAGCGCTTGCATAATTTCTATCAGACGCTTGCGCACGCCAAGTTGACGGTTTGAATCCCAGCTGCGGCCAGATTGCCGCTAGCGAACGCAACAGCACGGGAACTGGGTTCATCGCGCACTCCGATTCGTCTTCGGCCAATCAATCCGCCAGCGCCCGCCAGGTATTGGCACCCAGAACAGGCGCTTCTGCGGAGTGCCCCGCGCATGATGGTAGAGCACAGCGGCTCTCTCGTAGAACCCTCGAGTGTGCCACGAATCGGCAAAGCCGAACTTCCTGTAGTCGAGATGATGGCAGAATTCGTGACACAACGTGCTCAGGAATGTGCCGAAAGACGTAATTTCTTTTCGCACCGCCGTTCGCGTCCACACCCGGATCAACAGGGTTTCGGGGGTGTAGTCTCCAAAAAACTCGGTCGTCCATTGTTCCCGAACTCGCAGCGGCCGAGCGGCAAGTACCCGGACGCTGCAATCCGGGACTTGGTAGAACTGCGATGCAGCTTTTAGAAATTTGGCACAGGCGCTGCGGACACGCGCAGTCTCCTCAGCCTTCATTGCCGATTCAATAGTCTTTGCGATTGCAGGCAAGCACGCATCATTCGGCAGGTCGAGCGTGTTGATCCGGTCACTCTCCTGAAAATCAGCGAGGTTCGACTTGCGCGGCGGAGCGTCGGTAAGCATCGGTTCCGGATTTCCTTTTGAACTTGAAAATGGCATCATTGTACGTCTCTCGTGCCAGTCGGTGACATTGGGAACGAGAATCTCAGGCGTCGGGCAGGGGCCTAGGTGGTCGACCGCTGTTAGCGCCCAAGCGACCGGCTGAAATTTCTCTCACTGCGCGCCCGGAGACGCGATTAGGCTCGATCGTTGTCGCGAGTAAGCCTGGCCTGCGCTACAATCGCCGCGTGGCGAGTTCTTCCTCCGTAGCGGATGCCTTTCTCATTCGGGACGGCGAATTCGAGCCGGCCTATCTGGCTCTTTGCCGATCGGGCGAATTGAGCCGACGGGCCGCCGATGCCGTAGAACGTTTGCGCCACTGTTTAGTTTGTCCGCGCAATTGCGGCGTCGATCGCATCGTCAACAGAACGGCCGCTTGTCACACTGGAAGATATGCCCAGGTCAGCAGCTGTTTCCTGCATTCGGGCGAGGAAGACTGCCTGCGCGGCTGGTGCGGTAGCGGCACGATATTCTTCTCGATGTGCAATCTGCGATGCGTTTTCTGTCAGAACTACGACATCAGTCAAGCGCAGCGTGGATCTGAAACATCGCCGCAGCGACTTGCTGCGATGATGCTGGAATTGCAGGCCGAGGGATGCCACAACATCAACTTTGTGACCCCGGAGCATGTAGTTCCACAGGTCATCGAGGCCGTGGCCATCGCTGCCGAACGAGGCTTGCGGCTGCCCCTGGTGTACAACACATCCGCTTATGATTCGTTGGACAGCTTGCAAATGCTCAACGGCATCATTGATATCTACATGCCGGACTTCAAATTCTGGGATGGAGCAACTTCGCTGCGCTATGTAAAGGCCAAGGACTATCCAGAGGCCGCGCGCCGCAGTATATGCGAGATGCACCGTCAGACCGGCGTTTTGAAGTGTGACGAACGAGGGTTAGCAAAGCGCGGCGTGCTGGTGCGCCATTTGGTGATGCCCGGCGACATCGCGGGAACCGAGTCGATCATGCGGTTTCTTGCGAATGAAATCTCGCGCGACACATATCTCAACGTGATGAGCCAATATCATCCCACTGGACGGGTGTCCGGGTCGGAATTTCGAGAGATCAACCGCCAGATCAGTACCGCCGAATACGAACGCGCATTGGAAGCAGCACATCGCGCAGGGCTCTGGCGGATTGAAGCTGAGAGGCCGCGTTGGTGTCAATAGACGTGCGCTTGCTCAGTTCCCACCACTGAGATTCACTCGACCGGACCAGCGTGGAAACGTCCTCAAGTCCGTTCGCAACGTCGAGATCCGGGCCTCGTTCGCTGTGATGCAATCGCATCAGCGCGACAACATCCACTGCGCGCTTGTGAGGCAAACCGTCAGCAGGTCAAGTGCAAAACGGCATTTGTATGCGAAGGTTGCTCATTTAACAGAGCAACTGCCTGTTCTGTTGGAACCATCAAAAGCTTCACCTTGCGGCGTTCGGCTTCACGCTGAACATCTGGACTGACTGGGAGCCGCCCGTAAATCCCCGTCCCGATCACAAGCCGGTCACAATGCCACGGTATTTCCTCGTTTGTCGTTAGAGGCGTGTGCCCGAATTGGCTCCGGAATGCCTTCGATAGACCTTTCTTGCGCTCGCGTACCTTTCCGCAGTCCACAACGATATCGTGGTCGTACTCGACTCCGTCGATCCTGATTGATCCGAAAGCAAGGTCTTCAAATAGCATCTCGATCGTATTTTACGCCGAGGGATTCCGGTGTCACCGGCATGGGTTGGCGTGCACTACGCAACGCGCTCGTTGATTGCAACTTGTCTGACGAAGACCGGCTAGGCTCTCGAAAGCGGACTGGGTCCTCTAAAGCCTAGCTGGAGAGGCCGCTTTCATCGCCCGATCGCGTGAACCACATCTAGCGGGGTTCCCGGTCAGGCTTTGACGCGCGGCCGACGATGAGGTCGCTGGGGCCGGGGAGGTTGACTCGGCGCACGTCGCGGAGCCCGGCGTCGTTCATCCAGTCAGTGTATTCCTGCTCACTGTAACTGGCGCCTGACTCGGTGCCCACGAGCATGTTGATCGAAAACAGAACTGCATGCAGTGGCCCTGTCTTGTCGGGATTGAGAATGAAGTCTTGCACCACCAGGCGTCCGTTCGGTGCCAGAGCCGTGCGAGCGCGGCGGAAGATGTGCCGGTTCTGCTCTTCAGAAAACATATGGCAGATGGCATTCAGCATGATGAGGTCATAACCGGAGCCCAGGTCATCGGCGAGCATGTTTCCGGCGCGAATGCTCACTTGCGACTGCACGCCGGCACGACTGACATACTCGGTCGTGAGCGGCACCACTTCAGGAAGATCGAGAATCTCGCACTTCACCTCGGGATTCGCCTGCGCAAAAGCAATTGAATAAATGCCGGAGCCGCCGCCCAGATCGAGAATTCGGCGAACATTGGCCGTACCCAGTGCGTTCACCACAAGTGGGGCGCGATCTTTGGCGTGATGCTGCATGCTGGCGATGAAGTCTTTCGTCCATTCCGGTGTGCGAGCACGATCAATCGGGATGCTTCCGCCTTTGCGAACCGCTTCGGTGAGTGTGCTCCAGCGATGCCAGATATTGGCGTTGTGCAGAAGCCCGTTGCGATGGTTGTCCTTCGATCCTTGCACGAAGAACCGGTCCGATTCGGGCGTGTTCTGATAGGTGTCGCCGCTTTTTGATAGCAGTCCCAGAGCGACAAGAGCATGCAACAACATGGCTGTCGCACGGGCACTTGCGTTGATCTTCGCACCGGCCTGCTCAGCCGAGGCACCGTCTCCGACCGCGGTGAAAAGATCGAGTTCGAGTGCGGTAAGCAGGCACCGGCTTGGCATGAAGCTGCGAATCAACTGATTTAAGTGTTCGGGCAGCGTGCCTGCTTTCTCGCGCGCCTCCATCGCAGCATGGAATTTCTCTCCGTGGTCGGCCGCCATGGCCTTCATCGCCGAAGTATCTCTCCAAACGAGCCACTCAACTGGCTCCTCATGGCCTAAATGCCGCTCGACGATTTCAGAGACGTCCGACAGTTGAACACGGCGGTACCACACCCCTTCGGGATAGACAACTATGATGGGACCTTCATCACAAAGCCCCATGCAACCGCAGGTTGTCAGTTGCACGGTGCCGCTCAAACCATGTGCTCGTATCTGCCGGTCCAACTCGTCCAGTACAGCCAACGATCCTCCGGCTGGACATGATTTGACGCCATCCGGCTTCTGCTGCGTGCATACGAAGAGATGAAAGCGGAACGGTTCCAAGACGGACTCCAATCAAAGATTCATGTTAGCTCTACCCGGCGCGTTGCGCCGCTGCAGCGTACGTTAAATAGGAGCCTGTCCTACCTCTCAGTGAAGCAGCACCGAGACTTCTGCAAGCTCCTGAATACTGTTCACAACAACTATTTGGCAGCAGAGTGAGAGATGGCTATTCTCCATGCGCTTAGCGGTCTTGGGATTCTCCAATACGAGCCTCAATTGCAAGGGACAAGCCACCCGATATATTGTTCACCGGCGAGGACGGCCTGACCTTTGTCGCAGATAATACCTCTTGGAATCGGTGTCGAAAAAGGAGATTCCGGTTAAGCGGCTCTAACAGACCTTCCGCCGCTACCAAAGACTCTTCGAGAGCGAAATCGACAAAGGCGCTCTGTTGCACTATATTGCCTTCCATGTCTCATCTCACGAAAGGAGAAATTATGCGCAAGCTGTTTCTTGTTGTCTGTTCACTCTGCGTGTCTGCCTCTGTGGCCATGGCACAAGGCAAAGTAGATTCTCAATGGAATTGCGGCAAAGCCACTGTTGGACGCAGCATAGACGTGGGCGATCAGCCCGGTCATGCCTATGCGATTAGCCAGTTTAGCTGCACCGCTGCGAAAGGTGAACTTGAAGGGCTGAAAGAGAAAGAGGGTGTGCTTACTCAATTCGATGACGTGAAGGAGAACGCTTCTCGGTACCGTGGTATTTTCGTCGATACGCTGGCGAATGGGGAGAAGGTTTACGTCAGCTACGAGGGCACGACTACGATAGAAAAGGGGCAAATGCAATCATTCAGCGATGCATGGTCTATCAGTGATGGAATCGGAAAATTCAAGGGGGCAAAAGGAGAAGGCACCTGCAAAGGCAAGTTCAATCCAGACGGCTCCTTTATATTCGCCTGTACGGGCAACTACACACTTGCCAAGTAGGTAGAGGAGCCAAGGCAATCCGGCGAACATGGTTCAAGTCTCACGACTTCACCCCTCCATGCCGCGAGAAGCAGAACTTTCACTTCTTTCGGAAGAGGAGCTTTCTTCAGCCTTGGCTTTGAGCCATTATTCGCTGTCGGTAGCGCGTTCGATTTCCGCCTTAGAGCCATGTTGCGCGTGCGTGCGAGGTCTACTTGGCCTTTGCCTTCGCTCTGACCTTCGCCCACCGGGCCTTCTGAGCGGCGGCAATCTTGGCTCTCGCTGCCTTCGACAGCTTGCGTCTGGCTCTCTTCACGGGCGCTACAGAGATGCCTTTGGAGAGTAATGCTCTCGCCTGTGTTAGCCGGAAGATTTCTGCGTCAATGGTGGCAACAATCGAACTTGTGTCCATGCGTTTACCTCAGCCGTATTCTACCCTATGGAACAACACCTAGCTTTCTGTCTTTACTTTAGTGGTGCGTATATCCGTAACCAACAATATCGAGTTTCTTGTCCTTCCACAGTTCCCATAGCTTGAGCGTCATGTACACATCCCGTTGGTTTGAATTTTCATATTCATCGCAATCGTCTGAATCTCTGCGACCGAACGGAAAGTCGGGACAGCTTTCAAAATGCCTCTCGTATGTTCTTTCAAGGCTGCTCCCCAGTGGTAAGGGTTCCCAAATCATTCTTTCCATGTCGGTGTGCTTACCCCTTAACGGGAACTCGCCGTCGATTCCTGCAAATCTTCCAAGTTGTTTTAAATCGTAAATCTCTCCGCAGTAGGTGATGACTTCCTCAGCATTCTGAACGCGCTCAAGCGCCTCGGAGATTCTGCTCCCGCGATGGCCGATGTACTCTCCATCTTCCACGGAATAAATCCCAACAATACTCTGACCAGCGTCAATCACGAGCGTCGTCATGCACTGTGCTCCCATTCATTCGATTCGTAGTGACAGAGTTCCCCGCCCTCAAAGTAATCCCGTATCGCATGGCTCATCGCAGTCGACAGAGCCCAAGACTTCATTTCAAATCATCGCTTCAAGGGTAGATCTTCTTCAATCGAGCATCACGAATCGCCCTTGCCGTCTGGACCATCGCGTAAACCGCCCACGCTGTGAATAAGATCGCCCCGAGTACATTTAGCTTTACAGCAATTTTGTGCACATTTGCACCACCCTTTCCGAATAAGCTCCAAACAAGAATTTCCAGATTGTTTTCTTGATCCACTGTACCCTCGGTTGCCCGGCAGAGCATTTCCCGGGACAAGAAGACCAAGGGTTATCCTCTTAACACTTCGCCCGAACCAATCCTTCACCACATCTCTCGCCGCCTGAGGTATTGGGAACTTTGTGGTAATGTCCCAGTTTACAGGGACGCAAGGTTTGTGCTCCTGACGACTGCCGTCATACCAGTAACCTCCTGTTACGCTACACGAGCCGTACCAAACGCCACGCGAGGCCCCATTGCGGCGGCAAGATTACAGAGCTATGATGCTTCGCGGACCTTCAAGCGAACGATCGGAGGAAGAAAACGATGCCAGACCAGCCCGATTTACATTCCCAACTCGATCCCCAGTCCACGCCCATAAGCTGGCCTTCTTGGCTTGGTTGGGCGATCCCCCTTTGCGTCGCCGCGACATTGGTCTGCTTTGTCGTCGCTCTACTTCAAGCGAACGGGAAGACGCAGGAGCTATAGTGAGCATCGAACTTGCGGATATAGCCCGATCATCAAGCGGCTGAGTCACCTGCGGTGCTTTTTTGCGGGCGACGGGTGCCTTTTTGCGGGCGACGGTGGAGCGTTCTCGCTATCGATGTCCACAACAGCCTTCCAACCGCCGTCGGCCTGCTTTTCGTAGACCGTGACGTACCTGCCTTTCTCTGTGAGCACCTTCTTTGTCTTGGGGGCTGTCATGGTCATGGTGTAAGCGCCATAGCCGTAGCCGAGGTCTCCTGATTTCGCGACATCCACCTTTTCCGAGGAGATGGTGAAGGAAAAGTCCTTGTCTGCGACCATCGGCTTCAACGCAGCCTTGATCGCCGCCATTCCGTTGAATACGTGGGCATCCGGCATGAAAAGAGATGCGTCGTCGGCATAAAATGCACATGCCTTGTCCAAATCCTTGGCGGCAATTGCCTGCACCGTGGCGGTTTCAAGATCGCTAATCGCTTTCACGTCCGCGTCATGGGTGTCTGGGGCGGGCGGCGGAGCCTGCTTGCAACCCGCAAGAATGACCACGAGCGTAATCGCTGCGGCCCAAGAGTATCGATTGTGCATTGTGTCCTCCTTTGACACGCAACCAAATTGGTTAGGGAAGGATGACCCGAGGATTCTGCATAGATTCTACGTCTGAGTGAGATTTGCACCGGAATTTGGGCGGTGGAAAAGCGGGAGGGAAATCAGGCGTGGTTCCAGCCTTCCTTTGAAAAGCGTCGTAGCCGACGACACTTCTGTGGGCTGGGAGTAGAAAGCATACTCTGAGCCATGAGAGCGGACGCCACGGAGGCGCGTGGTGCTCATGATGCGACTTTCCTCGGCGTGACCGTTCCTTACCGCCCGTACTTGCCCATGAGTTCCCCTTGCGCCAGCACGTGCCCCTTCATTGCCCGTTCCAGTTCATTCCTGTTCGCTCCCGCCCGCAGGTCGAGCTTTGCATCAAGAGCGTACACCTTGAAGAAGTAACGATGGGGCTTTCCCGGAGGCGGGCACGGCCCGCCGTAGCCGACGCGCCGGAAGTCGTTCCGGCCTTGGCTAGTGCCATCACGAAGGGTCTCGTCCTTCGGCACGCCCTTGGGCAATCCGGTGCTTTGCGCCGGGATATTCCAGATGAGCCAGTGCGTCCAAGTGCCGACCGGGGCGTCGGGGTCGTCGGCTATCAACGCGAACGACTGGACTCCGACAGGAGCACCCGACCATGACAAGTCGGGCGAGGCATCAGCCCCCTCGCATGTGTAGCTCTTGGGAATTGCACCGCCCGGTGAGAACGCTGTCGTCGTAACCGCAAGTGACATTGTGTCACCTCCCTCAATCGTGGATGCGCCCGCTTCGCCCGAGAGGTCAGAAACGGCCATGCCGAACCCACGCTGCGACTTCATCACTCACCGAGAATCGCAATTGGGGATTCGCTTCGAATCTTGTCCCGAGCGCATAGGCATTCATTTCAAGGGGAATGCCGTCATATCCTCCACCTGTCAGAAACCCACGAACGTACAGATTGGAGAACTGCGGAATTCCAAGCTGTCGATATTGTTCAACATGCACAAGCTCATGGAACAGGAGTCCATGAGTGAACGGCTGATGAGAGACAACGACATTCCCGAATGTAATTGCAGCCATCGACCTGAAGTCGGGCAGGTTCCTGAAACCTAACTGCCAAAGCTCCGGATAGAAATTCGGATTCTGCACACGGCTGTTCTGGAGTACAACCAGTCGAGCCTTATCGATGACCGCTTGGATGAGGAATCCTTGCAAAGCTAGACGTTGCTCCGCTGTTAGCGGAATCCCTGTCGGCAAGTATGCTTCACGTTGCGCGGTGATGTACTGTGCGACCGCAGCGGAGAGTTGCTGCACCTGCTCCTGAGTCAATTGCGGTGATGCTATGATCTCCGCCTCCTGTTCTTTCGTCGTCTGGCAGGTCTTCTTCTGTGTGCCACACGATCATCGCTGCGGAACGAAACGCTCAGTCACGGATGCATTGTAATGCCCCTCGCCGTCCGGTGAGCCTTTAGGTAGTGGTGCAGTTTGAAGGCCACAGGACACGGCTTGTTGTGGAAATGAGCGTAGGGTTGGGGGTATGACTGATATGGCGGAAACGACGCGAAAAATCCTGTTGCCCACACGGAAATCTGCAAATTGGCGATGCTCTGATTGCGCGTGGTTGCAACCATTCGTGCGGCTCGAACTGATGCCGAATGTGCCAACAAGAGCGATAGAGGACGCGTTTAATCGGCACAAATGTACTGAGCATCGACGCCCTAAATCGACTAGACCAAGCCTTTGAGGCGCTTCATGGAATTTGCGCCCGCCAAGCGTCCGCACCCGATCCGAATGGGCCCGGCATTATCGGATGCACTTGATTTTCAAACTGCACCACTACCAGCCTTTCCTAGACGGTATACGCTCATCCTTTAAAGAGGAAACCATGCGAAGAACACCGCGAAGTTTGGCAGAAGTGCGCGAAGAATTAGTGCAAATTCACGAGGAATTCACTCGGCTTCAAAAACGAATCGAGACTGTGCGGGGTTCTTTGGGCAGCACCGGAAGTGGGTTTGCGTTTCTAATCCTCTCTTGCCAGTTCGTCGATTCGTGCCTTGGTCGCAAGAATTCCCGCATTGCAGGTGTCAATATAAGCGCGTGCTTTAGCAACTGCCGGGTTCATCTCAACGGAATCTCCCTGCTTCTCGGAACATGCCTTTGTTTCGTTTATTACTCGCTGCGCGTTATCCCGTAGCAGTTCCCAAAGGCGGATTGCCCTTTCCAGATCGTGAATGACTCTCAGTCTTCTTTGGAGTTCTTCGGTCATGAAACCTTATTCCTCGACCGGATTGACCAACTCAGGCCGATTGTTCCGCACATTCCCCACAGCCCTGCTGACCGGCCATGCCTTCATGCCTTCAGCCCGTTTCTTCGCCACCAATTCATTCGGCCTACCCAGTATGACCTCAGAAGGAAGGTATCGGTGCTGCTCTCCACGCAGTGGACAGGTTACTTCTATTGAATGAAATGGGAACTCCTTCACCCCGGAGGGAACAGCCCGGTGACAGTCTTTGCAGGTGACGACGAACTGCTTGCGTTCTTGCATCACGAACCTGAGGCGTATCGGATACGGTCAACCTTCACTTACACGGGATGGTGGTTCACATCTTCGCAGATGTCATCTCGGTGGGCTTTGGCAAAGCGGATTGAACGCGTTTCTGCCGTGCCGCTTCTCTCTCTATCTTGTGCTTCTGAAATGCTGCGACTACTTTCTGGGTTTGTTCCCTGACTGAGCCAACATTACCGGGAAGCTGGAGTTCTGCTCCACACGAGCACACGGCCTTAGTAATCGCCCAGTCGCTTCTCTCAAGCACCATCGGTTCATGCTTCATGCTTCACCATTTTCATAGACTACGTTCACGCCACCTTCTGAAAACATGCTCGACAAAGCACGGGTCTGCCCTGCGTTGGTTTGAAGGGAACGGTTGTTTCCAAGCCACACTGATCGCAGGTTGTGCGCGTCTCGGGACGCGCTCTTTGCGTTCCACGGGCGCGTTTCGCCTTGCATTGCTTGCAGTGTTTCGGATCGTTCGTAAACTGTTTGTCTTGGAAAAAAAGCTGCTCGCCCGCTGTAAACACAAACTCGGCTCCGCAATCCACGCAAGTCAATTCTCTGTCAACAAATTCCATACGCCCTCCCGGCTATCGAGGAGGGTTTGAAATTCCCCGCTAGTCACGCGATTGCTGCCGTTGGCTGTCGACGGTCAAGGGCAATTTTCGTGTGCCATGAGCATACGCTTAATCTTTGTTTACTGTTGGTTCGATGGGCGACATACATTTCATCCACGATTAGTTCGCAATCTATATCCACGCGCCACGGTCAAGGGCAATTTTCTCGCGTTGACGACCGGCTCAAGGGGTACAATTCTTTCAATAGCCAGCCACTCCCTCGAATCCTCGCAAGCCTCTCCCGCCCTCTGGGACCACTTCAGCACGACCACAAAGTCTCCAATAGGCTGGCAAAGAGCCGGGAGGAATCCCGGCCAGCGTGCGAAGAGTTTCTTATCATGAAGTTGTCCTCTGAACCCCCGGTATTGGCGCACCCTTAAACATAGGAAGTTCGCCGGACCATCTACAGCCACCCGGTGGCAAGCAATTCAGGAATATTTCTGCGTCTGGTTTCCGGTCTACCTTCTCGAAATCAATAATCACCTCTATGCGCTTTCCACAATTCGGGCATACGAAGAAGTAATTGGGATCGAAGACACTCGGCATGGCGGGATGGAAGGTTCTCGGCATGGGTGGTCAGATTATAGGCTTGAGTCTCAATGTGTCGCACATCACATCTCTGGAGATTCAACCGGTGCGACTATTCGTCATCGATACCTGCCATGAAAGCCCATCGAGCCGCATGTTCTTGCAGCGGTCAAAGGGAGTCATCTTTGGAACAAAACTCTTTCGAGGCTGACGCCGAGCTAATTAAAGAGTTGGAGAAGCGATCCCAGCCCATCTCTTGCCGCGAAGGCCGCGTCCTCTTTCAACAAGGAACCGTACCGACCGGCCTGTACATTCTCCAGAGTGGAGAAGCTAACCTCATGTTGGAATCGACAACGGGCAAGGCCGTCAGGTGCCTTCGTGCTGGCGCTGGTTGTTTGCTCGGCCTTCCTGCAATCATTGGGAGCGAACCTTACTCCCTGACCGCGATGGTTCGCAGAAACGCCGAGGTCAGGTTCGTGACTCGCGCCGACTTTGAAGACGTGATGCAAGCGAACCCGTCGTTATATCCCAAGTTGCTACGGGTACTCGCAGCAGAAGTTCGCACTGCTCGTCAGGCGTTCTCTGAGATTTGATGTCAGATTCAAGAAAGACTACCGCACCACCCTGTCCAGAATCATCTTTGCCAGTTGCACGCTTTCTCCGATAACGGAATGCAGCCGGGGTGACGGTCTGCTGATGTCTTCTCGTGCCAGCCGAACAGCGGCGATGATGGATGCGGCAATCACCAGCGTAGAGGCAAAACGATCCTGTGTTCGCCGCTCCTGTTCCTCACGCGCAATCGCTCTTCGCATCTCACCCATGGACAGACCTCCGCGTCACGCTCCTGACAGACAACCTGTGTGACAGCGTTCCTCGGAAAATCTCTGATGGCAGGCACCGGCGCTTCGACCCACACAAGCCTTCCTGTACGCATAGGTTACTTCTGATTACTGACTTGCCATGCCCTTCCCACCTAGGAACTATTCCACTGTCGTGTTTCGTTGCGGTACGTTTCCAGTAATCGGTTCCTATTCCCGTTGGTCTCGGCTCTGCGTGTTCACACCTACCGGGGGCTCGTTTAGAGGTGCTGCTATGACCGACCGCGAGCGCAACTACATGGAGTTGCTAGCCCATCTGGAAAAGGCGCGGCTGGCTATCGGCACAGTCAATCCTCGTTTTTCTTGCTACGAGCGCATGATCCGGCAAGCCATCTTTGACGACGACGCACTTGCCGAATTGCAGGAGCGCATTCGACGCGAAGGAAGTCTCCGGTGATCGACCAATTCCGCTTTTGCTTGACATATTCCGGCTTCATATCAAGCAATACAACTCCCTTGCACGGCAATAGTGTCGAAGCTTAGCGTGACTGCCGTCGCAAAAGGGCTTTTGGGCGCTCCCGTGCCAGCCGGATACCGGCGATACTGGACGCCTCGGGCACACTGGCAGGATTTTCATATATAGTGCCGCTCGGGACGATTTTTCGCGACAAGCCCCCAAATATTTTTTCGGTCGTCCGTGAGGAGTCCGCATTCTACCTCCGAGGCATTACCGGCCTGCGACCCGCTGCTGCCGAACCGCGAGTTTGTCTGCCCGACCGAGGAAGACCTCGGAGGGCAGGTACCGGCGCAACTCGCCGCAGAGAGGGCACTCGACGGTGATGGACTGAAAGGGGAACTCCTCCCGACCGGATGCCGCTTTTCGACGCCGCAGCCACCATTTGAGTAGACCGGGGGCTCGTTAGGCAGTAGCGTCGTGAGAATCCGCAATAGCAGAGTTGACACACTGCAAGGCGCAGCGTGGTGAATCTTCGGTTCTTTGCGCCACAGGAGCCGCGCAAGAGGCCAATCCTCAAGAATTCCCCCGCCGAGTACCACTCCAATGGCAAAATTCCGCCGACCCGAAGCCAGAAAGGAAATCTTGGCTTAAAGGAGGGCAAAATGGCCGAGAGCGTTTACAAAGTAATTGAATTGGTCGGCACCAGCACCGAGTCATGGGAGAAGGCGGCTGCTGTAGCCTTGGGGACGGCGTCCAAGTCGCTGCGCGATTTGCGCGTGGCTGAAGTCATTAAGTTGGACATACACATTGAGGACGGGAAGCCGGTCTATCGTACAAAGTTGAGCGTGTCGTTTAAGTACCATAACGAGCAGCAGTGAGGTAAACCATCCCCCGATTGATACGGGGCATGTGTGCATCCGGGTCAAACATCAGCGGCCTCCGGCACGCTGTTGCCGAACCACGAGTTGGTCAGGTCGGCCAAGGAAGACTTCCGAAGGCAGGTACCGGCGCACTTCACCGCAAAGGCAACACTCAACGGCGATGGATTGAAACGGGAACTCCCTCAGGCCGGTCGGCACGTCGCGGCAGCATTTCTTGCATTGCACGACGAACGTCTTGCGGCCTGAGGGAGTCGGGAACATGAAGGAATGATAGGAGAATAATAGGCGAAAGTCCAGCGTGCAGGTTATTGAAGCAAGAGCGCCCGTTTGAACGGGTAGAATGGGTTTGACAACAGGAAGGGCAGCTTTGGGTAAATCCCCTCCACATCCCCTTTAGGGAGTCTTGCGGACTGATTTCGGACTAGTTGAGGCCTCTGGCCGGTGATACTTGTAGTGATACTTCGTTCCGTACTTTTGTGCTTTTCCGTGCAACTTCGTGCAGAAACTGGTTCGAATCTAACTCTCGCAGATTGAGCGTTCTAGCAACTCCGTGCGGTTCGGTGCATTTTTGTGCAAAAGTGGAAAAAACAGACTTAAAATCCGCAGACCTTAACCGGTCGTGGGGGTTCAAGTCCCCCTCTGGGCACCATACAATCGACAATCTGCACCTTGCGACCGGTACGCATCCCGGCATCAAGCACGACATGGCAGCGGTGACAATACTTGAATGACGACCCCTGTGGCTCAACTCGACTCCGCGCAACCTGACCCCGGCGCCGGCCCGCAGATGCTGCAAAGGCTCGGCCTCTTCAGCGCCACCACCATCGTCGTCGGCTCCATGATCGGCAGCGGAATTTTCATCGTCAACTCCGACATCGCCCGCCTCACCGATTCTCCGGCGCTCTTTCTCGCTGCCTGGCTCGTCACCGGGACCATGACCATGATCTGCGCGCTCAGCTATGGCGAGCTCGCCGCCATGATGCCCAAAGCCGGAGGCCAGTACGTCTACCTGCGCGAGTCGCTTGGGCCCCTCTGGGGCTTTCTCTACGGCTGGACCCTCTTCCTCGTCATCCAGACCGGAACCATCGCTGCCGTCTGCGTAGCCTTCGGCAAATTCCTTGGCGTCTTCTTTCCCGCCGTTTCCAGCACGCACTGGCTCTGGCACATCGCGCACGTCCCCGCAATTCCTCTCGGCCCCATGGTGCTGGGCAACATGGAGATCGGTGTCAGCACCGCCAATCTCGCCGGCATCGCCGTGGTGGCGTTCGTGGCCGCGGTCAATATTCGCGGCGTCGAATTCGGCGCCGGCCTGCAGAATGTCTTCACCGTTGCCAAGGCGCTGGCGCTGGCCGGCCTTATTCTGCTCGGGTTTTCAATCGGGCGAAGCAGCGTGGCGTTCGCGGCTAACTTTGGCGCTCATTGGAGCCAGTTCTGGCACAATGCCGGTTGGCACTCGCTCCATCCCGTGCAGGTGGGCGTGCAGGGGCCTATCGCCATGGTCGGCTCCATTGTGGTCCTGGCGGTCGTTCAAGTGGGCTCTCTTTTTTCCTGCGATGCCTGGAACAACGTCACCTTCACCGCGGGCGAAATCAAGAACCCCAGGCGCAACGTTCCGCTTTCGCTCGCGCTCGGCGTGGGCTTCGTCGTCGTCACCTATTTCCTGGCCAGTTTGGCGTATTTGATGGTGCTCCCGCTGCACGGCGACCCGCATGGTGCCACAATTTTTGCGCGTGGCATCCAATACGCTTCAGAAGATCGCATCGGAGCCGCTGTCCTCCAGCAGATATTCCCGCACTTTGGCGGCTACCTGATGGCCGGTGCAATCCTCATCTCCACCTTCGGCTGTGCCAATGGAATGACCCTTGCAGGCGCCCGCGTCTACTACGCCATGGCTCAGGACGGGCTCTTCTTCCGCTCCGTCGGCAAGCTGCACCCGCGCTTCCGCACTCCGGCTGTCGGTCTCGCTGTCCAGGCCGTCTGGACTATTTTGCTCTGCGTTTCAGGCTCCTACAGCCAGTTGCTCGATTACATCATCTTTGCCGCGCTCGTTTTCTATATCCTCACCATCGTCGGGCTTTTCGTGCTCCGCTTCCGGCTGCCTGATGCGCCCCGCCCTTACAAAGCCGTCGGCTATCCGTTCCTTCCGGTGGTGTACATCCTCATGGCCTCCGGCATCTGCGCCGCTCTCCTCCGCTACAAGCCGCAATACACCTGGCCCGGTTTAATCCTCGTTCTGCTCGGGATTCCGGTCTACCTTTACTGGTCGCGCGCGGGGAGAGCGGCAAGCCCCGCCGGATCTTGACTCGTCCCTTGCGGCATTCCGCGATCTTGCGTTAGTTTGCCTGTGCCGGCGCGGCGTAGATCGTCGCGTTCCCGCCGATTGTCGAATCAACCAGCGGCTCTCTAATCAGTTCGCTCCACGGCTTGCCGGGATGCCGTGCCGCCCAGAACTCTGTCCATGCCGGCGGTTTCTCTCCTGAGAAGAGCGAGAAGGTCTGCGGCTCCGATGCGTACTTCTTCACCAGGCTGGGATCGGCGGACGCCCGCACCAGAAAATCGACCGCATCGTTGATCGTGTGCCCACTCACGCGCACATCATAAAGGTCTATGCCCTGCTGCTCGGCGAGTTCCGCGATCATCACCAGCGGCGCCAGCGCGAAGCTCTGGTAGTGCAGCGCATTCTCATGCCGCGCCATCTCGAGAGGGAACGAGCCGTCGCGATTCATCTGGCCGATGGCCTGCACGTACTGCGTGATGCCGCGCCGGTAGAGCTTGTCGTCCGAGGTAAGAATGCCGACGGAAGTTGCGCACAGCGCGCGCCAGTATGCGTGGTTATTCTCGTGTTCGGGATCGCCGGGCCGCGGATCCTGATCGAGCATGTACTCAGTGACCTTGTGCATCCACTGCAGAATCTTCTCGCGCTGCGCTGCGGGAATGGCTGGGTCAGTCTGCACGACGGACCACGCCAGTGAAATGGAGCTGAGCGTCCACTCCACCTGGTACCAGGCCTGGCTGCTTTCCCGATAGCTGTAGTTGAGCAACGTCCCGGCCGCGGCCCATCGGCTCAGCAGGTTTGCCACGCAAACGGCTTCCGCGGAGTTGCCGGTAGCGACGTAACGGCTTGCGCCGTTGCTCACCGCCTGTTCCAGTTCGCGGTAGGGGACCGTCGCCTTCGCCTCTTCCGGGTTCACCGGGCCGTTGCTTCCGCTCAGGTAGTGATGCGGGGTGACCATGCGGCCAGCAGGCGGCGCGGGCTGCTCGGAGTTGACGCAGCCGGACTTCCAACCGAGAGCTTCGATTACGCGAGGAGTCGTGGCGTGAGCCAGTTCTGCGCGGCGCTCACCGACATTGAGAAACGAGGCGTTTAGGTTCGCGACGCGCGCTTTGTCATAGGGGCGCTTTTCAGCTATGCCGCAAGCAACGCCCAAGTCAAGCAGGATGACGACGGCCAAGGAGCGAAAACGCATGAGTACTGGAGCCTACGCTTCCAGATTACCGCGCCGCTGGTGTTCAGAACAGGTTGGAGAGGGCGCCCTTCCGGTTCCAACCTTGTTGGGTCGCCTTGCGCTATCCAATGCGGATGTCAAATCTGCAATGCGTGCCGCCACGCCGCGGCGACTCCAGCACTTTCACTGTCACTGGCCTTCCGCTCACTGTTTCAAATAGCAACTGGTTGTTTGCGGCCGAACAATTGCAGTAGGGATCGTCAGGCGTTGGCGGGCGTTGCGGACTCCAACCGCAGACACATTTCGCGACGGGGTAGATCAGCGTGATCCTGTCGCCCTCGCGGCGGCAGTTTTCAGGGCCTACGATCTTCCCCATCAACTCGACAAGCTTGTCGGTGTTGCCCTGACTGTCATCAATCAGCTTCTGCCGGAATTGCAGGTTACGGCAACAGGCGCGTCCCCTCTCCTGCATCAACTGCAGAAGAGTGTCGTGACTCAAATTGGCTTCCTCTTTTTGGAGGAAATCGGAGAGGAATTGGCGCACCGCGCCGGCATCGGACATACACTGTGCACCGTCACATTTTCCTGTTTCGGCTTCTGCGGCAAGCGACAGGCAGGGAATGGCAGCGCCCGCGGCGGCGAGCGTCTTTAAGAAAGTCTTTCGGTCCATGGCAAACCCTTTCAACGCTGGATTCTTGCATGTTTGAAATGGCCCCATGCCAAGCAGCACCTCTCAAGCGGGACTCGGAAGTCCGGCCGGAGATCGAATCAACTCACATCTGTGACTTGGCAGCTAAGTTGATCCTACTGCAGCAGCGTCCCCTGCTCCTCGTGGTTGCCGTTGCCGTTCAGCTCTTCCGGCGGAATGATGACCGTTGCTGCGACCTTGTCGTCCGGCTCGAGGTTAAGAATGCGCACGCCCTGTGTGGCGCGGCCGGCGGAGCGAATGGTCTTGGTGTCGCAGCGGATGATCTTGCCGAACTGGCTGATGACCATCAACTCAGAGGTCTCGTCGACGAGCTGGATGGAGTTGACCCGGCCAACGCGATCAGTGACGGAGAGGTTCTTTACGCCCTTGCCGCCACGCGATTGCAAACGATACTCCTCGACATCGGTGCGCTTGCCGAAGCCGTTCTCAGTGACGGAGAGAATGCGGTACGCGCCCGGCGCGTGCTCTTTGGGCGTAACCACAGTGCCGACCACGTAGTCGTTCTTGATGAGGCTGATGCCACGGACGCCGTATGCGGGGCGGCCCATGGAGCGCACGTCGCTCTCTTCAAAGCGGATGCCCATGCCCAGGTGCGTGGCAATGAAAATGACCTGCGAGCCGTCGGTGATGCGCGCAGCCACCAGCTCGTCGTCCGAGTCGATGCCGATGGCGATGATCCCACGCGCCATCACGTTGGAGAAATCCTTGAGCGGCGTCTTTTTTACGGTGCCCTTCTGCGTCGAGAAGAAAATGTACTTGCCCTCTTCTTCCAGGTCGCGTACCGGCAGAATCGCGCACACCTTCTCGCCGGTCTGCAGGTCGAGCAGGCTCTGCATCGACTTGCCCTTGCCCGCGGCGCCCACGTCGGGAATCTCATACACCTTCAGCCAATACACGCGGCCGGTGTTGGTAAAGCAGAGCAGGTAGGCGTGCGTCGAGTTGACGATGAGCTGCGATACAAAGTCCTCCTCGCGCGTCTTCATGCCCATGCGTCCCGTGCCGCCGCGGCGCTGCTGCCGGTAGATCGAGATGGGCGTGCGCTTCAGGTAGCCCTGGTGGCTCACCGTCACCGCCACCTGTTCGTCGGCGATCAGGTCTTCCAGTTGGATCTCCGCGCTCTCGTCCACGATCTCCGTGCGCCGTTCGTCGCCGTACTTGTCGCGAATGTCTTCAAGCTCTTTGACGATGACCGACCGCAGCTTCTTCTCGCTGGCCAGAATCTCCTCGTAATCGGCGATCTTCTCGCGGATCTCCTTCAGCTCCTTCAGCAGCTCGTCGACGGAAAGTTGCGTGAGGCGATAAAGTTGCAATTCGAGGATGGCGTCGACCTGGCGCAGGGTCAGGCCGCGCTCCTCGTGACGCTGCAGCTCACGATCGAGCTGAATGACGATTTCAGTGCCTTTGCCCCAGGCATAGAGGTTTTCGCGTGCCTCGGCCCGCGAGGCCGACGCGCGAATGATTTTGATGACCGTGTCGAGGTTATCGAGCGCGATCTTCAGCCCTTCCAGGATGTGCTCGCGCTCACGCGCCTTGCGCAGCAAATACACCGTGCGCCGCTGCACCACGTCGATCCGGTGGTCAATGAAGACTCGGATGGCTTCGGCGAGGCCCAGCTCGCGCGGCTGGCCGTTGACCACGGCCAGGAAGATCATCGAAAAGCTTTCCTGCAACTGCGTGTGCTTGTAAAGCTGGTTGAGCACGATCTCGGGCTGCGCGCCGCGCTTGAGGCCGATGACGAACCTCATGCCGTCGCGATCGCTCTCGTCGCGCGTGCGGTCGGCGCCGATGTCGATGTCGGAGATAACCTTGTTCTGCACCAGTTCGGCGATGCGTTTGAAGAGTGCGGACTTGTTCACCTGATAGGGAAGCTCGGTGACGACCAGCGCCTTCAGATCTTTCGTCACGTTTTCAATCGCTACCCGCGCGCGCATCAGGAAGCGGCCACGGCCGGTGCGATACGCGTCAACGATGCCCGCGCGGCCGTAGAGAATCGCTCCGGTGGGGAAGTCCGGTCCCTTGACATGCTTGAAAACTTCGGCCAGGCCCGCCTTGGGATTCTTGACCAGATCGATGGCCGCGTTGACGACTTCAGTCAGGTTGTGCGGAGGAATGTTGGTGGCCATGCCCACCGCGATGCCACTCGACCCATTCAAAATCAGATTCGGAATGCGCGTGGGAAGAACCGTTGGCTCCACTGTGGACTCGTCGTAGTTGGGCACGAAGTCCACCGTCTCCATGTCAATGTCGGCCATCATTTCGCCGGCGATGCGCTCCATGCGGCACTCCGTGTACCGCATCGCCGCCGGCAGGTCTCCATCTACCGATCCGAAGTTGCCCTGCCCATCCACCAGCGGATAGCGCAGGCTGAACGGCTGTGCCATGCGCACCAGCGTGTCGTAGATGGCCGAATCTCCGTGCGGATGGTAGACGCCCATCGCCTGTCCCACCACCTTGGCGCACTTGGTGTATTTCTTGTTGTGCTCCAGCCCCATCTCGCTCATGGTGTAGAGCACGCGTCGATGCACAGGCTTCAAGCCGTCGCGCGCATCGGGCAGTGCGCGCCCGATGATCACCGACATCGAGTAGTCGAGATACGAGCGACGCATCTCCTCTTCAATGTTGATGGGAACAAGATTTGTGCCGCCCGGTGGGTTCGGGCCGTCGAGAGGAAGCTGCTGGGGATTCTGATCGTCTGGCATAAGTTCTTTGTGGTCTGCAGGAAGGCGGCAGGAAGCTACGGAAAATGCGGGGCCGGGTCCGCAGGTCTCTGCCTCTATTCTATGGGCTTGAACCGGGTTTTAGCAAGGCTGATGGGTCGAAATAACCCTTTATTTTGCTATACCTTATGCGCAAACGCCCAACGCTTGTGGAACGCTGCCTGCGCCGCTCCGGATGGTCCTCGACTCCCGGCCCGGCGCACCGGTTTTTGAGGGCTCGTAATCGCCTCGCCCGCGCATCCTCCGCGCGGCCGAAATTGCGATCGTGCACTCGCGAAACCTCTGCGACGTTAAATCAATCCCGGCAGGCTCATCACGCACAGCACCGCCTGCGCCAGCACGATCGCCCCTCCCGCTGCCAGCGCCAGGCGCCCTCTTGCACTCTCATATGCGTCGGCAAACACGCCGCCCACAAACGTAAGCAGGAATGGCAGCGACCACAACCACGGGCTCCCCGGCGCGCCCGTCATCACCAGCAGCATCAGAATGGCTGCGCAGAATAGCGGAACTGTGTTTCCGAAGTACCGCGACTTGCGCACTGCAAGATACATCGTCCCCGATGCGCAAGCAGCCACCGTCACGCCGCCATTCGAGAGTGTCGAGAAGAATCGCCGCGCCGGATCGGTCGAGAACCACAGGAATCCCGCCGACGAGCGGAACACATAACTGAATGCGTCGGGCGAAAACCCATAGCAGGCAAACACCAGCACCAGCGCGCCTGCCGCTGCGGCCAGCACCACGGGCAGCGCCTGGCTCCTGTGGCCCTCCGCGATCCACACCATGGCCGCCAGCCCCAGCAGAGCCGCAACGGGTAACGCGGCAATGTGCGCGGCCGCCGCCGCTCCAAAAATCACCATCATCAGCACGATCCGCGGGCGCCATTTGTGCCTCGGTCCCTGCATGGAGTGCGCCACTCCGATGCAGGTGTACACGCCGCCATACACTCCCAGCGCAGCCCACACTTCGGGGCTTGGCGCCACACACGCCTTCAAAATCGGCGGCGAAAAGCAATAGAGAGCCAGCGCCGTGTAGCCGCCCATATTCCCGTAAAGCCGCCGCGTCACCCACCAGATGCACCCGCCCAGAACGAATCCGCCAAACAGAAACGGCAGCCGCAGCAGCAACAGGATGTGCGTCATCTGGTGCCGCAGTTCCCACGTGCTCAATTCGCCGCCTTGGTTCTGCACCACGCGATTTTCAGGCTTGCGGAACAGATCGACCCCGCGCTCCAGGAGCAGGTTGAGCGTAAGCGGCAGGCCGGCCAGCCGATAGGCAAGAATCCCGTCGTGAATGTTGCCGCATGAGGTGTAGTAGCCCGCCAGCGGCGAAGGTTTTTCCCAGGTCTCGCGCCCGCAGCGCGCATATTGGTAGTCGCTGTCGGTCAGCGTCTGGTGGCCGACCAGCCAGAATCCCTGCACGAGAAACATCGCCAGCAGTCCCGCCGCGATTCGTTGCGGTCGATTGAAGCGAAAGCGGCGAAGCATGCCAAACCGATGAGCCATCACGTTCAAAACAACCTTACCAGTCTAAACGCTGGATTCGGCGGTCAGCCCGCTCAACGCATCCGCATCTCGCCATCGCCGCCTGCCGGCCACCATGCGCGCAGAAACAGAAAAGCCGCCCCGTAAGGCGGCTTCTCCGTTCGTGCATGAGCTTTAGTTGAAAATCGCTCCCACCGTATCGTCGAAGGTCAACGTGACTTGGCAGCTGTTCGGTCCTGCCGCTGTCACAGGCAGAAGCGGCGTGCAGTTGTACGACCACCCGCCGAATGCTCCCGCTCCGGCCGGCGCCGTCAGAATGACGGTCGTGCCCACCGGGTACGTCGCCACGCACACCGATCCGCCAAGACCTGCGCCGCTCGAGCCCGCCCCGCAGTGCAGCACGTTGGGCGTTCCCGTTGCTGAAGGCGCCGTCACCAGCCAGTTGGTGGTGTTCAGGCCCTCGTTGTAGATCGTCAGGGTCGAAAGCAGCGCCGATGTCTGCGAGCCCGGGTAGCATGAGCCTGCCGTTGTCGGTGTAGGCAGAATCAGCGGACAGCTGAACGTCGCCGTCGCCGTCTCCACTGAGCCGGTTTGCAGATCCGTCGCCTCGGCGATGATCGTGGCGCTCCCGGTCCCGTATGCCGTCACGATTCCGGCGTTCGCTCCCCCGCTCGGGCTTCCCGTTCCGTTCGTGTTCACGGGGAACACGCTCGGAGCTGACGTCAGCCACGTGACCGAGTTCGTCAGGTCTCTCACCGTCGGCGCCGTCGAATAGGTTCCGATCGCCAGGAATTGCCCCGCATCCAGCAGATTGCCCACCGTGATCGAGCTCGGAATGATGGTCAGCGAAAGCAGCGGCTCAGGCGCCGGCGTCAGCGTTACAGCCACCGTCGCGGAATTCGACACCAGTGAGCCGTCTGGATTCTTCAGCTCTGCGGTAATCGTGCTGGTGCCCTGGCTTACGCCGGAGGCCAGCCCGTTCCCTGAGGCAAGCCCCGAGGTGATGGTGGCGACCGTTGGAATACTTGAAATCCACTGCAGTTGCGGCGAGTTCGTTACATCTTCCTCGAGGCCTGTCGTCCCCGATGTGGCCAGCGCGATGAATTGCCCTGTCTGTCCCGAAGCCGAGACCGACTGGCTGCCCGGCACAATCGTCACCGCGGTGTACTCTTCCGCCGTCCCGCCCAGCACCGTAAAGGCTGCCGTTGCCGTCAGCGTGTTGCCGCCGCTGTTGTAGAGCGCCGTGATGGTCACGGTGCCCTGGCCCACCGCCGTGGCAAGTCCGGTCGCGGCGCCGATGGTCGCGATCTGTTGGCTGCTTGAGCTCCACGTCACCGCATTAGTCAGGTTCGCCGTCTGTCCTGTTGTAGTTGTTCCGATGGCCAGGAACTGAGCCGTCTGCGTGGGCGAGGACACCGATTGTGCACTTGGAATGACAGCCAGCGAGGCCACCGCCGATCCTGGTGGAACGCCTCCGCCACTGCCGCCCGTTACTGTCAGCGATGCCGTCGCCGAAACAACGCCCGTAAATCCGTTGATGCTTGCCGTGATCGTCGTTGTGCCCGCGGAAACGCCGGTCGCGACGCCGGTGGCGCTGATCGTAGCCACACCCGGTACGCTTGAAGTCCACGTCACTGCATCCGTGAGGTCCTGTTGGCTCGAGGGGTGATTGGACCCGTGGCCGTAGGTTCCCAGCGCTGTGAACTGCGCGGTCTGACCCACCCCTATCGATTGCGACGTGGGCGATATCGAAACGGAAACCGCTAAGGGATTGGTGCAGCCGGCTATCGGCAGCACAAGACCGATCACAAAAAGAAGTCGTGGCGAAAAAAGTCGATCACGCATGGTTGCCTCCGGAGCCTGCAGACCATTCTGATGTCGATCAATGCCCGTCTCGGCAGACTCCTGCTGGCCTGTATCCCTCGACTATAGGCCATTGAATAAGTGCTCCGCCCTAACACAAAGGTGTTACTCATTTGCTTGGCATCAAAACAGTCAATAAGCCCGTCCGTACTGCATTTGGCCGCCTTTTCGCGCACAAATCACGCTCTTTCCGCAGTGCTTCAATGCCCTGCTTCGCTTTGGCAAAAAGACTGCTCCACGTGACTTCGGTCACCCTTCGCACTCAGGTTCTGCCGACCGCACTCTCATCTCCGGGCACCACCGGCGCGCAAGCTCCGCCCTGGCCCGGCGCGAAGTGAACCCTGGGCTTTGCTGTAAACTTCTGCTCAGAATGGCCCTCGCCCGCGACAACTCTCCCGAACGTTTGGTTAGCGCGGTTCGCGCCGACGAGGAGCAAACATTCGAGCTCAAACTGCGTCCCCGCTGGTTGCGCGAGTTCATCGGCCAGTCCAAAGCAAAGGAACAGCTCGCCATCGCCCTCGAAGCCGCCAAGTCGCGTGGCGAAGCCCTTGATCACGTGCTTCTCTTCGGCCCTCCCGGCCTCGGCAAAACCACTCTCGCCACCATCATCGCCAACGAGCTCGACGTCGGCTTCCAGCAATCCTCCGGTCCAGCGCTCGTCATCCAGGGAGATCTCACCGCCATCCTCACCAATCTCCGCGAGCGGCAGGTGCTCTTCCTCGACGAGATTCACCGTCTCCAACCCGTCCTCGAAGAAAAGCTCTACACCGCGCTCGAGGACTACAAGCTCGACATCATCATTGGGCAGGGTCCGGCAGCGCGCACCCACGTCATGGAGATTCGCCCCTTCACCTTCATCGGCGCCACCACGCGCCCCGGCCTCATCAGTTCGCCGCTTCGCTCGCGCTTCGGCATCCTACTGCGCCTCGACTTCTATACCGAAGAAGAGCTGCGCGTCATCGTCGAGCGCTCCGCCGAGGTGCTGCAAATTCCAGTCGACCGCGATGGCGCCGCCGAAATCGCGCTGCGCTCCCGCGGCACTCCGCGTATCGCCAACCGCCTCCTGCGCCGCGTCCGCGACTACGCCCAGGTGCGCGGCTCGGGAGCCATCGACCGCCCCACCGCCAACGCGGCCCTCACCATGCTCGAGGTCGACG
This sequence comes from Occallatibacter sp., assembly GCA_050010795.1. Taxonomy (GTDB): domain Bacteria; phylum Acidobacteriota; class Terriglobia; order Terriglobales; family Acidobacteriaceae; genus Telmatobacter. Next base: position 48,039 of record JBEKKI010000027.1, read on the forward strand.
CCCACGGCTTCGACGAAATCGATCGCCGCCTCATGCTCACCATCATGCAGAAATACGACGGCGGGCCCGTTGGCCTGGGCACGCTAGCCGCCACGCTCGCCGAGGAAGAAGATGCGCTCGAAGAAGTCTACGAGCCCTTCCTCATTCAGATTGGTTTTCTCGATCGCACGCCCCGCGGCCGCGTGGCTACGCGGCTCGCCTATGAGCACTTCGGCCTCGCCATGCCCGGCCGGCAAGCAGGTTTGTTTTAAGAGATTGTGATCGCACGCATCCTTCCGCCGGCAACCGCATCTCTAATCGAGGAGAATTCATATGGCACTCACTGAATCCACCATGCTCGCGCTCGGCACCATCGCCCCCGATTTCGCGCTCACTGACGTCGTTTCCGGCAAAACCGTCCGCCGCGATGACTTCCTTCGGCAAAAGGCGCTGCTCGTCATGTTCATCTGCGCTCACTGCCCTTACGTTAAGCACATTGAGAAATCGCTCGGCCAGCTCGGCGCCGATTACACTGGCAGACCCCTTGGCATCGTAGCGATCAGCTCCAACGACGTGGCCACCCACCCCGCTGACAACTCGGATGGCCTCAGGCAGCAGGCACACGACAACGAGTTTGTCTTCCCGTACTTATATGACGAGTCGCAGGCTGTCGCCCACGCCTACAAGGCCACATGCACGCCCGATCCTTATCTCTTCGACGCGGATTTCAAACTCGTCTACCACGGCCAGTACGATTCGAGCCGCCCCGGCAACGGCATTCCTGTCACCGGCAAGGACCTCCGCGCCGCCATCGATCTTGTCCTCGCCGGCAAGCCCGTCCCCGCCAATCAAACGCCCTCCATCGGCTGCAACATCAAGTGGAAGGCCTAAAGACAGCGGTATTAGCGGAGCTGGCGTAGATGGCACGGCTGCCCGTCCTAACTCCGCTGACCCAGCTAGCGTCCTGTCTCAGAAGTCCGTTACATAAATGCGAGGTCATCCTGAGCGACGTTTGGCGCGTATTTGCGCCAAACGGAGTCGAAGGATCTGCGGTTGCTTCTTGCTTTGTATGCCACAAACCTACGGGACACGACGCTAGCTCCGCTTTTCCCTCTCACAACGTCGGCGAATCGTCACCCAGCATCGCCTCGCGCACAATCTTGATCGGCGGAAATCCCTGCTTAAGAAAGTCATCGTGGAATCTCTCCAGGCTGAACGCCGCGCCCTCTTTCTTCTTCACGTCTTCGCGCAGCTTCATGATCTCCAGCTTGCCCAGGGTGTAGTAGAGATACGTCGGATCTCCGGCTCCACGCTTCGTCTCCACGACGGCCGACTCCTTCGACTGGTAGCCTTCCTTCTGGAAGAATTCTTCCGCCTGCTCAACGCCCATTTTGCCCGTGTGCATCTCAATGCCCGCGATGAAGCGCGCATTGCGCAGCAGCGCATCCTGCAGTTGGCCCAGCCGCAGCATTTTCGCTTCGCGCGCGTCTTTCGCGCCCTCGCCCGGCTGTCCGTAGCCCTCGTCCAGCATCATCTGTTCGCAATAGTGCGCCCATCCCTCCACGTCGGTGTTCGCGCCCAGCAGCTTGCGCACCTTGCTCGGCGCCTGCGGCAGCCACAGGAACTGAACGTAGTGCCCTGGGTAGGTTTCATGCACAGCGGTCGAGATGAGCGTGCCCACATTGAACCCGTGCATGTAGCCATCCACTTCGGCGAGGGTCATCGAGGGATCGGGAAGCGTCACGTTGAAGTATGCCTCGGTCGCGTGCGCCTCGTACGGCCCCGGCGTGTCCATGCTGGCGGTCGTTGTGGCGCGCATAAACGGCGGAGTTTCCTCTAAGATCGGGCGCACGTCGGACGGCAGAGTCACAATATGATGCTCGTGGATGAAGCTCACCAGGCTGTTGAATGTGGCTCGGAACGAATCGAGCAGTTGGCCCGGCGCGGGATGATCCTCGCCCAGCTCTTCGAGCACCGCGCGCGAATCTTTTCCCGGTTCGAGTTCTCCCGCCACCTGCTTGAAGTGGTCCTGGTTCCTGCGCAAATCGGCCCAGCCGATCTCAAGCAGCTTGTCGAGCGGCACATCCACCATCTCGTCGTATTCGAGCTTCTTCCGGAACGTCTCCGCGCCGATCCGAAAATCTCCGTTCGACCGCGCCAGCACGTCGCTCTTCAGCCACGCGAGATAATCGTTCAGCGCCGCGATCACTGCCGCGTTCGTCTTCGCGAATTCGGCCTTCAGCGCGGGATCGCTCGCATCGGCAAACGCCTGCGGCACATCGTGCTCAAAGAAACTCACGATCCCTGGCAGCTGTTCAATGGCAATCTCGGTAAAAATGCGCGGCGGATTCTTCAGGTTCTCTCGTGCCGCCCCCAGCAGCGCGGGCATCTGCTTCTCGCGGGCAACGAGCGACTGCAACCGATCGTCAGCCGGCGCGAACTTCCGCTCCATCAGGACAAACGCCGCGTTGGCGCAGGTGCTCGAATAGATGTCCGCATCCTTCTCCCACGGGCGGATCGTCTCCAGCGTGAGCAGTTGCGAGCGAATGTTGCTCAGCAGGATTTCCCGGTCGCTGCGCGGGACAAAGTCCGCCGCCGAGTTGTCCGGTTGAATTGCCTCGATCCGCTGCTCATAGCTCTTCAACGCCGCGATCTCGGCGTCAATGTTCTTGCGCGAAAAATCCTCAAGCTGCGCGTCGTACTGGTGGAACCCCACCATCGTCCCCGCCGACGGAGCGTAGTGAAAGTACACCTGGTCGAAGTATTCGTCCGACACTCTCGCCAACTTTTGCTTCCAGTCCGCCGTCGCACCGTGAGCCGCAATCGCCGTCGACATAACCATTCCTGCCGCCATCGAACTTATCAGCCGATTCAAATGCATCATTTCACTCCACGCCCGACTTCGCCGGTCACGCGTTCACCGGTGCCGGCGCCAGATTTGCCAGCAACTCGCGAATCTCAAGCAGTACTTCGTCGGGCCGCGAAGCCTTCAACGGAAACTTCAGCACTCCCTGCGGCGTGAACTGCGCCCCCCGCTTCGCATTGCGCGAAACCACACGCATCAACTGTGCCGGATCCACGCTTGCGTTCTCCGTAAACCGGATCTGCAGGTCGCCGCGCTTGCGATCCACCTGCGCAATGCCCAAGCGCTCACACTCCAGCCGCACCATCGCCGCTTCCAGCAGGTAAACCGTCGCGTCCGGCAGCGCGCCGTAGCGGTCTTCCAGCTCCGCGCGAATCTCGTTGACTGCGGCCTCGGTGTTCGTGCCGGCAATCTTCTTGTAGAGCCGCAGCCGCTGGTTCTCCTCCGGCACGTAACTCTCGTCGATGCGCACCGCAATGCCCAGGTTGAGCTGAGTGGCCGGCCGCTCCACGCTCGCCTCACCCTTCATCTCCTTCACCGCGGCCTCCAGCATTGACGTGTACAGTTCGAATCCGACCGCCTCGATATGGCCGCTCTGCTCGCCGCCCAGCATGTTGCCCGCGCCACGCAGTTCCAGGTCCAGCGCCGCAATCTTGAACCCCGCGCCCAGGTCGCTGAACTCCTTCAGTGCCGCCAGCCGCCGCCGCGCAATCTCCGTCAGCTCGTTTTCCGGCGGAATCAGCAGGTACGCATACGCGCGCCGGTTCGAGCGCCCCACGCGCCCGCGCAATTGATAAAGTTCGCTCAGCCCGTGCCGCTCCGCGCGATTGATCAAAATCGTATTCGCCAGCGGAATGTCGAGCCCATTCTCGATGATTGTCGTCGCCACCAACACGTCGAACTCGTGCCGCATGAAGGCGAGCATTACCTTTTCCAGCTCGTTCTCGCTCATCTGCCCGTGCGCCACGGCCACGCGCGCCGTTGGCGCCAGCTCCTGGATGCGCGCCGCAATCTCGTAGATCGATTCCACGCGATTGTGCACGAAAAACACCTGCCCGCCGCGCTCCAGCTCCACCTCGATCGCCGACCGCACCAGCTTCTCGTCGAACCGCGCCACCACAGTCTGAATCGCCATGCGGTCCTTCGGCGGCGTCTCAATGATGCTCATATCGCGCAGCCCCACCAGCGACATGTGCAGCGTGCGCGGAATCGGCGTCGCGCTCATCGCCAGCACGTCGATCTGCTTGCGCAATTGCTTCAGCCGCTCCTTGTGCCGCACGCCGAACCGCTGCTCCTCGTCCACAACCAGCAAACCGAGATCCTGAAACTTGATGTCCTTCGAAAGCAGCCGGTGCGTGCCGATCAATATGTCCACCTTTCCCGTCGCCACGCGCTCGATGATGTCCTTCTGCTCCTTCGTCGTGCGAAAGCGCGAAATCATCTCGACGTGAATGGGGAACTGCGCAAACCGCTGCTTGAACGTCTCAAAGTGCTGGAAGCCGAGCACCGTCGTCGGCGTCAGCACCGCCACCTGCTTGCCGTCCTGCACCGCCTTGAACGCCGCACGCATCGCCACTTCGGTTTTTCCGTAGCCCACGTCGCCGCACAGCAGCCGGTCCATCGGCGTCGGCGATTCCATGTCGTCCTTCACCGCGCGAATCGCCGTCGTCTGGTCGTCGGTCTCCGTAAAATCGAACGCGTCTTCAAATTCCCGCTGGAACTCGTTGTCCCGTGTGAAGGCGTTGCCCTCCACGGTTTGCCGCTCCGCGTAGAGCTTCAGCAGCTCCGCCGCCATGTCCTGCATGGCCTTGCGCACACGGGTCTTTGTTCTCGTCCACTGCTGCGATCCAAGCCTGCTCAGCACAGGCGTTGGCCCTGTGTCTGTCGACCGGTATTTCTGGATCAGGTCCAAACGCGTCAGCGGAACATACAGCTTCGCTCCCTCAGCAAACTCCAGGATCATGAACTCCACTGAAAGCCCGTCCTGTTCGATCTCCTTCAGCCCCCGGAACTGCGCGATGCCGTGCTCCACGTGCACCACGTAGTCGCCCATCCCCAGGTCGCGAAAGTCCGAAACAAACGCTGCCGTCTTTGACTTCTTCTGTACCGGCCGCGCCGTCACGTCGGCCTCGTCCGAAAGATCGTTCGCGCCGAACACGATCAGCTTTGCATCAGCAAACACCACGCCCGACGCCAGCGGCGAGCGCACGATCACCGGCACGCGCAGGTCGCCCGCCATGTAACTCGCTTCTTCCAGCATCGTGTCGCCGCTCGGGCGAGGCGCGCGGCTGCCCAGCCGGTACGGAACCTCGTAATCGCGCAGCACCGTCGCCAGCCTTTCCACGTCGCCCTGGTGCGAAGCTGCCAGCACGATCCGCGTTTCCGTCGCCATCAGGTTCTTCAACTGTTCGGTCAACGCGGGAATCGACCCATGGAATCGCAATGTCGGCCGCGTCGCCAGTTCGATCTCGCCCAGCGTCGCATCGTCCTCCAGCACGTCCACCGCGCCCAGTTGGTCGAGATCCAGCCCCATGTGCGTCCCGAGCGACGCCTGCAGAATCTCCGGCCGCTGATAAATGTCCTCCGGCCGCACCAGCGATCCCATCCCCGACCGCTGATGCCGCTGCTCCAGCTTGTTCCACCAGCGGTCAATTTGATTGCGCACCATCGCCGGCTCGTCCACAAACAGCGCGCATCGCGGCACGAGCGTCAGCAGCGTCTGTTCCGCGCCGGCCACTGGCGTAAAGAACTCCCATCCCGGGAATACGCTCATGCCGCCCGCCGCCGCAGCCTCCGCCGCCATCTCCTCGTCCTCCGTCTCCACGCGCTGCCTGCTCAGCCGCCCGTTCACCGCCGCCAACAGGTGCTCCGTCACCGGCGTCTCCGTCAGCGGCAGCAGTTGTGTCTCATCAAGCCCACTCTGCGAGCGCTGCGTTTCCGGATCGAACTTGCGAATTGTCTCAATCTCGTCGCCGAAGAACTCCACGCGCACCGGCCGGTCCGACTCCGGCGAGTACACATCCAGGATTCCGCCCCGCCGCGTGAACTGCCCCGGCATCTCCACCAGATCCATTGGCGTGTAGCCCACGCTGGCCAGGTGCGCAGTCAGCGTCTCGATGTCCACCTCTTCGCCGCGCTTTAGCGTCACCGCCAGCCCGGCATAGTACTCCAGATCGAAGAGCTTCATCGCTGCCGACTCGACGGGCGCAATCAAAACGTCCATGCCGCCGGTCGCGAGCTTCCACAGCGCTGCCGCGCGCTGCTCCTGCACGTCGGGGTGAGGCGAAAGGTTTTCAAAAGGAAGTACGTCGTGTGCGGGAAAGCGCACCACTCGTGCCGGATCCACCGCTCCTGTCAGCTCGCATCCGGCCTTCAGCAGCGGCTCCAGCGCTTCGGCGGCCTTGTTGTCCGCCACAATCACCACCACCGGCTGCTTGGCGGCCCGCGCCATCAGCGGCAGGTACAAAGCCCGCGCCGTCCAAGTCAATCCGGACACACGTCGGCGCCCCGCACCCAGGCTCAGGTGCCTGCGAACGCGATCGAATCCCGGGGCCTGCTCCAGCTCCGCGAAAATCTCGCGGACAAACGGGAGGATCATCTGCTTTCAGTTTAGCAGCGAGGCCGAATGTGCATTCTCGCGCCCGATTCTCGCGCGTGCACGCAGCCGCGCCCGGCCCGGTAAGCGCGGTTCCTACCTCTTGCGCAGCACTGCCGCGTGCGATCCGCGGACCTCCGGCTCGCCCGCCACTTCCAGTCCCGCCTTTCGCGCCGCATCGAGCTCCGCCTGGAACTTCCCGGCGTTCACGTGGCCTGAAGGTTCCGCGAAGAACAACATTGCGCCCGGTTTCAGTGCCGCCGCTGTCTCCGCGAAAAACGCCTCTGCCGACGGTATTTCGTGGACCACCGCGAATGCGAGCGCGAAATCCACCCTGTCTTTCAAATCGTCGATCAAAAGCCGGCTCGGCTCCGCCTGCCGCACTTCGATGCGATCGCCCAGGCCGCTTTTCCGTGCCCGCCGTTCAAGCTCCGCCAGCATTTTTGGCTGCAGATCGACCGCGACCACTCGTCCCGCGGTACCAACCATGCGCCCCATGGGCAGCGTAAAGTAGCCCATCCCCGGCCCTGGCTCCAGGACCGTCATCCCCGCGCGCACATACGGCGCCAGCAGCTTTTCAGGGTCTTCACTGATCCATTTGCGGATCGGGCTCGCCAGCCAATAGCCGAGCCACCATGGGCATACACGTTCTGCCATCGCTTGTCCCCATCCTTATGCAGGATCGATTGGTGGGTCGCCGATGGGGAATGGCCGGACGGCTCCACAACTCACTACATTCTCGCGCAGTTTCGCCATCGCGGATTTCGCCTTCGCGGAATCTCACCGGCCATCGCGCCCATCGCCCGTGCCGCGCTCACCCCCGAGTGCGGCCTTCGCCGGTCTTCACTGCCCGCCCAGCGCCTTCGCAAACCCATACCAGAAGTCCAGCGACTTCCAGAATGACTCCACCGGCAAGCGCTCATCTCGTCCATGCGCGCGCACATCGTCCCGCTCCAGCGCGATCGCCGAGTAGCCGTAGCTCGGAATGCCGGCTTGCGCAAAGTAGATCGAATCGCTGGCGCCGGTCTCCATCATGGGAGTCACAGGTATTCCCGGCCAGATCGCTTGTGTAAGGCGTGTGAGCGGTGCCCATACTTCCTCGACCGGCGGCGGCGGAATGATGGCCACTCGCTCTGGCGCGGTTGCGGTCACGTCGCCCAGGCTCGATATGTACTCTACCCCAAGTTTGGAGTCGGCAAAGATCGAGATCAGCTGCTTTCTCGTCTCCTCGGGCGAGTGGCCGGGAAGGATTCGGCAATTCACGATTGCCTGCGCCGTTTGCGGCAGGGCGTTGTTCGCATGGCCGGCATTCACCCGCGTGGCCACGCAGGTCGTGCGCAACTTCGCGTTAAAGCTGGGCTCCGCGCTTAAGCGTGCAGCCGCGGCCATATCCGGAGGCGTCGCCAGCATTGCCCGGATATCTGCCGCTGTCTCTGCCTTTTCATTCGCGGCCATGTTCGCGAAGTACGTTCGCGTCACCTCGTTCAGCTCGAATGGAAAGGAGTACGCGCCCAGGCGGTCGAGCGCCGCGGCCAGTTCATAAATCGCATTGTCCGGTCGCGGCAGGGAACTGTGGCCGCCGCGATTCGTCGCCGTCACCCGGTAATCGGCGTACAGCTTTTCGGTCGCCTCCACCTCGGCCACCACGGGCCTTCCATTTTCCAGTTCCACTCCGCCGGAATCGGGGTTGATCACGTAGGCAACGTCCACAAGGTCGCGATGTTCGCGCAGCAGCCAGTCAGCGCCGTTAAATCTGCCCCCTTCCTCGTCCGCCGTCAATGCCAGGATCAGGTCGCGTTGTGGCTTGTACCCCTCGCGATGCAGGCGCAGGAATGTCGCCACCAGCGCCGCGTCGGAGTCTTTCATGTCCTGCGTACCGCGCCCGTAAAAATATCCGTCCTTCTCCACAAACTCAAACGGATCGGACGACCAGTCGGAACGCAGGGCCTGAACCACATCCATATGACAGAGGAAGAGCACGGGCTTTTTCGAGGGCGTTCCCGCGGCGCGATAGCGCACGACAAGATTCTGTTTGCGCGCGTCCGGTCCCAGCAGCCGGACGTCTTCGGCCGGGAATCCCGTCTCCAGGAAACGCCGCTGCATTGCCGCAGTCGCCGTGGTCACATTTCCCTGGGGTGTGTCCGTTGTGTTCGTCTCCACCAGCTCTTTGAAGATCGCCCGCGCCAGCGCGCGATCCTCCGCGAACCGTTGCAGCAGTTGTTGCTGCGCCTTCGCCATCGGGCCCGTGCAGGCAGCAACGCACACGGCAGCGAGAATCACCGCAAATCGGTGCATTCAAACCTCGCGTCTTTCCATTAGAGGATTTGTCTTGATCTTAATCGATGCGCGGTGTGCCTCGGCGCAGCGCAAGCCCCGCCACCCCGAACACCACGATCAGGATGAGGGCAAGAAAGAAGTAGTACGCCATCGGATGCGCCCAGCCCGGCGAGTACTTCAGATCCTGCCATACCCACAGCGAAAGGATCGTCGCAATCACAGCAAACTGGCCGGCAATCACCAGAAACATGTGCCCAAGGTCGCGCCGCTTGTCCAGCGCCTCAACTTGTGTGGGTGTCAGATTGCGCTCTTCGGGGGGAAGCAGGGAATTTGCCATCGAAATCTCTCCTGGCCGGCTTTCTCGTGACCTCCGGCCCTCCTGTTCTCGATTCAATCACACGCCGCCCGCCCCGCGCCAGCCGCTCCGCCCGCGCCCATCCTATCGTCCGCCGCGTCGGACGAAAGGGCGAGAAATTACGACCTCGCTCTCCGGCAGAAAGAATCTGATCCCTGTTCCCTTAATCACGCTACTTCGCCGGATACCCCACCGATTGCGCGTACAAAACGGTGTGATCGGCGCCCAGTCCCAGCTTCGCCGCCACATCCTGCGCGTGCACCGTGTAGAACCACGCGTTCAACCCCTCCGAAGCCGCAAACAGGTACACGTTCTGCCCGATGAACCCCACATCCACCTGAGCGTAGTCGTCCTTCGCCGGAGCCACATAAATGATGCTCGCCGCGGCATGCGCCGCTGGCGCCGGGCTGATCGTGCCGCGCACGTCGCCTGCCCGCACCGGCCGGAGCGTGTTCTGCTCCGCGTCGTACACATACACGCCATCTGCCAGCGCCACGTCCAGCGTAATATCCTGTGTGTTGCGCGCCGAGGGCGCCGTCCGCCCCAGCCCCGGCTTAACGTCTCGGGTGCGATTCACCCCGAACGCCGCCCAAAGCAGATTCGACAGCGTCTGCATCGGCAGCGGCTTGTCCATAAAGGCGCGCGTCGTCTTCCGCGCATTCAACGCCTGCATCAGCGGCATGCCGCCGCTGATCTCCGGTTTGGGAAGCTGGATGGTCTGAAGCTCCGCGGCCAGCACCTGCGGAGCACTGTGGCGCGGACCTTCCAGAATGCTTGCGCCCCACGTCAGCGCAATCGCCGCAATCAACACCGCCGTCCATCGCGCGGCAATCTTCGCTCGGATTCGCATGGTCTCACCTCGAAACATCGGGCTGGGCACGCCAGCCTCCTGAGGTGTGCCATTCACGGGGAAGGGAATCGTAGTCCCACACTGTAGCGCTGTCTGCCGGCCCGCGCAAGCCCGCCCCGCGCCAGCCGCGCAGGCTCAATCCATGATGAACGCCAGCGACTGCAGCGTCGTAATCTCAAACGGCTTGCGGCAGCGAATGTTGGCGCATTGCAGCTTGTCGTCGCGCCGCACCATGTACGACTGCGCCTTCGCGAACCGGGCCCGGTCGCGCTCGTCGGCCCCGCGCGGCACTTGCTGCCGCTTCCGCCGCACCACCCACGTCACTCTGTACTCCGCCGCCTGCCCGCACTTCGGGCAGATCAGGCTGTGCGTGCGCTGTTCCGTCGTCTCGTTGAAGAATTCCCGCTCATCCATCCCGCTTGTCCTTTGCCCTCCGGGTCTCTGGCTCGTCCGACCCTGGGACTCCGCCACGCCACTTTCGCGCCGCCGGAATCTACTCCATACTCGATCTTGCCATGGCGAAACGCAAGCCAGCCCGCTTTTCCGCAGTCAAGGCAGTCAAAGCCAACGCCCGCGAGCGCGTGGGCCAGCCTCAGCCCTCGCGCGTGCTCGCCGATAAGCCACGCATCGCCCGCAAGGCCAAGCACAAGCCCAGGCTCGACGACCTCCTTCGCGAAAGCGAGTAGCCACACCCCAATTCACACCGGCTTCAAAGGAACTCTTGCCCTTCGCGCGGTACTGCTGATAGCTATTAGCTGAAAGCTAGAGGCTAGAAGCTAGGAGCTGTCTTCATGCCCAAAGCAGTAGGCATCGGTGGCGTCTTCTTGAAGGCCCGCGACCCGCAGGCGCTCGCCCGTTGGTACGCCGAGCATCTCGGGGTTCCCACCCAGGATGGTGGTTCGCTCGCATTCGACGGTCCCGAATCCACAGGAATGACCGTCTTCGCTCACTTCCCCGTCGACACGAAATACTTCGGCGAAGGCGATCAACAGGTGATGGTCAACTTCCGCGTCGATCATCTCGACGCGCTGCTCGCGCAACTGGCCGCCGCCGCCGTGCGCATTGACCCCCACCGCGAAGACCATCCCTATGGCCGATTCGCATGGATTTGGGATCCTGAAGGCAATCGCGTGGAGTTGTGGCAGCCACCGGCCCCAGAGTAGAATCGCCGGCCTGTTGGCTTCTCTCCGCTATGCGAAACCTCCGCCGGCAGGTGTTTCCCCCTGCACCGCGGCAGCCGCGTCTTAATTCCTTCGCTTGGAAAGGGAACTACTGGTGTGCCGCGCTGTACGGCCCGGGCAGTGAAGACCCGGCAGGCGCGTTGCCCGGGTTGCCGGTAACTGCAGTCCGCTTGGAGTAAATGCGGAACTCCACCACGAGGTTCAGTATCACCGGAACCGGCTTGCCGTCCTTCATCGCCGGCTCGAACATTGCCTTGCGTATCGCATCCACCGCGTTCTCGTCCAGCCCGAACCCGATCGGTCTCGCCACCGCGATCTCGCCCGCCTTGCCGTCCGCTCCCACCACAACGTGATACAGGCTGATCCCCGCCACGCCGTGATTCTGCGCGTATTCGTTCGACGCCGGCTCGAAGTTGGTCTTCAGTTCCGCCTTCTTGTCCACCATGTTTTCGCGCAGCACATTCTCATCTGACGGCCGGTAGTCGGTCTTTGCCGCCGCGGCTTCGTAGTAGAGCTTCCAGAATTCCGGCATCGACGCCATCATCCGGCTGTCGAACCCCTGCGCGAACACATTGTCCAGCGCGTCCCGGAGCGTCTGGTTGGCATGCGCCTGCGATGTGGTCGTGGTCACGCTCTTTTCGTCAGACGCGCGATCTTCCTGGGGCGCCGCGGCAACCTCCGCCTGCACCTTGTCGCCTTCCGGCGTCGCCGCCGGCGCAGCAGCCGGTGCTGTTGCCGGTGCCGCAGCCTGCGCTGGCCCCGCCGTGTGCATCGGGGCCGGCGCATTGCCCTTTTCCTTTTTCTCCTTCGGTTTCACCACCAGCTCGCGGTCAATCGTTATCTTCACCACTTTCTTCTTCGGCGTGATGTTTACCCGGTCCACTGCCTTGGTCGGATCCTCATACGGCAGCGCGCCCAGAAAGTGCAGCCCGTAGCGTTGTCCTTCGAGCTCCACCTTGTGCTTGGTCAGGTGCACCTTGTCGATCTCCATTCCGCACAGCGTATACGAGCCCTGCGGCGAGTGCCCGATCAGTGCTCCGTGTTCGTTGTAGCTCAGCGCGTTGTCCAGGTAGCCGCCGCGCAGGAACAGTTGTTTTCCCGTAAGCAGCCTCCTGATTTCGTCTTCCGTGATCTCCGGAGGCTCTGAAGCATGGGACGGGGCGCTCTGCGAAACCGAGGGCGCTGGGGCGGGCTGGGTTTCGGCGGGTGCCGCGGGAGGCGCAGGGGTTACTTGCGGGGCTTGGTCGTTGGAAGGTTGCTGCGCGGCGGGCTGGGCTTCCGGCGCAGGAGCGGGAGCCGGTGGTGCAGATTGGCCGCCTGAAGGTTGCTGCGCGGGCTGGTTGTCTGCCGCGGGCGCGGGAGCTGACTGCTGCGCCTTCACTCCGGTGAAAGTGGATGGAGCCAAAACGACAGCCATCCCGGCACCCAAAACCAGCACGCCGAGCCGTGCCGGAGACGCTGCAAACAGGGAGAAGCGAAAACGAGAGATCATGTCAGGCATGGGGGAGCCTTTGAACGCCACTTTAGCAGGATTATGCTTCAGCAGCGAAAAATCAATCCATCTCGTGTGTTACTAGTCAGTTACATCCAGCGTCTCTCCGATTCATCACTTTGATGCATGTTTCAGCCGCCACAAAATCCGCCGGAACAACCCCAGAATCCGTTCCGCATCGCGCCCCCTCAGCCGCAGCCTGCGCAGCAGCAGATGCACATCGTGCCGGTTCGCGTTCCTCATCGCCGCCGGCGAGTAGTTTGCCGCCGCCATCGTCTCTTCCACCACACCGGCCAGCAGTTCCAACTCGCGTGCCGTCGCCGGTGCCTTCGAATCATCCCCATCAACGCTCGCGGCCTGGGAGTGCCCCGCCTTCTCCGCGAGAACCGGGTGCCCCACGCACGGCGCGTCCTTGTTTTTGCGCCTGGGGTGGGGCTTGGCATTTTCCATCGATCCTTCCGGCTCATTGATCCGCGCAGCCAATTCGTACAGACACACTGCCACCGCTTGTCCCAGGTTCATCGAAGGCTGCCTCTCGTCGGTCGGAATCACGGCAAGCAAATGGCATCGCGCCAGATCCTCCCGCGTCAGCCCGCGCTTCTCCGATCCAAACACCAGCGCCACCCGCCCGCCGCGCTTTAGCTCTTCCGTCACCAGCCGCCACAGCTCCGGTAGCGGAACCACCGGCTGCTCTGCCTTGCGCCGCTCGAGCGTCCCCGTTCCCACCACCAGCGTGCATTCCGCAACGGCCTCCGCCAGGGACTCCGTCCTCGTGCGTTTTGGAGAAGCTCCTCGGCCTGGACAGCCGACTTCGCCTCCCGCCAGTGCGTCTCATACGGCGCCACCACCTTGAGCCGCCTGAAACCGAAGTTCGCCATCGCCCGCGCCGCCGCTCCTATATTGAGAGGATTCCGCGGCCCCACCAGCACCACTTCGACCCGTTTGCGTTGTGCCTCGCTCAGCAAGGAATCATTGTAGTGCGCAATCGCGCGAACCTTGGCGCAGCCCGCATCGATGTTCTAGCCTCTAACCGTGCTCCTCTCCAACCCAGCCACCGCGGCATTGAATGACCTCAGCCAGTCGCCTATTGTGCGCTTTTCTCTGCTGGCGCTCAGCTCCATCTTCTTTCTCGTCGATCCTTTCGCCGCCATCCCCTCGTTCCTCGCCATCACGAGCCGTGCCGATCCGGCTCGCCGCCGCCGCATGGCGCGCAAAGGCGCCCTCACTTGCTTCATTGTCCTCACCACCTTTGCCGTTGCCGGCCAGCTCATCTTCCGCATGTTCGGCATCACGCTGCCGGCCTTCGAAATTGCCGGCGGTCTCATCCTCCTTCTCATCGGCCTCGACATGCTCGAAGCCCGCCGTTCGCCCACGCAGGAAACCCACGGCGACACCGTCGAAGGCGCAGCCAAAGAAGACGCCGGCATCGTTCCCCTCGGCATTCCCATGCTCGCGGGTCCCGGTGCCATTTCCTCGGTCATGGTCCTCGTCGGTCAGGTCCCCGCGTTCTGGGGCTGGCAAATGGGAGCCATCCTCGGCTCAATCGCTTTCAGTGCTTTGGTCTGCTATTGGGTCCTGGCCAGCGCCGGCAAAGTCCGCGACTTTATGGGCGAGACCGGCATCCGCATCCTCGTCCGCATCATGGGCCTGCTGCTCGTCGCCCTCGCCATGCAATATTTCGTCAATGGAATCACAGATTTAGGTCTGATTCCGCGTCATATGTAATCCCGAGGGTCGGCTTCCGTTTCCCACAAAACCCTGCGCTTTCCACAGCCTTAACGCCCTGAATCCGGGATTTGGCGGATCAACAATTTCCCAATTGTTGAAACAAAAGTAGTTAGCAGAATGCCTTGGTTTGCATCTCTTCGGCGCCTGTGCTACTCTAACCAAGTTAGTAGTGAGCAGTGGAGCCTCCCGGTGGCCGTGTGGCCTGCCCGATCTGAGGGAAGTGGGAAGCTGGTTCGTAGGGTCGAACGAATTGCGTGTTCGCATCGTTGAACCCCTGTAGGGAATCCCACAGAGAACAATCCATTGCATGACCCGGGAGTTGATCTCCCGCGAGCCCTTGCGGCTCGGGCAGTTTCTGCTGGCCGCTCTTTGACCTTTTGCGCAGTGCGAACCCTGTTATCCACAGTGATTCGGGCCAATTCGATCCTTGACCCGCACCCTGCATTTTGATAGCTTTGAAGGGTTCGCGCAAAAACGCCGAGGCCCGCTGTGCTAGCGGTAAAATCGGGCGATGCGCATCAAGTTCGAGGACATCCCAGATGCGAATCTGGGCCTCGATCCCAAGGGTCCCGCTCAGGCGGACCACCCTCAAGGATCTTTGACAATTGGTTGAACGTGCCAGTCGTGAGATGCGATCGGGTTTGGCTCGATCATTCTCACAAGGTAAGGTGCCCAGCGCAGTGATTGCGCAGGGCACGGTCGATCTCATCAGACCTCCGTCCGATGAGTCGACATCAGGCTTCAAACGAGAGTTTGATCCTGGCTCAGAATCAACGCTGGCGGCGTGCCTAACACATGCAAGTCGCACGAGAAAGTGGTAGCAATACCATGAGTAAAGTGGCGTACGGGTGAGTAACACGTGACTAACCTACCTTCGAGTGGGGAATAACTGAGGGAAACCTCAGCTAATACCGCATAATACCCACGGGTCAAAGGAGTAATCCGCTTGAAGAGGGGGTCGCGGCCGATTAGTTAGTTGGCGGGGTAACGGCCCACCAAGACGATGATCGGTATCCGGCCTGAGAGGGCGCACGGACACACTGGAACTGAAACACGGTCCAGACTCCTACGGG
>JBEKKI010000028.1:0-58349 GCA_050010795.1 Occallatibacter sp.
CACCAATTCCCACTGTTCATCTGTCAGTTCCCAACGGCCTGCCATTCAAGTCCGCGGAGACGCCTTGAGCACATCCAGTTTTGCAGATTCCGCCAACCAAAATGTTTATGAGATGGGTTCTAGGCCATTTATGCCGTACTCTTATATGTGATGCAGGTTGCAGCGGGCGAGGATTGGCTTAACGTTTGAAGCTCGGGCAACCCGAGAGCCGTAACATACATCGCATCGGGCGCGAGCCATTGCGGTGTTCATCACGAATGCCAAGGATCTCTAAGAGCTGAGTACGAATGTGAACACAACGCCGGCCACACTCGGCATTCATTGCAGATAGTCAAGATAGATTGGTCTGCGCCTGCCCTGCCTCATCGTCTGCCGAAGCCAAGGGCAAACGAACCGTGGCGCGGGCGCCATCGCCGTCCTGTCGATTCTCGAGCGCAATCTCCCCGCCGTGCGCCCGCGCGATCTGCTGGGCGAGCGGCAGGCCAATGCCGCTCCCAGAGGACTTGGTGGTATAGAACGGGACAAAAAGGTTCTCGGAATTGGCGATACCCATTCCGCGATCTTCGATTACGATCTCGACGTCAGCCCCATTTTTGGTCCATGTGACACGCACCGGCTTTGCGCCGTTGGTCAATGAAGCATCGGCAGCGTTAGCCAAAAGATTGATGAGCATCTGCTCTAACTGATCGGGATCGGCAAACAAGATGGCCTGGGGCCCGGGTTGCAGGTCGACGGGAAGCCGCTGCTCGAGCAGGACGACGCGCTCCAGGAGCGGAGCAAGAGGAACGGGCCGAAGTTGCGGCGGAGGCAGCTGGGCGAGCCGGCGATACGATTGCACAAACCGGTGCAGTGCGTCAGCTCGTGCTTCCACAACGCTCAAGCCGCGGCGAAAATCATGTTGCGCGTCGCCGGGAAGACCATCGACGCGCGCCAGCAGACTGCCGGCGATGGACTTGATGGGAGCAAGCGAATTGGAGAGCTCGTGGCCGAGAACGCGAATCAGGCGCTTCCATGCCGTCTGCTCCTCTTCCCTAAGAGGAACGCTCACGTCGGCCAGCAGGAGCAGGGTGTGCGGCGCACCTTCCTGGCGAAAGATGGCTTTGCGCAACAGCCAGCGCGCCTGTCCCGAGCCGAAGGCATGAATGGTGTGGTCGTTGGCGCTGAGAAGCGCATCCAGACCCAGCTCGCGCGCGCTTCGGCCGATGCAGCGGGAGTATGTCGTACCCAGAAGCTTCAATCCCACATTGTTCACAAGTTGCAGCAGGTTCTCGCGGTCAAAAGCGAAAAGCGGTGTGTGGATTACCTCAAACATCCGGGAGACGAGGGCAACGGATTCAAGCGAGCGCACACGCTGCTTCTGGAACAGATCGGCGAGGGCATTGACCTCCGCTGCCAGCTCGCCGACGGCATCTTGTGCGCCCGCCCCGCGCGCGCGGAAGGATGTGTCGCCTTCGCGGAGCGAGGCCAGTACGTTGGAAAGTGTTTGCAGCGGACGAACGATGGTATCGACGAGCGAGCTTGCGACCAGCGCGAAATAGATCAAAAGGCCGACGGCTAGAAGCAGGGCCAGTGAGATGCCCATTCGCCGGTCGAGAACAAAAGCAGCGACGATGATAAGGCCGGGCAGTATGAGAAGCAGGCAATACCACCACACCCGGCGGATGGCCGAGAGTTTATGCTTCTGCGTGCCGCGCTCATAGGCCATATTTTTCCATGCGCCGGTAAAGTGCCGCGCGACTCAGGCCCAGCGCTTCAGCTGCCTGAGAAATATTGTTGTTGCAGCGCCGCAGGACCTTCTTGATGAGGAGGGACTCGACCTCATCGATGCTCATACTGTCAAAAGACTGCGCTCCGGAGCGCGCGCTGGCGATAGCGAGGTCCGATGGTTCCACCTCCTCGCCGCGGCACAGCAGCACAGCCCGCTCCACTGCGTGCTCAAGCTCGCGTACGTTCCCCGGCCACAGGTAATGCATCAGTTGCTGCATAGCAGGGGCAGAAAAGCCGCTCACTTGCTTTCGATAACGCGCCCGGTTGCGGTTGAGAAAGTGCCCCGCCAGCAACGGAATGTCTTCGCGCCTGTCGCGCAGTGGGGGCAGGTGAATTTCGACGGTGTTGATGCGGAAGAGCAGGTCCTCGCGAAAATTGCCAGCCTTCACCTCTTCGTCGAGCTGAGCGTTTGTTGCGCACAAGAGGCGCACGTCCACATGACGCGTCTGCGACGATCCCACACGCTCGAGCTCGCCGGATTCGAGCACGCGCAACAGCTTGGCCTGCTGGTGAAGGGTAACATTGGCAATCTCGTCGAGAAACAGCGTGCCTCCGTTGGCCAGCTCGAAGCGGCCGACCCGGTCGGTTCGCGCGTCGGTAAAGGCGCCCTTCACATGGCCGAAGATCTCGCTCTCGAAGGTTCCCTCGGGCAGCCCGCCGGCATTCACGGCCACCAGCGCCATCCGCGCGCGCGGCGACGCGGAGTGCAGCAGCCTGGCAACAATCTCTTTTCCCGTACCATGCTCGCCGGTGATCAGGACGTTGGCATCGGAAGGTCCCACGCGGGCAATCAAGTCGAGCACCGGCTGCATTGCCGGAGCCTGGGCAATAAACTCCGGCATACCCTCGGCCTGCAACAGGCGGTTCTCGAGTTCGAGCTGGCGGGCGCGGCGCAACGCCTGGTGCAGCTCCGCGTGAACGCGAACGAGCGAGAGCAGGCGCTCGTTTTCCCAGGGTTTCTGGATAAA
Organism: Occallatibacter sp.; assembly: GCA_050010795.1. Lineage (GTDB taxonomy): Bacteria > Acidobacteriota > Terriglobia > Terriglobales > Acidobacteriaceae > Telmatobacter. The sequence goes on from JBEKKI010000028.1 coordinate 2,736, forward strand.
GTCGCGCGCGCCGCGCTTGATGCACTCGACAGCCAGACCGATGTTGGCCCACGCGGTCATGACGATGACCGGCAGCCGCGAATCATATTCATGAATCCGCGCAAGCAGATCCAGGCCTTCCTGGCCGGAAGTTGTATCGCGCGTGTAATTCAGATCGATGAGAAGCACGTCGTAGTCGCATTGGCCCAGCGCTTCCATAAGCAACCGCGGCGAGCGAACGCAATCCACGTCGATGCCGTGCGGAGACAGCAATAACTCGACAGCTTCAAGGATATGGGGCTGATCGTCGGCAGCCAGGACGCGGATTCTTTCTTGCTTAGCGGGAATGGTCTTCCTCCATCGCACTGATGGTATCGCCCCCGATAGCCTGCAGGGCGAAAATAACTGTGAACGTGGTGCGCCCGATGCAGTCGATCCAAATTCCCTCAGGATTACGGTTCCCTTGCATGATATCCAATGTCCTTCATTCCGGGTGTTTCAATCCGGCGACTGCGACGGCGTGGGCCGCTGCGCGATGCATTGGACGCTGCAGCCGAATTTATGGCGCACGCGTCACGACGCCTGCTTTTGCATCGTCGATCGAAACGCCCATCCGCTCCAGCGTCTCCCCGGTGGCGCGGTCGATGTCCACCTTGGCCTTTTCCTGCGCCGTCTGCGCAGCCACCAGGGCGGACTCGGCAGTGGCCAGGTCATGTTGCGCGACCAGCGTATCGTAGCTGGACATTGCGCCAAGCTTCTGTTCCTGCACGGCGACGTCGAACGTATGCTGTGCCAGGTCACGGGCTTTCTGAGACGCATTCACGCGAGCTTCAGCCTGCTGCAGTGCAAACTGCGAGTTGCGCACGTCGAAACGGATACTCTTCTTCTGCTCCTCGAAAGTGATCTGCCTCTGCCGGTATTCCAGAGCAGCGCGAAATTGATCTGCCTTGGCAACCCGGTTGCGAAGGTTGATCGACAAAGTCATTCCAACCTGGTATTCCGGCGAAGAGTAATTGAAGGTGTTTTCGAGCATGCTGCCAAATCCGGTTGGCAAGCCCGAGGTACATTGCTCTGGCGACAGAGAGCAGTACAGATTCTTCGGACCTGCAGTGCCGGCTCCGGAATAAAAGCCATACGCATTCAAAGTTGGCAGCAGCTCGCTTTTGATCGATCGGAGACTCATCTGCGCAACTTGCATTGCGATCTCATCCTGCTCGACGTCGGGGCGGTTCTTTTCGGCTTCGGCGATCAGATTTTCGATGGATTCTTCCGCGTTGGGATCGGGAGGACCGGCTCGATCAAGAGGAATAACGGGCATTTCGTCAATAGCCGGATCGTCCATTTTGGTGATTGCGTTTTTCATGAGCAGTTCATTCAAACGAAGGTTGGCGCGCGAGACGGTGAGTTCGCCTTCACTGGCCGCTTCGTCCGACTGGTCCTTGATCACCTGCATTTCCGGAATGGCGTTGAGCTGAAGTTCCTTCTGATCGTTGTTGAGAGTCTGCTGCGCAAATGTCAGAGAGCGCTCCTTGACCTGCTCATCCTGATAGGCGTTCACAAGGTCCCAGTAGATGTTTTCGACTTGCGTAACGGTCGCAATCACCTGAGCGCGAAAAGCCAGATCGGTGATCTGAAGGTTTTTCCTGGCAATGTGCATATAACGCTCATTGGTCGACACGCCAAATCCAGCGAGAAACTGCTGCGTGATGAGCACCGTCAGATTCGAATAGAGGTCTGGATTAACCGCTTCATAAGTATTGTTATTTGCGTTCCGCTGACCGAGGTAATTGACGTTCACGCTGGTTCCAAGGGGAAACGACTCCGAGAAGTTTCCCAGACCCTGGATCTGGTTTTGCTTGCAGATGAGGCAGCCGTTCAGAAAGCCATTTGTCTCCTGGATGACGGTGTGATCCACGTATCCTCTGAACGTCAGATAGGGATCGAAGGAACTGACTGCGGTTCCCGCACCAAGCGTTGACGTCACGATGCCGCCGGCGCCGGCAGCAGACCCTGAGCTAGTGGCTCCCGAGCCGCTGGACTGCGATCCAAAGCCTCCCTGAGTCGATGACTGCACAATAGCCGTATTGACGCCGTTCACGCTACCGCCCGCTTTGGTGCGCGCCAGGTCAGTCTGGGCGATGGGAAAGTTATAGCGGAAGTAGGCGAGATCGAGATTATTCTCGATGGCCAGGGAGATTGCGTCGTACAGCGAGATGTACAGCTTGCCGTCGCGGATGAGATTTGCCAGGCGCGGCGAGTTGCTAAGGTCCAGCGGAGGCGCATCGCTGGCCCTATAGGCCGAAAACGGCTTATGCGAGTGCGGCAGTTCTACATGAAACGGCTGCTGGGCGCCGGCCGGCTGCTGTGCCTGCCGCATCTCTTCTGCCAGGGAAGGAGGCGCTGCCGCAGGTGGAGTCGGTGGCGTTGGAGCTTCCGGGACTGGTGCAGTCGCCTGCGTTGGTTCGGACGCAAGTTGTGAAGACGGCGGTTGAGCGGCAAGCGCCATGTTGACTTGTACGAGCAGGATTGCGGCAAGAGCTGTGGCGCGTACGGGCGAGGGGGCAGTCTGTCTGTTCATAAAATCCTTCCGGGAAACGTCACCGCGCGCCAGTCTCCATTGGTTTAGGCTCCAGCTTCTCGTCGCGCGTGATCCAGCCATCGCGCAACTCCACAATGCGATGGCTGTAGCGGGCATTCTCCTCAGAGTGCGTCACCTGCACGATGGTCGTTCCCTGGCGATTCAGTTCGCAAAAGAGCTGCATGATCTCGCGGCCCTGCGTGGAGTGCAGGTTGCCGGTGGGCTCGTCGGCCAGCAGCAGGGCGGGCGCATGCACCACGGCGCGCGCGATGCCCACAAGCTGCTGCTGTCCGCCGGAGAGCTGCGACGGAAACAGGTCTTTCTTGGCCACAATCTGGAAGCGGTCGAGGATGTCGGCGACCATGCCTTGCCGTTCCCTGGCAGGCATATTCTTGTAGGAAAGCGGGAGCTCGATATTCTCGGCGACGGTGAGGTCGTCGAGCAGGTGGTAGCTCTGGAAGACCATGCCAATGCGCTCTCGCGCAAGGTCGGCTCGTTGCTTGCGGTTCAGCGTGTGAATGGGCGTCTCGCCAAACCAGTACTCGCCCTTCCAGCCATCGTCGAGCAGAGCCAGAATATTAAGCAGCGACGACTTTCCGGCACCCGACGGGCCCATGATGGTGAGGAATTCGCCTTCGCGGATGGTGAGGCCAACGCGGCGCAACACCCATTCCTCCGTGTGGCCGTTCTTGTAACTTCGTTCAACATTCTTGAGTTCGATCATGATTCTCAACTCACTCCAATCTCGCATCCGGACATTTCCGGCAGATTTACTCCGTGCGCAATGCCTGCATAGGATCGATGGAAGCGGCGCGGCGCGCAGGCAGCCACCCAGCGGCGGATACCGCGACGGCCAGAACAGCCAGCGCGCCGACAACTGAAACGGCATCGAGCGGGCGCACGCCAAACAGAGCCGCGGCCTCAACCCGCGCGGCGGCCAGCGCCAGCACAGCGCCGATGGCCAACCCGATCGTCGCCATGCGCAGGGTGTCGAGCGCTATCAGCCGGGCCGTCGCACCCCGCGTGGCTCCCAACGCCATGCGGATACCGATTTCGCGCCGTCGCTGGGCGACGCGGAAGGCCAGGAATCCATACAGGCCGACCACGGCGAGCCCCAGACCGATCAAGCCCAGCGCCGTCACCAGCTCGGCCATCATCTGGTAATTCCCGGCGGAATAACGGATGAGCTCGGGAAGAGACGTGACCAGCATGGGATCGAGCTGCAGGTTGACGTGGATCAGCGCCTGCCGCGCGTTCTGGGCGATCTGCATCGCGTTCTGGCGGGTTCCGAGAACGAACGCGATCTCGCCCATGTTTCCCAGATTGGCGCGGTATTGCCGCCACGGGAGATAGAGAAACGGCTCCGGCATTTCGCCGATCTGCACGATGGGCGCGTCTTCGGCGACGCCAACGATCTGCGCGTCGAACGTGGGACCGGAACCGGCGCTGGATTTGAGGAGTCGAACGGTCTGCCCGATGGGATTCTGGCCGGGCCAGTATTTCTGCGCCATGGTCTGGCTGATGACGACGACCGGAGGGCCGCCCGCATTGTCCGCGGCAGCGAATCCCCGTCCGCGGAGGACGCGCGTGCCGGTCACATCGAGGAACTCCGGGCTCACCGCGTTGAACTTGATCTCGAAGGGATCGCGTAATTCCGGATGGCTGGGCAGCAGAGCCTTGACCGCGATGCCGCCTTCGGAGGGCATCAGCGGCGAGCGAATCCCGTAGCCCACGCTCTCCACGCCGGGCAGCCCGCGCAGGTTCGTCAGCACGGTGTCGCGCGCCGGCCCCTCGGGCTCCTGCGCCCAGACGATCAGCACTTGATTGCGCGTGAGGCCGATATCCCGCGTGCGCGTGTTGAGGAAGCTGCGCACCAGCGCGCCGGTCGAGACCAGCAGCGCGAAGGAGACGCCGATCTGGAGCCAGATGGCGGCGCGGCGCATCAGTGGAGTTTTGCCGGCCGTCCGCGTGACCGCGTTGGCCTGCAGCACCGGCAACAACTCGCAGCGGACCACCTGGCTGAGCGGAACCAGCGCCAGCAGCAGAAGCGTAATCAACGCCAGAGCCGACGCGAACAGGAACGCACGCGCATCCAGCGGGAAGCTGATTCCGTAGCCATACGACTCCAGCATGGCCGGCTCCAGGATGAGCAGGCGCGGAATCAGCGCGGTCAGGATCGCGGCCACGGCGAAACCAAGGCCGAGGCTCAGAACGATCACCAGCAGGTTCTCGACCAGCAACTGCCGGGCTACGAGGCCTCTCCGCGCACCGAGCGAAAGACGCAGCGCTACTTCGGGTGTGCGGGTCAGCGCGCGCGCCAGCAGCAGTTGCGCAACGTTCACGATGGCCAGCAGCACCACTCCGGCCACGATGCCGAACAGCACCATGCCGCTCGAGCCCGCCTCGCTCATGCGATAGCGAAAATCAGAGACCGCGCGCGCGCCGCGACCGTGATTGTTGGCCGGGTCGGCGGCTTCGAGCGCGCCGGCCACCGCGGCGGCCTGGTCGTTCGCTTGCGTAGCCGTGGCGCCCGGCGCCAGACGGCCCAGCAGATTGAACCAGCGAAAAGTGGCCGACGTCAGTTCCGCAGGATCGGTCAGCGCGGCCCAGGTTTCAGCCGGCATCCAAAGATCGCGATCATCGGCCGGATCGATCTCGCGAAAAGACGGCGGCAGCACGCCCCAAACATCCACCTGGCTGATCTGGCTCTTGCCGTGCCGCAGAGGAATCACGCGGCCGACGATGCCGGGATCGCCGTTGAACCGTTTCTGCCAGCAGTTGTAGCCCAGCACGACGCCGGGATGCGTTCGCAACCTCTCCGCGTCCTGCGCGGTGAAGATGCGGCCCACCAGCGGGCGCACGCCAAGCACGGTGAAGAAATTGCTCGAGACGACGTTGGTGAACAACTCCGCCGAGGTGCCGTCGGGCCGCGGCATCGAACTGCCGCGCCCGCCGATTGCGGCCAGTCCGGCCGATGGGCCCTGGAACGCCGAAACGCGGCGCGCCATCGTTTGATACTCGGTGTACGTAAAGGCGCCTTCCTGATCCTCGGCCGTGGTGGCGAAGACCCGCACGATCCGCCCCGGATGAGGAACGTGCATGGGATGCATCCAGAGGCCGTCCATGAGGCAGAAGATCGCCGTGCTTGCGCCCAGTCCCAGAGCCAGCGTGAGTACCGCCGTAAACGTGAATCCCGGGGATCTCCGCAATTGGCGGAGTGCATAACGAATATCCTGAAGAAGAGAATTCATCCAGTCATTTCTCCTTCGACGCGTTACTCAATCCGCAACGCCTGCATGGGCTCGATAGAAGCCGCGCGGCGTGCCGGAACGAAGGCGGCCGCGGCTGCAAAAATCACCAGCATCAGGGGCGCGCCGGTTAGGGCCATGGGATCGTAACTGTCGACGCCGTAGAGCATCACCTTCATCAGGTAGCCGGCATAGAGCGACGCCGGAATCCCAAGGACAAGTCCGATGAGAATCTGCCACAGTGCGCCGCGCATGACCATGGCGACTACGCTCTGCCGGGTAGCGCCAAGAGCCATTCGAATGCCAATCTCGCTGGTGCGCCGGGCGACGAAGTAGGACATGACACCATAGAGGCCCACCGTGGCCAGGATGAGCGCGAGCACGCCAAACAGGCTGGTCAGCCGGGAGAAAAGGCGATCCGCAATGAAATTGCCGGCGACCTGCTCGCTGAAGGAGCGAAGATCCATCACCGTTAAGTTGGGATCAATGCCGGCCAGCGTGCGGCGGACCAGAGCATCCACGTTTTGCTGCGGCCGGTCAAAGGCAAGAATCATTGCCTGCATCATCATCGACTGGCTCTCCGTTGAGATCATTTCCGGCTCTTTGTACCCAGCGAAAAACTGCGGCAACGGGCGCAGGAAGACGGGACGCACCTTATCCTCCGGATTATTCATTTTGAAATCGTGAAAGACGCCGACGATTTCAAAGGAGCCCGAGTACTGGGGCACATCGATGCCGAAGTGCTGGCCGATGGGATCCTGGTTGGGGAAGAACTGCTTCACGAACGTCTGATTTGCGATGGCTACCATCGGTGATGTTGCCGTGTCCTGGTCGGTAAAGTTGCGGCCGCGCACCATGGGCACGCCAACAGCGTCAAGAAAGCCGGGACTGACACGATCCCACGTGGCTCCGCAATGATCACCCGCGTGCGGCGCGCCATGGCCTTGCTGAATGACGCACTCGCCCCAGTTGTCGCCTTCAAGCGGGCTGTACGTCGACAGGCTCATGTTGGCCACGCCGGGCTGTGCGGAGAAGCGGTCTTCGATCTGGCGGTAAAGGGCGGGCAGCCGGTCCAAATTGTAGCCGGCGCCCGCGGGGTCAAAGTGCACCACGTAACGATTCGTCGTGACCACTCCAAAATCCTGGTTCTGCAAATGCACGAGCGATTTAGTCATCAGGATGGCAGCAGCCAGCAGGACCACCGAAAGTGCAGCCTGGAAGACGACCAGAGATTGTTGCGGAAGCGAGGAGCGATCCCGCGTGGTGCGGTTGACGCCGCGCAAAGCCTCTGCCGGCTGCGCATGAGACGAGAGCCAGGCCGGCCCCACACCGAACAAAATTCCCGTCAGCAGCGAAACCACAAACGCAAAGCCAAGAACCGGCAACGATGGGTTGGCTTCGATCGCCGTATTGTGTGCGTAGGGGAAGGCAAGGGCGAGAAGCGCATGGCTGCCGGCGTAGGCTACAGCCAACCCGACCAGGCCACCCAGCAAGCTCAGCAAGACGCTTTCGGTGAGAATCTGGCGGATGACGCGGCGGCGTCCCGCACCGAGGGCCACGCGCACGGCGATTTCGGAGCGTTGGGTGGTGGCGCGCGCCAGCATCAGATTAGCAATGTTGGCACAAGCGATCAACAGTACGATCGCCGACAAGATCATGAGCAGCTTGAGACCCTTGCCTGTCTGGTTCTGGAGGATCTGAATTCCGCCTCCGCCCGGCGTTAGCACCACGTGCATCCTCGGAACAAGAGCTGCTCCGCCGTTCGCCATCATGTTGGGACGCGAGAGGAGCCATTGGCGAAGTGCGCCGGAGAGCTTCGCCTGCAACCCAGGAATGTTTGTTCCAGGGCGAACTTTGCCGATGGGATAGAGCCAGTTCGATTCTGCGTGATGCAGAATGGATTCAGTGCCGCGCAGGTAAGGCTCGGTGTTGATGGGAATCCAGAAGTCCGGCGGCGTATCGGATACCCGATCGCCGAAGAAGCCGGGCGGCGTAACTCCGATCACGGTGAACGGTTTTGCCTGGATGTAGATGGTTGAGTTGACGATCGAGGGATCGGAGGCGTACTCGCTCTGCCATGCCGGGTAACTCATGACAACAGTTGGCGGCGCAGAGGGCGCATCATCGCGATCGGCAAACAGGCGGCCTGCGTACGCGCTGAGACCAAGCGTAGAGAAGTAATTGCCTGAAACCATTTCGCCGTGCACGGATTTGGGCAATGCATCACCGCGGCGAACGCTCCACCGCCAGTCGCCGGCCTGCACCGCTGCCAACTGCTCAAATTCCGGCGCAGATGCTTTCAGGTGCTGATAGAGGTCGAAGGAGAAGATGGAATAATCGCCCGTAGTTGCGGCGTCCTCAGGAAATCCGCCATCCACGCAGCACTTGTTATCGTCGCCGATGCGATAGAGCTGCGCGGCATTCGTCACTGGCAGCGAGCGCAGAAGAATGCCGTGAATCAACGTGAAGATCGCCGTGTTGGCGCCGATGCCCAGCGCAAGCGTGATCGTCACCGTCAGCGTGAACCCCGGTGCCTTGCGCAACTGGCGCAGCGCGTAACGGATGTCGTGCCAAAGATTCCTCATTCCATGCCTCCCAGATAAAGGGGAATCATCTTACTCAATGCGAAGTGCCTCCGCCGGCTCAACCGATGCAGCGCGGCGCGCGGGGACGACGCACGCAATCAGGGCCACCGCGCAAAGCGCGACGCCTACCGCCGTAAAGGTGACCCAGTCTTCCGAGCCAACTCCGTAAAGCATTCCGCGCAGGGAGCGCGTGACGGCGAGTGAGACAGCAAAGCCGGCGGCCAGACCTAACAGCGCAAGACGCATGCCTTGTTGCAGAACGTGCTTGAAGACGTCTCCTTTTGCCGCGCCCAGCGCCATGCGAATGCCGATCTCGTGCGTGCGCTGCCTGGTCGTGTAGGCAACCACACCATAAACGCCCACTGCGGAAAGCAACATGGCCAGCAGACCAAAGGCTCCTGCAAAGTCCACGCCGATACGCTGAAAGGCGGTGCCCAACTGTATGTTCTGTTTGAGAGTCGTCACGTCGAACAGCGGCAGGTTGGAATTGAGACTGTGAATCGTCTTCTCTACCGCCGGAGCAAACGCCATTGGATCTCCGCTGGTGCGCACATGCAGAATCGCTTCGCTGGGGAAATCCTGCATCAGAGGCACAAGGATCAGCGGAGCGGCATCGTAAATCAGGCGGCGGTATTTCCCATTGCCTGCCACACCGACTACTGAATACCACCTCCCGCGATACTCAAGCCGTTTGCCGATGGCGTCCTGTCCCGGCCAGTAGCGATCGACGAAAGCTCTGTTGACGATGACCACTTGCTGCGAGTGTTCTGTATCTTCGTCAGTGAAATCGCGCCCTTCCAGCAGCGGCGTGCGCATGGTGTGCAGATATCCTGGGCCTGCATCCCCTCGGTCCATTGCAAGCGATTCATGGATGCGGGGAACGTAGCCCTCAGGCGTCACGTCGTCCGTGTGGATGGTAAAGCTGAGAGGCGAGAAATCGGCCAGCGTGGCTGACTCGACACCAGGCAGCGCCCGCACGCGCTCGAGCACCTCACGGTCGAATTCCATTGCCCTGCTTCCGGAGTATTGCATGATGCCGAGGTCGTACGAGACAAGTAATACGTTATTGGCGTCGAACCCCGGGTCGGTATTTTGGGCGTTCACCAGGCTGCGGACAAACAGCCCTGCACAGACGAGCAGAACGAGTGAGAGCGCAATCTGCGCGGCAGCCAGCCCTTTAGCCAGTCGCGACTTGCCCAAACCTCCCGACGTACTTAGAGACTCGTCTTTGAGCACGGTGACAGGTGAGACGCCCGAAGCGCGCAGTGCGGGTACAACACCCGACAACACCGCGGTGAGCGCTGCGACCAGAAACGTGGCCAACAGCACCTTGCCATCCACTTTGCCATTGATGTCGAGAGGAAGAGTGATTGCGGGCAGAAACGATCCCAGCATCCGTGAGGTCCAGAACGTGATTGCGAGAGCTACCGCCCCGCCCGCCAGCGCGATCAGCAGGTTCTCCAGCATCAGTTGCCGCACGAGCACCCAGCGAGGCGCGCCCATCGACAGCCGAATGGCCAACTCGCGGCGGCGCGACACCGATCGCACCAGCAGGAGATCTGCAACGTTGGCGCAGGCGAGCAGCAGCAGCACGGCGGCAAGCGCAAGCAGTATGGACAGCATGCCTGCCAGATAAACGTTGGCGCCAAATGGCGAGCGCCACAGCGGATCGAGCGAGATCGCATTGTTGCCAAGATGCGACGCCGGGTAGCGGTCGACGAGGTGCTGCACGATCGCGCTTACTTCGCTCTGCGCCGCATGCCGGTCGACTCCTGCCCGCAGAACGGCGAGCACATTGAGAAACGGCTCACCGCGATCCTCAAGCGGGTTCCAGTTCCACACCGGCCCCATGTTCCCCACCGGCAGAAAAATGTCCGATCGCACTCCCGTTGCGCACCCAGTGAAGCCCTTCGGCGCCACCCCCACAATCGTGTACCGGTGCAGGTTGATTTCGATCGACTGTCCGACGATGTTTGGATCGCCGCCGAAATGGCTTTGCCACAACCCGTAGCCCAGCACAGCCTCTGGAGCGCTCGCTGCTTCGTTAGCCTGCGCCGCCAGCAGGGTTCGTCCAAGAATCGGACGAACCCCGAGCACTTCAAAGTAATTTGCCGTTACCAGATCCCCGTAAATGCGCTCCGGCATCCCCGAACTGGTGATCGATACGAAATCGTGATGATAGGCCAGAATTCCCGAGAAAGACTTCGCCTGGGCCCGCACGTCCACAAAATCCGGATACGAGAAGGGCGGCATCGGATGTTCGTTGCGCTCGCCGCGCATGATCGTCACCATGTCGGAGGTGCGCGCTCCCCCGTGTACAGAGTTGAAGAGTGTCCCGCTGATCCAGCTCAGCATCGTGCTCGTGCCGGCGATGCCCAGCGCCAGCGTAAGCACAGCGGTGAAAGTAAAACCCGGCGCTTTGCGCAACTGGCGCAGCGCGAAACGCAGGTCGCTGACCAGATTCCGGAGAAGCATTGTTTACGCCTCCGCTTCCTCTTCGAGCTTCTTCTGCTCTTCCTCTGACACGACCTTGCCGTCAAACAGATGCACCTCGCGCGCGGCGTGACGGGCAAAGCGCGGATCGTGCGTGACCATGCAGATGGTCGATCCTTCGCGGTGCAGATCGGCCAGCAGGCGCATCACCGCTTCGCCATTCTTCGAGTCCAGGTTGCCCGTGGGCTCGTCGGCCAGCAGGATGGACGGCGAGCCCGCCAGGGCTCGAGCCACAGCCACGCGCTGCTGCTGGCCGCCGGAAAGCTGGGCGGGATAATGCTTCATGCGGTGCGCCATGTTCACGCGCTCCAGCGCCTCGGTCACGCGCCGCTTGCGTTCCGCCGCGGAAATGCCCGCGCGATAGGTGAGCGGCAACTCAACATTTTCCTGCACCGTCAGATCGCCGATCAGGTTGAAGCTTTGAAAGATGAAGCCGATCTCCTGGTTGCGAATCCGCGAGCGGTCGCTGAAGCTCAGGTTCTCGACCGGATTGCCATTGAGCAAATACCGCCCGCTGGTCGGCGTATCGAGCAAGCCGAGAATCGAAAGCAGCGTGGACTTGCCGCAGCCCGAAGGGCCGGACATGGCCACGTATTCCCCGCGCTTGATCTTGAGGTGAACCCCGGAGAGTGCGTGCGTTTCCACCTCGTCCGTGTAGAAGATCTTGGTCAGGTCTTCAATCTCGATCAATGTGCCATTCGCTCCCATAGCATCTCTCCTCGTTCCTCTTCCGTTTTCCTTCGATTCTGTTCGCGCCTGGTTTCCGCGGCGTTGTTGCCTACTCCAGCCGAATGCGATCCACGTTGTCCCACCTCGACATGTCCGAGAGGATCACCGTATCGCCTTCCTTCAAACCTTCCAGGACCTCGATGCTGTTCACTGACGCGCGCCCGACTTTGATCGGGACGCGTGTGGCGCCATTGTCGCCGGCGTCAAGCTTGAAAAGGCTGAGCGTCGAGTTTTCATTCCCCAGTGCGGGGCGCCCGACATAGAGCACATCCTTCAAGTGCGCCAGGTCGATGGTCCCATCGACGCTCAACTGCGGCACCGCACCCGAAGGTAGCGGTCCATCCAGTGATACGTCGACCGTGCGCGTTCCGTTCACAACTGCTGGATCGATTCTGGTCACATGCCCGGGGATGACGCCGTTGTGCGTGTCGATCGTGGCCGGCTGTCCGATCTGAATATCGCGAGCCTGGGTCTCGGCGATCTGGAGCGCGGCCTTGAGCTTGTCCAATTGAATGACTTCGGCCACCGAAGTTCCCGCCGTGACGTGCTGGCCAACCTGCAGTGGAGTGGCCAGCGGCGCCAGCGCACCGGAGATGCCGGCCCTGACCTGGAGCGCAGCCGCCTGTTTTTGATATAGAGCAAGCAACGCCTTGGCTTGGTCGATCTTGGTCTGCTGCGAGGCAAGCTGGACTTCAATGGCCTTCTGATTCACGTCCAACTGCTGCTGACTAAGCTGGTGCTGCGTGGACAGCTGGTCTGCCGTGCCCTTCGATTTGTTGTAGGCCAGGCCGGAAATCACGCCCAGATCGTAGAGCGCCTTGTCCGTCTGCGCCTGCAGCTGGTCCTGCGTATAGTCGGAGTTGACCTGAGCTGCCGCGGCCTTCTTGTCCATCAACGTGCTCTGCAGTGTTGCTTGCAGACTTTTGTAGTCGGCCTGGGCGGCCTTCAGAGCCAACTGTGCGTTCAGCAACTGCTGTTCAAGCTCGGGGTCCGACAAATCCATCAGGATCGTATCCGGCGTCACCATTGTGCCCGGCAGCACGCGAATGCGCACCACCGTCGCGTCGGTCTGGGCGGGAAGCAACTCAATGCTGTCTTCGCGCGGAACCAGCGTGCCCGTCGACGACCGTACCTGGATGGTCAGGTCGCCGCGCTTCACCGTGTCGGTCCAGATCGTGGAGCGATCCACATCGGGTGAGGCCGGCTTGAGGCGCATCACAATCACCGCAAGCACCGCAACCACGGCCAGCGCCGCGCCAGACCAGATCAGCATCCGGCGTTTCCTCTTTCGCAATAAATCAGGGCGTGCAATGTCCATCGCATAGACGTGAAAGCACGCAATTCGCCAAATCGGCACGATCGACGCCCATTGAAAACAAAAAGCTTCGTCCACTCCCGCTGCTCCCGCTGGTTCCATCACTGACCGATTCCGCAGTACAACTGTCCGATTTCGGACACTCGACTGTGCATCGTTCCCCGGGAACCATGCGCTCGCGGCCTGCGTAAGAGAACTCAGAACGCACGTCAATGCATCCACAGGAAGGCCACGCATGTTGAGCGATCTGAAACTCTCACTCCGCCAGTTGCGAAAGTCTCCGGGATTCACCCTTACTGCGATCGCCACGCTGGCGCTGGGCATCGGCGCCAACGCCGTGGTGTTCAGCGTTTTGAACGCGCTTATCCTGCGGCCGGTGAATGTGCCTCAAGGGCAGAATCTCTATTCGGTGCAACGCTACCATTGGCCGTCGCATTCATACCTGGACTACATTGACATGCGCGACCGCAACCGGACCTTCGAAAGCGTGATGGCGGAAGAGATTATGGGGCCCGTGGGCGTGGATAACGGAGGGAATCCTTCGACAGCATGGCCCTATATGACCAGCGGCAATTACTTCGACGGGCTCGGCATCCAGCCGTATCTGGGGCGCTTTTTTCACGCCACGGATGAAAAGGGCATCAACAGCGCTCCTTATGTTGTGCTGAGCTATGCATTCTGGCATAGCCGTTTTCATCAGGACCGGACCGTCGTGGGCCGAACGGTCGACATCAACAAGCATCCGTTCACCATCATCGGCGTAGCGCCGCCTGACTTTCGCGGCACTGAGCTGTTCTTTGCGCCTGCCTTCTGGATTCCCTGGGTCGAGCAGCCCACGGTCGAGGGCTCCAACGACCTGCAATATCGCGGCAATCACAATGCGTTCGTGATCGGGCGGCTCAAGCCCGGAGTGACGCCACAGCAGGCGACTTCCGACCTGAACGCAATCGGAAGCTGGTTGGCCAAGACCTATCCCTCCGACGACGACGGCATCTATTTCAGCCTGGCGCGTCCCGGCCTGGTTGGCGACATGCTTGGCGGACCGGCTCGGGCATTCATGGCAGGCTTGATGCTGCTTGCCGGGCTTATTCTGCTGGCAGCGTGCGCGAATCTGGGAAGCCTCTTTGCGGCGCGAACGGCCGATCGCGCCAAGGAAATCGGCTTGCGCCTGGCCCTCGGCTCGCGGCGCGGCCTGATTCTCCGCCAACTGCTCACCGAAGCGATGGTGGTTTCGCTGGCCGGCGGCGTCATTGGCCTTGCCGGCGGCGTGGTCATCCTGCACGGGCTGAGCGCATGGCAGCCGATTCCCGACATCCCGATTAACGTTCCGGTGAACCCCGACGTCCGCACCTATGTTGTTGCGATGTTGCTAGCGTTGGTGAGTGGCTTGCTCTTCGGCATGGTGCCGGTCGGCCAGGTGATGCACGACGATCCGTGGCAGGTGATCCGCTCAGGCGGAAGCGGCGGACCGCGGATCAAGCGCTTCGCAGTCCGCGACATGCTGCTTGTCGCGCAGATCGCGATCTGTGCTGTGTTGGTTACTTCCTCCCTCGTAGCCGTACGCGGCCTGGTGCGCTCGCTCCGCAGCAACTTCGGTTTCAACCCGCAAAATGCAACGCTGGTTGAGACCGACCTGAAGATGGCGGGGTATACCGGCGATCGCGTGCAGCAGATGCAGCGCCGCATGCTCGGGGAAGCTTCATCCATCCCCGGTGTAACGGCCGCAGGCATGATCAACCAGATTCCGCTGTCACTGGGCGGGGGCGACTCCTACGTCTACACCGACACTACTACCGACTATCGGCCCACCAACTTTATTGCCGACGCCATGGACTACAACATCTCCCCTGGCTATCTTGAAGCATCCGGCACCAGGCTCTTGGCAGGCAGAGACCTGACGTTCAACGACGATAAGAAATCGCCCACGGTTGCTCTGATTAATCGGCAGTTCGCGGAGAAAGTCTTCGGATCGGTCAACAAAGCAATCGGCGGCCACTTCAAGTTCTGGGGAGGAAACCGGGCAGAGGTTGTGGGTGTTGTGGAAAACGGCAAATACCGCTCGTTGACTGAGGACCAGCAACCGGCGATGTTCTTCCCACTTCTGCAACACGATTCCTCCGCAGCGTGGCTGGTAGCGAGGTCCAATCGCGATCCGGCGGAAATCGCCGGCGGATTGGAGCGAGGGCTGCACGGGCTCGATTCCAGCCTGCCCATCAGCATTCGCTCGTGGACTGTTGAAATGGATACCGCCTTGTTTGCGGCTCGCGTCGCCACTGTCGCGCTGGGCGTGCTCGGATTGCTCGGCGCGATGCTCGCAGTTACAGGTATCTTTGGCCTGGCGTCCTATTCGGTGAGCAAGCGGCTGCGCGAACTCGGTATTCGCGTGGCTCTGGGCGCAGGGCAGCGTGAAATCCTGTTCACTTCTCTGGGACGCGCTTTTCGCCTACTGGCCATTGGCTCGGTTGCTGGCCTGGTGCTGGGGTTGATGGGAACGCGCGTGTTGTCGTTCATCGTTTACCAGGCCACGCCGAAGGACCCGCTAGTGCTGGGCGGTGTAACGGTGGCCATGCTGCTCCTGGGCCTTATTGCTTCGTGGATCCCTGCAAGGCGCGCCCTCGCCGTCGATCCGCTTGTCCTGCTGCGCGAAGAGTGACCGCTCCATTGCGCGCGGATTTTCTGGCCGGCTCGGCGTGGATTAGTTCGCTGCCCCCGACCTGACCGGGCATTGCGCCGCGCCACGTTTGAGCGCAGGTGCGGCCGCGCCAACCTCACTCCTTTTGCGACAGATTCTGGAGGTCGATTCCAAGCTGCTGGCACTTCTTATAAAGGTGACTTCGCTCGAGGCCCAGTGCCCGGGCGGTCTGCGTGATATGCCGGCCGTGACGCTCGAGCTCGGCCAGCACCAGCGCCCGCTCGAACGCGAGCATGCGCAGCGCGAGCGGTCCCGAGCCAACGGAGTCGGAGGACGCGCCGGCCGCGGGTTCGGATGAAGCGTGTGAAGTGGGAAGCGCGAGCAGAACGTCGTCCGCGGTCACTTCACTGCCGGCGAGCAGCAGCAAGCGCTCCACCACGTTGCGCAGCTCGCGGATGTTGCCCGGCCAGGCGTACTGCTGCAAAGCATCGATCGCGGACGGCGTGAACGTGACAGGCTTCCAACCGTTTTGCGAGCTCACCTGGCGGACGAAATGCTCGACCAAAAGGGGCAGATCCTCTCGCCGCTGGCGAAGCGGCGGCAGCTGGACCGGAAAAACAACCACGCGATGATAGAGGTCGCGACGGAATCCGCCGGACTCGACAAGCTGCTCAAGATTACGATGCGTGGCAACGACGACGCGGACGTCGACAGTTGTGGGCCTGCTGGCGCCAATGCGCTCCACCTCCCCTTCCTCGAGCACGCGAAGCAGCTTGGCTTGCATGGCGGTTGGCATGTCGCCGATCTCGTCAAGGAAGAGGGTGCCATGGTGAGCCTGCTCGAACTTGCCCGTGTGCCGTTGTGCCGCACCGGTGAACGAACCCTTCTCGTGGCCGAACAGCTCGCTCTCGATGAGCTCGGCAGGGACGGCTGCGCAGTTGAGCGTGACAAACGGTCCTGCGGCGCGATGACTCTTCTCGTGCAACGTGCGCGCCACAAGCTCCTTGCCGGTGCCTGTTTCACCGTAGATGCACACGCGGGTTTCGCCGGCGGCGACTCGCTCGATTTGCGCCATGACGCGCCGCATCGTTTCGCCGGCAAAAACCAGCGCATGTTTCCCAACGCGGGCGCGCAGCTCGCGGTTTTCCGATTCGAGGCGCGTGAGCCTGAGCGCGTTCTCGACCGTGACCAGCAGTTTCTCAGTGGAGAGCGGCTTCTCGAGAAAGTCGAGTGCGCCGAGGCGCGTGGCGCGGACGGCCATTTCGATGTACGCCTGGCCGCTCATCATCACCACCGGAGCGGTGACGCCCGCGGTTTTCAGGTCTTCGAGCAGCGCGAGACCGTCGCGCTGCGGCATCACCACGTCGCTGAGAATAAGGTCGAATGGCTGCGCGCGGGCTAGCTCAAGCGCGCGCTCGGCGTTATCGCACACCACGGCTTCGTGCCCGGCGAGGCGAAAGGCGCGGGAGAGCGACGCCAACGTATTGGCCTCGTCATCGACGATGAGGATGTTCGCCTTGGCATTCATGATTTGGCCTTCGGCAGCGTAATGATAAACGTTGCACCGCCGCCCTCGGGGCTTTCGACAGCGATGGTGCCGGCGTGATCCGCGACCACCGACTGCACAATCGCAAGGCCCAGCCCGGTTCCGTGCTGTTTGGTGGTGTAGTACGGGGTGAAAAGCCGCTCGCACTCTTCGGGCGTGAGTCCTTTCCCCGTGTCTGAGACGCGGACTTCCACGTTGCCATCGATCGGCCACGCTGAAATCGTGAGCTTGCCGCCATCGGGCATGGCGTCCATTGCGTTCAGGACGAGATTGGAGAGCGCGCGGTGCAGCAGCTCCGGATCGGCATCGAGTGGCATCGGGACCTGGGCAACGTCGACGACGAATTGGATCTTTGTGTCGCGGTTGGCGGCGGACTCGTAGAGCGTGCGCACTCGTTCGACGACGTCTTTCGCATCGATGCGCTCGAGCTCGGGCTTGGGCATTTTGCTGAAATCGCTAAAGCGGCCGATGATCGTCTTCATGTTCGCGATTTCAGTGCCCAACGTCGACGTGCTTTCGCGAAACACCTCGTCGAATTCGGCCGGCGGCAGATGGCGGGCGCGGATGAGGTTCTCGACTGTGAGCTGCAGCGGGAAGAGTGGATTCTTGAGTTCGTGCGCCAGGCGGCGAGCCAGCTCGCGCCATGCAGCCACGCGCTCGCTTTGCACCAGGCGGTCGCGCTGGCTGGCGAGCTGCTCTGTCATGTGATTGAAGCTGCGCGCAAGCACGCTCACTTCGTCGCGCCCGCGCTGGGGCACACGCACGTCCCAGTTGCCGCCTGCAACTTCTTCCGCTGCCCGGGCCAGCCGCTCGATCGGCCGCGAGACACGCGCCGCAATCCACAAGCTCAACGCTATCGCCAGCAAAATGCCTCCGGCCGCAACGCCGTACGCTATGGCACGGATGTGTCCCTGCGCCTCGACCATGCCCGCGCGCGAGATGGCCACGACCAGCACTGCCATCACGTCGCCTTGTTCATTCTTTAGCGGGATCGCGGTGGCGCTGAGGCTATCTTCGCGGCGAGATGTGGGATTGACGATACCGCTCACCTGCTGACCGGATTTGCGAGCGGCGTCAATGAGAGCTTGAAAATGTCCGGAGCCGGGCAGGCCACCGCTGGGCCCAAGAAGCCGGGAGGGATCGAAGGCAGCGGAGGCATTGGAAGGGGTCGCCGGCCCAGCCGTGCCTGCCGCCAAGCCGGCATCGCTGTAAAGCGCGATCTCCATGCCCGGCGCGACCGGGAGATCGGCAAGAAAGCTTTGATCGAGCCGCTCGCCGCCAACCAGCCGGACAGCCGATCCGCCAATGGCACGCACCGCGAACAGGCCGAGAGCGGTTGAGCTGTCGGGCAGATCTTCCCGTTTCAGAAAGGGAGCGGGGGTGGCGCTTACAGCCGCGGGTTCGGGATAGCCGAACCGCGCCGGCCACTGCGCGGAGCTCACAATATTGCCGTCAGGCCCCACAATTTCAAGGAAGTCGAGCTGTGCGTCCTGCGCCATCGCCTGCGCCTCTGTCAAATAGGGCGCCGCATCGCCGGACTGCGCGAGGTTGAATGCCATGGTGCGCGCCTGCTCGCTCGTCGCAAGGTGGCTGACCGCCGCCGCCACTTCAGACGAACGATGCTGGAATTCACGCTGAAACTGGCTGACGAAGAGCGCCGTCTCTTCCTGGTCGCGCACGTCAAAGACGTGCCGAATACGCAGAAGCACGGTCCACGCCACCGCGGCAACCGCTGCCGCCACGGTGAGCGAAAACAGGAGCAGGAGCTTCTGGCGAAGATTCATGGGGCAGCATCCTCAACGGAAGCGTTGGCCATGTCCGGTGTCCCGTCGGCGTGAAGACGCAGATCGCGAACGCGTCCACTTACGGCGTATGCGCGTGGAAGGTCGAGGAGAGGGATCAGAGTGTTGAAGCTGAGGACATCGTGCTCGGCGCGAAACAGCGTTTCAGGATTCTGGCTCGCGACGGGAGCGTTCTCACCGATACCGTGAAGGACGATCGCGAGAGCGTCTGCCGGATTGGCGCCAACCAGCGGCAGCCTGCGCAGCGCGAGATCGGCGCCGGGCGCGTTGCGGGCACTCACCTGGACATTGAATCCCGCCTCGTGCAAATTGAGCGCGATGCGTTGCGCAGCCAATTGAATGGCCGGGTCGCCATCGGCCGCCATAGTGAGCGACGGCGGCGTGAGCCCGCCGCGCAGTTCGATCGCCTTGTTCAGATCGCGATCGGTTGGGAAGAGAAACGCGTAGCCGGTAAGCGGCTGCGGCAGAAGGCTCGCCGTAATCTCACCCTGTTTTTGAAAGGCGACATTGAAGAGCGCGCCGCGGTCGACCGCCTGCGCAATGGATGCGCGCAGAACGGGATTCGCGAGGGACCCTGAATCGGAGACCTGAAGGGCAAGCAATTGCACAGGCGGCGACTCAATCACCGTGAGTCGCTGCTGTTGCGCCTGGCGCAGCTCCTGCGGAGGCACTTCGACCAGGTCGGCGTGCCCCACGCTAAGATCGAGCCATTGATCACGAATCGTCCGGTTGCCGCTGATTGCGATCGCATCGAGGAACGGGCGGCCCTGCCAGCAGTTGTCGTTGGCGGTGAGCGTAAGAACGCCGTTGTTCGTGGCGCTGAATTGAAAGGGTCCGGTGCCAATAGAGTTCGAAGGCGTTTGCCCGTCGGGTGTCCGCGTAAGCGCAATGAGAAACGCATCGCCCGCGAGCAGCGCAGGCAAGTTGGGCATGGGCGAGTCGCTGGTAAAGACGACCGTATAGCCAACGGCACGATCAGCGGTCCACGGACAGTTTGCCGTGCAGGAGAGGTTCAGCGACATGACAACGGCCGCCGAGGTAAGCAGCGACCCATCGTGAAAGCTCACGCCCGGGCGGAGCCGGAACTGCCAGCGATGATCGTTGTCGTCCGGCTGCCACTCGACCGCCAGGGCAGGAACCACGGCGCCGTGGGCATCGAATGCGGTCAACCCATCAAAGACGAGGCGCCGGGCCGCTCCGTCAGGGACGCGCCACGGATCGCCTTCGGTCTCTACGCGCAGAGTGCCGCCGTAATGAGGCCGCGTCCTTCCCCAGGCACAGATCGCAACCAAGACCAGGAAAAAACTAATTGCAAAGCGCAGTAACACGGTCCACCTCATATTGGTCTGACGGATTGCGAACCACCGCGAAAACACTCTTGCCGTCCGGCGCGGTCCATAGCGCCGTTACGGTTCCGTTGACGGAGAGCGGCGCGCTTGCCGGAACGGCCTCGAACGCGGGAATCTCGTATGCGCGAAGGCTGTCGCTCGCCGCCGCACCCGAACCGGAAACGATGACTTCGACACTGGCTCCGCAGCCGGAGTGCAGCACAGCAAAATCGCTGCTCCAGTCGCGCGCACCCGCGACGGGATGCAGCGCATTGCTCTCGACCAACTGCACCTTGCCGTCGATGCCGCCGATAAGCAGTGCGGTTGAGCCACTTGAGCGGGGAATGAGCGCGGCTGAATAAAACGGAGGTAAATCAACACCGACGCCGGGCGTAACGACGCCGGTAAAGTAATCGCGCGCAGCATTGTAGAAGGCGCTGAGTGATGCTGTGGCGCCGACCGCAGCAGCTGTCGGAGCCGCCGGCTGTTGCGTAAATGGCGAGGCAACGATTGGCCAGGGATCGTCGCTTTCCCGGCATTGCGGCGCCCAATCGCCCGCGGCGGCAGACGCGGCGAGGGAGCATTTGATGCCGGGAAGCCAAGCGTCAAATCCCTGACCGTCCGCATCCATCACCAGGATGCCCCGGCGATCGCGCGCGAGCTGGAGTCGTTGCTCGATAGGCGTGTGTTGCTGTTCTTGCCAGCCGCCCGCCGCGTGCGCATACAAATCAATTTGTTCGGGCTCCAAAACCACCAAGCCCGACGGCGTCTCGAGAACCGCCAATAGCTGATCGCGCGCCGCGAGAATCTGCTGGCTGAGCAGCGTGAGGCCGCCGGCCACGGGCAGTTGCGGCGGCTGAATCGCGCCCGCATCGACGATTGCGACCTGGGTTTGCTTGCCTTCGGCCACCTCTGCCACCCACAGCCGTTCCCGTGCGCTCTCGCTCAGTGTCACGGTGAGCGTGTTTGGGCAGTCTTCGCCAGCAAGGGTTACGCCGCGCGCTTTCAGGTCCTCCGTCAGCAGGCGCCGGATCGCGGGAATGTCGCCGGTTGCAATGGAGGAAAGGTTGCGCACGACGAGGTGCGCCTGGCCCGGCCCAAGAATCGCCGCGACCTGATTGGCGAGGGCGAATGCGGGCTGTTCCCATGGGCTGGGCGCCGCGTACGCCGCAACTGCTCCCAGTCCAACCACCGCGACCATCAGCCAGATGCGTCTCATTGCCTTCATCGCTTCTCGTGTTGTTTCGTTTGCGCGGATTATACCGTTTACGGCCGGTTCGAATGGTTGCCGGCGAACGCGGCTGCCGAGTTACGCTGAAAACCGCGGAGCGGGAACCCCGCGTCCCCGCCCCGCAGAAGCCCATCCTCAGTGCCCTTGAGCCGGCGCTGCGTCCTGCTCGCTTTCCATCTCCTGCTTGACGATGGGGTTGGTCGCCGCACTGCGAAAAACATCGCTGGCAAAGAAGAACTTGCCATCCGAAGGAACCATGACGACCTGGATCTTGTCGGAGAGCCTCTCGGCCACGATTTTGTTGATCAGGAGCGGCGACTTGTTCAGGAGCTCCGCTTCGCTCGCCATGCGCTGCGCGTCTGCCGCGGCCACCACCTTGATGCGGTTTGCCTCCGCATCGGCCAGCAGGTTGCGCCGCTCGAGCTCGGCCTTGCTGTCGATCACCTTGGCCTGGGCGTCGGCTTCCGCTGTTTCAACGGTCGCCTCCTTGCGCGCTTCGGCTTCCAGTTTGCTCTGCTCAATCTGCTTTTCCTTGAGCGGCAGTGTGTACTGCATGGCATCGGCCTCGCCCTTTGCCTCAACCACCTTCGACTGAGCTTCACCCTCGGCCTCCTTCACCTTCTGCGCCGCGTCGGCCTCGGCCTGCAGCTCGGCGATCTTCACTTGCTTTTGCTGGATGTCGGTGTCCACGCTCATCTGGTCGTCCTGCTGCTCCTTCAGCAACAGTCCTTCAAGGCCGCGAGCGTACTCTTCAGGCAGTTGAATGTCCGAGAGCATCACCTCTTCAACCACAATCCCGTCGGCAGCCAGCTTGCGCGTGATGATGTCGGCGGCCTTGGCGCGCACTTCCTCGCGCTTCGTTGAAAAGATTTCCTTGACGGTGTAATGCGGCGTGAGTTCCCGCCACGCACTGGCCACCACTGGAGGCACCAGTTCCTTGTCCGACGGCTGCGGCAGGTGCGCCTGCACCGTGGACAGTTTGTTGGGATCGAGCCGATAGCGCACTGTGATGCCGAGACCTATGTCAAGTCCCTCGAGCGACTGCACACTCAGGCCGGCAGTGGCCTGCGTCTTCTTCGCACCCGGCTCTGGAACGCCCGCTGCGTAGAGATGATCGCGCAAATCGAACATCTCCACGCTGTCCACGAGAGGTGTGACGATGTGAACGCCGGGATAAAGCGTGCCCGGCAGCGTGCCGCTCACTTGGCTGATGCGCACCCCGCCCATGCCGCTGGGCACCACCACGATGCTGGCAGCTGCAAGCATCGGCGCGCATCCCACGGCCGCCAAAACAACCGAGAGACGCCATTTGATCTCTTTTGAGTGATTGAGATTTTCATCCATGGTTCCGTCAGCGCTTGCCTTTTTGCGCGCGACGTTCAGGCGCAACCAAAGGGCGTAGAGCGGAATCGCCAACGCGGCAGCCCAAAACAACACTCCCGCGACTGTGAACAACAGCTTCAATGCGAGCATTGCCCGCCTCCATTCCGGTGATCGGGCCCTTTCCGTTTTCCGGTTTCCGGCCGAGGAGCCAGCAGCAGCCGGACCAGTCCCCCGTAGGTCAACTCCTCAAGCAGCAGGGCCGCTGCTACGGGCAGCAGCGCTGCTTCAAAGCCTGAGATCGCGTGCGCAAGCAGATACATCGCAGACCTCCCTTACATGGAGCCCGCAACCGCGAGACCCGCAGCGGCCGCAAGGCCGGCGCGAGTCATGGTCATGACAGCGGCGTTGGCCGTCGAATGTTGCTGAGCCGGTACAGCAGGAGCCGGCGCAGCGGCAGCCAGAGCCGTCTGTGCGGGCGGCTGAACAGCGGGCGTCGGGGTTGCGCCGTCGCCAAATAACTGTGCTGTTTCCTCGTCGCGATGGCCGATCAGCTGCACGGTGTCGCCGACGGAGACCTTGGAATAGAGATCTTCGATATCAGACTTCGCCATGCGGATGCATCCGTGCGATGCAGCCTTGCCGATGGAACTGGGAACGTTGGTTCCGTGGATCCCGTAACCCTTGATGCTCAGGCCCATCCAGCGCGAGCCCACCGGATTGTTCGGCCCCGGCAGAACAACACGGCCGTCGTGCGAATAGGTGGGGTTCGCGACGCGGCGCTCGATGGTGAAAGTGCCCACCGGGCTGGGTGTCGAGGGCTTGCCGGTTGCAACCGGGTAGACCTTCACCACTTTGCCGTTCTCCACCAGCGCGAGCTTGCGGTCTTCCAGGCTGACCACAATCACCCGATTTGTGGCTGCGACCGGGACCTGCTGCTTCGCTTCCGGAGTGACTATTGCGTGCTGGGCCGCGCCTTGCGCTAATGCCTGCACTGCCAGAAACGTCAGCGTCGTCGCGATTCCCAACCTGATTTGCTTCTGAGCCTTCATCGCATCCCCCCGAGTGATCCGATCTTTCGAACCGCTCACGCCGGGAAGAAGTGCAAGCAGCGCACCAATCCTATGCGATTGAAAACAAATTGGTTACAGTTTGTTTGGAGTGGCCGGCCCGTGTCAGGACGCACACGCTGTGTGCAGCTTGACACGTTCGAGCGGCGCACAGCAGGAGGCAGAACGCGCCTTGGTTGGGTATGTGGGGGAAGAATGGTCCGGCCTTCAGGGGCGCCCGGCCGGTTCTCGACTTGAATGCCTTGATGAAGCGCACATTCCGGTTGCGCGCAGTGGCTTTATGCCGAGCCCAAAAGAACGGACAGCTTGGCGAGCGAGGCGCGCCATAGTTGGTGATGCCACAGGAATTCGCCGGTAGAGCGGAAACCCGTGTGGCGCAACTCGAGAATGCTGCTGCCGAAATTGCCGCGAATGCGGAAATCAACCAGGCTCTCTGCCAGTTCCGGGCACCATGCGGCACACCACAACATCCTCATCTTCCGCTGATGGCAACAAAGGAAGGAACCGACGACGCTCGCGATGACGCGTCTGCCGCGGCAATGATCGAGCCGGTAGCCGTTCGCCTTTTGCGTGGCGACGATGGATGACTCCGATCCCTGATCGGGCATGGCAATCCATGCCTCGAGATATTCAGGCATCGTCAAAGCCTGGGCGATTCGACGAGCATCTGCGTTGAGAGCAATCGACATTGCGATAGCCCGATCTGTGTTGGGCGTTGAAACGGCGGGCGAAGGGACGCTCTGCGCCGACTCCTGCGGGGAAGCCAACAAGGTGGAAGACATGACAATGACCTCGTAGTTATCTGTTGCACGCGGGAAACCAAAACGGCATCCGCCGGATATCTCTGGGACGGATCGATCGACTGCGGTGACCAGCAACCATCTGCCGATGCAGGCGCAGATTCATTTGTGAGCCCAGGCTCTGCTGACGGCCCAGACTTTTCTTCAGATCATCAAAAACCGCGACCCATCTCTACAAATCCAGGTAGCGAGGGATGGATTGCCGAGTTACAGTGACAAAACGCTTCGTATTCAAGTCAGAATACAAATCGCAGCGAAGAATTCTTCATAGGGTCGCAGCGTTTTCTTCAAAAATCAGAAGATTCATGACCGATGGAGGCGGTCGCCGAGGGACGCGCGGTAGCTGCGGCCCATTGCGACCTTCTGGCCGTTGTCGAGGATGACCACCGAGTCTCCGTTCGCTTCCCTTCGCACCTCTTTCACGTACTTCAAATTCACGATGAACGAGCGATGCACGCGCAGGAATCCGCGCGGGTCGAGGCGGTCCTGGAGATGTGCCATGGTCTCGCGCAGAAGGTGCGTCTCTGAGGCGGTGCAAAGGCGGACGTAGTTGCCCTCGGCGCCGATCCAGCGAATGTCGGAGACGGGAAGGAAGAGAATGCGGCCGCGCGATTTGAAGATGATGCGATTGGTGTAGAGGTTTACTGCCGAGGCGCCGCCGTTGGCGGGGCCTGGACTCTGCTGGACCGCAGGCTGCTCGCGGACGCGTTGAATGGCGGTTCGCAGCCTTTCATGCGTAAATGGCTTTAACAGATAGTCAACAGCATTCACCTCAAAAGCGCGCACCGCATATTGGTCATACGCGGTAGTAAAGATGATGCGGGGGACCGGGCCCGCCGGCTGCCCCGAGAGCGTTCCGACCACGTCAAATCCATCCATGCCGGGCATTTGAATATCGAGGAACAGAAGCTCCGGATTGGCTGCGCGCACCAGCTCGATGGTCTCAAGAGCCGTGGCCGACTCGCCCACGATTTCGATATCGCTCTCTTCGCGGAGCAACTGGCGCAGTTTCTGGCGGGCCAGGACTTCGTCATCTGCGATTACTGCGCGAATCATCACACACCGAACCTTGTGACAGTTTCGAGAGCGCTCTCTGCGAGCTGCAATGGAAATGAGATGGAGACCTGCACGTGAGCAGGATCAAGCTCATCGATCGAAAACGAACAATCCTCTCCGTAATGCAGGCGGAGCCGGTTTCGCACGTTGGTCAATCCAACACCGTGGCCCGCCGCGGCATCATCCGGGCCGGCAGCCAGCCCCAGTCCGCTATTCGTTACACATGCCAGCACCCGATCGCCCTTGAGGGAAACCTCGACTGTCAGCTCACCGCCACGGTCCAGCTTCGACAGCCCGTGAGCATATGCGTTCTCAACAATGGGTTGCAGGATCATGGCTGGAATCAATGCGTCGTGAAGTTCCGGATCGACCGAGAGCCTGCGGTTGACCCGGCCTGCGTATCGCCGGTCTTGCATGGCGAGGTAGGTTTCAATGAACTCGATTTCGTCGTGCAGGGGAATCAATTGCACATCTCTGCGCTCCAATGTCATACGAAGCAGGCTGCTCATTTGTTCCAACATGTGGTCGGCAGCCTCGACGTCGGTGCGCATCAGGCTGGATATGCTGTTCATAGTGTTGAAAAGAAAGTGCGGATTCAGTTGCATCCGAAGCGCGGCGATTTGTGCGTTGGCAAGTTGAGCCTCAAGCCGGGCAGCGACGTTCTCTTTCTCGCGAAGCTGTTGATAGTAGCCGAATCCGCGAAAAAAGATGAAGGCAGACCAGAAGATCGCCATGCTTTCCACAAGGTCGGCCTTGTAGTTGAATATCATGCGCTCCCAGTAAGGCATGCGAGCGTGATCGATGGGGATCCGGGGGAAAAAAACGACCCAAATCATTTCCTCAATGAAGCAGGTAGCCAGGCTGACCGGCAGGACGATGGTTAAGATCTGAAATGCGTTTGCCTTTTGGATGAAAGGCCGGAAGAGCCGCCAAAGGACCCAGGCCATGACTCCCCAAAGGAAGTACTGCGCACCCCACGACGCGAAGACAATGGCGGGGCCAATGCGATAGCCGGAGCGGTGGATATTGAGCCACTCCTGCAGGGCGAACAGTTCACCCAGCAACGTGAAGGCGGCGACGAAGACGACGGGGTGGGTCATCACCGACCGTCGCAATGGCTCGTGAGCAATGGCAGAGGTTGACGATTCAACCCCAACGTTCCCGGGCGATGGCACGAACCGACCTCCCTACTTAACCATTAGCGCTGATTGCATTGTCATCGATTTGTCATTTCAATCGCTGCAATTCCGCAAAAAAGATGCAGGGGGGGAAGCGCAAAAACGCGGTTGCACGGGAACTCACACGAGACAGCAGGCCGCCGCCAAGCGGGCTACTCGGGCGATGAATCTCGCCTCTCCTGGTTTTGCGGCGCAGTCAACAGCTGCGCCGCGTAGGTGCCGTCTTCAGGAACCGGAAGGGCAAATGTAGGATACCCGGCCCGTCTCTCCCCCTCATGATTGACGAATTCGAGCACTAAATGGTGCTTCTGGTACCACTGGCTTGCCTCAGAGTCGATGGCTTGGACCTCGCCGGAGCCCAGCTTAGCTGAAAGGAGCTGCAGGTCCTTGGCAAGCAAATTCTTCGCGTCATCTCCGCCCTGCAGGACGGCGACCCGGAAGTGGTAGTAAGCCGCACTGCGATCGGCAGGAACTCCATTGCCGTCCCGCGCCAGCACGCCAAGCAGCACTGACGATCTCCAATTGCCCGCGTTGGCGGCCTCAGCAAGCAGCTGTGTCGCCTCGCCGGGAGACTGGGCAAGACCAGGATTGCGAACCAGGAGCAGCCCGAGGGAGTGCATGGCGGGAACGTAGCCTGTCGCTGCGGACTCGCGCAACAGGCCTGCTGCTGCGCGCGGGTCATGGGCGTGATCCTTGGCATCGAACAAAAGTGTTCCCAGATCGTATTCGGCGATGGGATCGTGGAGCGCCGCACCTTTGCGATACCATTTTTCAGCAAGACCTTTATCCTGCGGGACTTCGATCCCGAAGGCATAGAAGTCCCCGAGATAACAAGCCGCCAGGCCACTGCCGTTTTCGGCGGCTTCAGTCATCAGCTTCAGGGCCAGCTTTTCGTTCTTCGGCACGCCCGCACCCCACAGGTACGCAATCCCAAGATTCACCTTGGCGCGAAGCAATCCGTTGGAGGCGGCCAGCTGGTACCAATGAACCGCGCGCGCCGGGTCTTTTGAGACACCGACTCCGGTTTCGTACAGATACCCAAGCTGCAGCTGCGCCAGTGCATCTCCGGCGCCAGCGGCCTTTTCATACAAATAAGCGGCCATTTTCAAATCCTGCGCGACGCCGCGCCCCGAGAGATAGGCGTTTGCGAGCTTGATCTGTTGATCTACAGAACGCGGGATTGGTTGAACGTTGACAGGGGAGTAGTCGGGTTCTGCAGCTGGATTGGCGTTCACCTTCGTTGACGCGACGAGCAATACGCAGCATGCCGCAGCGGAGATGGCGAAGGTGCGATGGTGACTGCTTCGCATGAGCATCATTTGTTTTTCTCCGATGTGAGGTTGTGATTCGGGGAACGGCCTTTGAGCTGGCCGATCAGACGCGGCTGATAAATCCTAGACTTGAATTATGACGGAATGTTATTTGAATTGAACGATTTACGCGGAGGCTCCGCATCGCGAACGGGTCCTCATGAATCCGCCTTCGAGCGATCGGTCACGCACCGGATGCCGTTGGTCACAAATATCGAAGTCTGTCGCAGAAGAATGTGAACGAGTGATGAAAGCGCCGCCTGACATGCGACTGGAGCTGTCTTCGCCGGAGCGATCTGCATGGAGAAATCTGCGGCGCCCACCATAGCGGTGCCGCGCCGCAGATCGCTTCGGGTAAAGCGGGTCCTTCTCCAACTAGAAGATGATCTTGCCTCCCAGGAGCATGAACCGGTTGCCCGAGCTGTTGCCAGGAATGGTGGTCCCGGAAGCATTAAAGATGTTGCTCGTGAAAACCGACGACGAGACATTTGCGACGCCCGGGCCAATGTACATCTGGTTAAGAACGTTGTAAGCAGCAAGAGAAAGCTGCAACGAGACCCCTTCGGCGATCTTTGTGGTTTTGGTGATGGTTGTATCGAGCTGGCTGAAGTCCGGTCCACGAAGCGGGCTTCTGCCCGATCCGGGATATGGATTGCCGACCGCCATGGCGTACGCCTGGTTATTGATGATCCAGTGAGCGGACGAAGGATCCACCGGTGTGCCCGGGCTATAGACGCCCGTGGGGTAAACGGACGTGTCGCTGTCGAATCCATCGCTGCCGTACACGACATACTCCGGGGTGCCCGGAAGCGGATCGCCGAACGAATCCTGGCCGCCGGTGTAGGGGTTGAGATAAGCCACCGTATTGAGCGGCGCTTTTTTGTTCGAGATGACCAGCCGGCACGTATCCGCCTGGGTACCAACTGACGAGCCATTGAACACGCCGTCGCAGAAGCTCGTGTCGCCGGTGTTGGGATCGAGGTTAAGGGGCTGGTAAGGCGTGTAGACCTGTCCGCTTGTGAAGCGATAGATGCCGCTGAGCATGAAGTCATTCGTCAACCTGGAAAGCAGACTGTCACGATGCGCCAGGTTCGGAATTCTGTAGGTGAATTCGATTCCCACGACGTGCGTGAAGTCGTTCCCGCTCAGGCCGCGCTCGGCGGAATCGGTATTCAACGGGTTCTGAGAGTAGGCGATTGTGCTGCCGCCGGAGCCCGTGCTGCGAAATGCGTCGGTGGCGTTGTTCAGCGACTTGCTCCACGTGTAAGAGACAGTGGAAGTCATGCCGTGGAAGTTCTGCGTGGTCAGGTTCAGTTGCAGGCCGTTGTACTTGGCCCAGCCTCCGTTGATGATTTCTGAAACGTTTGCGTCGTTGCAATTCAACCGGCCGTAACCGTTCGCGCTTGAATTCTGGCAGAGCGACGAAGGCGAGACGACATTGGGGAAGGCGGTCGCGACCGGGAGCAAAAATGGATTCGCGTCAATGGACTGGAAATCGTGAGTTGTCTTGCTGCCGACGTAACGCGCTTCTCCCACAGTGGCGCCGCCAAACTGATGATCGATGGCAAAGGTGTAAGTCTGAACGTAGGGAGTCCTGAAATTTGTGGGAAAGGTTGTCTGGTCGTCAAGACGCGGGTCTCCCGTGGGAAGGAAAGGGAGGTTGGTGGCGCGAAAGTTCGTGCTCAACAAAGAGCCGTCCGACGGCAGGCAAGCTCCTCCACCGCATGCGAAGGCCCCCGTATTCACGGCAGGGGCGCCGCCGGCCTCGAGGAGGAACATGTTGTAGAACGCCGGATTGGCATTAATGGCATAGCCGGCGCGCACCACCAGCTTCTTGTCGAAGTCCGGGTTCCACGCGAGACCGATGCGGGGCTCGAAGTTCTTGAAGTTCTGATTGGCTTCGACGGTGGTCCTTGCCGAGAGAGGCAGCGACGTGGGCCAGAGCGCCGTGCTCGGGTCCGACTCCCGGGCAACGGTCTGATCGTGCAGTTTGTTCAATGCCTGGCTAAAGAACTCCCAGCGAACGCCAAGATGAAGCGTCAGCGTGGGAATGGTTTTCCAATCGTCCTGAAAGTACAAAGCCACATCAGGTTCGGTAAACGGTATAACGGGATTCCCGTTTGCCAAAACGGAATAGGCACTGAACCCTGGCGGACCATTTTGCAGGAGGTTGCTGAGGGTGGCGAAATTGAGTTCACCCAGGTAGAAGAACAGTCCGGCATTTGGCGAATTTTGATAATCGAATTCGCCGCCGAAGAGCAGTGTTTGCGAGCCGCGCGTCCAGGTGGCATTGTTCTGCACCTGCGTAACCTTGATCGTGCGTCCCTGTGGGAAAAGAATGTCCCCGCCAAAGTCAACGTCGTCGTTGGTGCCGGTAAAGTTCACCTGCGCCGGGCATGCACCGAGGTTCGTGGCAACGCAATTTGGATATGCGCCTCCCTGGAAGTAGACCTTTGCCTCCTCGAAGCTATACCGTAACTGATCTACCAAGTGGACCGAGAAAGTGCGCGTCCAATCTGCTCCCACCGAGTGATATGTGGACGGTACGTCGACAAAATCGCCCGCAGCGACCCCATACGACCCGCCGACTCCGGTGTCGAGTGTCGGCTGGTAGAAATAACGCAAGAACAAATGATCCTTTGAGTCAGGCTGCCAATCCAAGCGCCCCAATTCCTCCTGGTCGTTGAAAATGCTCGGAATGGTGCGCCCCACGCCGGCGACTTCCACGTCTGCCGTCTTGCCGCCGGGACCTGTGACAGTCTCAGTGGTTACGGAACTGGCGATGGGCTGCGGGGTTCCCTGCTTGACTGCATAGGGACCATGAGCGAGCAGGGCGAGGACCCCCGGGTTGTTGGGAAACGCTGCCTGAAGCTGCTTTAAGCCGTTGGGATCGGGGGTGAGACCGGGCAACGACTCCGCCGGTGACGCTCCGATGCGCACGCGGTCCCAGAACGTGCTGCCAAAGAAGAAGAGCTTGTTTTTGATGATCGGACCGCCCAGTGTTCCGCCGAAGCGATTCTCAACAAAACGCGGCAGGAAGGGAGCAGCGCAGCCTGTCGATGGACTCACCCCGGGCGGGCAGTACCCGAATTGCGGACTCTTTTCGTAGTTGGCAAGGGAACTAAGGAACTGGCTCTGATAGAACTCAAAGCCGGATCCATGAAACGCATTTGTTCCTGACTTGGTAATGTAATTCACCACTGCGCCTGCGTTCCTGCCATACTGCGCGCTGTAGTCATTGGTGATGACCTGGATCTCCGCGATGGCATCCTGGTTTCCGAAGAATGCGCTCGGACCTCCGATGGAGTTGTCGTTATTGGTCTGGCCATCAATCTCGAAGTTGTTGTAGCGCCCGCTCTGGCCGTTCACTGAGAAGTTATCGCCGTTGTTATTCGAGAAGTTGTCGCCGTAGGTGCGCCCGCCCGTGCTGACCACGCCGGGAACGACCTCGGCAATCGTGTCGAAGCCGTTGTTGAGGGGTAGGTTTGCCACGGCCTGCGAGTCGAAGGTGGTCGTAACCTGGGAATCGGTGGTCTCGAGAAGAGCGGCCGCGGAACCGTTGACTTCAACCTGTTCGGCGGCGCCAATGTGCAATGTGACAAGGCCCAGGTTGGTTGTAGACCCCGACTGCACGGCAATATTGCTCACCGTCTCAGGCGAAAAGCCGGAAGCATTTACGACCAGCTTGTAGGCGCCGACGGGCACCGCAAAGAACCTGAAAGTACCATCAGGGCCTGAAGTACTCTCGAGCGTGAGCCCGCTCGACGTGTTCTCCAGCTGCAAATGCGCGCTAACAATCACCGCCGCAGATGGGTCTGCAACCGTTCCCTGAACGGTGCCTGTCGTGATTCCCTGACCCAACACGAAGGCGGTAGAAACAATCGCGGCCCAAGCCAAAACCAACTTCCTCACGATTTGCACGATTCATGCTCCTTAAATGTTCTGCATTGCGATCCAGGGCTCGCCACTATCAAGCCCCACGACGTAAATGCGTGAAAGAAAGCCCGTGTGCAAAGCGGGTACCGTACCTCGAGTCCCTGCTCGCGCCGGGCTGCCTATGGGTTCGTCTTTTTTGAGCCACTGATGGGGAATCGGGAGTTCTTTCACTTCGAGCGTTCAGGATTCGTAACTGGCCATCCGCTCGTACCCTTGCACGCACAGTTCCGATTGACGAAGTCACGGCAACAATGTGACGAGCGATAGCGATTCAGGGATGAATGTAGAGCGATCGCGGCCTGGATACAGGCAGTGTGGCGCGCGATGCTCATCGACCTCGCATTTGGCGGATTCCTTGCTCACGAACCCTACTTCTTTCCGGAATTGGGGACAGACGGCAACATCTCTGTGACGAAATGCAGGAATCGCTGATCAATTGCTTTTTTGCCCGCCGAGATTCTCCTGTCGAAAGCCAATTGGAATATGGAAGCTCATAGGCAATTGAAAGCATGCGAAGAGTCGCAATTTCGGGACGA
The DNA here is from genome assembly GCA_050010795.1 of Occallatibacter sp. Classification (GTDB taxonomy): domain Bacteria; phylum Acidobacteriota; class Terriglobia; order Terriglobales; family Acidobacteriaceae; genus Telmatobacter. The sequence goes on from JBEKKI010000028.1 coordinate 35,408, forward strand.
GCCGCCGTCGGGGGCCGAAGGAAGCGTAGAGGGGCCGGGTCGCAAATTACCATTAGCCGAGATGAGACATTCGTCCCGGCGAAGGCGCACTGCGCCGCGCGATGACTAATGTACGTCCCAATGAGGCTGCGACCATGATGATTCGTATTGCAAAACTGCTCCTGTTGCTTGGTGTCTGTTGCTTTTACGTCTTGGTCGTGTTAAACAACCTCACTGACTTCAATTCCAACGCGCAGTTTGTCCGTCATGTCGTGCTGATGGACACAACCATCCCGGGCAACCACGGTATGTGGCGCTCGATCTCGTCGCCGGCATTGGATTTCCTTTTTTACGCGTCCATCATTGTTTGGGAATCGATCACAACGGTTCTTCTCTTTTGGGGCGCCATGCGGTTGCTGCGCGCGCTGCGAATGCCCGCCGCGGCGTTCAATGCCGCGAAATCCATTTCTGTGCTAGCCCTCACCCTCTCACTGCTCATGTGGCTTGTGGCGTTTCTTACCGTTGGCGGAGAGTGGTTCTTGATGTGGCAGTCGCACACGTGGAATGGTCAGGAGGCGGCCTTCAGAAACTTTGGGGTCGCTGGCATCGTGTTTTTGATCCTTTTGCAGCCCGACTCGGACACGCAACCATGATCTAAACCTATTGAATTCAAGCGCCCTTTTGCGCGCCACAAGACCGGCCTCTTGTCCAATGCCGCGGGTTTTGTTACGATCTCTTTACAGATGGTTTGCTTCCTGCAAAGCCGCTCTTGTTGTCGCCCGTCGAACATATGCGACGGGTGTCCCGCTAGTCTCTGATCTCCCAGGCACAATCGATCCAGAAGACGCACCCGTAGCTGAACGCCGGGTCTGTCTTCTCGTGTACCGGCCTTCAGCATCCCCACTGAAGAGAGGTCACAATGCCGGTCGCCGAACGCGAAATTGCCAACCCAGGATCCGCCCCGAGCGCTGCCACGTCACAATGGCTGAATCACCTGCGCTTGCTTGAGGCGGAGAGCATTCATATTCTCCGCGAGGTGGCATCGGAATTCGAGCGGCCGGTGATGCTCTACTCCATCGGCAAGGACTCGTCGGTGATGCTGCGCCTGGCGCAGAAGGCCTTTTATCCCGCGCCAATTCCCTTCCCTCTTCTGCATATCGATACCGGCTTCAAATTCGCCGAGATGCTCTCGTTCCGTGACGAGATGGCGCGGAACGTGGGCGCGGAGCTGCTGGTGTGGCGCAATGAGACGGCAATCGCCGCGGGAACGAATCCCATCGTGCTCGACACCAAGCGGTGCTGCGGCCTCTTGAAGACGCAGGCACTCCTCGATGCGTTGCGCCACTACAACTTTGACGCGGCCTTTGGCGGCGCGCGCCGCGACGAAGAGAAGTCGCGTGCCAAGGAGCGCATTTATTCGTTCCGCGACACCGCGGGACAGTGGGACCCGAAGAACCAGCGGCCCGAGCTATGGAACCTTTACAACGCGCGCATCCATCCCGGCGAAAGCATTCGCGTGTTTCCGTTGTCGAACTGGACCGAGATGGATGTGTGGCAATACATCCACGAGGAAACAATTCCCGTGGTGGATTTGTACTTTGCCAGGGAGCGGCCGATGGTTGTGCGCCCAATCGGCGCGGGTCAAGATGCTCTGCTTCCCATCGAGCAGGATTTTGTCGCGCGCCCGGGCGAGAAACCGCAGATGGTCAGGTGCCGGCTGCGCTCGCTGGGCTGCAGCCCGTGCACCGGCGCCATCCGCTCCGACGCAGCCACGATACCCGAAATCATCGCCGAACTGATCTCGTTCAAATCGTCGGAGCGCGCCAACCGCGTGATCGATCACGACCAGGAAGGCTCGATGGAAATCAAGAAGCGGGAGGGCTATTTCTAGGTGGCGACCCTTTCCGCTCCCTCATTTTCGATCCAGGACTTTCTGCGCGGCGAGCGCGAGAAGGACCTGCTGCGCTTCTCCACGGCGGGCAGCGTAGACGACGGCAAATCGACCCTCATCGGGCGGCTGCTCTATGACACGCAGTCGGTGTACGAAGACCAGGTGCGCTCCATTGAAGGCAAGGGAACGACCGCGCCGGGACAGATCGACTTCGCGCTGCTCACCGACGGGCTGCGCGCCGAGCGTGAGCAAGGCATCACGATCGACGTGGCGTACCGCTATTTCTCCACGGCGCGGCGCAAATTCATCATCGCGGACACGCCGGGGCACGAGCAGTACACACGCAACATGGCCACGGGCGCGTCGACCGCCGATGCCGCGATCGTGCTGATCGACGCCAGCAAGGGCGTACAGATTCAGTCGCGGCGCCATGCATATATTGCGTCTCTTCTGCGGGTGCGGCATGTGCTCGTGGCCGTCAACAAGATGGATTTGATCGGCTACGGCGAAGCGGCTTTCCGCGCGATCGAGTCGGAGTTCCGCACCATCCTCGAGCAGATCGCTGCCGATACCGGTACGCCTGTCGAGACGCACTTTGTTCCGGTGAGCGCGCTGAAGGGCGACAACGTGGTGCGGCGCGCGGAGGACTCGTCCGGTGCGATGCCCTGGTACGACGGGCCGTCGCTGCTGGAGTTGCTGGAGGCGTTGCCCTCAGCGCAGGACACGTGCCGCGACACTTTTCGCTTTCCGGTACAGCGCGTGCTGCGGCCCGATCACACATTCCGGGGATTCGCGGGACAGATCGCGTCGGGGACGATCCGTCCGGGCGACGAAGTTACGGTCTTCCCTTCGGGACGCAAGGCGAAGATCGAGCGCATTGTGACCTTCGATGGCGACCTGGACAAGGCGATTGCGCCGCTGTCGGTCACGCTGGTGCTCGACCGCGAGGTGGACATCAGCCGCGGCGACCTGATTGCCGGTGCAGGGGCGGCGCCGGCGGTGGCGCGGAGTGTGAAGGCGTCGCTGGTGTGGATGGATCAGCGGCCGCTGGATGTGAATCGGCGCTACTTACTAAAGCACACCAGCCATACGGCGCCCGCACTTGTTTCCTCGATCGACTACCGCGTGGACCTTTGCTCGTTGAAGCGGGAAACGGCGGTCACGCTGCGCATGAACGATATCGGCGCGGTGTCGCTGCATCTTTTGCGGCCGATCGCAGTGGATCTGTATCAGGAGAATCGCGGAACGGGCGCACTGATTCTGATCGATCCGGAAACGAATGCGACGGTGGCGGCGGGGATGGTGACCGCGGCAGAGGGCCAGCTGGCCGTGGACGAAGAGGACGAGGCCGGCGCATGGGGCCGCGTGACTGCCGGTGAGCGTGAGGCGCGGTGGAGACATCGCGGCGGCGTGCTTGAACTGGCCGGTCCCACGGACCTGATCGACGCGATCGAGCGCTCGTTGTTTGCCATTGGCGCCGTGACCTGCCGCATCAATGCGGGCGAACGGGCGTCTCTCCAGCATCTCGGGTTGTTGGATGTTGTGACCGACCTGCAGACGCAGTCAGGGCTGATCACGCTTATCGTCGAGCCCGGCGATGAAGGCGTGCTGTGGGCCAGCGCGGGCGGCGGCGAGATCACGCTCGATGCGGACAACCGTATGCATGCCGTAACCACGGTGCATCAGCTTTTGCAGCGTGCGGGACTCTTTATTTCAACCGAGGGGGCTGACCTGTAATGGGCGCCGCTGATATTGCCGCGGAAGTCAACGCGAAGCTGGATGCAGTACGGGACACTCTGGCGCGCGAGGTGACGGGCAAGGAGGATGTGTGCCTGACGTGCAGCTTTCAGGCTGAAGACGTGCTGCTCACCAGGCTCGTCATCGCGCTCGATCCGCACATTCCGATTCTCTTTCTCGATACGGGCTATCACTTCGCCGAGACGTACGCGTATCGCGACAAGATCGCGCACGAGTGGGCACTGAATCTGATCAACCTGCTGCCGGAAAAGACCGTGGCCGAACAGGAGGCGGAGTTCGGTCTGCTTTATCAATCCGCTCCCGACCGCTGCTGCGGTCTGCGCAAAGTTGAGCCGCTTTTCAAGGCCGTCGCCGGATATCGCGTGTGGCTAACCGGCCTGCGCCGCGAGCAGGCACGGAGCCGCGCAACTCTCGAGGAGTCGGCAATGTTCTCGCTCCCGGGTGGCAAGCAGGTGCTGAAGCTGGCGCCATTGGCCGACTGGACGACGCGCGATGTGTGGTACGCGTGCGAGCAGCTTGGCATTCCGCTGCTGCCCCTCTACGAGAAGGGCTACACGTCGATCGGCTGCGCACCTTGCACCACGCTGCCGCTCGATCCTAACGATCCACGCTCGGGCCGGTGGGCCGGCCGCAAGGTGGAGTGCGGCATTCATATTCAGGCAGCGCCGCCGCGATAAGCCGGCCAAAAGGAAACTGGGACCAGAGAATGCAGTACCTCATCGGATTTTTCATCGCGCTGTTCATCGCGCTCACGGGCGTGGGCGCCGGCACGGTCACTGTGCCCGTCCTGGTGCTGTTTCTCGGTGTGCCCGCGCCGGTGGCTGTCGGCGTTGGGCTCATGTTTTCCGCCGCGGTGAAACTGATTCTGGTGCCTGCCCAAATTGCGCGCCGCAACGTCGCCTGGCGCACGCTGGGCTACATGATGCTGGGCGGAACGCCGGGAGTGCTTGTGGGCTCCCTGATCCTCAAACACCTGATCAACGCGGGATCGGCGAACCTGCTGAATGCCATCCTCGGAGCGATCCTTGTCTCCACGGCGAGCTGGCAGATCTTCTATTCGTTTCGGCCTATGCGCGAGGACTCCGATGCGCGCGACCGCAGCCCTCTGCTCTCGTGGCTCATGTTTCCCGTCGGAGCCGAGGTGGGCTTCTCCTCGGCGGGAGCGGGCGCGCTGGGCAGTGCCGCGCTGCTGAGCCTCACACCGCTGGCACCGGCGCAGGTTGTCGGCACCGACATCGCCTTTGGCTTCCTTGTTTCGCTCATCGGTAGCGGCGCCCACTGGTTCACTCACGCCACAAATCCCGCGTTGCTTCTGCAACTAGTCATTGGAGGCGCGGCCGGGGCGGTTTTCGGAACGATGCTAAGCAAGCGTCTTCCGCGCCGGCCTCTGCGGTTCGCGCTTTGGGTCTGGCTGTTGATACTGGGGAGCCAGTTTCTTTTCAACAGCTACCATGTTTGGGCGGCCACACGAGGGACCAAGCCAGCGAACGCGAATTCACTGAGCAATCGCGAAGCCGGCGGCAGCCGTTAGGCGTCGCGGCGAGGGTAAGCCATGCATCCGCAGTTCTGAGACTTGGCCGTTCAGATTCAAAGTTCCTGTGTGACCAAAGTCGCTGAACGCCGTTTCTTCCTTCGATAGTCTCTATTTGGAAGGGAAACGCGCGGATGTCCGGCATTGTCACGGAATCTATTGCAACAGGAGAACGTAGGAAAAAACTCATCCGGCGGTCAGCGCAGGATCGCTCGCAGCGCATCCGGCATGCTGTGCAGTGGCTTTTTGTCGCTTTGAACGGCTGGATCGGAGTGCAGTTCTACCTGTGGGTGCGCTATTTCGAGCGTGGCGGCCAGGGGCTCTATGTCCCTCGTCCCGCGGGAGTCGAAGGGTGGCTGCCGATCGCGGGACTCATGAACTCCAAATACCTTTTTCTCACTGGCCGCGTGCCCGCCATTCATCCCGCAGCTATGTACCTGTTTCTCGGCTTTCTACTCATGAGCCTTCTGCTGAAGAAGGCGTTTTGCTCGTGGCTGTGTCCCGTTGGAACGCTATCGGAGAATCTTTGGCAGCTCGGGCGCCGCGTTTTCGGGCGCAATCTGCGCCTGCCGAGATGGGTCGATATTCCACTACGTGGACTTAAATACCTGCTGCTGAGTTTCTTCGCATTCATTATTGGAGGCATGTCCGCGAAAGCGCTGGATGGCTTCATGGCGACGCCCTATGGACTTGTTGCCGATGTGAAGATGCTGAACTTCTTCCGCGATATCGGGGTGACGGCAGCCCTGGTTGTCGGCGTTCTGATGCTGCTTTCGATGCTGATTCAGAATTTCTGGTGCCGGTATCTGTGCCCGTACGGCGCCTTGCTGGGCCTGGCCTCGTTCATGAGCCCGGTAAAGATTCGGCGCGATAGTGAAGCGTGTATCGATTGCGGAAAGTGCGCGCGAGCTTGCCCGGCTAACCTGCCGGTCGACCAACTTGCGCAGATCCGCTCAGCCGAATGCGGCGCATGCATGGCGTGCGTGGCTGCTTGCCCGGCAGATAATGCACTGCAATTCGCGCTGCCGCCCAGACGTGCCGCCGCGCCCGAGCAACGCTGGTATCGGCGCTCCTTGCAACCCCTGGCCATCGCAGCGATTCTCGCCTACATCTTCATTGGGTTGATCCTTTTTGCCCGTGCCACAAACCATTGGCAGACAAATATCCCGCGCACCGTTTACATGAATCTTGTGCCTCATGTAAACGAAGTGAGCCATCCGGGGATCTGAGCACGCCGGCTTCAGGAACTTCTCTGATAGTGAGAGCACGCTGAGGTTTTGCCCATTGCGTGTTGGCTAGCTCCGGCGCGCCCGGAATTCCTCGCCAATCGCCTGAACGGTTTCCCTGTCGAGCAGCCTGGCCGCTTGGGGAAACACTCGTTGCTCTTCGACCTGAATGTGCGCTGCGTAGAGTTCCTTCAAACGCTCAGTGTTCGAGGCGAGCTGTTGAGCGTCGACTTCATCCAGCGAACCATCGGAAATCCACTTGAGATAGAGAGATTCCACAACCGTGTGAAGGCCGTTGGCGGTCTCATGGTCATTTTCCAGACCTTGAATTTCCTCAAGGGCGCTGTTCGCTGATCCGGCCCTGAGCCGTGGAAACAGCGACTCCTCCTCATCGGCGGTATGGCGTTGGCCGCCCACGCGAAAGTATTGGAGGGCCGCGTGAATTGCTTCCACTTCTTCGCGGGATAAAGCCCGGTTCCGGGCGCGGCCGGCGACAACGCAGAGAATGTTCAGAAAGTGTTCGATGCGACGATGACAATCCGTCAGCATACCGATCGGATCATCGAACCCGCTATCGGGTTTTGCGCCAATTTGTATTCCCACCTGAGTTCCCTCCAGGTTGATCATCGAAGATGTTTGGCTTGAATGTCGAGTTGAAATGGAGGATCAATCGTGTTATGCGCCCTGTAGAACGTGGAGATTTGTTGCTTTCCTGACCGCAGCCCCAGGCCGAACGTATGCGCGGGGAACATACGAGCAGCAAGGTTCTTCGCCAAATGGATTGCCGGTAAGGGCGTAGGCTCTGGCGCGCGATCCACCGCAGATTTCCTTAAACTCGCAAGCGCCGCATTTTCCTTCGAGCTTCGACGTGTCTCTCAACCCTCGAAAGAGCGGAGACTCGCGGTAGATCGTGCTCAATGGCTTTTGCCGCATGTTGCCGGCCGAAACCGGCAGGAATCCGCTGGGGAACACCTCCCCAACGTGCGAGATGAACACAAACCCCTTCCCGTCATTCAGCCCGCGCGGCGCCCGGCCGATGGCATCCTCAGCCTTTTCCGGTGCGGCAATTACGTCGCCAGCCCTACGTTCCGCTGCTCTCTGTTGCAACACAAACCGCCGATAGTGTTGTGCCTCTGTCGTTTTGATATCGAAGCCTGCCGACTTTGAGAGGCTGTATATTCTCTCGAATACCTGTTCGAATTCATCGGCGCTGAGAAGATCGTTCAACTTCCCGCGCCCCGTCGGCACCAGAAAGAAGACGCTCCAGAGAGTGATCTTGAGGCTCTTCATAAGCGCCACGATCGCGTCGATCTCGCCGATATTTCTGCGGCTGAAGGTTGTGTTGATCTGCACCGGCAGGCCGATCTCGTTCGCCCAGCGAACCGCATCCAACGTTCGGGCGAACGATCCACTCATTCCCCGAAATGCGTCGTGAGTCTCCGCGCTTGCTCCATCCATGCTGACCGCAAGCCTGGCCAGACCGGCTTCTTTGAGGCGCACGACAATTTCTCTCGTGAGCAACGGCGTGGCGCTTGGCGTCAAAGACACTCGTACGCCCCGGGACCGGGCATGTCCAATCAGCTCGAACAGATCCGGGCGCTTGATTGGATCTCCGCCGGTGAGTACGAAGACGGGCACATTCATCGCTGCAATTTGATCAATCAACGCCTTGCCTTCATCCGTGCTGAGTTCCATTGGATGGCGATCCGGTTGGGCCGATGCGCGGCAATGCACACAGGCCAGATCGCAGGCCTGGGTCACTTCCCAGATGGCGATGAACGGCCGTTCGTTGAAGTCGATCGCGTTGATCCGCGGGTTCATGAATCCATGAGACTGCCCGGTCATTACATTGCGCAGTGACTAAAGTCCCAACTGCTAAAATTCCGGGGTGAGCATTCCCCGTATCGATCTCGCATCTGTCCTCGAAAAGACCCCGCTACTGTCGGGCCTGTCGCAGCCTGAGTTGCAGATGCTTGCTTCCCGCACGGTGCGCAAGCTGTTCAGCGCCGGCGAGTTGCTTTTCTCCGAAGGCGAGCCTTGCAGCGGATTCCACATCATTGCCAGGGGTAAGATCCGAATCTTCAAAACATCGGTGAATGGCCGAGAACAAGTCCTCGCCGTGAACACCCCGGGCGAATCGGTGGCTGAATTGCCTGTTTTCGATGGAGGCCCTTATCCGGCCTCGGCAGTGGCAATCGAAGACACAGAAATCGCATTTATTTCACGGCGGGACTTCCATGCCTTTTGCGTCGAGCATCCGGAGGTACCGCTGAAGATTCTTTCAGTTGTGGGTGCTCGACTGCGCCGCTTGGTCGGCATCATCGAGGAGCTTTCGTTCACCACAATCCGGCAGCGCCTCATCTCGGTGCTGGTCAAACTGGCACAAACCGAAGGCACAAAGACGGAACACGGCATTGAGTTTCAATTGCCCGCGACCCATCAGGAATTGGCGAATCAACTTGGGACGGTGCGCGAACTGATCTCGCGTAATCTCATGCGGCTACAGGCTGAGGGGTTGCTGGATGTGGACGCTCGAAAGATAGTCGTCAAGGACATGAAGGGCCTAAGCGCATTGCTCGAATCTGCTTCTTAGCACTTTTCTCCCGCCTACAACCGGTCTCATAAATGCCTCTGCTGCATAGTGAGCACGTATGGGACCCAACAACAAGGCGGGTCCCATGCTTCCAGCGAGTTGACAAAGATGGTTTATGAGACCGGTTCTAGTGACATAAGTTACTGTGTCCGTCCGCGCGGTTCTCTACCGTTGCAGGTGGAGAACGCTTATGCCAACCTCGACCCAGTCCATTCGTGAGATTATTTCGAACCAGTCATCCGCGGCCGCCGTTTTAGAGCGCTTCGATATTGACCTCTGTTCGCACGCGAACGAATCGCTCAAACAGGCTTGCGCCGGGCTTCAGCTTTCAGTCGATCAGGTGCTCGAAAAGCTCTCCGACGCCGCCGCGAAGCAGAATGGCGCCGTCCCGGCAGATCTCGCCGGCTATTCGCTGAGCCGGCTCATTCAACACATCGTTCGCACCCATCATCAGTATGTTCGCTGCGAGCTGCCGCGCCTGGCTCAGACGGCGCATAAGCTCGCCGGCAAACACGGGGATCGCGCGCCCCAGTTGAAGGCGGTCGAGAACTTGCTCGCAGCGCTGCACGCGGAAATGTTCGCTCACCTTGAGAAAGAAGAACAAATTCTGTTTCCCTTCATTGCACAAATGGATGAAGAGGCTGCCGGGTTCGCGTCACCGGGCCGTGCCTGCTTCCAGACGGTAGCGCAACCGGTGTCCGTGATGGTTCGGGAGCACGAATCGGCCGAAGGTTTGGTGGCAGAGATGCGCAAGCTAACGGACGAATTCAATGCACCGGCATGGGCGTGTGCCACGCACATTGGGCTCTGCGCCGGGTTCGATCAATTTGAGCGCGATCTCCGGCAGCATGTGCATATCGAGAACGACATCCTGTTTCCACGCGCAATCGAGATGGAATCCGCGCTGAGTGAACGGAGGTAACGATGGCCGCGATCGCACAGGGCAACCGGATTAGTCCGCCGCGTCAGCAGGAAGCAGCCGATCCAACGCAAGCCATTGTCGCTCGCGAGCGGCTGAAGAGCATGATGCTGCGGGCTTGGATTCTGGCAGGCATTTTCTTCATGGCATTGCCAGGCACCCTGCTCGGCTTCTCGAACCTGATGGCCATCAGCGCGCATCATGGACTTGGCAGTCTCCCGGCAGCTTGGATAGAGGGGCATGGCCACGCGCAAATGTTTGGATGGATCGGGAGTTTCATTCTCGGAATCGGTTTCTATTCTCAGCCCGCGCGGGGCCGGTCAATCCTCAAAGTTCCACTCACCTGCTTCGTTCTCTGGATTTCGGGCGTCGCCATGCGCTGGTATGCCAACATCTACGGCTGGCACTGGCATATTCTCCTCCCAATTTCGGCAGCGTTTGAAGTGATTGCCGTCCTCCTGTTTCTCTCAGCGGCGTCCCACCACAAATTGCCTGAGTCCGCGAGCGGCACGCGCGCCAAGCCTCGGATGGAGCTGTGGATGGTTTCGGTTTTGATCGGGACTACTGGACTCGCTGCTTCCGTCCTCTTTAACTTTGTGGAATGCCTGCGGCTCGCACTCGCCGGCGTGTCTCCGTCCTTCCCCCGTGCGCTGGATCAGAGATACCTTGTGCTGCTGGGATGGGGATTCCTCGTACCGGTGGTGTGGGGCTTTTCCGCGCGCTGGCTACCGAGCTTTCTTGCCATCGCCAAACCGAATGACCGTGTATTCAGCGCAGCCTTGATTCTCGATATGGCCGGTGTACTTTGCGGAATATCCGGCTGGGCGAAGGTTGCCACAATCCTGCTTGCGTTCGGCGCTCTCGCGAGTGCCGTTGCGCTACGGCTAACTGAACGGCCTCATGCAAAAGCGAAATCGCAAGGTGTCCATCCCAGTTTCCCGTTCTTTGCGCGGATACCTTACTTGTGGCTTGTCATCGCCGGGTCCATGAGCATCTGGGCCGCCTTTGCTGACCAGCATGGCGGAATCTGGGGCGCGTCCCGTCACGCATTGACCGTAGGCTTCGCCGCAACCATGGTGTTTGCCATGGGGCCGCGCATTCTTCCGCATTTCGGCGGCATCTATCGCATCTTTAGTACGCGCCTGATGTTGGTCTGCCTGTTGCTGCTGCAAGTGGGTTGCACACTGCACGTCACATCGGAGCCTCTGGCCTATGAAGGGCTGCTGGCTTTCGCATGGAAGACGCTGCCTTTATCAGGAATGCTCGAACTCGGCGGAGTGCTTCTCTTCGCAGCGAACCTCGTGCTCACCTTTGCGTTCGGCCGGACCGCATTTGCGGCGGGTCACGACCGCGGCTAGGTCCCTTCGGCCGCCTCTGCCCATTCTTCTCCAATCTGTGACTAAAGTCCCTGCAATCAGATCGCCCCTTGTCCTAACTTCTCAATCAGCAGTACGCATTTTTTTGCGAATTCTTAAGCACGAATTGAGGCAAACCATGAGCTACAAGCGTTATTGGCTGGCGCTGGCAGTCGTCATAATCGGTTCCTTCGCCGTCCTCGGCACGGTGGGGCGGAAAATGATCAGCGAGGCGCCGCCCATTCCCGACGTCTAGTGACACCGCCTCTTAGAAAGATCCCAGAGTTTCCCTGGGCGTGAACCGGCCTCGACCACGCTTCGGTGCATGTGTGAGTTGACGACAAACCGCCGTGTCACTCGACCTGCGCAGATCGGGAACGAAAGGTTGGCTTGTCGCTTGGCGGGATTTCAAAGATTATGAGCCGCTCGGATTGAAGAATCCCCGGTCGGGATCCATACGCCTCTAAAAAGCCTCGATGCAGGTTCAAACCGAACCACCTGCGGACAAAACGGTCCGCTCCACAATGGCTACCTGCGATATTCGCCCGTGTAGATCGACTCGATGTAAGAGCGCCTCAACAACAAAACGCAACGCCCGCGCAACCAGAGCAAAATAGTTTGAGTGGGAGTGGCTCCGAGGTTGTTGGCTCTATTTGGCTGCCCCCCCAGGGATTCGAACCCATATATGCTGATCCAGAGCTATAGAGATCAGACGTCATAAACTATTGCTAAACAACAACTTAACAATAAAATCGCCGGCGCTTAGCATGTTGCAAATGTTGCTGTATTTACTGGGTTTTCGAAGTACTTTCAGATTCGCTCGGCGCAGTTGTGGCATAGTCTCGCATGCACTCCGAAGAATCTGCCCACAGGGGTTGCCTTTCGAGGCAATCAAGACCCCGATTCGATAAGGCACCGCAGATCTGCTTCTGACGCGAACGGCGCGTCGAGCGTATTCTCCCTGTGAAAAAGTAGGCATTGACGGCACCTATTGCGAGTGCCATCATACGGTGAAAATTCGCGTGGCAATCATCTCGACGCCAGAGCATTGCTATGCCACAAGCCGTGCACTTCATCCCTGATTTCCTCGAGGGTCGGCGCGACGCCGCGGCATGGTTGAAGCACGGGCCTGGATTATCGGGTTCATACGTTACGTCTTGAGAACATCGCAAGTCGCCCGAGTCATCGCACGATGGAGGACAAACTGATGCGCTGGGACCATCCTCCAGAACTCGACAGCATAACGGGCCACGCTGGCGAGCTTCTCAACCACCATTGTTTCCCGGATATCGTGATTCCCGACAGGCTCTAACCACCGTCCAGAGGAGGTAGCAAATGTCAGAAGAAATTCGCGCAGCGCTCAGATCTGCAAATGAAAATGTTTCGAACCTCTGTAATGAAATCGAGCGGCTCGAGTCGGCCGCGCAACGCGCCGAGCAAGCCGCCCAGGACGCAACAGCCGAAATGGCGAAGTACTCGGAACTCGACAAGGAAATCACCAAATGGCGCGTTGAGCAACTCAAACAGGGAGCCAATGCGAGAGTACTTCCCGATCACCTGAAGGTTCAGCTTGATGCTAAGCGCGATGCGGTCGAAGAACTCGAGCAATCTCGCGCCACTCAACAGGCTATTTTGGAGGAGCTTGAGGATCTCCGGCAGAGGCAAAGACCGGCCGAGCAGGAGAGAATGAAATGTGCAATCGCGATTCTGCAAGAAATGGGCGATGCGCTCGCGAGCGAACTGGCCTCTATCAACCATCGCCGGGCTGATTTGTTTCAGCTACTGCGGGGGTTGGAGCAGCTGGAAGTTGCAATCGACGGTGACATGCCGACCGCAATCGGTGTTACTGAGTATGCCCGCAATACGATGAGCATCGCGGAAACGTATGTGTTTCCCGACGGTGCCGAGGCAACGAGGGAGATCGCAGAACGGTGGAAGCGCCGCCTGGAGGCGATTTGCGTCGATCCTTACGCCGAAATCAACCCACCGAAGCCTGTTGCGCCATCCGACTACGTGCTGGAACCGGCTCCGGGTAGCTGGGTTCCGGAGCATGCCTGAACTCTGAAACTGCGCTGGCGGGATTATACCTGGGGGCTGTCGCAGGGGGCAGAGTTCGGTACTAGACGATGACGACGTTCAGTCGTGCGCTGTCATGGCGGGGGGATTTTTCTCTGCCTAGGGCGTGCCGAGCGAGTCGCTGGGCTCTGCGTCTCCGGCTGCGGAGATGCTTCCGTGTTTCCGACGAGGGCGTCTCAAGGAGGGGCATTTTGTCTTAGCGAGGTTGATCGATCCGGATGCAATGGGATCACCGGGTGTTCCGGCGGTGGATGAGTTCAAGAAAGCAATCATGGAAGCGAAGAAGCAACAAGCAGACACGAAATAGCGTACCGCTCGGCGCTGTTCCATACGCCGACATAGCGAAGCCTGTGCCGGAACCGCGTAATTCCGTACCTGCATCCTGAATTGAAGGATGTGGCGCAGCTCGTCAATCAACGGAACGCAGACAACGCAGACGAGGATTTACGGCACAGTTTACGGCACAGTGGGCGGAAAACCGAGTAAGGGCCGCAGCTAAGTTATACATTTTATTGGCTGCCCCCCAGGGATTCGAACCCCGATATGCTGATCCAGAGTCAGCTGTCCTGCCATTGAACGAGGGGGCAACAAGCGCGAGGTGCGGCTCGTCTTGCAGCCGGTCGGCCTGGCTCCCCGTGAATGGGCGCGCAAAGCCAACCTTTTCATTTTACGGAGACTCTCATGCGCGGTCAATTTGACGCGTCCGGGCTCCTTAGACAAAAACCAACTCCACTGCCACCCATTCCCCTGTTCGCATTCCCGGGTTCCTACTCCTCGCGCAGCACTTCCAGTGGCCGCAACCCGAGAATGCGGTAGCTGGCGAGCCAGCCTGTGGCAGTGGCCAGCACCGCTGTCCCGGCGAGCGCGATCAGCGTGGCGCCCCATGCGATATGGAAGGTCACTTCGAGCCGATGCAGAAGAATGCGAGTGAGCAGGTTGGCGAACACAACGCCGACCGCGCCGGCCAGCAGACCCAGCACGCTAAACTCCACGCTGAAGATGCGCACAATGCGCATGCGCGTCGCGCCCAGCGTCTTCAGCACCACCGCCTCCTGCATGCGGCGGAAGCGCGTGCTGGCGATGCTTGAGGCCAGAATCGTGAGCCCCGCAAGAATCGAGAAACCCGCAAGCAGCCGAACCACGAACGTGATCTGGTCGACGACATTCTCGATCCGCTCCAAAACATCGGCGATATTGATGACGGTGATGGTTGGATAAGCCGCGAAAAATGCTCGCTCCATTGCGGCCACCTGCTTCGGATCGATGTGCGCGCCGCCGTACCATGTGGCCGGCTGATCGGCGATCAATCCCGAAGGCAGAACAAACTGCACGCGCGCTCCCACGTGCTGGCCGTCGGCGCGAAAGATGGCGGCCACCTTGAGTGCGCGCGTTGTTCCGCCTGTTTCGAGCTCAACCGCGGAGCCAACGCCGAGGTGCAGCCGCTGCGCCACGCCATCGCCCACCGCAATCTGTGCCGCGCTGTTGTTCGTCCACCACGACCCCGCGGTAACCTTGTCGCCCTCGGGCGGCGCATCAGCCCAGCTCAGCTCGGCATTCTCCAGCATGCGTACCGGATAGTGCTGGCCTTTCATTTGCTCCACCGGCTGGCCGTTGATCGAAACAAACCGCCCCTGCACCACCGGCATCAGGTTGAGTTGCTGGCTCACGTCGGGTTGATGCGCAAAGAACGCCTTCACGCCGTCGACCTCCTCGGTCCGCACGTCGATGAGAAAAACATTGGGTAGCTTGGGTGACGCAGTCTCGTGCAGATCGGCCAGCAGATCCCTCTGCATCAGGTAGACCGCGAGGATGAGCATCACTCCCGTGCCTAACGCTGCCAGCACCGCGGCGGACTGATTTCCGGGCCGGTAAAGATTGGCGAGGCCGTGGCGCAGCGACGACGGCAAGCGAAGACGAGTGTATTTCAGAAAGAGCTGGAGAGCCCAAAGCGCCAGCGCCGCCAGCACCAGCAAGACCACGAGCGTGATGGTAAACAGCAACGCAAACCACGCACCCACCTTCGGCGAATCGGAAAGCGCCCACGCGATGCCGCCCAGAGCTGCGACGACCGCCGCTGCGATGCACAGCTGCAGCCGGCGCGCCCACCAGCGCGCAAACCAGGCGCCAAAACCCGTCGCGCCCTGCTCCACCAGCCTGCGCAGAACCAGCACCGGTCGCACCGCTCGCACGTCGAGCAGCGGCGGAAGACAAAAGAGGAGCGTGGTGAGCAGTCCCGTGCCGAGGCCGGCCAGCGCCGATTGCCACGGGAACCGCAGGATCACATGCACGGGAAGCAATTGGCCGAATGCGGCCGGCAGCCCCGCCATCACGGCGATGCCCGCGGCGACGCCAAGCAAGCCGCCGGCCGCGCCGAGTCCGAGTGTCTGCAAAAGAAAGATGCGCAACAGGTCAGACGAGTCCGCGCCGATCGCCTTAAGGATCGCCAGCATATCCATGCGCTGCTCAAGATGCGCGTGCATGGCCATGGCCACGCCGATCGCGCCAAGCACCATCGCCACCAGGCAAATAAGGCTCAGAATGGATGTTGCATTGTCGAGGCCGCGTGTCAGCGCCGGGTTGCCTTCGCGGAAGTCCATCACTTGCGCGTCAGGCATCGCCGCTTCCAATTGCGTTCGTACCGCTGCGGTTTCGGCATCGGCAGTCACGCCTTTGGGCAGTGTTGGCGGCAGCTTCACAAGCAAGCGCCTTGTCGCGCGACTGCCGGGCGCAAGCAATCCTGTGCGCGCCAGCGACGCCTCCGAGATCATGACGCGCGGGCCCAGCCCCATGCCTGCGCTGATGCGGTCAGGCTCCTGCTTCAGAACTGCCGAGATTTTGAAATCTACTTTGCCGAGTCGCAATGTGTCGCCCACGTGCGCGTTCAGGCGGATTAGAAACTCATCGGCTACGATTGCGGAGTCGCCCTTGAGTGCCTGGCGCAGCGGCATCGACGGGTCCAGGTCGGCCGTTCCGTAATAGGGATACTCGGCCGGATCGACAGCTTTGAGCGAGACAGGCAGCGGTACTGGATCCGTGGATACCGAGACCATCGATACGGTCTCAGTCACCCACGTCGAGCGGATTGCACCACCGCTCTGTGCTTCGATCGCCGCAATCTTGCTCAGCTCGTCAGGTACGGGTGCGCGAAACATGCGCACGCTCAGGTCGCCGGCCAGCAGCGAACGTGCTTCTGTGTTCAGCGTTTGGCGAAAGCTGTCGCTCAGCCCGCGCACGCCCACCAGCGCAGCTACGCCCACGGCGACCGACAGCACGACAAATGCAAACTTGCCGGGCGCGGACTTCAGATCGCGCCAGCCGATGGCTGCCGCTCGCTGCCAGCTCAACGCGCGCTTGGCCATGGTTCTCCTTGCGCAGCATGTGAGCCGGCGAGAGGCGCGCCCGGATTCGAGTCTTCCACCACCCGGCCGTCCTTCAGCACAATCTTGCGATCCGCGCGGCTGGCCACTTCGGGATCGTGCGTCACCAGCACCAGGGTCGTCCCCGCTTTGCGATTCCGTTCCAGCAGCAGATCGAGAACCATGCGCCCATTTGCGGAGTCGAGGTTGCCGGTCGGCTCGTCGGCCATCACGATCGGCGGCTCGGCCACAAACGCTCGCGCCAGCGCAACGCGTTGCTGCTCACCCCCTGAAAGCTGCACCGGGTAGTGATCCATGCGCTCCGTCAAACCCACCTCGTCGAGCCGGCGCCGCGCTTGCTCCAGGCCGTTCCCTTCCAGGTTCAGCTCGTATGGCAGCAGCACATTCTCGAGAGCCGTGAGCGTCTGGATGAGTTGGTACGACTGAAAGACAAATCCGATCTTGCGTCCGCGCACTGCTGCGAGCTCCGCCTCCGCCAGGTTGTGGATCGGCACCCCATCCAGCCAGATCTCGCCCTCGCTGGGTGTGTCGAGTCCGGCAAGCAGACCGAGCAGCGTGCTCTTCCCGCTTCCGCTTGCGCCCAGAATGGCAACAAACTGCCCCGCCGGAATGTCGAGCGATATTCCCTGCAGAATATCCACGCGCCGCGCACCGTTCTGGATCCACTTTTTCGCGCCTTTAACCTGAATCAAGCCACCCTCCAGTCACTCGCAGTGTAAATGGCCGGTCGCCACAGGCCCCCGGTCCCTCGCACACCTTCGCGCGGCTACACTTTATTTATGGACGTTCGGCGCGCGGTTCTTGTCGCATGTTGCCTGTTGCTCCTGCCAGCCGGGCTTCTCCATGCCGCCGATCGGCCGCTCCTGGTTTGTTACGGCGACAGCATTACCGCGGGGTTAGGCCTTCAAGATGGCCAGGCTTATCCTGAAGACCTGCAGAAGCTGCTCGATGCGCACGGGTACGCATATAAGGTCATCAACCAGGGCACGAGCGGAGCCACCACCAAGGACGCGGTCGTTGGCCTTCCCTATGTTTTGCGTCTGCACCCCGCTGTCGTCATCGTCGAATTCGGCGGCAACGACGGACTGCGCGGCCTCCCCGTTACCCAAACACGCGCCAATCTCGACCAGGTCCTGGCGGCGCTCGAAAAAGCTCACGTGAAAATCCTGCTCGCCGGTATCACGCTCCCGCCCGATTATGGGCCCGACTACATCCGCTCGTTCACTGCGATCTTTCACGATCTCGCTGCGAAGCACCACGTCGCTCTCGTCCCCATGCTTTATAAGAATCTGGTCGACGTTCCGGGCACGATTCAGGCCGACGGCATTCATCCCACCGCCAAGGGTTCCCAGATCATCGCCGGCACGCTCTTCCCCGTGCTCAAGCCATTGCTGCGCAAGGCCCCTTGAGCGCTGGCGCCTGAAACAGCAACAGCCGGGATATCTCCCGGCTGCTCCTCGTCAACCAACAAAATGTAAAGCTCGCGGTGCTACTTCGCCTTGGCGGTGGCCAGCGCCTTCACGCGCGCGTTCAAGCGGCTCTTGTAGCGCGAAACGGTGTTCGAGTGCAGAACGCCCTTCTGCGCGCTCTTGTCGAGGGCCGCAACCGTGGCGCGATACTGCGTCTCGGCAGCCTTCTTGTCGGCCTTCGTCAGGGCTTCGCGCAGTGCGCGCAGGCTTGAGCGCACGCGGCTGCGGTTCGAGCGGTTCACTTCAGTGCGAGTCTCGGTTTGGCGTGCGCGCTTGAGCGCAGATACGTGGTTTGCCATGGTTTTGCTTCAATCTCCAACGCCTGAATTGCAGGCGAGTTCCGGATTTTTCAGGGAAAATGATGCGGGGTACAGCGGTTCCAGAGTTGCTCTACCCAGAAAGCACAGGCGCCGAGCCGCATCCCTCGCAATTTCTAAGTCTACGGGAATTCCCGGGGCGGGTCAATCATGCGAGCGGCGTGATCCGCACCCCGATTCCCCATTGCGGCCCGCATCCAAAGCCGGCATTCAAGTGCTTTATTCCGCTGCGCAAGCCGGTTTGACCCGGTTTCCTCAGCCCGGTATACTCGAACTTGCGTCAAGCGGGAGTAGCTCAGTGGTAGAGCATCGCCTTGCCAAGGCGAGGGTCGCGAGTTCAAGTCTCGTCTCCCGCTCCATTCCGCAATTCACCGGCGCCGATAAGGCGATCGAAGAGTGGAATTGGACGTTCCGCAACGCGTGAGGCAGGCAGCCCGAGGCGCGGTACCCAAGTGGTAAGGGAGAGGTCTGCAAAACCTTTATGCGCCGGTTCGATCCCGGCCCGCGCCTCCAATTCCTCGAGCTCTAGCCCCCACTCAGCGAATCCAGCTTTCGCAAAAATATCTCGTGGACGTGTTTCGCCCTCGATGAGCAAGGACCATGCCATGGCACAAATCGAAGAGAAGAACTTGCGGCAACAATTCGCCAGCGACAACTACGCGGGCATCTGCCCCGAAGCGTGGCAGGCGATGGAAGCTGCCAATCGCGGCCACGTGACGTCGTACGGCGACGACCCCTGGACGGCCAGCGCGTCCGACGCCTTTCGCACCCTGTTTGAGACACCGTGCGAGGTGTACCTCGTCTTCAACGGCACCGCCGCCAATTCGCTGGCTCTTGCATCGCTCTGCCAGTCTTACCACAGCGTCATCTGCTCCGATCAGTCGCACGTTGAAACCGACGAGTGCGGCGCTCCCGAGTTCTTTTCCAACGGCTCGAAGCTCCTGGTGGCAACCAGTGCATCGGGCAAGCTCACCCCCGATGGCATTCGCGAGTTGGCGACCAAGCGCAGCGACATTCACTATCCCAAGCCGCGTGTCGTCTCCATTACGCAATCCACTGAAACTGGCCGGGTCTACTCCCTCGCCGAGCTGCAGGCCATCTCGGCTGAATGCCGGTCGCGCGGTCTCTCTCTGCACATGGACGGTGCCCGCTTCGCCAATGCCTGCGCCAGCCTCGGCTGCTCGCCTGCCGAAATGTCGTGGAAGAGCGGCGTCGATGTGCTCTGCTTCGGCGGCGCAAAAAATGGGATGGCCATGGGCGAGGCCGTGCTCTTTTTCGATCGCGCCATGGCCACGGACTTCGACTACCGGTGCAAGCAGGCCGGCCAATTGGCATCGAAGATGCGCTTTCTCTCTGCGCCTTGGGTAGGCATGCTCGAGAACGGCGCATGGCTGCGCAACGCCGAGCACGCCAATCGGTGCGCCCGGCAATTCGCAGCCCAGCTCGCCGGCATTCCGGGCGTCAAGCTCGCACAGCCCGTCGAAGCCAACGCGGTGTTCGTCGAAGCGCCCGATAACGTCCTCAACCAGTTGCACGCGCGCGGATGGAGCTTCTACACCTTCATCGGCGGCGCCGCGCGCTTCATGTTCGCCTGGGACAGCGACCCCACGCGCATCGACGAGCTCACCCGCGACCTGCGCGAGTGTGCCGCTGAGGCGTAACGGCGCGTTGGCGCACAAGTCGCTACGATCGCCTCCATCCCCCAAACACGCGTGTCATCCCGAGCGGAGCGCGCGGTCGGGGTCCCCGGCGACAGGTCTTCGTCGCTGGGGTGACTTGGGGCCCCGAATTCGCAACGCGAATATGGGGTCAGCGGCCCCTGCCGCTGGGGGGGGAGCCGAGGGATCTGCTTTTGCTTTTCGCGTCTGAAGGGTACGGGCTTGAAGCCCGTACATCATCCCCACTCCACTATTCTCAAAAAATCAACCGCGCAGCTTCAGCCGCGCCCCATATCACAAAAGCAACTACATTCGCCCTAACTCGGCCTCGCTTATCAGAAAAAGCCGACGACCAGCCGACATATCAGCACTTATCCGGATCTGGCTGAGTGCCTCGGCGATTTGGCGTCAACTGAACGGCTCGGACTAGAATCCAGGGCATGACTTCAGTGATTGCGTCCGCAGATTCAAAAATTGCATATATCGCAGGCCATGGAATCCTCGTTTCTGAAGAGTTTGTCCTCGCTCCAGGAATCACCATTCGACCTGACCCCCGCACTTTGATCTACAAGCAGTCGCAGAGGGATGCGGGACACTCTCGGAGTATGCGGTGGTCCTCGAAATGATGGAGTTCGCAAGCTTCTACTTGGAGATCCATGAGGAGGCGGGAGGAGAAGAGCTTGCGGCGAAGACATGGAATTCCCTCTGGTTTTTCCCGTTGCTAGCAATTGCTTGCCAGTGCCCATGCACCTCTCTTTATTCATGGTCCGGATCGCAAAAGGTACATTTTGCAGTTGCAGCCCCCCACACTGCGTTCCGGATACCAGAGAGTCCAATCCAAGCTTCCGGTGATCAGCTCGCTTGGGCTCGCACAAACCTACCAAACTTTGAGGCCATTCAGAAAGTCGGAACGTTTACCACGGCACTCATGAGCTATATCAATTCCCACCATCTATTCGGATATAAACCTCGAATAATGCAACTTTGGTCCGGCATCGAATGTCTGTTCATGGTAAGCAGTGAGATCTCAAGGACGTTAGCCATGTACTCCGCGCTGCTGCTTGAAGAAGGGGATGCGAATCTGAGGTATAAATGCTTTAAGGAAATAAAGAAAGACTACGGCATCCGATCTAAGGTCGTGCACGGCACCATCGAGAACGACGACATTTTGAAGGAAGCATACGCTCGCGCGAGCAAACTTTTGGCGAGGTTGCTTTTGAGATGCGTCGAATTGTCGCGCGTGCCGACGATCGAAGAACTCGACAGGGCTGCGTTGGTCGGCCATATCATTTCCAAGCCTCCCGGGCCATCGAATGTCGCCTGGACTATTCATTGACGCGAACAGCCCAACGCGCGTTTCCAGATCCCACTTACGCTGAAACGTGCCTTGGCGATTCACAGTTCGCCGGGGTTTGCTGGTCGGGGCCGGGCCTCGCGGAAGCGAACGGCGAGGCAATCAGATATTCCCGCAAGAGAGGCCGATTAAAGCACCGCAAGCGTTAATGCCTTAGCGGCGTATGTGAAACCCTGATGCGGCCAACCGTCGTGTCGCTCTTTGAGAGCAGAAGACTTAGGGCCGGACGGGATGCCGCTCTATTCGACGTCGGGCCAATGATGATTTCGTCGATTTGGCGTGGGGTGTCGCCTGTAGCCATCGGCAGCTCGAAATATGGGGTAACTCCAAATCGCCCAGGCCGGAATGAGACTCCATACAGCGCATCCTCAGGGTATTGACTTACAAGGCGCCACTCCCTTTCCTCTTCAAATCCACTATGCTTTAGCGCCGACATCACCAACGCGAGTGCTAGGTTCCACTGATAGCGCTGAAAGAACGTTCTCACCCTTGATTCCACGGTGCTTGCTTGCCCCAAGCTGTTTTGCCTGGAGGCCATTCCTTCCATGAAACTCTCGACGAGATATTGGCAGAGCTTTTGTTGCTCGCGATGATCATATTCGCAGCGTACGAGATTGAAGCTATGTTGTTTCGCCGAAGAAAAGAGTGCGTTCTGCTGCCCAAAGCCTAAAGCGTAACCATTACCACTCGGGCAATATGCGCGCCATTGGCTGAGCTGATCTCCCCTCTCGGAGAAGGACAAGACGAAACATCCTCTTTGTGTGTCCGAGACGAGCCGCTCGAATGCATTACGTTGTTTTTCGC
Organism: Occallatibacter sp.; assembly: GCA_050010795.1. Classification (GTDB taxonomy): domain Bacteria; phylum Acidobacteriota; class Terriglobia; order Terriglobales; family Acidobacteriaceae; genus Telmatobacter. The sequence goes on from JBEKKI010000028.1 coordinate 57,715, forward strand.
TCAGTGGGCTGCCACGGAGTTCGTCTTGAAGCAGCTTCGCTCCGATTTGGTACTCTTTGCGGTCGTTGAGGTGCCTATAATCCGTCGCCCAAAGTTTGCCGCTCCGGACAATCCCAATCAGGCCAGCGGCACCTGTGTAGTGGTAAAGGCAGCCAGACGGCTTCTCTCGGATGAACCTATCAAGAGCATTCACAATCTCTAGAATAACTTTCCCTCATCGTCTTCATCACCTGTTTCCTGCGCACGAATTTCCACGAGGATGTCGAGTGGCAGCAGCGAGAACGACCTGCTGGCTATCTATGAACGGTTCGCCCAAATTTTTCGACTGGCGCGAACAGGCCAACGCGCTCACTGAGGCCGACTCACTCGCAAAGGAACCGATTACTCCCGATAAACGCCCACACCCCCGCCAACTTTGCTGGCCCCCGCCCTCCTGCTCCCTGATCCCTATTCCCTATTCCCTACTCCCTGCTCCCTGTGTACGGCCGGGCAGATTCCTGACATTTCAGACCAGGCACATCCCTGACACTTCTTCCTTCTCAGGAAGGTTTTTGTTTTTGTCTTGGGGTCGAGGGCAAGCTTGCCCTCGACCCCAAAATGGGTGCTTCTGCCAGCCGGGATTGCTCAGCGGAACC
>JBEKKI010000029.1:0-57910 GCA_050010795.1 Occallatibacter sp.
CTCGCTGATTTGCGTTCGGCCTTCCCTTAATAGTGATTCCTGCTGCTCATTTCGCTCGCCGCCTTCCGCGTCTTGGGGTACAGGCCGGGCGGCTCCACGCCGTATCCCAGTGCGATCACCACCCCGATGCGCGTCGCGCGCGGAACGTGCAGAATCTTCTTGATGGCCGATTCGTTAAACCATCCCATAATGCACGTTCCCAGGCCCAGATCGGTCGCTTGCAGGCAAAAATGCGCGGCGGCAATGCCAATATCGATCAAGGAAAATGGGTGTTTTTTCAGCCAGCCGCCAATTTGTGTGACAATCGTATCCGGCTCGATGGCCAGAACCGCAAGCACGGGTGCTTCCAATGAGTATTCATTGAATGAAACCGTCTTGCTGAAAGTCGTCCTGGCAACTTGCTCTCGGATCGCCGGATCATCCACAAGAATCAGCTTCCATGGCTGGGTATCGGTGGCAGATGGAGCCAGGCGCACCGCCTCAATCAAGGCCTGCAGTTTTTCCGGTTCCACCGCTTTCGGTTGATAGTTCCATACGCTTCGCCGTGTCTGGATTGCTTCTTTAACGTTCATGTCTTGTTCTCCCCATTCACTGCAAAGCCAGAGCAACTCTGGTTTTGCCATCGAAGCAATCTTATTCCTCTCTACGCTCGCTCAGCGACTCGGCGAGGCTACGCCCGGAGGGAGCAGAGGCCTTCGGGTCTCTGGATCCTCGCCCCATCTCTTTCGAAAAACGAAGTTCGCGGCGAAGCCGCGTTCAAACTCACACGCCCCACAAACGATTCCCGGCGTTTGCTTACGCATAAGAACCCACGGACATCCGCCTTTTTTGGGCTTGATGATGACGAGGAGAGCACGGAAGATGCGATCCAGACCCTCAAAGAACCCCAGGCCATCAGGAAATCACTGCACCTCGATGCCTGATGGGTCGAACTCGCCGGGATCTGGAAGCGACAGCGGTTTTCCAGTTGCTGTAAGACGAAGCCGCGAAGGCCAAGTGGCTTTTCCCTCAAGGAAAAGCCACCCTGTACGCCGCTGAAAATGCCTCATAGATACTGGAGAACCGCTCTAGGAGCTGGAAACTGCTTTTCCCAGCAGCGCGTTCACGCGCGCCATCACCTGAAACGCATCCGCCACATAGACGACGTCGGCTTTGCCGCGGGTCCAGCCGCAGTTGGGATCGAGTGAGACGGCGCGGCGCTCACCGATAAAGCGCCAGCCGACGACGTGCGGTTCTTCGCCGTGGCAGCAGGTGGAAAGGCCCTTGGGATGACGCGGCGTTGAGCCGGTTTGGCCGACCTGATTGAGATGCGTGAGGAACGGAAGGACAGACTGCCCTTCGCCGCCCTGGTCAACGAGCGACTTGCTGCTGCCGAGCGACGCGCCCGACGCTGCGAGGAATTGCTGGATGAGTTGGCCGGCCTCTTCGACGTGGGTTTGGCCGTCGGGCTGCTTTTTCGTCCAGCCGGCGCCGGCGACGAAGAGCAGCTTGGCGTCGGGGCGGATGGTTTGCTGGCTTTGTTCGGGTGCTCGGAATCCGGTGACTTGCGTCCGCAGTTCCGGTAATTCAACGGCGATGGCAATCTCGTCGGGCTGCGGTGCTGGCTCCGCCGGAGCCGCGTAGGCCGCGTGCGTTCCTGCGTCGAGAAGCAAGAACCATGGCCGCTTGTTGCGAGTGACGACGGACTCGATGCGCTGGCGATAGAACCAGCGCGAGGCTTCGACGGTGTCCGCGCCGCCGATGGATGCGATGTGCGTATCGATGACGCCGCCGACGCGATGCGCGACTGCGGCCATGACGCGAGCGAAGCGCGAGCTGTGGGGAGCAAGGACGATGGCGGGCTGCACGGCGCGACAGAGCGCCGTGCACGCAGCCGCATCGGAGGCGAAGCGTGCCTGCGCGAAAGGCTCGCCCTGGACGGCGAGAACACGAGGTGCAGCACCTGCCACCTGCTTCGCAGCGTGCGTGGCATGCTTCGCGACGATGCCAATGGTCAGTTCCGCGCCGAGGCGCGCGGCGAAATCGCGGCCAGCGGTGACGGTTTCAAGCGAGGCTTTGGCGAGAGCGGAGCCGGATTCGTCGGCGTGAGTGAGTACGAGAATGGATTCCATGTTTCCTCTTCATTCGAGTCTGTAGCCAGTGCGATAAGCCAGGAGCCGGCAGCTAGTAGCCGGTAGCAAAAAGACAAAAGCTACAGGCTACGAGCTACTTGCTACAAGCTGTCTTCTCCGATCCAGGCGACGAGTTCGCGGGCGATCTCATCGGCGCTCATATTCTTCTCGACGCGAGTTTCGCGTTGCTGTTTGGGGAGGCTGACGGAGACGTAGCGCAGGCTGTTGGCGTCGAGCGCGACGGTCTTGGCACGCTGCAGCGCCGGCATGATGGTGCGCATGTTGGCCATGCCGACCTGCGGATTGTTGCGCGGCTCAGGCAGATTGCCGGTGGCCCAGCCGAGCACCGCGGGCGCGCTTGCGCAGACAGACACCTGGTGCTTTCCGCCTTCAGCGCGCTCGAGCACCTCGAAGGAGCCGTCGTCACGGAGGGTGATCTGGTCGACGCCCTGGAACTGGTCAGCGATGCCGAGGCGCTCGCCGACGAGTTGCAGCGTGACTCCCGCGCCGCGCGTGGCCGACTCCCATCCGCCGAAGAGAAGCAGCTTCGCCTTGTCTAGTCCGGCGATTCCGTTGATGGCGTCAGCCAGGACGGCTGCGGTCGAGTGCGCATCAGGAAAACCGCCGATGGGCCCGTCGACGGGCACCAGCTCGAAGGCGACTTTCTGGGCGACGGTCATCATGACCTGCTGCAACTTGGCCTTGGGGCCGAGGGAGACGAGCCAGAGCTTACAGCCGGGGTTCTTCGAGGCAAGGTTTGCAGCTTCGTAGAGCGCGCAAGCAGCCCAGGGGTCGAGGACGGCCGGCAGGACCAATTCGTTCTTTATTCCTGGACCGCTCGGCCCTGTCGTTGGTTCCAACGTTTGCAAGGGGTCAGGAACGATCCCCGCGCAGACGACGATGTGGAGTGCAGTTGGCATGATGCGTCCTCATTAAGTATTCGACTTCTAATTCTCGGCTGAGTGCAACCCGCCTGCGCCGGCAGTGAACTCGATGTTGGAGCGCTCGCCGTCGGGCGAGTTGATGCAGTTCCACAGGCAAGCGCCACAGTGAACGCACTTCTCGCGTTCGAAGTCAGGCCCACCATCACTGCCCAGCGTGAGGGCCTGGCCGGAGCACATGGCGATGCAGGTCTTCTCCTGGCAGGCGATGCAGCGGTGGCGATCGAGAAAGACCACGTGATCGGCGAAGCCGGGCATGGCCTGCACCTTGCCGCCGAGGAGCAGTGCGTCCTGATGCGTGACGAGCAACTGCCCGTCGTACGTGATCTCGGGCCAGCCGCGCGCGGTCATCAGCGCATCATGCAGCGGGCGGCCGTCGGCCATGGCGAGGCGTGCAGCCTGCCGCAGCTTGATTCCCGCCTTGCCGTACGATTTGGACCCGTGAATCTGCTTCGGCGCGGGTGGAATGTGCGCGGGCATGGAGAGATGGCCACGTGTGAGCCCGGCGAGCCCCATGCCGATGAGGCCGCGGACGAATCCTCCATGAAAACCGTTGCGCGCGTTGGCGGCCTCGCGTGCTCCGCGGTCGACCCAACTGGCGCGGCGGCGTTTTTCGTATGTGTCGGACAAGTTTTGTTGCGTGAACGGAAGTCCGGCGCGGAGAAGCTCTAGCACCGCCTCGCCGAGCTGCACGCCTGTGGTCCATGCTTCGTCAACGCCGGAGCCGGTGAGCATGTTGGTCGAGCCGGAGCCCTCGCCGATGCGCGCGAAGCCGTCGCCGGTGAGGAACGGCTCGCCGTGCCGGCCCGATTCTTCAAGAGATTTGGCGCCCCATGAGCGCAGCGTGCCGCCCTTGAGGTGACGCCACAGCGCGGGGTGCTGGATGTAGTGCTGCAGGTAGCGATAGACGGTGCGCGCGGGATCGCCGAGCCAGGACGGTACGAAGATGCCAACGGAGGCGAGCCGCTCGGGATGCACGTAGAGGAAGCCGAAGATCTCCGGCTCAGGAAATCCGAAGGTGTGCCAGACCGTGCCGGGTTCGAGCGTGGTTTCGGCGGGCAACTCGATGACGAACTTCATACCGAGGGCCCACTCGCGCCGCGCATGGCCGGCGGGCAGGCCGAAGCGCTCGTCGAGCTTTTGGCCGACGGCGCCGACTGGGCCATCGCCAACGACGGTGAGGCGCGCGCACACATCCATGCCGGGCATGTAGCCATCCGCAGGGATGCCGTGCTTGTCGACGCCCTGATCGGCGAGGCGAAGACCGGCCACGGCCCGGTTCGCCTGGCCGGTTTTGGCGAAGATGGGGCGGCTGACGGGCGTCCCGGGCCAGATCTGGACGAGGCCACCCGCCATTAGCTGCGACCCGACCCACTGGTTGAACTGGCCGATGGAGAGGACGAGGCCGCCATGCTTGTGAAGGAAGGTCGGCGTCCAGGGCAGCTCGAAGGCGTGGTCCCTCACCCACGACTCTCGTCCAAGACCAAGAAAAAGATCGCCGAGACGCAGGAGCGCTGAGCGGCGGCTGGCGCCGATGGGATCGAGCAGGTAGAAGACGCGGTCCTGCCGGATGGCAGCGGCCATGGGAATCGCGGCGGGATCGAGCGCGGGAAAGCTGGAGCGAATGCCCGCGGCGCGTGTGACCACGCCGCTTACCCCGGCGGCCAGATCGTCAGCGCGCTCGTAGCAGAGAACCTGGAGTGGCATGCCGGGCGCGGCCTTGCTTTCGAAGGCGGGGTCGGCCGGGTTCTCGGTCCATGCTTGTGTGAGCGTGGTAAGAAAGCCGCCGGTGGCCGGGCCAAAGCCTGCACAGACGATGTCGACGTCCATCGTCTGGCGATCGACTTCGACGGGTTGGTCCGACGAACTCATGCGGGTCCTGCCGCTGGGTAGTCGAGCGCTTCGGGGATCATGACTTTGCTGACAGTATCGGCAGCGCGATCCTTGGCGAGGCGCGCGCCGGTGAGGCATGTGGTGAGTTTGCTCTGCAGGCGCAGGAACTCGCTCGATCCAGCGCAGCCTGCGCATGGGCCGGCTTTGGCGGGATGGCTTCCGTCGGCGGCGAGGACATCGTCGGCCATAGCCATGATGCCGGGCATGGTCTCTTCGAGCTCTTCGAGTTCGGCGGCTAGGAAGCAGTTACGATGCTCCTCCTCGTCCCACGCGGGATGGCGGTTGTAGCCGAAGACGAGCTCGGCGCAGATGCGTGAGGCTTCGCCGGCGGCCTGCGCGGCCTGCGTGTGGCAGAGGTCGCTGAGGAACTGCACGGTGCCGGCAAGGCCCTCGGCGGCGACGGCGTCGGCGGCTCCGCGCGCTTCAAGCTCGAGAACGTCGAGAATCTGGCACCGCGAGGCCATGAGCCAGCTGAGCGCGTCGGCGAGCGCAAAGGTTACGCCCTGGCGCTGGCCATGGTAGAGCTTGCTGCCCGCGGGGTCGGTGGCGTTCTGCAAATGATTCAGCGACCAGGCCCACAGGTTCATGGCCGAGGCGAGCGTGCATGCGCCGGTACCCGGATGGGTCGACGCGATCGCGCGCATCTCCGCGGTCCACGCAGCGAACAGCGCGAGGAAGACGTCGCTGGTCATGGTGACGGTGAGCTGGCGGCGCTGCACGGCTTCAGGGCCTTCGTAGGTGGCTTCGAGCTGCGCGTCCATCCACTTATTGGCGAGGAAGCCGGGGCAGTCCTCAGTGATGCCGTAGCCGCCCATGAGGCTGACGGCTTCGCGCAACATGTTGGCGCCGTGGCCGGTATTCCAGAGCTTGGTGGCGGGGCACAGGACGTTGGCCTCTGCGTCTTTGAGGACGTACTGCACGAGCGGATCGGCTTCAAGCTCGGCGCGGCGAGGGCTCGGGCCTTTGAGCTTGAGCAGCTCGATGGCGCGATCTTCGCTTTCTCTGAGCGCTTTCATTTCGGCGCGTCCACCGTTGATGCCGCGTTCCTTGAGGATCGCGGTCTTTTGTTTTTCGAGCGGGTCAAGCTCGTCGAAGAGGCGGGCCGCGGCAAAGCCCAGCGACGATGCCGCTTCGCCCGCGGCCCAGACGTCGACGAGGCGGTGCAGCGCGTCTTCGCGTTGCTGGATGCCCTGCTCGTAGCGGACGGAGCCGGGCTTGGCGCCCTCGGCGCCGCGGAAGCGCTGCCGCTGGTAGCGGATGACCGGCTCAACCGCAGAGAGCAGCTTGGAGGCGGTCATGAGGCCGACGGGGACACGCGTGCGGCGGAAAACCGCATCGATGATTTCGCTGTGGTTAAAGTTGGGAACGATGACGCCGTCTTTGACTGTGTAGCCGCCAACGATGCGGCTGGCGGGAACCTTGAGATTGAAGACCGGATCGCCGGTGGAGGAGAGCTGGTGCACGAGTTTTTTGGTCGGGGTGCCGCGATCGAACGTGCCCTCGTCGGTTTCTTCGAGGATGATGACGCAACTACCCTTGATGCCGGGATCGCAAGAGTTGACGGCGGCGGTGACGAAGTTGGCGAAGGCAATGCCGGTGATGAAGCGGCCACGCTTGTCGACCTGCAGGATGGGCTCCTGGCCGTCTTTCCACTCGACGATGCGCACCTTGCCGCTCAACATGCCGGTGTCGACACCGACGTAGGGAATCGGCTCGGTGAGCGCGAAGGCGCCGCGCCAGGGCTTGCGATTTTCACCGGGTTGCGGAGGGGCGGCGAGCTTTTTGTAGCGGGCCACCTGCTGCGGCGTGCCGCGCTCGTGGATGGGCGAGAGAGCGAGGAATCCGGCGAGGCTCGCGGTGGCAGCGCCGCCATCGACCCAGGCGAGCTCAAAGGCCGCGAGGCCGAGAGCAAGATTTTTGGGGCCGACGATGAAGCCGCCCTCTTCCGGCTCCATGAAGGCCGCGGTGATGCCCGCGCGATCGAAGGCGTTCATCATTTCTTCTTTGGCCGCGGTCCACTCGTGGGTGTTGCGCTCACCGGCTGCGACAAGGCGGGCGACTGTTCCGCGCGCTACGCCGCGCGCCGATTGCACCAGCATCTGGAGTTCAAAGCGGTCGGCAAAACGCCATAGAATCTGGCGTATCGAATCCCCGGGGAGGGTGAGCATGGTTTTTGTTTCAGGAATCGCAAGTGTGGCCATGGAGTGGCTCCTCAAAGCAAAGCAGTTCCGCGATTCGCGTATTCTTTGGAGCCATGCAAGGTGGCATTTTCTTGATGTAAATGCCACGCAGTCTTTGTGCTTTCGGCGCGGTGCATTCGCAAAACTGCTTCAGCGGTTCTATTGTCGTTAACTCGACACTCGCCGGCATGTGACCCACATCACCTCGGCGGGGCCAGCTTTCAGCTCTCAGCTTTCAGCTTGTTGGTGAAGTGTGTGAAAGAGGCACCTTGAATCCGCGGTCGCTGAGCCAACGGTGTTCTTGGCTGAACGTAGAGTGCTGTGCGTCACGAGGCCATTTGGAGAGAGCCGATCGCCGAGAGGCGTCTTTGTGATCTATATCGAAGTGTTTGTGATACCTGTCACTGCGGGTATCTGCTCCAAAAGCGCATTTCTGGAAGGTGCCCCCGGCACAGGATCCGCTTGCGAACCGCAGCGGGCCAAGGGGGAAGACCGGGACCGTGCGGGAACGTCTCGTATCCCCGGAGAAGGAAGACGGAAGCATGAGGGGAGCCGCAGAAACCCCGCAGGGACTAAAGCGCCCAATTTGGGGAACCCTTTCGGCACGGCTGAAGTCGTGCACTGACACAAAACGACCCGGCTCCTCCGGCAACATGGCGATTGCCGGCCTGCTTGCGGCAGTGCTGTTTGCCGCGGCGCCCGCGCTGCGCGCGCAGGACTGCCTGACGTGCCACGGCGACGCGAGCATGACCGACGCCGCCGGCCACAGCATCGCGGTGGACGGACAGAAATTCCGCGAGAGCATTCACGGCAGCCTCGAGTGCTCCAACTGCCATGCCGATATCAAGGGTTATCCGCACCCCGACAAGATTGCGCCGGTGGATTGCAAAACTTGCCATGCCGACCAGGCGGCTCAGCTCAAGAACAGCGTGCATGCCGACAGCAAAGATCACCCGTGCACGAGCTGCCACGGAAACGCGCACGAAATCTTCCCGAAGACCGACGCGCGCTCCGCGATGTATCCGCTGAATGTGCCGAAGACGTGCGGCCAATGCCACGGCAACAACGGCATGGCGGGCAAGCACGGGCTGCCGAGCGTTTATCCGAACTACATCGACTCGATCCACGGGTTCGCGCTGAGCAAGGAGGGCCTGCTGGTAGCGGCCAACTGCCAGAGCTGCCACGGTTCGCACGGCATTCTGAGCCACACGAATCCGCAAAGCCCCACTTACAAGACAAACGTTCCGAAAACCTGCGGCAACTGCCACGCCATGATCGACGCGGATTACGAGCAAGGCGTACATGGCAAGGCGATCGCAAACGGCGATCTGAAGGCGCCGGTCTGCAGCGACTGCCACACGGCGCACGCGATTCTGCAGCCGACAGAAGCAGAGTTCCGCATGCAGTCGACGCCCATCTGCGGCAACTGCCACAAGGACAAGTTCTCGACCTACCGCGACACGTTCCACTCGCAGTTGGGATCGTTGGGCGGATACGTGGAGACGGCCCGGTGCTGGGACTGCCATCAGGCGCACGACGTGCGGCCGGCGAGCGATCCAAGCTCACCAATCAACAAGGCCAATTTGATCGCCACGTGCGGCCGCTGCCACGCGGGCGCAAACCTGAGCTTTGTGCAGTACCAGCCCCACGCCAACGCGCGGGATCGCAAGCTGAGCCCGGGGCTTTACTTCGTGCGGCTTTTCATGAACCTGCTGCTGGCCAGCGTGCTCACCTTCTTTATGATTCACACCATCCTGTGGCTGATTCGCTCGCGCTATAGCCAGGTGAAGGAGTCGCCGCGGCGACCGGCGAATGGAGGAAAGAATGCCTGAGTTGGCACCGGCAAATACGACAACTGAACCCGCCGCCAAGGGCCGGTACTTCGTTCGCTTTACGCGCCAGCAGCGCTACATGCACGCGGTCCTGTTCACCACGTTTCTGGGGCTGGCGGCCACCGGGCTGGTAATGCGCTTCAGCGAGAGCTTCTGGGCGCGAAAATTTGCCGCGGGTGTGGGCGGCTTCGGCGCGATTCTCTTTTTTCACAAGCTCTGCGCGCTGGTGTTGACGGTGGCGTTCCTGATCCATGTGAAGGAAGTTTTTCAGCGCGGGATTTTCCGGCACGAGAAGGGGATCTTCTGGGGGGCGACCTCGATGGTGCCCAGCTGGAACGACATGAAAGAACTATTCGGCCACATGCGCTGGTTCCTTGGCCTCGGGCCCAAACCGCAATTCGAGCGCTATGCCTACTGGGAAAAGTTCGATTACTGGGCGGTGTTCTGGGGCATGATCGTCATCGGTTTTTCAGGCTACGCCATGTGGTTCGCGCCGTTCTTTGCGCACTTTCTGCCGGGATGGGCTTTGAATGCCGTGCTTGTCATCCACAGCGAAGAAGGCCTGCTCGCCATCCTCTTCATCTTTTCCATCCATTTCGTGAACACGCACCTAAGGCCCGACAGTTTCCCCATGGACATGGTGATCTTTACCGGAGTGGAAAGTGAAGAGGAGTTCAAGCACAAGCGGCCGCTGGAATACGATCGCATGGTGGCTGAAGGGAAATTAGAATCGCGCATCGGCATCGCGCCGCCGCTGTGGTTGCTCAACTTTTCAAAAGTAGTGGGATTCACTGCGATCTTTATCGGGCTTACGCTGCTGGTGCTGACGCTGACGGCGTATTTCAGCTGATAGTTGAAAGCTGCTTTTGTGACTCGTGTCACGGCGGGAAATCTCCGCAAAGCGTCTCCTTGAAGTGTGAAAGCCGTACGCTGGGTTTCTGCTGGTTCGTTCTTATTCTTTCTTCTTGCCTGGGCCTCTTCCGCGCACGCAGTGCAGAAGCTTAAAGACGCCGACTGCCTGACCTGCCATGGCGACGCCAGCCTGACCGAGGATGTGAACGGGTCGGCCGAGAGCATTTCCGTCGATCAGAGCAGGTTCAAGCATTCGATTCACGGCTCCATGTTCAGGTGCGTCGACTGCCACACCGACGTCAAGAGCCTCGCGCATGAGGCGCCTCCGAAAAAGATCACATGCTCTCAGTGTCATGCCGACGAAGGGCAGGGCTACGCGCATGGCATTCACGCCCAGGTGACGAGCAAGGGCAAAATCCCCGCAAGCTGCCAGGACTGCCACGGCGATGTGCATGAAATCGTCAGCGGCGACGATCCAAAATCGCCCGTGAATCACGCCAATATTCCGGCTACGTGCGGCCGCTGCCATGGGCAGACATTCCTGATGGAGTCGAACGGCGTAAGCGCGCAGCCGTTCATCAGCTACCAGGCGAGCGTGCACGGGCGGGCGGTGGCCAACGGGTCGCAAAAGGCGGCGGTGTGCACCGACTGCCACGGCGCGCATGAGATTCTGGCGGCGAGCGACGCCAAGTCGCCGATCTCGAAGTTCGCCGTCGCGTCTACCTGCGGCAAGTGCCACAACGAAGTGGCCAACACGTTCAACACGAGCATTCACGGGCAGGCGCTCGCGCGCGGCAATGCACTGGCGCCCACGTGCACCGATTGCCACGGCATCCACTCGATCAAGCCACACACCGATCCCAACTCGCCGGTTGCGGAACAGAATGTTTCGCGCGACATTTGCGCGCGATGCCATGAGGGCGTGCGGCTGAGCCAGGAGTTCGGCGTGCCCGGCAACCGTGTGACCAGCTACTTCGACAGTTATCACGGCCTGGCCTCGGAGGGCGGGTCGGTTGTTGCGGCGAACTGCTCCAGTTGTCACGGGGTACACGACATTCTGCCGTCGAGCGATCCGCGGTCGACGATCAATCGGGCGAATCTGGATGCAACCTGCGGAAAATGCCACCGGGGCGTGACACAAAAGTTCACGCGCACGCCGGTCCACATGCAGGGTGGCGTACGCTCGCGGGACATCGATTCGATTGCCGTGCGCTGGGTGCGGCGCATTTACATTGTCCTGATCCTTCTGGTCATCGGCGCCATGTTCCTGCACAACGCCATTATCTGGCGCAGCAAGGCCGTGGCGCGGCGGCGCGTGCAGAATCCCTTCATGACGCGCATGACGGTGAACCAGCGCTGGCAGCACCTGGTTCTGCTTTCGAGCTTCATCATTCTGGTTATCACGGGATTCGCGCTCAAGTTCCCCGACACCTGGTTTGCGCACACGCTGGGCATGGGCGAGAATTTGCGCGGCATCATTCACCGGATTGCCGGCGTGGTGCTGATTGGCGCCGGCCTTTATCACGTGTTGTATCTTGCGATCGCTCGCGAAGGGCGGCGGCTGCTCCGCGACATTGCGCCCAGGCCGAAGGACGCATTCGATGCGTGGGCCGCGATGCGCTACTACCTGGGCCTTGGCGGCGAGAAGCCGAAGTTCGGGCGCTTCAGCTACGCGGAGAAGGCCGAATACTGGGCGCTGGTGTGGGGCACGGCGCTCATGGGCCTGACGGGCATCATGATCTGGGCCAAGGTGTGGGTGGGCAATCTGCTGGCGCGCTGGTGGGTCGATGTTGCGACCGCGGTTCACTTCTACGAGGCGATTCTGGCCACGCTTGCCATCCTCGTGTGGCACTTCTACCAGGTGTTTTTCGATCCCGATGTGTATCCAATGAACTGGGCGTGGTGGGACGGCAAGATGCCGGTGGAGCAGTACCGGCACGAGCATGAGCTGGATGCGGAATCCGCAGCAAATCCGGGAGGGCCGGGCTCAAAACCATCACCCGGCGATTAGCGCCGCCAAACGCTGCAAAAATGGGGGCCAGCCCCGCACAATGCAGCCGCGTGCACTTGCGCGCTGCTGGCCGAAAACTAATTGCTTAAGGCTGCCTTTACACGCGCCAGTAGTCGGGGCGCCAGTTCCTGATGCGCTCCTTAATCTGCTTGCGGGTCAGATTGTGCTCGAGGGCCTGCTTGGCCAGCTCGACCACCTCATCGTCGGCGGCAAAGCGGAGAGCGATCAACTGGTCTTCAGAGAGGCGATAGATCTGCGAGTGCCACTCTTGCGGGGCAAGCGCCTGCAGGCGCAGCCTCTCCTCGAGGCGGATGACGCGATCCTGCACCTTGAGCGGATACTGGCGCATCCGGAACAGCGCAATGAATGCCGCCAGCGACAACACCACCAGCCACACCGAATAGAAGCAGAAATGGTGCACGCAATAGATGACGGCGATGATGATGCTGGCGATGGAAACGAAGGTGAGAAAGAAATGGTACGGCGGATCGAACCGAGCATGGTTCTTGAGGCTTTGCGAATCCGATTTACTCATCTGCGCCCCCGCTTCCTTTCACGGTGAGGCCGGCGCCCATGGCTGATTCTTCAGCAGATGGTTTGGCCGCTTCGACGGCCGGCGCCTGAATGCCCACGCTTGCGGAATTTTCACGGGTCCAGGCAGGGTCTGTCAACGCGGTCAGGTCATCCGGGCCCAGAACCGGGGGATCTTTGGGGATGAGGTGAAAGCGGCCGCGCACAAGGTAGTCCACAAGCAGGCCGCCCGCAAGATAAGGATTGATCAAGGCGATGGGAATGGCGTAGACGGTAGTAATAAAAGACTCATCGATGCCCTTGATGGATCGGCTCTCGCGGCGGTAGCCGGGAATCTGCGGAATCTCAAAGATCGCCAGCTGGACCTCAGGATGTTTCCGCGCATAGCGCGCTAGCGTGTAGGCGATCTGCTTAGGCGTGGTCATGCCCGCGTCAGGGAAAATGCAGCGCCTGAAGGTGCGGGGAAAGTAGCCGGCCAGGACCACGCGCGCGAAATCGGCGCAGTTGTTGAAGAGGAGATTGAAACGGGTGTGGTTCGGCTCCGCATCCAGGCGCGCAATGAGAGCGTCGTCCTGTTCGGGTGTTGTATCGAAGCGGAAAGCGTAGATGCGGCGTTCATACGCCGCGCCGATCAACTGGGTCCATCCGCCTTTGACGAAATTGCCGGGCGCCAGATTCGGTCCTAGACCGGCAAGGTGCTGTTCGCGGTAACGGTTGCGCAGGGTGTTCACCGTTTCGCGGTCAACATGCGATGGCACGTCGGCGGCATTCTCAACCGCGTAGAGGTAAGGAATGAGCGGAATGGCAACCCAGTCGTATCCGCGGACACCCTGATAGCGGGCGATTACGGCGCCCATCTCGCCGGGCTCGCAGCGGCGCAACTTGACGGGGGACTCGGCGCAGATGCGCTGAAAATAGATGGCGTTGTGGCCCGTGGGGTTTAAGGCGCCAAAGAAGCCGTAAGGCTCTTCCACGAGCAGTGCCGACTGCGCATGGCTCCGCGCACAAACCGCAAATGCCGAGATGACAAAGACAAATAGAAAAAAGCGTACCTGTCGAATCGAGAGCATAGGTTCCTCTTTTGGGGTAAGAATGCCCGACTCTCCTTTACAGTATGCACCCTTCGATCAAGAACCAGTGTTTCGAACTCGTGAACGACGCCAATGAATCACGACATTGACCGCGAAGGAGAAGCGAACTGCGATATGGCCGGAGCGGCACACTTCTACCTACCGTGCCGCACACTTCCGCCTATTGTAAAGATGCGAATTTGGCGGGAAAGTTGCGCTGCCGGCAGCGTGTTTACCGCGAGCCGAGGGCGCCGTTTGACAGCCGGATGAACTAAGCGTGAGGAGGAACGACAATCGCGACGTCCTGGACTTCAATCAGGCCGGAGCCGGCTCGTTTTTCGAGCTCGGGCAGAATCGCGTCGACCTTTTCACGGGTCTCGATGAACTCGACCTTGATGGGAAGGTGATCTGAGATCTCGAGTATGTGCGCGGAATGCATGCGGTGTTTGGCTCCGAAGCCGGCGACACCTTTGACCACGGTCGCGCCCGCGATTCCGCTGTGAAACAGGAAATCGAGGATGCTGGTGTAGACAGGAATGCCATGGTGCTTCGCTCCGTCGCTTAGATAGAGCGTTACCTTAACCGCCTTGCCCGATGTCAACATACATTCCTCGATTCCATGCGCCGCCGCGGCGCTCACCGGCGACCGTTGTGGCGACTAACAGATGGACAACGATGGATTCAAGCACCTTTGCCGGGAACTTGCAACCCCGCTCCCGCCCGCGGTGCGGGAAGAGTTGCTGGCACGAGCGTTGGTTCGCTTTTCGGGCATTCGATTTTCTCGTTACAGAAGATCGGCCAGGGCGGTGCCGCACCAGGTAGCCGCGAGGCCAAGAATCAGGCTGCCGACTGCGTAGAGCGCGGCCAGCAGGAAGGCCCCGGATCGCATGGTGGACAATGTTTCCCACTCGTATGTCGAGAACGTGCTGTAAGCGCCGATGAAGCCGATGGCCACGAGAAACCTCCACGCGGGACTGAGATCAGCGCGCTTGCCAAAGTAGGTGAGAGTGAAGCCGATGACGACACAGGCGGTGATGTTGATGACGAGCGTGCCGTACGGAATTCGCGTCCCAATGCGGCCGGCTATTGAAGAACCGACCCAATAACGCGCCACCGAACCGAGCGCGCCACCCAAAGCGATCAGAAGATACTTATGCAACGTGAGCCTCCTTGACGGGGTCAATGCTGTGCACTTTGCCTTGATTGAGCGATCGGGTCGGGCCGCAGAGCCGCCACAGCACGAGCCATGCACTTCACAGCGAATTCAGGGATGGCGCCGGGAACATGACTCCGCAACAGGAATCCCTGTCAGGAGTCATCATCTGTCCGGCTTACAGGAATGGACAGCGGTTAAGGGTGAACTCCTTCACCACTGCTTCCATTAGAACTTGTCGCGAACAGGCGTGTCAACGCGCGCGGCGGTCGACGGCGTGCGGATCGGAGATCGGCTGAGAGGCGGCGCTTTTTCAGTTTTTGTCGTGTTCGGAAGGCTTGTCACTGTGGGAACCAGTGAGGGAAACGCGCGTAGAGCGCGCGGCTCCGGCAACGGCCAGCAGGAAGCTTCGCATCTGCGGGGTGAATTCGCGGCGCTCTGCCTCCTGTTGCGCGAAGCTGAAGACCCAGTAAACCAAGGAAACAATGTAGCTGGCCACGACAAACTGATTCAATTGCAGAACCTGAGAGGCGGTGGTCTGGTGCGCCTGGATCATAGAGATGGCAAGACTGACGATGGAATAAAAGCCGAGCCCCGTGGCTACCTGCAATTCGCGATCGCGCCAGCCGATCGACAGGAGTTGGCTGCCCCCAGCCAAAGCGAGGAAGAACAGAATTCGCAGGATCGAAACTGTGTGCTGCAACTGTGGAAGAAGGAGCCCCACGCTCGACGTTGCGTGCACCAAACCAGGCTGCGCCGCAAATGGCCAGATCACCGCGCCCCCCACCAAGATCAGGATTCCTACCAGCGCCAGCGCGCTGCGCGGTAACGAGGCTCGGACCGGCCGGAGCACAGACCAAGCGAGCTCAATCAAAACGCAGATGACGAAAGCGGAATCGATGGCTGTCTGTGCAAGGTAAGCAGAAAAGTAAATCGCGGGTTTGTATAGGCCGATTGCGTAGACCGTCAAATTACTTGATAAATCCCAGACGCAGTAAGAACAGAAGAGAGGCAAAGTGCGCCACATGCGCCTCTTGAACAGCAATGCAATGACCAGAGCCTCAGTCAACGTTGCGGCGAGCCAGAATACATTATCAATGCTCAAGGACATCAGGCTTCCACCCCGCCAAATGCAGGCGAATGCCGTAGGGGTCACATGATTCCCCACGTGACCGCTGGCACGATCACAGTTTACGGCTTTTAATTGAGCTCGGAAAATGCAAAAGGCCCACCGCACTGCGGTAGGCCCTGCTTAGTAAACACAGACTTGCTTACGAAATTGAGGGTGGCGGGAGTTTCATCGGCCCGTAAGGAACCACGACGGCCACGCTCGGAGGCGGGAGCTTCATCGGCCCGTAAGGAACCGCAACAGCCACGCTCGGAGGCGGGAGCTTCATCGGTCCGTAAGGAACCGCAACAGCCATGCTCGGAGGCGGGAGCTTCATCGGTCCGTAAGGAACCGCGACGGCCACGCTCGGAGGCGGGAGTGGCATCGGTCCATAGGGAACCGTAATGGCCACGCTCGGAGGCGGAAGCTTCATCGGCCCATAGGGCACCGCACTCGCGGAGACAGCAGCAACGAGAAGTAGAACAACAAAGCCGACTTTCAGAAGACCCAACGTACGCGTACCCATTGCTTTCTCCCGGCGGCAGACACCACCGCCTTAAAACTTGTGCAAAACAAGACTAACCCAAAATGGGGAGCCGCGCTACAACAAAAGCGGCATGACTTAAGTTTTTTTCTGGAAGTACCTGTTTTGGTTCCACCGGCGGTAACAAAAAGTTGGGTACTTTCGATAAATCTTTGTATTATCTTCGCTTTGCGGGCTGCATTTCGCCCCGGATCGAGCCAGCCAGGCATGTTTTCGACGGGTGTTTTGGCCCTTGGAGCATGGGGAACAAAAGAGACCGAGAACTCAGAATTCGGCGAAGATGCGGTCCGGATCTCGGAGCTAGCTGGGAATCAGGGCCGGGGAAGGTTCGGCGAGAAGAGTTCCGCGGCGAACAAGTTACCTGCTTTCAACAGAAACTTTCCTGTGCTGGTTACCAGACTGAAAACTTTGGTGCCGTGGGCCAAATCGACAAATGCCGCTACATTGGACAGTGAGCGTGGGAACGAGCGATGAATTCTCTAAAGCCAGAATCTCCACTTCCGTCAGGTACAAAAGCCCCCGCCCGTGGGCACGAAGAAGTTCGCTGCGCGGTGCGGTTTCCTCTCTCGCTTCCGGTAGTACTTTCGTCCGGCGGGAACGAGATCGCAGGGTTAACCCGGAACGTATCAGCAAGCGGTGTTCTGTTCGCCCTGGACAGGGACTTAGAGGTGGGACTCGATGTTCAGTTCTCAATGCGGATGCCACGCGCCGTGCTAGGCGCCCCTCAGGATGTTCTGGTCCATTGCAAGGGACGTGTGGTACGCTGCTCCACAAGCCACAATGAGCACCTCGCCGCAGCTACAATTGATGACTATCGATTTGCGGAGCAGTGAGGACGCGGTTGACTTGATAGCAACCTGCTATGGAAATTCTGGACGAAAACCCCGAAGGCGAGAGCGCTGATGCTCCGGCAAAGCCGGGCGCGATTCGTGTGATTCTTGCGGACTCGCAAGCGATTTACCGCGTGGGCATACGCAAGGTGTTTGCTCTCGAGGACGACATACGGGTTGTAGCGCAGGCTGATTCCCTTGAGAATCTGCGCGCGGCGATCGAGCGTTACCCAACGGACATCGTGCTGTTGGAAGGGAGCATGCTGGCGGGAACGGCCAATGTGATTCCCGAACTTCTTCGCCTGGCCCCGGACATGAAGCTGATCGTGCAGGCCGTGGCGGCCGACGAGAATCACACCGTGGAGTTGTACCGGCGCGGCGTACGAGGAATCGTTTCGCGATCGATTTCGCCCGATCTGCTGGTACGGTGCGTGCGCCGCATCGCGGCGGGCGAAACGTGGATCGACAATCAGTCGGTGAACTGGGTAATCGATGCCTATCGGGCCCAGGCGGCATCGCTGGTGAGTCCACGCAATCAACCGCGCCTTTCACCCAAAGAAATGGCGATCATTACGTGCATCACGCAAGGCAAGCGGAACAAGGAGATTGCCTTCCAACTGGGCACGACCGAGCAGGTGATCAAGAACTACCTGCGGAAGATCTACGACAAGCTGGGAGTAAGCGACCGGCTGGAACTGGCGCTCTACTGCCTGCACAACAAGATCATCCAATCGGAACTGGACGAAGAGACGGTAGCGCAGAAGATCGTTACTTCGTAGCAGTGGCGCCGGATTCCCTTGGCACGAAACCACAAATCTTAAAATCTGACAACGTTATTCAGGCAGACGTGTGCCGAGGCAAGGTTGCCGTGCGAGCTCGAGCAGCCGGATGATCTCCGCGAGTTCCGCGCGGTTGAAGTGGCCGAGAAGCTCAACCGGGATGCGCTGAATGACGGGATCCAGGGTTCGCAGCAGCTCAAGGCCGGCGCCGGAAATCCGAGTCCATACCACGCGGCGATCGCGGCGGTCGCGGTGCTGACATATGAGCTTGAGGCGCTTGAGCCGCGCCAGCAGCCGGGTTATGTCGGGCTCCATGGCGATCATGCGCGCACCGATGGCCGCACACGTAAGCCCATCGGGCTGCGCCCCACGCAGAATGCGCAGCACGTTGTATTGTGTCGAAGTGAGGCCTGTGCCGCGGATTCTCTGCTGAAACGCCCGCTGCACGCAATCGGCAGTGCGCATCAGATTCAGGATTGCTTCTTCTTCAACGCTCGAAAACGGAGACTTCTGGGCGATCTCAGCCTTGAGATTTGCCATCGGAAATCCTCCCCCCGCGCACGCCGGCGCGCCTTGAGAACGCGACAGAGAAACGAACCGCCGGCCTCGTCAAAAAGCGTTGCCTTACTGCTGGATCACGTCAAGCTCGATGGTGAGCTTGACATCGTCGCCGAGCATTGCGGGTGGAACCTTGGGCGCGATTCCAAAATCCGATCGATTCACCGTGGTTGATGCGGAGAAACCACGATGCACCTTGTTTCGCTGGTCGGTGACGGAAGCCGTGGGGCCCTCCACGTCAAGGACTACCGGTTTGGTGATGCCGCGCAAAGTGAGGTTTCCGGAAATGGAGAGGTGGTCGCCGTTCCTGGTGACGCCGGTGCTGGTGAAGGTGGCCAAGGGAAAAGTGGCGATATCGAAATAATTGGGACCTTTGATGTCATTGTCCCTGTCCTGAATCCCGGTGTCAACGGTGCCCACGCCTATGGTGGCCCGGACGGTGGACCGGGTGACGTCGGCGGCATCGTATTGAATGGTCGCATTCACACTTCCAAAGCGGCCGTGGACCTTGGAGACGCTCATGTGGGCAATCGCGAAGTCCACCTCGCTGTGGTTTGGGTCAGAAACCCACGTTGTGGTTTGTGCGGCAGCCAGCGATGCCGCGAACGCCAGAGCGCCGGCTGCAAGGGCCAAATGTCTCATGCGATGAAACTCCTCTCGATTCAGGGGTCATAAGAACCTGTTGGGGACCTGGAATGGTGCGAACACGGGGCCGCGAACGGTACGGGAGAGCGCTGATTGCGCGCGAAATGCCGCCAATCTCCGCCGTCAAGTTATTAGACGCTCAAGCCAAGATAGTTGTCGCAACATATATTTTGAGCGGCGCGGCTCTTGCGGAAATCTCGCCGGAGAAAATGCTGGCGAACCGAGCCGCAAGGGCGGCAAGGGAGGCTGGGCGCTCCGCGACCCGGCCGATTTCCCGTCCGGTCTGCTATGCTCGCGCCAATGTCCGTCACCGACCAGTTCCTGCGCCTCACCCGTGCACAGCGCCGCGTGTTTCTGGCGGCGTTTCTTGGCTGGACACTGGACAGTCTCGATTTCTTTCTGCTGGTTTTCTGCGTCAACGCCATCGCCGGCGAGTTCCACACGCATCCGTCCACGGTTTTGGGTACAGTCTTCCTCACCCAGGCCTTCCGGCCGGTTGGGGCACTGCTGTTCGGCATGCTGGCCGACCGCTACGGACGACGGCCGGTACTCATGGCGAATATTCTTGGGTTCTCGGTCATCGAACTGGCCTGCGCCTTTGCGCCTTCACTAAACGTGCTGCTGGTACTGCGGGCTTTATTCGGGATTGCCATGGGCGGGGAGTGGGGCGTTGGCGCCGCGCTGGCATTCGAAACACTGCCCAAGGAAGGGCGCGGCACTTTCTCCGGTGTGCTGCAGGAGGGTTATGCGGCAGGATCGATTTTGGCCTCGGCCGCGTTTGGGCTTTTGTTTGCGGGATTCCACTGGCACGGGATCGCGATCCCGGGGATCGGATGGAGGGGACTGTTCATCGTGGGATCGACGCCTGCGCTGCTGGCATTCTATATCCAGGCCCGCGTCGAAGAATCGCCCGTGTGGCTTGCCGGAGCCAGGAAGAGGATGACGCAGGCTGCCGTGCACGCCGGGCCGACGTGGCCGCGCGAGCTGGCGCACTTTCTGCCGACATTCCTTTTCCTCGTGGTCTTGATGACCGCGTTCATGAGCTTCTCGCACGGAACGCAGGACGTTTATCCAACATTCCTCGCCGTCGCGATCAAGCTTCCGCCGCAAACGATCGGATTGATCGGCGTGCTTTACGGATTTGGCTCGATCGCCGGCGGCATTGTTTTCGGGGCGCTGTCAGAAACCTGGGGCCGCAAGCGTGCGATTGTGACCGCGGCGCTGCTGGCGATTCCGGTAATCCCGCTCTACGCCTACGGACATTCCGCGTTCACGCTGGGCGCGGGCGCCGTACTGATGCAGTTCATGGTGCAAGGCGCGTGGGGCGTGGTTCCGGCCTATCTTACTGAACTGTCACCGGCTCCGGTGCGGGCGACGGTGCCGGGCCTGGCGTATCAACTGGGCGGGCTCATCACGTCATGGAACGGCAAGGGCCAGGCGCTGGCAGCCGAGCACTGGGGCAACTATCCGGCCGTACTGGCCATTACAGTAGTGGTAGTGGCGCTGTCGCTGGCCGGATTAGCGGCCCTGGGACGCGAGGCAAAGGGCCAGGACATGAGCGAGGCGTGAGCTGACCTCCTGGACCTTGCGCACGGCGAATGCATCGCAATTCGTCTCGATTGTGACAGTTCGAGCATGCCTGCGACATACGTTACCCTCGCCGATGTCGCAATGGATCTCTGGCATGCGGCGGTTCTCCAATCCCCATGGAGTCTTGAGGGCGGTTTAAGGTGGCGTTCGCCCGCGGCCAACGCCACCTAAGAACTGAGGGTCCGCCCCACACTATTTCGAGAATGGCTACAGGACCAAGGTAATGTGCTCACATTACCAACTTGTGAAGAAAAGTTCTGTCTAAGGATGCAGTGCCGAACGGGTCCAAATCCCACCTTTGCGGCATTGTTCTTCGTGGTTCAAATAGATACTTTCGATTCCATCAGACAACTGCGCAAATCGCTTTGAAGGCTGCCTGCACGCGAACAAAAAGATCGCTGAGGCGCGAAACGTTCAGCGGCACGATTAAGGGCCCAGGCAACGCAGGAACGTGAATGCGCACACGTTGAAGACACGCAATCACTTGCCTCCAGCCCGAAGGCGCGGCCCTTATCGCAAAGCCGATGAACAGATGAGAAAGAGCCGGCCGATGCGATTTGCAACCTGGAACGTTCTGCGGAATCTCGGATGAACGCAAGCTCGAGCTGCTCCATGAACGGGACTTTCTTCCAAACTGATGCAGCGAGATCGCTCAGGGCGACTGAAGGCGCCGTGACTTCATTCACATCTGCGCCACAATTCAGCCAGATCCGTGCTGGAAGGCGCTGGGGATTCCGCATCGATATTCGCCACAGCCTGCAGATGCACCAGCGGCTGGCGGTCGGACTAGCGCTGATCGGGGTGCTGCTGGGCGCGATCTACGTACTCAACTGCATTTCGATTCAGATGGCGCCGAGCGAGGTGACTACGCCGCCCTCACTCAGCGCCGGACAGCCCCAGACGAACAGCATCGGCGGGGGCATCGCCGAACTGGCTGCCGCCGCAGTCGATCCCTGGTATGCCGCGAACCTCGGAGTGTTTCGCGACGCAATCGTGCTCCTCATCGGCTTCATCGTTTTGGGAGCAGGAATCGCTGTGGTTGCGCACAAAGCGGATTCCCGGGTTTATATCGCGTCCGACGTGGAACGCCTGCTGGGCTTTGAGCCCATTGCGGTGTTGCCGGACTTTTCAGAAGTCGCCGATGAAGTGGCGGAAGAGAAATTTCTGCGGCTGGCCAGCGGCATTGATCGCGCGTTCACGGCCCGCAACCTGACCAGCTGCGTGTTCACGGCCGCCGGTCCCGGGGCAGGGGTGACGACCGTAGCGACGCGAGTGAAAGAGATGCTGGAGAGGCTGGGCAGAGCAGCCGTGATTGTGGATGACGCCGACGTTCCGTTCTTTGCCGCCCGGCGCGGGGAGCAGACGACCGCGATGCAGGGAGATGGGATGGTGGCCCCGCTCTCTGTGGCAGACTCCACGGCTGGTCCGGGAGTGATATTTCTGGCTGATGCCGAGCCTCTCACAAATTCGATTGAGGCCGAGAAAATGGTGCGGTCCGCCGATTGCGCAATCGTGGTGATCGAGTCAGGGGTGACGACCCGTGCGCAAGTTCGCGAAGCAGCCAATGCTTTGCAGCGAATCAAGGCTCCGGTGGCGGGATTCGTGCTGAACCGGGTACGAATGGCCAAGGCCGACCCGGAATTCAAGCGCTCCATCAAGGAGGCGGAGCAGGATCTCCATAAGAAGGGCCAGTTCACTGACCGGCAAATGTTCAGGACGCTTCGCCAGGCGGTGGAACAGGGACGCGCAGGCCTGAACCTCGACACAGCGATAGCGAGCGAGCCGGCAGGAGCTGCAGCTGAATTTCCGCGGGAAGAAAAGATAGCACAGATCGATGCGAAAAAGAGCGGAAACCAGGCCAGGCCGACGCCGCCGGCTGGGCCCAAGGAGCTTCGTTGCGCGCCAGATTCGGTGACGGCAGGTTCGGAATTGGAGACGCGCGAACAGAAGACGCCGCAGCCAACAGCAAACGGCGGACGGAGCGGTGGAAGCGAGAGCGATGCGACAGGCCAGGCGCCGGTTGAGCACTCGTGCGTAAGCCTGCCACGGCTGAGCGAGCTGAGAGGGAACAACTTTACGCAGGCACTGAAGGCTCTGGACATGACAAAGCATCCTGAGCCGGCGAGCACCAATGTAGAAGATCTGCTGGTCGCGATAGCGCCTTTCGAGCAGGCGTTTATGGGCTCGGGTCCTTTTCAGAGCGGAGCCATGATGGCGGGCGCCCAAGCGGAGCAAACGCCGGCCGAGGCGATGCAGACATTTGTTCCAATTCCTTTCTCCGGATCTGCGTTTCAAAAAGGAATCAGAGAAGACTCGAGCGAGAATGGCGCGCGAAACGGCAATTCGCAGCCGGAAACTCTGCCGCTGAGACCTGTGATTCCCGAATCGAGCAAGGCAAGGCGCGAAGGAAGTCCCGCACGGAATACGCGCGGGCGGAATGACTCCGAGTCGAAGCGAGACGGGGCTTCGGACCAGGTGCATATCTTGCCCTCGCAACGCGGCCAATACAAAAGGAAGGATTGACGACCGCAGAGCAGGCCGGAGGTAGAACGAACTTTTGGGGCCAGAAGATTTCTGGGGGCCAGTGACGAATTCAGTTTTTAACGGGATATATTACCAATAACTTAAAGTTCGGAAGGCCCAGCCTCAGCCATTAAATCGGCGGGGGCTGGGTTTTTAAGTTTGCTGCTCATGGAACGCGGCTGCGCTTGCGGAAGACGATTCTGAGTTCGCGGCGCCAATGCTCGGTGAGGCCGAGCAGCTCCCATTCGATTTGAGGCGAGAGGTAGCGCAGGACGGGCTCGTTGGCGGGATGGATGCGGAGCGCGGGGCCGGCGAGGATCATGCGCGGCGGAAGCGGAGACACTTCGGCGCCGTGGAAATAGCCGCTGCGTTCGAATGCCGATAGCGGAACCACGCTGGGCGGCGCGGGTTGGAGGTCGGCGTTGAGCGCGCGTACGCGAATCCAATAATCGAGGGCCTGCATAGGAAGCTGAAGGTCTTCGCCGGCTTTCAGTTCCAGCACAACAAGGCGGCCGTTGCGGTCGAGCGTGAGCAGATCGAGCATGCCGCGGTCGCCGCTGGAAAGCGCGGGAACCTGCGAGTAGAGCAAGTCGGCGCGCAGGTGAGGAAGCAACTCGGCAAGGCCGAGGCGAAGACGCGACTCGAGCCACCGCTCAGGCGCCATGCGGAAGAGCGGATCAGTGTGCGCGCCGTCAGCGTGACGGCTCAAAAAAAGGCGGCGGAAGAGATCGCGGCAGAGGGGTTCGTTCTCATCGGTGAGCGGAGTCTCATTGGCGCCGGCCCCGAAGGTGACTTCGTTTTCGCGCGCGAAGGAATGGGCGGAGGCGCCGTGGCGCACGCGGGCGAATTCGAGGCCGTGAAGAAAGAGCCCCACCTCAGTGGCGGAGCGAGGACGGACTTCGACACGCTCGCGAGCAGCCTCGGGAACAAGGGCGACAAGGCGATCGATTCCGGCCTTGCAGCGCTCGAGCGCGGCGGCGGGCGAGAAAGCATGCACAAGATGCGAGTCAAGGTTGCCGGTGTCGCGAAAGTCGACGGGGGCGAATTCTTCGCTGCGCTCATCGAGAGTGAATAAGGAAAAATCGGCGGCGGCGTGGTTGAGCCAGGCCATGCGCTCGGCGGTTGTGCGCCACGCGCCCGAGGGCACGATGACCTTGAGCCCCCCGAAGTGGCGGCGCGCATCACCGTGCTGTCGGCAGTAGTCGAGCCAGAGAATGCCGAGAGTGAGAATGCCGTCGATGGTGGAGGCGGATTCTGCGGCACTGACGCCTATGACCGCGTCGGCCGCCGTTCCTTTGAGCAGGCGGCCGCGAACGTAGGCGGGGCCGAAGCTGTGCTCTAGATCCATGGCCGTGCGCAGACCGTCAACTTTGCAGCCGATAAAATGGCGCGCGAGCACGCGCTCGAGCAGGCGCTGGTAATTGCGGCGCGCAGTGTCGCGCACGGTGGGCGTGCGGCGGTCACTGTTGGGCGCAAGCTCGAGGGATTGCGGCTTGGCCGCGCCCATGCGGCGCGTGACGAGGCGCAGGCACTGCGCACGCAGCTGGACGTCGACGACGGTGCGAACGAGATTGCGTTCGTCGCTCCAGAGCTGGAGCAGGCAGCGGCCGTGCGACTCGGCGACGGAGTAGTGCGCAGCGCGCATGTCGAAGAGAACGCGCCCGTCTTCAAGGAGCGCTGCCACGGGGTGATCGGCGAGCCAGGATTCGATGGCCCCAGTAAGCTGCGCGGGCGAGGGAGCCTCGGACGCGGGATTCCCAGCGATGGGTCGTTGTCGATGGGGTGGAGCGCCGGAGCCCATGGTCGTTTTTACCAGCCCATGCGCTCGCGCAGGCTTGTGATGTGGGCGACATGGTGGCGGGAGTGCCAATCGTAGATGGCGAGGTTGTTGGCGAGCGTGACGCGGCCACGCTCGGGATGGGTAAAGCCGCGCTGAAAGTCCTCTTCCGACATGGATTGAAGAAGAGTAACGAGGCGGGCATGGAGGCCGTCGACAAATTGGAGCGACGGCTCGATGGGCATGAGGCTGTCGGGCGTTCGCGCCCAGGCCGCTTCGTCGTATGGCTTGATGGTGGGCCAGTCTTCAGTGAGGGCGAGCTTGAAACGGATGTACGAATTGGCGTGGCTGTCGGCGAAGTGATGGACGACCTGGCGGACTGTCCAGCCACCTTCGCGGTAGGGGGTGTCGAGTTGAGCGTCGTTGAGGCCGGAAACGGCGGCGCGGAGGCGCGTGGGGAGCTGGCGCAAGGTCTCAATGTGCGCAGCACGAACGGCGGGAGTGTTTTCAGCGGGCGGACGGAATTTTCCGATGGGATAACGCGGATCGTCAAGATTGCTCATGGCAAGAATCTTAAATGGAGGGGCGGCGGGCCGACTCGGCGTGAGAAGAATGCAGACCAGGCTTCGGAATCGCGCGGGTTACCGCAAATGAGCGGGAACGGACTATTTCGCGTGGCGGTGGGAATGATGCTTTTGGACGGGGTGGGCTTTGTATTTGGGGGCGTGGTAGCGGTAGTCGGAGTGCTGATGATGCTGGCGGGGGTGCTTCGCAGCAAATGACGGACTGGCGAACGTCATCAGGAGGAGCACTGCCGCAAGAATTCTCTTCATGGCTCGAATCCTAACATGAATTCTGGTACATGCTGCGGCGTCCATGTGACCAACGTACCCGCAGAGAAACGGCGTGGAAGATGGGGCAACCTGCACGCAAGCGCATCGTAGAGTGAGTCGCGACAAGGGTACACTGGAATTACGATGACGTACCCGGAAACTTCCCCGACCCCGAGCCATCGGCGTTACTTTTTTGAGAAATTCGGCGTGACGGAGCGGCTGCTGGAGCGCTGCCTGGGCGAGGCCCTGAGCGCCGGCGGCGATTACGCGGACCTTTACTTCGAGTCGGTTACAGCTACGGCGCTGGGCGTCGACGAGCAGATTGTGAAGTCGGCCAGCACGGGAACGAGCGCAGGATGCGGCGTCCGCGTGGTGAGCGGTGAGCGAACGGGGTACGCTTACACCGACAACGTGAGCTCGGAGCGGCTGCTGCACGCGG
Organism: Occallatibacter sp.; assembly: GCA_050010795.1. Classification (GTDB taxonomy): domain Bacteria; phylum Acidobacteriota; class Terriglobia; order Terriglobales; family Acidobacteriaceae; genus Telmatobacter. The sequence goes on from JBEKKI010000029.1 coordinate 26,201, forward strand.
CGCGAACGGCGGCGTTGATTGCATCGGGGCCGGCGAAGCAGCCGGTGCAGGGGTTCACGGAGACGCCGAACGCGAATCTCTACCCTATGCCGCTAGGCGGATACGACCTGGACCTGGCGGCGCGGCTGGATTTGATTCTTCGCGCGGATCGCGCGGCGCGGGCCTTCGATACGCGTATTGTGCAGGTGCGGGCGAGCTACGCCGAAGAGCTGAGGCGCATTCTGATTGTGGCATCGGACGGAGCTTTCGCCAGCGACACGCAGCCGCTGTGCCGGCTGAATGTGTTTGTGATTGCCAAGGATGGCCCCGCGACAACGAGGGGATCGGCAGGCGGAGGAGGACGCGCGGGGCTGGAACAATTCGTTACGAGCAAAAGCCCGGAGACGCTGGCGCGCGAAGCGGCGCGAGGAGCGATCCTGCAACTGGGCGCAGTGCCCGCGCCGGCGGGCGAGATGGAAGTGGTGCTGGGGCCGGGATGGCCGGGAATCCTGTTGCACGAAGCGGTCGGACACGGGCTCGAAGCGGACTTCAACCGCAAGGGAACTTCGGCGTTCACGGGATTAATTGGGCGCCCGGTGGCGAGCCCGAAGGTGACGGTGGTGGACAACGGCACGATGGCGGGGCGGCGCGGCTCGCTGAATGTGGACGACGAGGGGTCGGCGACGCAGGAGACGGTGCTGATCGAGGGCGGCGTGCTGAAGGGATATTTGTCTGATAAGCTTTCTGCCCGGCTGATGGGGATTGCGAACACGGGATCGGGAAGGCGCGAGAGCTACCAGTCGATTCCCATGCCGCGCATGACGAACACGTACATGCTGGCCGGCGACGACGCGCCCGAGGATATTTTGCGGAGCGTGAAGCGCGGGTTGTATGCGGTGAATTTCGGCGGAGGACAGGTGGACATTACGAACGGGAAGTTCGTGTTCTCGGCGAGCGAGGCGTACCTGATCGAAGACGGCAAAGTGACGGCTCCGGTGCGCGACGCGACGCTGATCGGCAACGGGCCTGAGGCTCTGAAGTACGTGTCGATGGTGGGCAACGATTTGAAGCTCGACGAGGGAATCGGAACGTGCGGTAAGGATGGGCAGAGCGTGCCGGTGGGCGTGGGTATGCCGACGGTGAAGCTGGACCGGATGACGGTGGGGGGAACGGGAAGGTAGGAGGGGAAAGATTTTCGGCTCACTATCTCAATTTTGAGATATACTGGTACATGTCTTGGTCCGTAGAAATCCTGAACGATACGGTACGCGCCGAGATTCGAGCACTCCCGGCAGACTTGAAGGCGCGCTTTGTCAGGCTGGGTGAGCGTATACGCCAGACAGGACTGATCGGTCTAAGCGAACCCCATGTGAAGCATCTCAAAGGAAAGCTCTGGGAGATGCGCCTGCTTGGGCGCGATGGCATTGCGCGGGCGCTTTATGTGACGGCGATAAGAGAGCGAGTCGTCGTCGTCCGAGTGTTCATCAAGAAGACGCAAAAGACTCCACGCGCCGAAATCGATCTGGCGCTCCAGCGAGCAAAGGAGGTCCAATGACCATTCCCTTCGACGAAATCAAGGCGGAGCTTCTTGCCGATCCCGAGGTCAAGCGCGAGTATGAAGCCCTCGCACCTGAGTTTGAATTCTCCGCCGAGTTGCTGCGCGCGCGACTTCGCGCGGGACTCTCCCAAGCCGAGTTGGCCGCGCGGATGGGCACCAGCCAGTCGGCCATCGCGCGTTTGGAAAGCGGACAGACGCTGCCAAGCACGAAGACCTTGCTCCGTTTCGCCGAGGCCACCGGGTCGAGGGTCGAGCTGCGGTTATCCGCGGCGTAATCAAATCAGGCCGGACAGGATGACGGTGGGGGGAACGGGACGATGAACCTGGAACCACCAACCCTGCGCTGCACCAACGCAAAGTTTGGCCTAGCGGCCGGAACGATTGGGCTGGACTTCGCGTCAACTAATATGCGGGAGATTCATCCGCATCCATTACTTCAAGGTGGGCTGAAAAAGAAGGAGGCAAAGCCATGACATAGGTACGCAACTGCGACCTGGAGTTTGTCATGAGCCGCTAAACCCGCCGCCGATTTGCGGCGATTACGGGCACCGCCAGCGCGAAAGACGACAAACGCATGGCCCATCGCGGTGTCCGCCGCAAGCAAGACCTCGCCCTAAAAATCTGCATCGACTACGATGACCTGCTCATCCCTCATGAGCTTGAGTGCGCCTGGAATAACAACTATTGCTGGGGGCGCGACGGCGCGCAGATGGATCGCAGCCGCCTGCGCTTTTCGCCTGACGAATGGAGCCGGAGATACTATCGCAAGCTGCTGCGCAAGTAGCCGGCAGTGCACGAGGTGCAACTGCAGATCCTTCGACTCCCTTCGTCCGCGGCAGCGGACTACGGTCGCTGAGGATGACAGTTTGTTGTGATGGGTGCGGGTTCGTGGTATCCCACGTCCCAGAATCGGGACGTGGGGCACCCCTGACGCGGCGGACTACGTATGCTTGTTGAATTCAGGTGGGCCGGCCATGACGAGGCCGCTCTTCTGGCGGCCGTGGATATACCAGCAGCACCATGTTGTTTCGTGGGTCTGAGTCTCTTCAGCGGGGCGCAGATCGGCATAGGTAACCGTGCCGAGGAGATAGATTTTCTCTTGCCACTCTTCGACGCGGAGCAAATGCTCGGGTGACTCGCAGATGGATTTGACTTCGTCGCGGCGGAAGCTCTTGATGATCGTTGATTCGCCGGGAAGAAGAATCATGGCAGCGGTGAACGCGGCGGGCTCGCCGCCTTTGAAGACGGCGGCGGTGGAGAGCTTGGCCTCGTCGGTGATGAAGGCGAGTCCATCAGAGAGCGAAGCGATGCGGGCGGGGCTCTTGCCGCGATTGACGGCCACGACGTGGAAGCTGTCGGGCGTGCCGGGCACGTTTTCGGGAGCTACGAGAATCCAGGGGCGCTCGGCGCGCTCCTGCGCCTGAGCCAGAAGCAGCGCGGCTTTTGCGCTCTCCGCGGCGGCCTGGGCGGCGGCTTCTCCATAGCGGGTTTGCCGCTCAATCTTGCGCAACGCAGACAGGGCAAGCGTGATTCCCACATAGGCGATGAGAACCAGGATCAGGTTCGCGGCCCAAGCGATGCGCTCCTGCATAGGCCACGGGGCGGGCGCGGGCGCCGGAGTGGCAATGGTGATGTGCGGCAGCTGAGTGTCGCAGTTGCCGCCCGGGCAGTCAGTGCGCGGTGCGGGGTTGGATTGATTGGGTGCGGCACCCGGCGCAGACGGACCCGATGCGCCGGGAGCGGCCGTGGAGGGAACCCCAGCAGAGGGTTTCGCTTGATGCGTGGATGAGGAGGGAATTCCGGCCTGTCCAGCGAAAGCTGCCGGCGCGAGCGCCAGGGTAAGGAATACGGCGGCGATCGCCAGTTTTTTCAAGATCATGGCGCCAATGTAGCACAGGAGTTATGGAGTTGAGCCTGGGTTCCGCACGCGGGTAACCTTGTGGCGAACGGCCGCATGCGAATGCACCGGCGAGCTGAATGCGGTGCTTACACGCCGACGGGGAAGGGCTTGGGGCTGGATTCCTCAGGATTGACGCCGGTGCGCCAGCGCTCGAAGCGGCCCTGCAGAAGGCTCATGAGGCCGGTGTACCAGTAGCCGAAGACGAAGAGGATGAGGAACGGAGCGGTGAAGAAGTTGTTGTTGGTGAAGGTGTAGTAGATGGCTCCGGCGAACCAGCAGCCCAGCAGAAGCTCGATCCACGGGGCGATCTTGAGGCGCTTGCGGTACTTGGCGGCCTGGGATACTTCGCCTTTGCGGGCGACGCGATACTTGGGCGTGCGCACGAAGGCGCTCTTGATGCCGAGCAGGGCCTCCATAACCGCCTTGGTGTTGGTGACGGTGAGACCAATACCGACCGCCATGAGGAATGGAAGGTAGAGGAAGGTCCGCTTCCAAGTCCGGGGATAGATTTCGCGCTCGCTCATGACATAGAAGACGGCGATGGAGCAGCTCGACGCGGTGAAGAGCGGCACATCGATGAGCAGCATTTGGAACCAGCCCTGGTAGAAGCGGCAGATCATGGCGGGAATGAGCAGCGCCGACATGATGACCATGAGCGGATAACTGAGATTGGCAGTGAGATGGTAGACGGCCTCAATCTTGATGCGGCGCGGAACATTGGAGCGGAAGACGCGAGGCAGAATCTTGATGCTGGTTTGAATGAGGCCCTTGGCCCATCGCGCCTGCTGGGTTTTAAAGGCGGTCATCTCAATGGGCAGCTCTGAGGGGCACTCAACGTCGGGCAGATATTTGAACTTCCAGCCGGCCATCTGCGAGCGGTAGCTGAGGTCGGTATCTTCAGTGAGCGTGTCGTGCTGCCAGCCTCCGCCGTCGTAGATGGCCTGGCGGCGCCACATGCCGGCGGTGCCGTTGAAGTTGAAGAACTCGCCGGAGCGGAAGCGTGCGCCGTGCTCGAGCACGAAGTGCCCGTCGAGAAGGATGGCCTCAATGCGGGTCAACATGCTGTAGTCGCGGTTGAGGTGAGTCCAACGCGTTTGCACCATGCCGATACCGGGCTCGGCAAAGTGGTGGATGACCTTCATGAGCCAGTCGGATGGAGGAACGAAGTCGGCGTCGAAGATGGCGATGAACTCGCCCTTGGCCACCTTGAGCCCGGCGTCGAGAGCCCCGGCCTTGTAGCCGTGGCGATCGGTGCGATGGATATAAACGATGTCGTGGCCGAGCGCGGCGTAACGCTCGACGATGGCCGAGGCCACCTGCTGGGTTTCGTCGGTGGAGTCGTCGAGGACCTGGATTTCGAGCTTCTCGCGCGGATACTCCATGGCACAGACCGCTTCAATCAGGCGATCAATGACGAACTGCTCATTGAAAATGGGCAACTGCACCGTGATGGCGGGCAGTTCGGCGAAGTGGCAGGGCGGGTTGGGGTTGTAGTTCTTGCGGTACTTGAAGTACTGGTACGCCATGGTGTAGCGATGGATCCCGTAGAAGGAGAGCAGGATCATCACCGCGAAGTAGGGGATCAGCATGGAGGCGTCAAAGATGTTCCAGTGATAGAGCCCCTTGAATGTCTGATCGGCGTATTGCATTTTGAGGTAGCGGCTGAATCCGCTTTGGGGCGCAAAGGCCAGAAGCTCAATAACTTGCCTCATCGGTCCGGCGAGCGGACCGGCAACGGCAGTCAGAGCGGTTGGCGACGCAGGGATCAGAGGCTCAGCCTCCGCGGCTGGATAGGGTTCATTGTACGCGAGGAGCAATGGCTGCGGGTGAAGCGGCCGGGAGCAGGAGCCTACCGCCGACGCCGGCCTTTCACAGGCCCGCTGGCAATACCACTGGGCTACGCGCAAATGCGCGAGCGCGGCCGAGAAAAACTGTGTGGGATTCGCAAGAATGGTGGCCAGGGACGGGATTGAACCGCCGACGCCGGCCTTTTCAGGGCCGCGCTCTACCACTGAGCTACCTGGCCTCAGTTGAGACGTGAGTTGCATGAATCTGCGCGGGTTCCGGAGATGCCGGTAAAGGTGGGCGAATCCACTTGCCGTGCGCTCAAAACAACCTGAACCAGTATACCAATCCCGCATGTAGGCGGCGAGTCAGGGCGGGCTTCCGGGACCGTGCTATCATCCGGGAATCAGATTTTTGCGATCGGCAGTTTCCCAATGGGTTTGGGCCAGTGCGTTGACGAGTTGACGTCCGCACCCCTTCGATCATTTTCCCATTTACCCGCACGCTTTCCGGGCGGGATCGCAGACTGCTCCACACGGAGAGGCAATCATGTGCCGTCGAAATCTTCTTTTCATTGGCATCGCTTTCACTTTCACAGCCTCCGTTCAGGCCCAGACGCCCTCGCCGGCCGCGGGAAAGAAAGGGGGCGAGGCTACGGCCGAGCACGCTTACCAGGTGGCGGTGAAGCAGGGCGCGCCGGCGCTGCGCGTGTTTCTGATGGACTTTCCCAAGGGCGCTGACCTGCACGTGCATCTTTCCGGCGCGGTGTATGCCGAGACATTGATCCGCGACGCAGGCGAAGACGGGCTATGCGTGGATACGGTGGCGCTATCGCTGGCGAAACCGCCCTGTACCGGCAACCTGATACCCGCAACGAACTTGTCAGGCAACATCAACAGGCAGAGCCAATTGCTTTATGACAAGTTGATCGATGCATTATCGATGCGCAGTTTTGTGCCCTCCTCGGGCTGGAGCGGACACGACCACTTCTTTGCAGTGTTTGACCGGATGGATGGGCTCGCGGATCACAAGGCCGAGTGGGTGGACGAGGTGGCGAGCCGGGCGGCAGAGCAAAACAACCAGTACCTGGAACTGATGGATACGCCGCCATTTTCCAACGCGCGGAAGATTGCGGGAGAGATCGGCTGGAACGCGCAGCTGGCGCAGGCCGATCTTCAGGCATTCGCCCAGTTCCGGCAGGCTCTGCTGGACAAGGGCTTGCGCGACGAGGTCGAATCCGACCGAGATAAAGTGCGCCAGACTGAGACCGGGCGGAAACAGATCGAGCACTGCGGAACACCGCAGGCCGCGCCGGCATGCCAGGTAGAAGTGCGCTATCTCTTCTCGGTCTTGCGCGACCACGCTCCGGAAGAAGTTTTTGCGCAACTTTTGCTTGGTTTCGAGACGGTGCAGGCGAGCATGAACGCCAAAGATGACACCTGGGTGGGCATTAACATGGTGCGGCCCGAAGACGATTTCGTCTCCATGCGCGACTACGCGCTGCAAATGAAATTCGTCGGCTATTTGCATTCGGTCTATCCGAACGTCCCCATTGCGCTACATGCAGGAGAGCTGGAGTATGGGCTTGTGCCTCCGGAGGGGTTGACCTTCCACATTCGGCAGGCGGTGGAGCTGGCGGACGCGGAGCGGATCGGTCACGGCGTGGACCTGATGCACGAAGATGACTACCAGGGTCTGCTGAAGGAGATGGTGAAAAGGCATGTGCTGGTGGAGATCAACCTGAGCTCAAACGCGGCGATTCTGGGAGTAACGGGCGCGAATCATCCATTCCCGGTGTACTTTGCGGCGAACGTGCCGGTGGCGCTGTCAACGGACGACGAGGGCGTGAGCCGAATCGACCTGACAAATGAATACGTGCACGCAGCGCTCGAATATAACCTGACCTACCGGAACCTGAAGAAGCTGGCGCGAAACGGAATGGAGCATGACTTTCTGCCGGGGGCGAGCTTGTGGATGTGGCCGGACGATTACGAGGCCATGGCCAAACCATGCGAAGGCGACACTGCGGGAGGAGATTCGCCTTCGGCTGCGTGCCAGGCGTTTTTGTCGGCGAACGAGAAGGCCGCGGCACAGTGGGAGTTGGAGGAGCGGTTCCTGAAGTTCGAGGCGAAGTTCTGATGGACAATGAGCGCATCCGCGAGATTTGCCTAGCGCTGCCGCACGCGAAAGAGACGCTGAATTGGGGACATCACCTGGTGTACTGGGCAGGCGATCGCGCGATCGGCGGCAAAATGTTTGCGATGACCGACGTAGACGGGACGGGCACCGGCGTGCTGTGGTTCCATTGCGGTTCGGAGCGATTTCACGAATTGCTTGAACGCGAGGGGATTATTGCTTCGCCGTACCTGGCAAAGGCGCATTGGGTTACGGTGGAGCGGTGGAATGTTTTGCGGCCGCGCGAAATTGAAGATGAGTTGAGGCGCGCGCATGCGCTGATCCTGGAGAAGCTGCCGGCGCGAACGAAAGCAGTGCTTGCTATGCCGGCGGGTGAACGCGCGAAGGTGATTGGCGAGCGGAAGAAGAAGCTTGCAGCGCGGGAAAAGACGAAGTCTGTGCGCGATGCGGGCCGTCGAAAGAGGCGCGGGTAGAGCGGTTCCGCAGTTGATGTTGCGGTTTCAAGCTTCGGTGCAGGATGGATTTTTCTTAAGGAAAAATCCACTTGGCGTCAATGGCTTCGGCACACAGCAACTGCGGAACCGCTATTGCCGCGGAACCAACCGGCCGGCAACTGCGTAAAAATGAGTGGGGGTGCTTTGCGCTTCGAGGTGCTGACGCCATGATCAAGTTTCTTCTGTGGTGCATCCTGTTTGTCTTGTGCTGGCCGCTGGCGCTGGCGGCGCTGGTGCTTTATCCGTTCGTGTGGCTGATCTTGCTGCCTTTTCGCATAGCAGGCATCGCCGTGGGCGGTGCGCTGGAGCTGGTGAGCGCGATCATCTTCCTCCCGGCGCGAATGCTTCGGGCGATCTGAAAGCGCCGACCTCCTCGACATTCCCTTCGACCATGCATTAGCGTGGGCCTATGGCCTTCTCGATATCTCTTGACGGGAAAGTTGCGCTGGTTAGCGGCGGGTCGCGGGGGATTGGCGCGGAGACGGTGCGGCTGTTTCGCGCGGCCGGGGCGAGGGTGGCGTTCAGTTACAGGCAGGCGCGCAAGCAGGCTGACGCGTTGGCGGCGGAGTGCGGCGGGGCGGAGAATTGCGTTGCGATTGAGCAGGAGCTGAGCACTCCGGCCGATGGGCGGGCGCTGGTTGAGAAGGCAGTGGCCGCCATGGGGCGGCTGGATATTCTCGTGGCCAATCATGGCGTGTGGCCGGACGAAGACGTGCCCATCGAGCGGATGGATGATGCGCAGTGGCGGCGGACATTGGCGGTCAATCTGGATTCGGTGTTCGGGCTGGTCAAGGCGGCGGTGGCACAGATGAGCGTTGCACGCAGCAGCCCTTTGGATGAGAGTGGTGCACGGGGACACATTGTTTTGATCAGCTCCACGGCGGGGCAGCGCGGAGAGGCGTACCACGCCGACTATGCCGTGACGAAAGGCGCGTTGATCAGTCTTACGAAGAGCCTGTCGAGCGAACTGGCGCCAAAGGGGATCAGGGTGAATTGTGTTGCGCCCGGCTGGGTGGCCACGGATATGGCAGCGGCGACGCTGGCCGATGCGGCAAGCGGACCGAAGATTGCGGCGGCGATTCCTCTTGGGCGCGTGGCGAGCGCACGTGAGATCGCGGGACCCGTGGTGTTCTTGTGTACGCCGCTAGCGGGGTTTATCTCAGGCGAGGTGCTGAACGTGAATGGCGGGGCCGTGCTGGTGGGGTGAAGGCAGCTTCTAGCTTCTAGCTTCTAGCTTCTAGCTACTGGCTATTGGCTGCTGGCCAAAAGCTACCGGCCACTGGCTTTGAAGGGAAAAACGATGCGGAAGGTTTTGACGACGGCGGCGTTGGTGGCGCTGGCGATGATGGTGCCGCAGGCAACGCGGACGCAGACAGGCGACCAGGAAGCTGCGAAGAACGGAGCGCAGGCACGAGCCGCGCTTGACGCCATGGTGACGGCGATGGGCGGACAGGCGTGGTTGAACATCCAGAACATGGAGCGTGACGGGCACGTGGCCGCGTTCTTTCAAGGCAATCCGGACCTGGGGACCGAGGACACATTCGAGTTCCATCAATGGCCCGATCACGACCGCATCGACGTAACAAAGCACCGCGACGTGGTGGAGTTTTTCATTGGGCGGCAGGCCTGGGAGGTGACCTATCGAGGCAAACACGCGCTGGACAAGGACATTGTGGACGACTACCTTCGGCGGCGCGACCACTCGATTGAGACGGCGGTGAAGGTTTGGATGAAGGACCCGAATACGATCCTGATTTACGAAGGACAGCGCATGGCCGAGCGGCATCTGGCTGAACAGGTGACCTTGATTTCGCCGCAAAACGAGGCCATCACCATCCTGCTTGACATCCAGACGCACCTGCCGCTCCAACGCAGCTTTCAGTGGCGCGACCCTGTGTATCACGACAAGAACACCGACACGGAAGAGTACGACGACTACCACGTGGTCGACGGCTTCCCTACCCCGTTCACCATCACGCGCCTGAAGAATGGCGACACCGTTCGCCAGTACTACGTGACGCACGTGAAGTTCAACCAGAGCCTGGCCGCGGATTTCTGGGACGTGGATGCGGAGGCGCGGAAGATCAAGAAGTAGGGGCTCTTGCGTAGCGGCACAAACAATGCCTTCCCTGGCGGATGGGTCGATATAATCCGAACGAGCGTTTGCAGGCGATTTTGACCGCTCCGAGGAGCCGCAGAATGACATTGACCATCCAGGAAATCATGGATTTCCTGCCCCACCGCTACCCCTTCCTCCTGATCGATCGCGTGCTGGAGTTCGAGCCGCAGAAGAGGCTGGTGGCGATCAAGAATGTCACCATGAACGAGCCGTTCTTCCAGGGCCATTTCCCCGGCTACCCCATCATGCCCGGAGTGCTGATTGTTGAAGCGATGGCCCAGGCTGGGGCGCTGATCATGCTTTCGGAGATTGCGGATCGGAACACGAAGCTGGCGGTTTTCACGGGCATCGAGAAAGCCAAGTTCCGGCGGCCCATCACGCCTGGCGATCAGGTCCGAATCGAGGTGAACGTGCTGTCGTTCCGTTCGCGCGCGGGGCGCATCCAAGGCAGTGCGACGGTGGACGGCAAACTGGCGTGCGAGGCGACCCTGACCTGCGCGGTGGTGACGCGGGAGCGCGAGGAGCGCGCGCATGGAGACACTCCGAAAGCGGAATCGCCGGCGGAGGGCCCGGCTACAACGGAGACGGCGTGAGCGTTCATCCGAGCGCGGTGATTGCGGAGGGCGCGCGCGTTCCCCAGTCGTGCACGGTTGGCCCGTTTTGCACGATCGGGCCGGAGGTGGAGCTGGGCGAGGAGTGCACGCTCGTCTCGCACGTGGCGATCGACGGGAGGACGCGCATCGGAGCGCGCAACATCTTCTATCCGTTCGGCGCGATCGGGATGGCGCCGCAGGATCTGAAGTACCAGGGCGAGGCGACCTCGACCGAAATCGGCGTTGGGAATACGATTCGGGAGTGCGTGACCATCAGCCGCGGCACGGCAGGCGGCGGGGGCGTGACGCGGCTCGGATCAGGGAACCTGCTGATGGCCTACGTGCACATCGGGCACGACAGCCAGGTGGGCTCGAACTGCATCCTGGCGAACAACGCCACGCTGGCCGGGCATGTCATCGTTGAGGACCACGTAACGCTGGGCGCGTTTTGCCCGGTGCACCAGCACTGCACAGTGGGCGCGTACTCGTTCGTCGGCGGCGGAACGATTGTGACCCAGGACGTGCTGCCGTTTTCGCTGACATCGTCGCGGCGCGAGAACCGGGCGTTCGGGATCAACAAGATCGGGCTGGAGCGGCGCGGATTTTCGGCGGAACGGCTCAAGGTGCTGCAGAGAGCCTACCGGCTGCTGCTCGCCGCGAAGCTAAATACCACGCAGGCACTCGAAAAGATGCGCGGGCTGGAGGGCGAGGACGTCGCGCTGCTGGTGAAGTTCATTGAGGGCAGCAAGCGCGGGGTGATCAAGTAAGCGCGCCGTTGCGTTGGAGGCCGCGCGCCGACCGAGCCCAGTTTCGGATAGAGGACGAATCGCAATGAAGTTAGGCCTGATTGCCGGCAACGGCCGCTTTCCCTTTCTGCTCCTCGATGCGGCGCGGACGGAGGGGCTTGAGGTTGTGGTCGCGGCAATGAAAGAGGAAACCGACCCCGAGATCGACCAGCGCGCCGAGGCGGACACGGGCGTGACCGTTCACTGGCTCTCGCTGGGCGAGCTTTCACGGCTGATTGAGACGTTCCAGAAGGAAGGCGTGACCCAGGCCGTGATGGCCGGCCAGGTGAAACATAAACAGATATTCAGTCACATACGCCCCGACTGGCGGCTGGCGAAGCTGCTGCTGAATTTAAGGGCGCGATCGACGGATGCGCTGCTGGGCGCGGTAGCCAAGGTGCTCGGCGACGAGGGGATCGAGCTGATCAGCTCGACGACGTTTCTGGAGCGGCTGCTGGCCGAGGAGGGCGTGCTGACCGGACGCGCGCCGGACGAGGAGGAATGCCTGAACATCGAATATGGGCTTGGAGTGGCGCAGGCGCTGGCAGGGTTCGACATTGGGCAGACGGTCGTGGTGGCGGCGCAGGCGTGCGTGGCCGTGGAGGCGATGGAGGGCACGGACGCGACGATCGAGCGCGCCGGGCGACTGCTGAGCACGCTGGAAGGTGATGCCTCAACCTTGGAGCGGAAGTTGACGGTGGTTAAGATCGCCAAACCGAACCAGGACATGCGGTTTGACGTACCGGTGATAGGCGTGCCGACCGTGGAGACGATGATTCGCGCGGGGGCGAGCTGCCTGTCGATCGAAGCAGGGCGGACGCTGCTGTTCGATCGCGAATCGTTGCTGGAGCGCGCCACCGGGGCAGGAATTGCCATTGTGGCGGCGCGGCGGTGATACTGTGACAGGGTTCAGGGTTCAGGAGTCAGGTCTCAGGGATCAGGTAGTTCCAAATTCGGCGCAGCGTTCTTAGACTCCAACTCCAAACGACTGCCATTCCCCGCAATCAGGAGGTTTCTCGTGAATAAGTATGTTCTTATCGCAATCGCAGTTGTTATTGTTGCCACGCTGCCGTTTGTCATGGCCCGGGCAGACAACGAAACGATGCCCGCCGTGGGCCAGCAGGCGCCCACGTTTACGCTGCCTTCGCAGGACGGCTCGCCCATCTCCCTCGACAGCTATCGCGGCAAATGGGTGGTGCTCTACTTCTATCCCAAGGATATGACTACGGGATGCACCATTGAGGCGCACAAGTTCCAGGACGCGCTGCCACAGTTTGAGGCCAAGAATGCCGTGATCCTGGGCGTGAGCGTGGACTCGGCCGACAGCCACAAGCAGTTCTGCGCGAAGGATGGGTTGACGTTCCACCTGCTAGCGGACACCGACCACAAGGTGGTGAGCTCGTATGGGTCACTGGGCGGATTTGCCGGAATCGCGATGGCCAACCGCAACACGTTCCTCATCGATCCGGAGGGGAAGATCGCCAAGGTGTGGGTGAAAGTGAATCCCCAGACCTCGGCGTCGGATGTGCTGGCTGCGATTCCGTAAGAGGGCAGCTCGCTGAATCAGTTGAAAAGAAGTCGCGGCAGCTCTGGTATCTTCCGGAAGCAAGGAGAGCGGACGATGCCAACGCAACTTGCGCACCACTTTCGCGCGGAGCTGAACCGCCTTCGCGCCGACCTGCTTGAACTGAACCCCGCTCTGGCCGACGTACCCTGGCGCGTTGGCGGATGGACGCGCAAGCAGATCGTGGGACATTTGCTGGACTCAGCGGCCAACAACCGCCAGCGCTTCGTGCGAGCCGCGATCGATGACCGGTATGCGGGTCCCGGATACGCGCAGGATGCCTGGGTAGCCGCGCATGGATACAGCATCGAGCCGTGGGAAACACTGCTGCGCTGGTGGCAGGCGGAGCACGAGATTCTGATGGCTGCGGTCGACAGGATTCCCGAAGAGCGATATGAGGCGAGTTGCGTGGTTGGGGACGACGCGCCGGTAACGCTCCGCTTCCTGATCGAGGACTACGTACGCCATCAGCAGTGGCATTTCAAGCAGCTTCAGGCAGCTTGATTCGCGTGCGCGGCTGGTGTGCAAAGAGCGCAAAAAGGTCCGGCAATCAGCCGGGCCTTTGCGCTCTTGAGCACAGATTGAGATGGGGACCTACCGCGACCTAGGGATTGCCCAGCAGGCTGGCAGGTGCTTCATCCCTATTTTTGGGTAGTAGGTCTCCGCGGCGGGAGCGGCGACAAGGATCAACGTCGCCTGAGGACCGGCGGCGCGGCGGGTTTCGTCAATCAGCCGCTTTCCGATCCCCTTGCGCTGGTATTCGACATCGACTGCAAGATCGGAAAGATAGCAGCAATAGGAGAAGTCCGTGATGGCGCGGGAAATACCGACGAGACGGCCGGCATCACGTGCCGTAACAATCAGGTCGGCTTGGCGAAGCATTCTTTCCAGACGCGCAAGGTCATTGGCAGGGCGTCTTTCAGCGAGGGTAGACGCCACGAGAATGGCCTGGAATGCTTTTGCAGATAATTCTGGTTCGAGGGAGTAATCGATGTCCATGATGGTTCGATCATACGTGGGATAAGAGGCCGGACAAAGCACCAGCTCCATGCCAAACGGACCTTGAGCCAAGCACAAAGAACCAGTTCGGGGCCTGGAAGATCAAGGCGCAAAAAGGCCCGGCTGATTGCCGGGCCTTCACGCTTTTCAGCGCAGATTGAGATTGGCAGCTTCAGCCCCGCAGCCGATTAGACGGGATGCACGGGGCACGTCAAAACACAGATCCGGGGGGGAGGTCGTGCCGAGTCGCTGCGGCTGAGCCCGGGGTAGGCCGGGCCGCCGCAAAGCGTCTTCCTTGAGCCAGCGACTAAGACCCGCAGCTACTTTCTGCCCTTCTTCTTCGCGGTCTTCTTGGCAGACTTCTTGGCTGCCTTTTTTGCTGCCTTCTTGGCTGCCTTTTTTGCTGCCTTTTTAGATGGCTTTTTTGCCGGAGCCTTTTTCTTCGCAACCTTCTTGGCGGCCTTCTTTTTGGCTACCTTCTTGGCGGCTTTCTTGGCCGGGGCCTTCTTCTTGGCAGCTTTCTTTGCAGGAGCCTTTTTGGCTGCCTTCTTGGCCGGGGCCTTCTTTTTCGCAGCCTTTTTAGCTGGGGCCCTTTTGGCTGCTTTCTTTGCCGGCGCCTTCCTTGGCGGGGCCGCGGGGCTTTCGACGACGGCAATGACCGTCTCTTCGGCGATTACATCATCGTCATCTGAGGAGGTAAGGATGCCGGCGGTTTCCAACTCATCTTCCTCGTCAGCAAAGGATTCGACCTGACCAGGGTCCAGGTCACCCGGCTTCCCGAATGGGTCGCCGTCACTCATTGCGTACATCCTGAACACATCATCCATCCGATTGCCTCCAGCGGAATCCCGCTGATTAAATTTGAGTCGAGATTTTCAAGAGAGCCAATAAAACCGCTCTGCTTGCGCAAGCGATTGTAGCCTTAGCTTGCCCACAAACACAAGAAAAACGCAAGCAACGAATGAGCCTTGCGCCGGATTTTTTCTTAATGCGAGGCGGTGGTGGACTTGCGGGTGGTGGTCCTTCGAGTACCGGAACCGGTGCCGGCGGTATGGGCCGCGCCCTTGTGCGGTATCGAGCGGGCCGGTTTATGTGACGAAGTGCTTGGGCTGGATCTTGGGGGCGTGGACCCAGTGCGAGAGCCGGAACCGGTCCCGGCGCCGGAGGTGGTGGTGCGGCGGCGATGGGTAGTGGATGCGTGGACCGGGGCGGGCTCAGCCACGTGCAGGCGGCGGCCCGGCGCGACGCGAATCCCTGAGGGGATGCTGTTCCAGCGGCGCAATTGGCTGAGGGAGACGCCGAAACGGTCAGCAATGGTGACCAGGGTGTCGCCCCGCCGAACGATGTAGAGCCGGGTGTGAGCAAGGGGCTCAGCGGCGGGCGGGACGGGGACAACCAGCGCCTCGACGCCCGCGATGCTGTCGCCCGGGTCAAGCTGATTGGCGGACGCAAGATCGGCCACCGGAACTCGATACTCCTGGGCTACGGAGGCCAGCGTGTCGCCGGCGACGGCGGCGTGGTAGCGCCATGAGTTCCGCCGGGCTTCAGGGATGGACGCGACGCGCCGGTCAAAGAGCGTGGCCGTGCCCGCGGGCAGGTGCAGGTCAAAGGAGGTCTCGGGAGGGGTGATCATGCGCAGAAGGCTGGGGTTGAGAGCCTCCATTTCATCGACGGGAGCGCCCACGAGGTCAGAGACGAGGCGCAGATCGATGGAGTAGTTGATGGTCACCGTATCAGTGAGAACCGGGGGATCGAGCGTGACATCGTTAAATCCGTACTGATCGGGGTGGTTGGCGACGATGATGGCGGCCAGAATCTCGGGCACGTAGTTCTGGGTTTCCTTGGGCAACTCGTGGCGCCTGTAAAGTTCCCAGAAGTCGGCAAAGCCGGTCCTCTGCACAGCGCGCTGCATGTTGCCGGCGCCGTGATCGTAAGCGGCCATGGCGAGGTACCAGTCGCCGAGCTGGTCGTATAGGAACTTCATGTAGCGGGCGTAGGCGCGCGTCGACTTTTCGGGATCGAAGCGCTCGTCGACGTAGGCATTGCGTGTAAGGCCGTACTCGCCCTGGGGCATGAACTGCCACATGCCGCCGGCGCGGGAACTGCGATTGACTGCGTGCGGCTGGAATCCCGATTCGGCTACGGCGAGGTAGATAAGGTCCTGCGGCACACCTTCTTCGGCGAGAACGCGCTGGATCATGGCCTTATAGCGGCCTGACCGCTCGAAGGAATGCAGGAGTGTATTGTGGCCTTTTTGCGTGTAGGCGAAGAAGTTGATAAATGCGGCCACGTAGTCGTTCATGACCAGCGGCAGGTCGGACTTGGTGGTGGCCAGCTCGGCGCGGGCCTTGGCGACGAGATTGGGATCGACGGCAAAAGTAATATCGGTGGCGGCTTCAGAGGGCGTGATTTCTTCTTTCGGAACGAAGCCGTTGCCCTGCTTGAGCGCTTCCATCTCGAGGGCGTTCACCTGGTCGACGATCTTGTCGAACTCATCGTGAAGCTGCGGATGGGACGTGATGTCGATGCCGCTGGAAAGCATGAGATCGACGGCGCGATCGAACTCAGCCTTGGCTTCGGCCAGCATTCCCTTCCGGTAGTCGGCGTCGCCGCGGGCGTAGGCAGCCTCAACCTGCACGATGATGGCGCGGACGCGCTGTTCTTCGGCGGTGGGTACTGGCGGAGGCGTGGGAGCGGCCGTTTGCGGCGGAGCCGGTGCGGGGAGGGGCGGCGCAGTGGCTTGCTTCGGCGGTGGCGACACGACGCTCGCGGGCTGCTGCGGATTGCAACCAGCCACGGAAAGCCCCGGCAGAACAACTGCCGCGATCAGGCCAGAGTGAAGCAAGCGATTCCTGCGCAAGCAAGCGAAAAGACGCAACCGCGCGTACGAGTGTGAGACCGCAAAGAACACTATGCCGATGATAAGCTATGCCATGGAGGGCGAAACGCGGCGGGCACGCCGCAAATTGCGCGTCGTATTTCTTATGCCAACCCTCCGAAAGCCCTCCCATGGACGCCCGTTTTCTTCGCAACTTCGCGATCATTGCGCACATCGATCACGGCAAGTCGACGTTGAGCGACCGGCTGCTGGAGCTGACGGGCTCGGTGACCGACCGCGAGATGCATGCCCAGGTGCTGGACGATATGGATCTGGAGCGGGAGCGCGGCATCACCATCAAGGCGCATGCCGTGCGCATGATGTACAAAGCCCGTGACGGCCAAACCTACCAGCTCAATCTGATTGATACGCCGGGGCACGTGGACTTCAGCTACGAGGTGTCGCGTTCGTTGGCCTCGTGCGAGGGCGCGCTGCTGGTGGTGGATGCAAGCCAGGGCGTGGAGGCGCAGACGCTGGCGAACGCGTACCTGGCCATCAACCACGGGCTGGAGATCATTCCCGTGATCAACAAGATCGACCTGCCCTCGGCTGACGTCCTGAGCACCCAGGAGGCCATCGAGAAGGCGGTCGGGCTGGATGCGACGGACGCGATCCCGGTAAGCGCGAAGACCGGCCAGGGCGTGGACCAGGTGCTGGAGGCAATTGTGCATCGGCTCCCGGCCCCCAAAGGCGACCCCGATGCGCCGTTGCAGGCGCTGATCTTCGATTCGTGGTTCGACGCGTATCGCGGCGTGATTGTGCTGGTGCGGGTGATGCAGGGGACCATGCGCAAAGGTCAGCGCATCCGCATGATGTATAACGCCAAATCGTTCGAGATCGAGTCCATGGGCGTGCTTTGCCCCAAGCCCGTGGAAATCGGCGAGTTGTCGGCAGGCGAAGTGGGATTCTTCGCGGCCACGATCAAGAACGTGGGCGACACCAAGATCGGCGACACGATTACGGACGACGCGCATCCTGCCGCGGCGGCGCTGCCGGGATTTGAAGACATCAAGCCCATGGTGTTTGCGGGGCTCTACACGGTGGACGCGCACGAGCACACACTGTTGCGCGACGCTCTGGAGAAGCTGCGGCTGAACGACTCGTCGTTCTTTTTCGAGCCGGAGAGCTCGGTGGCGCTCGGTTTCGGCTTCCGCTGCGGGTTCCTGGGCCTGCTGCACATGGAGATCATCCAGGAGCGGCTGGAGCGCGAATACGAGCTGGACCTGATCACGACTGCGCCAGGCGTGCGCTACCACATTACGCTGACCGACGGACAGGAGATCGCCGTCGACAACCCATCGCGATGGCCCGAGCCGCAGAGCATCGAGAGCATCAAAGAGCCGGTGATCATGGCCAAGATTCTGACCAACGAGGAGTATGTCGGCGGCATCTTCAAGCTGGTGGAGGAAAAGCGCGGCAAGCAGATCAATTTTGAATACGTAACGCCGACGCGCGTGATGCTCACCTACGAGCTGCCGCTGAACGAGATCGTGCTGGACTTTTACGACCGGCTGAAGTCGATTTCGCGGGGATACGCGTCACTCGATTACCAGCTTGCCGGCGAGTGGGAGTCGCCGATGGTGAAGCTGGACGTGCTGGTGTCGGGCGAGCCGGTAGACGCGCTCTCCATCATCGTCCACCATGACCATGCTTACGAGCGCGGACGGGCATTGGTATCCAAGATGCGAGAGCTGATCCCGCGGCAGCAGTTCGAGGTGGCGATCCAGGCGGCGATCGGAGCCAAGGTCATCGCCCGCGAGACCGTAAGCCCGCTGCGCAAGAACGTGCTGGCCAAGTGCTACGGCGGCGACATTACACGCAAGCGCAAGTTGCTGGAGAAACAGAAGGAAGGCAAGAAGCGGATGAAGCGGATCGGGAAGGTGGACATTCCCCAGGAAGCATTTCTTGCGGTTCTGCGGGTGGGCGAAGAACAGCAAAAGTGATGCCAAAGTGGCCAGTTTCTGTGATCCCTGTTACATAAAATTCATGGGTATCTGTGGAAAGCGGGCCATCCCGAGGAAAGTGTGACGATTACGAGGGTCACCTGCGCAGTCTGACGCCTAACTGCACTGCTCCATTCAAAAACAACGAGTTAGAGTTTGTACCAGAGGGGAATGCCGCCTGACAAGAGGGAATTTATCTTTTTTCCAGGCTTGTTTCCGGAGAAAATCCACAAAAATTTCCACAGGGCGCGGACTCAGCCAGGACACATGGCAAAGGCCCCGTTTGAACGGGGCCTTGACCGGTGAACTGAGCGTGGCGATCAGTGTGTAGCGGGCTTCGCCGCCGGGGCGGCAGGCCGGCCTGATGCCGGAGCCGCGGGCTTTGGCCGGGGCGCCTCGGCTGCCGGTTGGGCCGCGGGAGCTGGAACGCCCGACTTGACGTTATACGCATCGATGACGGCCTTGGTGATGTTGGTGCTGGCGCTGGCGTACAGGACGGGCGATTGCTGCTGCGAAACGTCGAGGATCAGCGTGAATCCCTGCTGCTCGGCATAGGACTGCATCGCGTCGTAAACCTTCGACGCCACAGTCTGGTAGACGTCACTCATCTGCTGCTGGAAGTCGGTCTGCGCGTCTTCCGCATCCCGATCCAACTGCTTCTTCTTGGTGTCGATGGCGGCGCTACGCTCGGCTCGTTGTGCGTCGGTGAGGGTGGCGTTCTGGGCTTGCAACTGCTTGGTCAGGTTGTCGATCTCGTCGGCTCGCGCTCTGAGTTGCTGGCGCTTGGGTTCAAACTTCTTTTGGAGATCGGCAAAGTTACGCTGCCCCTCGTTGGTTTGGCCCACAGCCACCTGAAAAGCGATGACCGCGATTTTGGCGGGGCCGGCCTCTGGCGCGGCGGCCGCGGCCGGTGTTTGCGAAGCGGCGCTCAGCACCCCTGCCGAGCCCAGCATGAGAAGAATGGCTAACGAACGTTTCATCTGCTTCAAAGACTCCTTCAGACTTCCTGTGCGGCTCCTCAGTTAGACGCAAAACATAACTGACTCCTGTTAAAAAACCTCACGCCTTTTTCACCCCGGCGGCGAAGACCCATTGCCTGAGGCCCCGATTTTTTGCGGAAACATTTCGCCGGACGGCGCAAGGTTTGAAAAGGCGCGAACGGAGACGTCAGCAGGAATTATAGCAATTATACAGAGACGGGTGGACCGTGAACAGCGAACGGGATCGTAGTTCTCAGCTTTGGCGGCGGCATGGCGCCACCGGGCTGAGAACTACGAAGCTGGAACTGTGAGCCGCCCGCGAAACCGGCGCGCTAGTGCGAAGCTGCCGGCTGCGGCTGCGGTGCATCGACGGCGGGCGGGCCGCCTGCCGTTCCCTGAGCCGGCGGCGCCGGAATCCCGGACTTCTGGTTGTAGGCGTCGATGACGGCCCTGGTAATGTCAGTGGACGGGACGGCATAGAGCACGGTGGCGTTCTGCTCGCTGCCTGCGTCGAGTACCAGCGTGTAGCCGTGCTTTTCAGCGTAGTCGGTCATGACCGCGCCCACCTTGGTGGCCAGGCCGGCGAACAACTGCTGAAGGTCGTTTTGAAAGTCGCCCTGCGCGTCCTGGGTGTCGCGGTCCAACTGCTTTTTCTTCTCGTCGAGGGAGCGGGCCTTGTTGACGCGGTCGGCATCGCTCAACGGGGTTGCCTGATCCTGCAACTGCTTGGTCAGGGCGTCGACTTCATCGCTCAGGGTCTTTAATTGCTGACGCTTGGGATCGTACTTCTTCTGCAGGTCAGCGAAGTTGCGCTGGAACTCGTTGGTCTGGCCGACCGCAGCCTGAAAGGCGATGACCGCGACCTTGGCCGGTCCGGCAGCGGTGGACGGTGCCGGCTTAGGCGCAACCGGAGCAGCAGTGGTTTGGCCGGCGGCCGAAACGGCAGACGCCACGGCAAATACTAGGGTAAGCAAGGACAAGCGCTTCATGCGGATCTACGACTCCTTCGGGATTCCTGCGTTCCAGGGCCCAATAGCGCTGCAGCCACAGGCCACACAACACAATTTGAGGCTCCGTCCGGCGCGATGCCAGCGTTGACTCAAAAACGCACTGACGCATCGCCGGGAACTAGAGGGGATTATAGAAGCCTGAAAAGGGAGCGTCAAACGACAGGGGCAGGGGGCAGGGATCAGGTTTCAGGGACCAAAGCTCATTCGACATTGCTCCTCGCCTGGGTGAGAACACAATCGAGAGAGAAACCGTTGGGCGCCATCCATGACAGAACCCCAAGTGCCTGGCCCGCTCGTAGAATGCCCTTCTGAACCCTGAACCCTGAACCGTGAAACCTGAAACCTGACCGCTGACCCTGATTCTCAGAACGTGGTGGAAACGGTCAACCGGAAGGTCTTGCGAGGCTCGCGGAAGATGTCCTGCGAACCGTAGGCCTCGATGGCTTCCTGGTAGGTGTAGTCGCCCGCGCCGCCCGGCGGGAACATGGAGCGGGTGATCAACTCTGCCGAGCAGCTCAACTGCTTCTGGCCCAGCTTCACATCGTTGCAATAAGGCGTCTCATACAGGCGAAGCGGGTTATAGGCGAAGTAGAGGCGGAAAGGAGCGTTGATGATGGGCATAAGGACCGCAAGCTCGGCGCCCAGGGACATGCGCGGAACGAAGTTGGTGCCGGCAACGGGGTGGATGTCCTTCCGGAACCCAACCTGGGAACCGGGAATACCGCCCTGGCAAGAGCCGTTGTTGTAAACCGGGCAGCCATAGAGGGGCGCGGTGAGAGACGCAAAGCCCTCGGGACTCTGTTCCAGCTGTCCATGATTGGTCGCCACATCGATGCCGAAATCATCGAAGAATTTGAAGTCGAAGGGTCCAACCACGGGGATGCGGTACTCGGCGTTAGCGGTAAGGTTGGTGTCGCCACCGATGGAGACAACGCCGTAGACGGGGAGCGGCACCTCGATGCACTGGTTGTCTTCAGGGTTGGTGGGATCGCGAGGAACGCAACTGCCGTCAGGATTGGTGAGCTGAAAGGGAACGCGCGTGGGGATATAGCCGTAAGGCGTGGCGCCACGGACATCAAAGCCGCGGAGCTCTTGCTCGCCGCCGGAGTAGAAACGATTGTTGGGCGGAGCCACGTCGCCGCCAAAGCCCTGAATGTAGCCCAACTGCGCGCGGATACCCAGCACATTTCTTCCCTCCCTGGAGGGCGTGAGGTAGTGCATGGGGATGAATTGCTTGTAGGCAAACACCGGGTTGACGTAGCGCACGCTGCCCCAGATGCCGGCCGCCTGAACAAACGCCGTGTACTGCTTGCCGTCGCGTGGGCGGATGGGGTTGCTGACCGTGTCGTAGGTGTAGGTGAGCGAGATGGAGCTGTTGACGATACCGGACAACGGGTTCGATCCCTGCACTCCCGATCGGAAGGCGATGGTCTGGAAATAGGTTTGCGAAGCCGTACTGAAGGCCGTGATGTTTGACTTGGTGAGCGAGTACGTCATACCCACCCGCTGGAAGGCGTGCCGCTTGAGCGGGTAGCTCACGGAGAAATTGAAGCCGTCGGCGCCCACGTTGTAGTTCTGCGTGAGCGACTTTTCGGCATCGCTCAAGTTGAGCGAAGCGCCCGTGGTGGCCTGGTAGTTCTTGGCTGGGTTGTAGTCCTGCTTGTTATTGAAGATCTGGAACCCAACGTTGATGGGGCGATTGCGAATGTACGGCTGCGTGAAGCCGAAGAGGAATTGGCGGCTGACGCTGCCCAGGTTGGCCTGTAGGCTGAGGGTTTCGCCCAACCCGAGAAAGTTGTTGGTGGCGTAGTTGAGGCCCAGGAATGCGCCGGAGTAGCCGCTGACGCCGCCATTCAGCCCGATTGAATTCTTGCCCTTTTCCTTCACCTTCAAAAGCAGCTCGACGGTGCCGTTGTCGGGATCCTGGTGGGCCTCGGAGTCCTGATCGACCTTCAGCGGTTCGAAGTACTCCAACTGGTTGAGGCGGAGCAGGCTGTACTCCCACAACTGGGAGTTGTAAACAGAACCTTCGTCGAGCAGCAGCTCGCGGCGGATGACGCGGTCGCGCGTGATGGTGTTGCCCTGGAACTCGATGCGTGAGACGAAGAACTGCTTGCCCTCGTCGATATCGATGTTCAGGGAGACCGTCTTTTTCTGGTCGTCGTAGCTGATCTTGGGGACCGCGCCAAAGTTGATGTAGCCTAGGCTTCCATATGCCTTTTTGAGATTGTCGAGGCCCTTGCGGAAAGCTGTGGCGCTGAACCACTCGCCGTCCTTGATGGGGAACTGGGCGCGCAGGGCCTTCTGGTTGTTGATTTGTTTGTTGCCGGTGAAAGTGATGGTCCCGAGATGGTAGCGCCCGCCCTCCTCGATCGTCATCTGAATGTCGATGCGCTTGCCTTTGTTGGGGCGGAAGGTGAACCAGTTGAGGCCGCCCTCGTCGCGAATCTGGGTCTTGGGCGACTCGACGGCGGCGGAGGCATAGCCCTTGTCTTCGTAAGCTTGGCGCACGCGCTCGGTGTCTTCTTCGAGTTTGGAGGAGTCGTAGGTCTGCGGGAAGAGATCCTCGAAGATGATGGAGTAGGGTATGCCGATCGGTTTGAGGTTCTTCATGGCGCGGCGCAGGTCGAGACTGTTGATGTGCCGGTTCCCTACGAAGGTGATCTTTCCTACCTTGACCACCGGTCCTTCCTTGATGTTGAAGGTGACCTGCACAGAGGCCGGAGGAACAGTCTTGACATCAGTTTTGACGGCGGCGAACTGGTGGCCGTGCTCGGCGAGAAGCTCCTTGATGACGGTTTCAGCGTGCGTGATCCTTGTCGGGTCGTACTGGCTCTCGACCGACAGGCCGACCTTTTCTTTCTTAAAGCGGTCAAGGATGTCGGAGTTGGTAACCGAGTTGTTCCCCTTGTAGATGATGTCGCGGATGGTGGGCTTCTCGCGGACAAATACGTCGAGGATGACGCCCTTCTCAGAGTCCTCGCGCTCGATGCGAAGGTCTTCAAAGTAGCCGGTATTCCAAAGTGAGTTGAAATCGCGCTCGATGGAGATGGGGTCGTAGGCGTCACCCGGATGGGTAAACATACGAGCGAGGATGGTCTCTTTGGGAATGCGCCGGTTGCCGACGACGCGGATCTGGTCGATGGTATCGGGCGTTTGCGCGAAGGCGGCAGCAGCCCCCGATACGAGGACGAGGAGCATGAGGACCCGCGCCACGCGCCTTACAGCGGAAGAAGCGCTGATGGTGAAAGTGTGCCTGAACTTCACCGGGTGTAAGCCCTGCGACGAGCACAGATTCTCTTTCGTACCAAAGTTCTGCTTCACAGGAAGAATATGCACACCCTCAAAAGCTGAAAATACGGTCCTTCCCCGGAAATTCCGGTCGTTCCTTAAGGAAAGATCGATTTTACAGGACCGCGGCCACCCTTCCCAAACGCCAGAACCCTCGGCCGGGGACGTTTGCCGTCGCAGTCGAAGTTTCCGGGCTGAATCGAGGCGCGCAGCCGCGACATTGCCACAACTTCCCCGCCGTGTTCGCCGCCGGTACCAGGGATGAATTCCTTTTGCGGAACTCACCTGACAGTCTACCGGAACCAAGCGGGCTGCGAGGCTCCATGATTTCTCCGCGCGTGGCGGTATTTCGATTAGACGCAGTCAACTGGCTCAGGACACCGTACGTCGGCCGGCTGGCTTCAAAACCCGAATCTTTAACTTGCCCTGGGACGTCCTATGGGTGTGGGCTTTGACTGGACCGGCCGTTTTGCCACGTACGTTCTCATCGTCTCGATCGATCAGCTACCATAGTATGTTCAATGAAACGCCTGACCGGAGTAGCACTTGAGTGCAACCCTGCCGGGTACCCGAGGATCCGGCGCGCGCCGAAGCGACGCCCAAGACCGGCCCCGGTTTTTGGGCCGCGGGTGATGGCGAGCCAGTAGCAGGAAAGCAAGCCATCAGGGCGCGGGCCGAGGAGCGAATAGCAGCCGTATGATGTGGATTGTCCGGCTTGCGCTGCGGCGGCCATATACTTTTGTCGTCTTTGCGCTTCTCATTCTGATTCTTGGCGTCTTCAGCATCGAGTCGATGCCGACGGACATCTTTCCCAACATTGGCATCCCGGTGATCACCGTGTCATGGAGCTATTCCGGCCTCTCGGCGGACCAGATCGCCAACCGTATTGTGACCCCTTCCGAGCGGGGCCTGACCTCCGTCGTGAACGACATCGATCACATGGAATCGGTGTCGCTCGTGGGCACGGGAATCATCAAAATCTATTTTCATCCCAACGTGAATATCGGCCAGGCGATCGCACAAGTGACCGCCACATGCCAGGTGTTTTTAAGGCAGCTGCCGCCGGGGACTCTGCCTCCATTTGTCATACAGTACAACGCATCAACCGTTCCGGTCCTGCAACTGGGGCTCTCAGGGGAGGGTCTGAACGAACAGCAGTTGAACGACCTTGCCCAAAACACGATCCGGCTTCAGTTGGCCACGGTCGAAGGCGCACAAGTATTCCCTGTCGGCGGCAAGCAACGGCAAATTCTGATCGACCTTGATTTGAATGCGCTTCAAGCCAAAGGGCTCTCGCCTTCCGATGTCGTGAACGCTGTCGCGTCGCAGAATCTGATCGCCCCCTCAGGCACAATCAAGCTTGACCGGTTTGAATATCAGGTAGAGACAAACTCCGCGCCCACGGTCCTGGACGCTTTGAATTACATGCCGATCAAGACGGTGAACGGGGCAGTGGTTTATATCCGCGACGTGGCGCACGTGCGTGACGGCAATCCGCCGCAGACCAACATCGTGCGCGTGGATGGCCACCGTGCGCTCATGGTCAACATTCAGAAAACTGGTTCGGCATCCACTCTGGACATCATCAAGGACGTGCGCAGTATCCTCTCGAAACCCAGCTTCAAGGGGCGGCTACCGGAGCAGTTGCGGATCGTTGCGCTCGCGGATCAGTCGATCTTCGTCCGCAGCGCGATCAATGGCGTCGTGCGCGAGGCCATCATCGCAGCCTGCCTGACCGCGACGATGATCCTGATCTTCCTGGGCAGTTGGCGTTCCACCATCATCATCGCCGTCTCCATTCCGCTCTCGATTCTCTGCTCCCTCATCCTGCTCTACGCGCTGCACGAAACCATCAACATCATGACTCTGGGCGGCATGGCGCTGGCCGTGGGCATTCTGGTGGACGACGCCACTGTAGCCATCGAAAACATCAATCGCTACCTGGAGACAGGCGGAGAGCTGGAACAGGCCATTCTCGAAGGCTCAGCGCAGATTGCCACACCGGCTCTCGTCTCAACCCTCGCCATCTGCATCGTTCTTGTGCCCATGTTTTTTCTGAGCGGCGTGGCGCGTTTTCTGTTTGTGCCCATGGCCGAGGCGGTGGTTTTCGCCATGCTGGCCAGTTACTTCCTCTCGCGCACACTTGTGCCTACCATGGCCAAGTACCTGCTCACAGAGCACGACGATGCGGAGGCCGCGAGGAAACAGGCGAGCCGCAACCTGTTCATGCGCTTCCAGCTCGGATTTGAGCGCGGTTTCGATCGCTTTCGCCACGGCTACCTCCGACTGCTCACGTTCTGCGTCGACCACTCGGGAGCCTTTCTCATCGTGTTTCTCGCAATTGTCCTGGCTTCACTGGGATTGGCGCCTTGGCTCGGACAGGACTTCTTCCCCGCTGTCGACTCTGGTCAGTTCATCATTCACGTGCGCGCGCATTCCGGAACGCGCATCGAGGAGACAGCCGCTCTTTGCGATCGTGTCGAATCGACCATTCGCCAGCAGATCCCCGCCAAAGAAATCGCCTCCATTCTCGATAACATTGGCCTGCCTTACATATCGGCGAATCTGGCGTTCTCGAGTTCAGCGCCGGTGGGCCCCGCGGATGCGGACATTCAGGTGCAGTTGAACCGGGATCATCACCCCAGCGGCGCCTATGTCGAGCGCCTGAGGGCAGTGCTGGCCCGCGAATACCCCGGAGTAACCTTTTACGTCGTTCCGGCAGATATGGTGACGCAGATCCTGAACTTCGGAGTGGCCGCGCCGATCGATATTCAGATCGTCGGTCCGAATCTATATGCAAACCGCGCGCTCGCCGAGCGGATTCTGAATGAAGTCCGTTATGTGCGTGGCACGACTGACACGCGTATCCAGCAGCCGTTCAACTATCCCAACTTTACGGTCAACGTGGACCGCACGCGCGCCGCGGAAACCGGCCTGACTCAACAGAACGTAGCCCAGAGCCTGCTGGTAGCGTTGAGCGGAAGCTTCCAGACCAGCCCCACCTTTTATCTCGACCCGGGCAACGGCGTTTCCTACAGCATCACCACGCAGGCTCCGCAATACCGCATGAACAGCTTGTCCGCCCTGGAGAGCCTACCGATCACCAGCGGAACTGGGACGGCAGCGATGACCCAACCTTCCAGCAGCACCACTACCGGAGCACCGGGTGCATCGCCGCAGGGCAGCGTCGCTCCCGCGCAGAACCCAAACGCTGCGACAGCTGCTCCGGCAGCTCCCCGCCCGGTGCAGGTGTTGAGTAATGTCGCTTCCATCGTTCCCGGTACCGAACTAGGCACGGTCAGCCATTATGACGTCCAGCCCGTGATTGACGTTTACGCCAACGTGGAAGGAACCGATTTGGGTAGCGTAACGCGCGCCGTGGAGAGAATCGTCGCCCAGCACGAAAAGGATCTGCCTCGCGGTTCACAATTCAACCTCCGCGGCCAAAGCGAGACGATGTACAGTTCATACTTCGGCCTGCTGAGCGGTCTGGCAGTCTCTGTCCTGCTGGTCTATCTGCTCATCGTGGTGAACTTCCAGTCCTGGCTCGATCCGTTTCTGATTATTTCGGCGCTGCCCGCGGCGCTGGCCGGTATCGTCTGGTTTCTCTTTCTCACTGGAACCCGGCTGAGCGTGCCCGCGCTGACCGGAGCCATCATGTGCATGGGCGTGGCCACCGCCAATTCCATCCTGGTGGTGAGCTTTGCGCGCGAGCAGCTCGAGATTCTGGTGGGCGACGCGCGGCGTGCCGCGCTGAATGCAGGTTTCGTCCGTTTGCGGCCGGTGCTGATGACGGCGCTGGCCATGATCATCGGCATGGTGCCGATGGCGTCAGGCCTGGGCGATGGCGGCGAACAAAATGCGCCGCTGGGCCGCGCCGTGATCGGCGGGTTGCTGCTGGCCACGGTGGCCACGCTCTTTTTTGTTCCTGCTTTCTTCTCGTTCATTCACGGCCGGATCGAGCGGCGCCGCGAACGCGACGACGAGTCCGATGCCGCCCGATTCGATGAATTCGACGCGAGACCGGAGTAGATGCTTATGACCCAAGAACCGAATCCGAATCTGCAAAGCGTCGCGGCGGGCCACGAGGCCCCTCCTGAGCAAACTCCCGTCTCGCCGCGCAAGGTCCTGACGGGCGTTGCTGTCATTCTGCTCATTCTGTGCGTGCTTGCGGCTGTCGGCATCCTTCGCCGCATGCATGCCCGCACGGTTCTGGCTGAGCGCACCAACGCCTTGGCCGCTCCGACGGTTGCGATTGCGCCGGCCAAGGCTGGCGCGCCCGTGGAAACACTCGTTCTGCCCGGCAACGTGACTGCATACACTGACTCACCAATCTATGCGCGAACCGACGGCTACCTCGAACACTGGTACTTCGACATCGGAGCGAAAGTGAAGAAGGGGGCGCTGCTGGCCATCATCTCCACGCCGGAGCTCGACAGGCAGGTGGCGCAGGCCGAATCGGACCTGGCGACCGCGCAAGCGAACGCCAACATCGCGCGCATCCAGGCTGAGCGCTATACGGGCCTGGTGAAGTCGGATGCCGTTTCGCAACAGGACGCCGATACCTACGTCAACCAGGCCGCCGCCACAGCAGCAGCGGTGAAATCGGCCCAGGCCAACCTGCAACGGCTGCGCGAACTGCAGGCGTTCGAGAAGGTGTATGCGCCGTTTGACGGTGTGGTGACTGCGCGCGAGGTCGACACCGGCCAGTTGATCAACTCGGGTTCCGGCCAGGGCGGAGGCACCGAACTCTTCCACATGCAGGCGCTGGAGACGCTGCGCGTTTACACCAATGTGCCGCAGCTTTATTCGCAAACGCTGAAGCGCGGTATGAAAGTCGGCCTCACCTTCCCCGAGTATCCGGGAAAAACCTTCGATGGGACGCTGGTGAGAACCGCCGACGCCATCGATCCCGTGAGCCGCACGCTGCTGGTGGAGGTGGACCTGGATAACCGGTCTGGCGAGCTGATGCCCGGGGCGCTGGCGCAGGTTCACTTGAAGACGGCGACTGCCGGACAAACGTTTATCGTGCCCACTTCGGCGCTGATCTTCAGGCGAGTGGGCATGCAGGTGGCAACGGTAACAGTAGGCAGCGAAGGAGCGGTGGCGCATCTTGTGCCGGTTACGATCGGTGAGGACGACGGTGCAACCGTACAGATCGTCAGTGGGCTGAACGCTAGCGACAAGGTTGTGCAGGACCCACCTGACTCGCTGATCGACGGGGAAAAGGTGACGGTGGAAACGTCAAAGAGCAACGCGTTCGGCGCAGGAGGCCTGTGACGATGGCGAAGCGATCGCCGTTGGAACGCCCACGAATGCTGCGCGCGGGAAGCTGCGCCCTGGCGGCGGGCTCATTGGCGGCGATTCTCCTGTCAGGCTGCAAACCCGTGGGCCCGAACTACAATCGCCCCGGCTACAACGCGCCGACAACCTACAAGGAGGCGGGCGCGAACGCGGTTGTTTTGCCGCCGCCCAATCCGCAGGGCGGCGCATGGCAGCCGGCGAATCCTTCCGACGGCCTGCTGAAGGTCAAGTGGTGGCAGGTCTACCAGGATCCGCAGCTCAACCAACTGGAAGAACGGATCGAATCGAACAACGTGCAACTGCGGCAGGCAATGGAACTCTACCTGGCCGCCGAGGACCAGGTGCGGGCGGCGCGGGCGAATCTTTACCCCACGCTTTCGGCCGGGCCGTCGATCAGCCGCAATCGTGCGTCTGCAAATCGACCGTCAGCGACGCCCGGCGGAACAACAACGTACGGCGACTTTGTGATTGCCGGCGAGGCAAGCTGGGAGCCGGACTTCTGGGGCCGCATCCGCCGCACAGTGGAACAGGCGCGTGCGAACGCGCAGGCGAGCGCCGCCGATGAGGCGAACGTGGCTTTGACGCTGCACGCAGAGATGGCGACGGATTATTTTGCTCTGCGTGGCATCGATTCCGAGATCAAGCTATTGACGGACTCGGTGGCCGACCTCGAGCACCAACTCGATTTGACGCGGCGCCGATTTGCTGGAGGCGTGTCGACCGCGGTCGATGTGGCGCAGGCGCAGACACAGCTCGAAACTGTTCGCGCGCAGCTTGTCGACCTCGGCGTGGCGCGTGCGCAATATGAGCATGCCATCGGAACGCTCGCCAATTACGACCTGTCCGGATTCAGTATTCCGCCGGCGCCGCTCGACCTGGCGCTGCCGAAGGTTCCCCTGGGCGTGCCGTCGCAACTATTGGAGCGGCGACCGGACATTGCTCAGGCGGAGCGGCTTGCGGACGCGGCCAACGCGCAAATCGGCATCGCGGTAAGCGCGTTCTATCCCACTGTGACGCTCAACGGAGGCGGAGGATTCGAAAGTGCGCATCCCGGCACTTGGATTCAGGGTCCGAGCTCGTTGTGGAGCCTGGGTGCGCAGGCGGCGGAGTTGCTGTTTGACGCCGGGCAGCGCCACGCTCTAACCGGCGCGGCACGCCACAACTACGAGGCGCAGGCGGACGGCTACCGCAACACCGTGTTTCAGGCGTTCAACGACGTGGAAGATCAGCTTTCTGGCCTGCGCATTCTGGAGCAGGAAGCGGGCGCGGAACAGCACGCGGTGGATGCAGCACAGCACTCTTTCAATCTGTCGAATGCGCGCTACAAGGGCGGAGTCACAGGCTATCTTGAAGTGCTGACGGCCGAACAGACGCTGCTGCAGGACCAGGTGACCGCGATCAATATCGAGAGCCGGCAGTTTGCGGCGAGCGTCAGCCTGATCCGCGCGCTGGGCGGCGGCTGGGATGTAACCCAGACGCCGTAGCCGTAAAGGCAGGAACGCGGCCGCATTTCTCAATCCTGTCAAGACCCGGAACGCTCGATTCGTCCCGCAAACCGCTGAAAACACTACGGAAATTCCCTCCGCGAAGTTTGCATATCATTTCGTCGTTCTGGCGCATACTCAAACCATGATCTTTCAACCACACGGGCTCCGCGATCGCACACTCAGCTCAACGGGAGGGCAAAATTAAATAAAGAAAAAGGGGCTGTCCTAGATAACTAACGAAGAGCTAGGGTTTCTAGGATGGCGCAGATGCACAAGAGCCGTCTGCTCTGGAGCCAACAGCGACGGCTGATGGAGCACTTTGTTGCAGGTACGACAGCGCGCACGGCGGGCGTGCTGGTGGGCGTCAACAAGACGACCGCGGCGTATTATTTTCATCGTCTGCGGCAGCTCATCTACCAGGTCTGCGAGGATGCCGCTCCGTTCTCAGGAGAAGTGGAAGTGGATGAGAGCTACTTTGGTGGCCGGCGCAAAGGATTACGCGGTCGTGGAGCAGCCGGGAAAGTGCCTGTCTTCGGCCTGTTAAAGCGCGGCGGCAAGGTCTATGCCAAGATGATCAGCGACATCAAAAGCTCCACTTTGCAAGCCATCATGGAGGAGGAGAAAATCGTACCCGACTCGATCGTCTATTCCGACACTTTCCCCTCCTACAATGTGCTGGATGTTTCGGCCTTCAAGCACTACCGGATCAACCATGCGAGACTGTTTGCCGATCGCCAGAATCACATCAACGGCATCGAGAATTTCTGGAATCAGGCCAAGCGTCATTTGCGCCGTTTCAATGGCATTCCCAAAGAGCACTTTCCTCTCTTTCTCAAGGAATGCGAATGGCGTTTCAACAATCCAAACCCGGAAGATCAACTACTACAGTTGAATCAATGGGTTAA
>JBEKKI010000030.1:0-55236 GCA_050010795.1 Occallatibacter sp.
TGGATGCAGAACTACCGCCGCCTGGTCACCCGATGGGAATATCACATCGAAAACTTCCTCGGCTTCGTTCAACTCGCGTGCCTGCTCATGCTGCTCAGACATTTATGAGATGGGTTCTAGGGTTTTAGCAATTGAGGTGCCGTTCTGGCCGGTTTTTGTTTTCATCAGCTTATGGCACCCCCCACCACGACATTATCCAGATTCCTGAAAGCTGACGCGCCAGTAATTGAAAAAGTCATATTCATTACGATTACATCACCAGCCGTTCTGACGCCGCCGCTGTAGCTTCTGGCGACAAGTGTGCATAACGGGCAGCCATCGTGATGGTCTTGTGACCGGCCAGGACTTGAATCTCTTTCGTTGATACTCCCGCAATTGCCAGCCACGAGCAGAACGTGTGCCGGTTGTTGTGCCACGTGTAGTCGGCGATCTTCGCTTCCACGAGTGCCGGGATAAACCACCAGCGGCAATCAGACCTAGGGCCTGGGCGTGGGAACACAGCATCTCCCGGCGTGTGTGGCACCTTCGCTTGCTGTGCTTTCAGCGCATCCAGAGCCACACTGTTGAGTGGCACATTGCGTGCAGATCCGTTCTTGGTCGTTGTCAGCCGGATCATCTTCATCTTGAGATCAACTTGTTCCCACGTCAGCGAGAATTGCTCTCCCCAACGCATCCCCGTATAGATGCTGACGACGAACGCTGGCACTTGATCCGGATTGTCCCTTGCAATGATTGCCCGTACCTTTTTGTACTCCTGACGAGTGAGGAAGCGTAGCCGAGCATTGTTCTCCGTCCGCATCCGCACGAGACGCGCCGGGTTGCTCTGCACCTTCCCGTTTTCCATGCCCAGTCGATAGCAGAGTGAGATGAACGCACGATAGCGATTCGCCGTCGCTGGCGTCTTGCAGTGCCGAGTAAGGAATTGATCGATCTCCTGGGGCGTGATTGAGTCCGCCGGCCGATCTCCGAACGGCTCACGAAGTATCGAGTCTTTGGTTTTGTAGTGAGGTACTGTCTTGAGGTGGGTCTCGGCGTACTTCACTGCCATCTGTGACAGATGAGCAAACGTGATGACCTTCCCTGGCACCAGTTCTGGTAGCTTGAGCTTCCTCCGTGCATCAGCTTTCCGTTTCTGATACAGGGCGATAGCATCGGACTTCCGGCCAGCTTTCTCACGATGCTGCTTGCCGTTCACATAGTAGTTAATCCAGAAAACCCCGGACTTGGGTGGACGCTCAAAGATGCCTCTGACCGGCTTCTCATCCTTTTTCATCGATCCCCCTGGTGCATAGCACACAGATTATATCAACATGCACCAAAACATGCACCAGAAGCAAAGAGGCCATCCGAGCGTTATTCTCAGATGGCCTATAGAGCCTTTGCTTTCTTTTTATTGAATGGTGGGCCCGGAGGGATTTGAACCCCCAACCAAGGGATTATGAGTCCCCTGCTCTAACCGTTGAGCTACAGGCCCGTTGCTGCTGATGATAATGCAATCACTATACTTGCTTATAGCGTTACCGGCCTCTGCGCGAACGGGAAGAGGTCGGGCGCGCACTCACTGCGGATGAGTCTCAGAGGTTGCTCACAGCGGCAAAGAAAACTCGAAGCCGCTCTCTCTATCCCGCTCTCGTGCTTCTACTCAATACTGGAATGCGCGTTACAGAGCTTCGGATGCTGCAATGGCGGCAAGTGGGTTTGCTCGAGCGCAACGTTACCGTTGGACGTTCCAAGACCTTGGGCGGCGAAGGGCGCATGATTCCCCTCAACCAAAATGCATTCGATGCCTTGGTGGACTGGCGCTCACAATTCAAGAACCCTTCTCTGGACCACTTTGTCTTCCCCACAGAGCGATACGGGCTTGACGGCGAAGAGGGCGTTAAGAATGGCGCGGTTGCGGTTTGGAACCTTGACCCTCAAAGGCCAATTGGAAGCTGGAAGGTGGCATGGACCGCATGCCGGAAGGCCGCTAAAGTCAATTGCCGCCTTCACGACCTCCGTCACACGTTCGTCTCCAGGCTTGGGGAAGGAAAGGTGGCAGACTCAACGCTGACCGCCCTCTCGGGCTGGATGAGTCGGAAGATGCTTGAGCGGTACTCTCACGCCCGGAACGAAGCCAAGCGCCGCGCGGTGGATTTGCTTACTAGTGGCGAGATTGAAGGAGACTCCCCCCAAAATCCCCCACAGAGAGAAACGCGGAAAACTGCAAATGTACAGTAACTTACTGATTATAAACTGGTAGGCGAGGCGGGAATCGAACCCACAACCCCCGGCTTAGAAGGCCGGTGCTCTATCCAATTGAGCTACTCGCCCACGCTCATTATTGTAGCTGTGATTCGAATGATTCTGTCGACTCGAAGGGCTTCAGCGTACCCTCGACGGCAGCTTGAAGGTAACGGACGACGGCGGCCTCAGCCCAGTGAACGCCGTCTGCGGAGCGCCGGCTTAGGAATGCACAATGACCGCCGTGTCGTGTCTCGACAAAGGCGATGTGGGGGTTGGCCAGAATCTGCGCGCGTGTGCCGGGAAAGAGCCGGATGAACGGATCGTCCTTCGCGCAAAGAATAAATGCGGGTACAGCGATGCGATCGATGACGCGGGCACTCGCTGCCCTGTAATAGTAGTCGTCCGCATCGCGATAACCGCAATAGCGGGCAACAATCTTCTCATCGAACTCTCGGATGGAGCGCACGGGCCCAATGCCGCGATCCTTATAAATTCCGGGAAAAAGAGCGGCCTTGCGATGAAACCGCCGCATCAATCCGCGCAGAAAATGGTATTCATAAATGCGGTTTGCCGGCTCGTGCAGCGCGTCGGCACTCGGCGCGAGATCGATGACCGGGCATAC
This sequence comes from Occallatibacter sp., assembly GCA_050010795.1. GTDB lineage: Bacteria > Acidobacteriota > Terriglobia > Terriglobales > Acidobacteriaceae > Telmatobacter. The sequence continues at coordinate 2,849 of JBEKKI010000030.1, forward strand.
AGCGGCCACGGCCACAAGCGGCGCCTGCGCGCCCCACTCACCCGCCTGCTTCAAAACCAGGTTCCCACCCATCGAGTAACCAACCAACGCTACGCGCTTGAGGTCGAAGCGATGGGTGAAATAACCTACCACCGCGCCCACGTCGGCGGAGCGGCCAGAGTGATAGAGCGTTGGTGTGAGCGTATCGGTGTCGCCGCAGTTGCGCATATTCATCCGGACGGCGTTCATGCCCGCGGCAAACGCGCGCACTGCAATGCCCTGAATGTAGCGGGAATCCGACGACCCTTCGAGGCCGTGTACAAGGACTAGAGTGAGCCGATCCGCGCGCACCTCCTCCGGCTGCCAATGGCAATGGCAAAGGACGCAACTGCCGTCGGCAGGATCAACTTCGACGGTTTCTGCTACCGTGGGCACGCGAAACGCGGGCCGCGGGAGAAAGTTTCCAGCGATGGTTTGAAGGTGGCCGTTTGTAAGCCAGCGGTGCGGCTCAAATGAGTTGAGCCATGCCGGCAATCCCTGCGGCCCTTTTGTTGACGGATCGGCTGGAGTCACGGAGATTGGCCCGCTGCGTCGGAAGGTTAAACTCTCTTCCTCCATAGGCTTAGGAGAGCCCATTGGGGCGGCTGGTGGGGATCGAACCCACGACATCCTGAGCCACAGTCAGGCGTTCTGCCGCTGAACTACAGCCGCCGTATACCCTATCGATTGTAGCATCGAAACAGATCCGTTGAGCCCGCCTGGAGAGGACCAAAGCTGCCATTGCGCCAACCAGATACGACTTCCGCAAACGCGTCGGTCTCCGCAAACGCCATGTCTTCCAGCCGCTGGAATGGTGGCGCGTGGGTCTTCCGCGATGAGACTCTGCACAAGCTCGAGATCCTGCTCGACGAAGCCTTCCTTGTTCCCGGGACTGGAATTCGCTTTGGACTGGACGGACTCATTGGCCTTGTCCCCGGCATCGGCGACGTGCTTGCCGGCTTGCTTTCCCTCGTGATTCCTCTCGCCGCGTGGATCCGCGGCGTGCCCTACGTGACGCTGGTGCGCATGGCAGCAAACCTCGGCATCGGTGTGCTTGTTGGGTCCATACCACTGTTCGGCGATGTCTTCGACATCGCATGGAAGGCCAATTGCCGCAACTATCGCCTGCTCACGCGCCACCTCGGCGAGCCAAGGAAACACAGTTGGCGCGATTGGGTCTTTCTGCTGGTTCTGGCAGCCGTCCTCGGTTTGGTCTTTGTCATCCCGGTGGGGCTGGTGCTCTGGCTCATTTCGTGGCTGCTTCACGGGTGAGCACGACCGTGAGACAGGAACCGGCAAATCCGATTCGGGTTACAATCGAAAGTGGTTATCGGGGCGTAGCGCAGTCTGGTAGCGCATCTGCTTTGGGAGCAGAGGGTCGGGGGTTCAAATCCCTCCGCCCCGACCAGCATAAACTATTGATATTTCAAGCGATATTGACAGTCCTTGTCACGCATCTGCTTCTCCAGAGAACCACAGAGGCCGCAAACCCTCAACTTCCCGCCGGCTTAGTTCTTGGGTTTGGGTCATTTGGTTTGACTTCGAGGTTAACTCGCAGCCGCCGTCGAAGCTGTGCAGATGTGGGAAGCGAGCGTACGCTCTCCGGTCGGCCACGCTCTTCAATCAGTTTCTCCAGCACACGTGTCACTAGTCCGCTGGGCGCGATCGATTTTGCGTCCGGATCCAATTTTGACGAGGCACACAGTCGGAAAAGATCGCTGACAATTTCCCAAGGTAAGATCGCAGCGAGGTAACGAGCAGCAAGATCCGGGCCAGAAGGAGTTTTGGCGAATGACGGAACCTACCTGTCAACTCGCCGCCCGAATATCGCATCCAATCCGAAAGATAGAGGCACTCAAAATGTATCCCGTGGGCTCCCGTTTTCTATGGATCATCTCTATTCCCGCAATATTATCGAGATTCTGCGCAGTACCCTCCGTCGCCTGGAGCAGGACGCGGATTTCCGCCAGGATGATCCGGCTGTCGTGCAACTGAAGAGGCATATTCTCCAATCGTTAGCCGAGTTCGAATTGCAGAAAGCCTCCCAACCCCGCTTGGAATCCCGGCCCGGCATAGAACTCGAGAAGCCGATTTCAGTGTTACGTATTCGTTAGCTTCATCGACCCATCTCCTTGAGAAATCCGGATTTCTCTTTTCCTCGATCATCTTTCTCCTGTGAGCGGAGAACTCAGCCGAGCCCGCTCAAGATTGACATTACGAAAGTCAATCCAACGCCCAAGAATCACCTCGTTGCGCGAGACAACCCATCTGGGATGGTGCGCATCACTCGTATAGCTTCACTGCGGGATCGAGATTGAAGTGTGCCCAAAGGCACCTAATCTTCGCTCCCGCATTTACTTTCCCAGCCCTCCAGCAGGAGTCAGACATATGGAAGTAGCCGTACCGCAACCCATTCGTGGGGAAAGCGGGCAGGAGGTTTTTCCCAGGAGCAATGGCGCTCTTGAGTCTGCCCCTGCCGATTGCCTTGCCGTCATTCTGCAGAATCTCCAAACCATGAAAGACGGAGATTTCAGTGTGCGCCTGCCCGTTACCTGGACAGGTCTGCCCGGCAAGATCGCCGATAGCTTCAATGAGATCGTCACGGCCAACGAGCAGATGGCGTTGGAGTTGAAGCGCGTTGGACAGGCGGTCGGCAAGGAAGGCAAAACTCGCGAACGGATTCGTGTTGAGCAACGCCGCGGAGCGTGGAACGACATGGAAGTTTCCGTAAACACATTGGTCGAAGACCTGCTTCGCCCCACAACTGAGGTCACGCACGCGATTGCCGCCGTTGCGCAGGGCAACCTGACGCGGACGGTCCGGCTCGACGTGGACGGCCGCCCCCTGGAAGGCGAGTTCCTCCGTTCCGCGAACATCGTGAACACGATGATTCAGCAGTTGGGCGTCTTTACGGCTGAGGTAACGCGCGTGGCGCGCGAGGTGGGCACCGATGGCAAGCTCGGCGGCCAGGCTGTAGTGCCGGGCGTCGCCGGCACGTGGAAGGATCTGACGGACTCCGTCAACTCCATGGCTTCAAACCTGACCGGTCAAGTTCGCAATATCGCCGAGGTCGCGACGGCCGTGGCCAGCGGAGACCTTTCGCGCAAGATCACTGTCGACGTGCGAGGCGAAATCCTGCAGCTGAAAGAGGCGATCAACACCATGGTTGATCAGCTGCGTTCCTTTGCATCGGAAGTAACGCGCGTGGCGCGCGAAGTGGGCACCGATGGCAAGCTCGGCGGTCAAGCTGTAGTGCCGGGCGTGGCGGGCACGTGGAAAGACCTTACCGACTCTGTCAACGCGATGGCCGGCAACCTTACCGCGCAGGTCAGAAACATCGCCGAGGTGACGACCGCCGTTGCGCGCGGCGACTTGTCGCGCAAAATCACGGTCGACGTGAAAGGCGAAATTCTGGAGCTCAAAGACACCATCAACACCATGGTCGACCAGCTGAACGCGTTCGCTGGTGAAGTTACCCGCGTCGCCCGCGAAGTTGGAACCGAAGGCAAGTTGGGCGGTCAGGCAAACGTGCCCGGCGTCGCCGGAACGTGGAAGGACCTTACAGACAACGTCAACTTCATGGCCGGAAACCTCACGGGCCAGGTCCGCAACATCGGCGAAGTCGCAACCGCCATCGCCAGGGGCGACCTCTCGCGCAAGATCACGGTGGACGTGCGCGGAGAAATCCTGCAGCTAAAGGAAACGCTGAACACCATGGTGGATCAGCTCAACCGCTTCGCAGGCGAGGTGACGCGCGTTGCCCGCGAGGTTGGAACCGAAGGCCGGCTGGGCGGACAAGCCAACGTGCCCGGTGTGGCCGGAACTTGGAAAGATCTTACAGACTCAGTGAATTCAATGGCCGGCAACCTTACGGCGCAGGTGAGAAACATTGCCGAAGTCACCACTGCCGTGGCTCGCGGCGACTTGTCGCGCAAGATTACCGTCGACGTGAAGGGCGAGATTCTCGAACTCAAGAACACCATTAACACCATGGTGGATCAATTGAACGCGTTTGCCGGCGAAGTAACGCGCGTGGCTCGCGAGGTGGGGACCGAAGGTAAGCTCGGCGGTCAAGCACAGGTGCAAGGCATCGCCGGAACATGGAAAGACTTGACTGACAACGTCAATTTCATGGCTTCGAATCTGACTGGCCAGGTAAGAAACATTGCCGAAGTGGCGACGGCTGTCGCGCGCGGCGACTTGTCGCGCAAGATTACGGTAGATGTGAAAGGCGAGATTCTGGAGCTGAAGGACACCCTCAATACGATGGTCGATCAGCTCAACGCATTTGCCGGCGAGGTGACGCGCGTGGCCCGCGAGGTTGGATCGGAAGGCCGTCTCGGCGGACAGGCGCAGGTGCCCGGCGTCGCAGGAACATGGAAAGACTTGACCGACAATGTGAACTCCATGGCCTCAAACCTCACGGACCAGGTGAGAAACATCGCCGAAGTTTCCACGGCAATCGCTAACGGTGACCTCTCGAAAAAGATTACCGTAAACGTGAGCGGCGAAATCCTGCTGCTTAAAGAGACCATCAATACGATGGTCGACCAGCTCAACCGCTTCGCCGGCGAAGTGACGCGGGTGGCTCGCGAAGTGGGTACCGAGGGCCGGTTGGGCGGCCAGGCCAACGTGCCCGGCGTGGCAGGCACATGGAAGGACCTGACGGACAGCGTGAACGCGATGGCCGGCAACCTTACGGCGCAGGTGAGAAACATCGCCGAAGTGACCACGGCCGTTGCCCGCGGCGACCTTTCGCGCAAAATCACCGTGGACGTGAAGGGCGAAATTCTTGAGCTCAAGGACACCATCAATACGATGGTCGACCAGCTCAACGCCTTCGCCGCCGAAGTGACGCGCGTGGCCCGTGAAGTTGGAACTGACGGAAAATTGGGCGGCCAGGCGACGGTTCAAGGCGTGGCCGGCACATGGAAAGACTTGACCGACAACGTCAACGTGATGGCCGCCAACCTAACTGAACAAGTGCGCGGCATTGTGAAGGTGGTGACCGCCGTGGCCAACGGCGTCCTCACGCAGAAGCTCACGGTGAATGCCAAGGGCGAAGTGGCTGCTCTGGCAGAGACCATCAACAATATGACCGACACTCTGGCCACGTTTGCCGACCAGGTCACCACCGTAGCTCGCGAGGTTGGCGTCGAGGGCCGTCTCGGCGGACAGGCCAACGTGCCTGGCGCCGCCGGCACGTGGAAGGACCTGACCGGCAACGTCAATCTGTTGGCCGACAACCTTACCAATCAGGTGCGCGCAATTGCTGAAGTGGCCACGGCTGTGACCAAAGGCGATCTCACGCGTTCGATTCAAGTGGAAGCTCGCGGCGAGGTGGCCGAGCTCAAAGACAACATCAACACCATGATTGACAACCTGCGCCTTACCACTGACCGCAACAACGAGCAGGACTGGTTGAAAACTAACCTCGCGCGGTTTACCGGCATGTTGCAGGGCCAACGTGATCTGGCAACCGTAGGCAGAATGCTGCTCTCAGAGCTGGCGCCGCTTGTGAACGCCCAGCAAGGTGTGATTTATCAGATGGGAAGCACGGAGCCCGCCGCCGGCACCGACACCGGTACGCTGGTGCTGCTTTCCACGTTTGCAGATACGCCCGAGGGTTACTTGCGCGAAGTAAGAATTGGCGAGGGCCTTGTGGGCCAGTGCGCTTCAGAAAAGCGCCGGATGTTGATCACCGATTTGCCCCGCGGTACCACGCCTATCCGTTCGGGACTCTTCAAAGCAAAACCCAAAAACGTGATCGTGCTGCCAGTGCTTTTTGAGGACCGCGTCAAAGCCGTCATTGAATTAGCTACCCTGAGCGCGTTCACTGCGTCTCACTTATCGTTCCTCGAGCAGCTCACGTCGAGCATCGGCATCGTGCTCAACTCCATTGAGGCCACGATGCAGACCGAAGGCTTGCTCAAACAATCTCAACAGCTTGCTACAGAGCTGCAGACACAGCAAAAGGAATTGCAGCAGACCAATGAGCAACTCGCACAAAAGGCGCAGCAGCTCGCCGAGCAGAACACCGAAGTGGAGCGCAAGAACCAGGAGATCGAACAGGCGCGGCGCGCCCTTGAAGAAAAGGCGAGAGAGCTCGCGTTGACTTCAAAGTACAAATCGGAGTTCCTCGCCAACATGTCGCACGAACTGCGGACGCCTTTGAATAGCATTCTCGTGCTGGGCCAGCAATTGGCCGAGAATGTCGATGGCAGCCTGTCGCCAAAGCAGGTGGAATTCGCACGCACCATTCACGGCGCCGGAACCGACCTGCTCAACCTCATCAGCGACATTCTCGATTTGTCAAAGATCGAATCTGGAACCGTTTCCGTCGAGGCAGAAGAAGTGTTCTTCAGCGCGCTGCTCGATACGGTTGCGCGGCCCTTCCGCCACGAAGCAGAGAACCGCAGGCTGTTGTTCGACGTTTCAGCCGATCCAGCCATGGGTCGCAGCCTCGTGACAGATTCGAAGCGCCTGCAGCAGGTCTTGAAGAATCTGCTATCGAACGCCTTCAAGTTTACCGACCAGGGAAGCGTTCGCCTTTCAGTGTCGCTTGCGTTCGGCGGCTGGAATTCCGGTCACCCGATTCTGGACGGTGCCGGATCCGTAATCGCATTCGAGGTGACAGATACCGGGATTGGTATTGCGCCCGAGAAACAGCGCATTATCTTCGAGGCTTTCCAACAGGCCGACGCAGGAACCAGCCGGAAGTTTGGAGGAACAGGGCTGGGATTGGCCATCAGCCGCGAACTGGCCAATCTGCTGGGCGGCGAAATTCAGCTCAAGAGCGCGCTCGGCCAGGGAAGCACATTCACGCTCTATCTGCCGCAAACCTATGTGGGACCCGTGGCTCCTCCCGCGGTCAAGACAACAGAGCACGGCGCGTCATTCAACACGCAGGCATTCCTCGCGACAGTTGCCGCAGCTGAGCAGGAAGTACGCATCAAGGACGATCGCGCTGGCATCGAGCCCGGCGAAGCCGTGCTGCTGATCGTGGAAGACGATCCGCACTACGCGCGCGTCCTTTGCGATCTTTCGCGCGACAAAGGATTCAAGGTGCTGGTTGCGACGACCGGCGCCGAGGCGCTCCAACTGGCGCGCGAGTTCAGTCTAACCGCCATCTCACTCGACGTCTTCCTGCCCGACATGCTTGGCTGGACCGTGCTGAACCATCTGAAGCAGGACCCGACGACCCGCCATATTCCGGTTCAGATGCTCACGCTAGACGAGGACCGGCTGCTCGGTCTATCGCGCGGCGCGTTTGCGTACGTCACCAAACCCTCAACGACCGAGGAACTCGATGCCGCGCTCACCCGCATCCGGGAATATTCGCAACCCCGTCGCAAACGCCTGCTGGTGGTTGAAGACAATCCGGCCGAACAGCTCAGCACACAAGAGCTGCTAGGCCACGAAGATATTGATATCGATGTAGTGGAATCGGGCGGTGCGGCTCTTCGTGCGCTTTCTGATGCAAGTTACGATTGCGCGGTTCTCGATCTCCGCTTGCCCGATATGAGCGGCTTTGAGGTACTGACGCAGCTTCGCGACAGCGCCGCCCTCAAAGACCTTCCGGTTGTCGTATTCACAGGACGCGAATTGACATCGGAGGAAGACGCTCAACTCCACACTCTCGCGCGCAGCGTGGTCATTAAAGATGTCGAGTCCCCCGAACGACTCCTCGACGAAACCGCGCTTTTTTTGCACCGCGTGATTTCCGACTTGCCGAAGGAAAAGCAGAACATGCTCGAACGTCTGCACCGTTCCGACGACGCACTGACCAGCCGCAAAGTGCTGGTGGTCGACGACGACGTTCGCAATATTTTTGCGGTCAGTAGTGTTCTCGAGCGGCGCGGCATGGAAGTGCTCTCGGCGGGCACGGGACGCGAAGCGATCCAAACCATCGAATCAACTCCCGACTTGGCCATCGTGCTGATGGACATCATGATGCCAGAAATGGACGGATACGAAACCATGCAGACGATTCGCCAGAATCCCTCGTTGCGCAGGCTGCCGATCATTGCGCTGACGGCCAAGGCCATGAAAGGCGACCGCGAACGGTGTTTGGAGGCGGGTGCATCTGAGTACCTGGCGAAGCCAGTCGACACGGAGCAACTGCTGTCGGTCTTGCGCATGTGGTTACACCGGTGAGGCGTGCTCGAACTTGCAAAAGCTCATTGCCGAGGAGAAGCAACGATGACTGGTGACGCGAAAGTCAACATCCTCATGGTCGACGATCAGCCAGCCAAGCTCTTAAGCTATGAGGTCATCCTTTCTGATCTAGGTGAGAACCTGATCAAAGCCACGTCGGCAAGTGAGGCTTTGAATATTCTCCTAAAGACCGACGTTGCCGTGGTTCTGATGGACGTAAGCATGCCCGACGTGGACGGTTTCGAGCTGGCCGACGTGATTCGGCAGCATCCCCGGTTCCAGAAGACGGCGATTATCTTTATTTCCGGCGTTCACCTCACGGGCTCCGATATCATCCGGGGATATGGGCAGGGCGCGGTCGATTACATCTCGGTGCCGGTGGTGCCCGAAATCTTGCGCGCGAAGATCAGCATCTTTGTCGACTTGCATCGCAAGACACGCATGCTGGAATCGTTGAATCGAGATCTGGAACAGCTAGTCGAAGAGCGAACCAATGAACTGAGAATGAGCGAGGCTCAGTTCAGGATGCGCGCCGAATTGCTGGACATCGCTACCGAGGCCATCATCGTCCACGATATGAACGATGCCATTCAGTTCTGGAATACGGGGGCGGAGAATCTCTACGGCTGGCGCCGTGACGAAGTGATGGGCCGCGATATGCACGACCTTTTGAAGACGGTTTTTCCGGTTCCGCGAGAAACGATCGAGACTGCCTTAAGACAGTGCAGAACCTGGCATGGCAATGTGACTCAGAAGGCCAAAGACGGATCTGAGGTCGTGGTTGCATGCCGTAAGACCGTCAATCACGAAGGAGACGCGATTCTGCAGGTTGGCCGCGATATGACGGCCTCAATCCGGGCGGAAGAAGCGTTACGCGAATCAGAGAAGCTCGCGGCAATGGGGCGCGTAGCGGGCATTATTGCGCACGAAATCAACAATCCGCTGGCGGCGATCACAAACCTCTTCTATCTGTTGCGGAATCATCCTTCGCTCAGCGACGACGCTCGAACCTACGCCGATATGGCGGAGCAGGAGCTGAAGCGCGTCAGCCATATTACCCGTCAAACACTGAGCTTCTACAGAGAGTCCAAGCAACCGATCCAGGTCGTCTTGCCTGAACTGCTCGACGACGTCCTCGAACTGCAACTCCGGGTTCTGAATACAAATCGCATTTCGGTTCGTAGGGAGTATGTTTCGCCGGCGGCAGTCACGGGATTTCCGGTGGAACTGAGGCAAGTCTTTCTCAATTTGATTAACAACGCGATCCAGGCGATGCCTGAAGGCGGCGTGCTTGGTATTCGCGTCAGGGAAGCGACGGACTGGTCAAGGAATCTGCGCGGCGCCTTGATTTCAGTCATCGACTCGGGTCAGGGCATTCATCCCAATATCGCCGACCAGTTGTTTCAGCCATTCTTCAGCACGAAATCAACGAAGGGCACGGGACTGGGGCTGTGGATCAGCAATGGCATCGTGCAAAAATACAATGGGCGAATTGCGTACCGAAGCGTGAGCACCGGGAAGGGGTGCATCACTTGTTTCCACGTCTTTCTCCCTGGCTCCAGAACACTCGATTCCGGCGCTAAAGCAGGTGCTGAGATCGCAAACGCGAATCGCAGCTTTACGAAGAGCGACCAACACCCCGTACTGCAGATCTGACGCTTGGTTGCTGGGTATGAACGACGTAGGCAATCAGTCATCGCGCACAAATGTGTCCTCTTGATTTCTTTGCTTGGCGAGCTGTCACTCGCCAAGATTCCATCCGGAAGTAGATTGCGGATGCGATTGCCTTTTTCGTGATGTTCCTACTCCTCTATCGCGTCTTCAAATCCGAAACCGTCGAGATCGAAAGAGCGGAAGTTGGCGCGCGTGTGCATAGTCCTGCGCCATGCACGCCGATTTGAGTTTGTTCCGCAATAGGAATCGGCCTGGCCCACAAATCATGAAATGGCGATTTTGGATCGCATTGGCGAAATGTGAGTCCCGAGCCTTCGGCTCGAATCATTCAAACAACTGAATCGCCGAAGCTCGACGTCTTTCGCTTCGCGCAACGGAGTACAAATCAATGCGCGCGGGGCTCACCGGTCGGCAAGAAAGCCACCCCTTCAATTGCTTCCCCTGACGCCAGCACATCTCTTATCTGTTCTGGGTTCGTGCCTCCTCGCGCTGAAGCCTCGCGTAACATCCGTAGCGCCGCAATCGGAGTCGTCTCTGCAGGCATTCGGAAAATCCACGGCACATTGGCTGATGTTAGGGATTTGTCATTGCTTAAAGCGATCACCGGGACGAAGCATTTCAGCGCCAATTGTTCCGAAAGGTGGCCGGCGTCGCGATCGAGAGCCACAATCGCCAGCGCATGTTCGTCCATCAAGACATGAATCAGCTGCGTTGAGGCCGCGCCCCAGTTCTGACCGCTGTCAACAGGTAGCAGCTCCCACTGCCGGCCTCCCGGCGCTTCGTTGTGTAGGACTTCAAGAACCTCCAGCGACTTTGCAATCTGTTTGGCTTTCGCTCCGAAGAGGACCACTCGCACCGGACCTGGCGGCACATTGGGTGGCCTTGGACCGGCGTAACTGACGCCATCGTCGCCGACTCGTGCGTAGGGCGCTTCCTCAGTCACCGAAGGTGCGTCTGCCGCTTTGCCCTGCTGGGGCGGAGACCCTTTATCCATTGTTGAAAGCCGGTAGGTGATTTGGCCGTTGTGCACCGTGCCCAGATACATTGGCGCCACATTCTTCTGGTTGGGGTCAAACACCATGTGTCCGGTCACGCCGTCATACTGCTCGATGTCTGCAAGCGCGTCGTGAATGCGCGCGCGGTTCAGCCCCGCCTTGCAGATCGAATCCAGCAGCGCGTTCATGGCGTCGTAAGCCAGCGAAGCGAACTGTTCCGGTTGCTCGTGGAAGCGCGCCTCGAAACGGTGATTGAAGCTAAGCCAGCGCGGGTCCTTTCGTGTCGGGTCGTAGGGAAAAACGGCTTCGAAGCCCTCGGCAGCTGATCCGGCCTCGGCCAGCATGTCGGGCCCCAACGTGCGGTAAGAGCCAAATGCGCGCTGTTTCATGTTTGCAGCTCGCATCTGCTTCAGGATGTTCGCAGTCTCGGTTTCGTCTGCCCACAACACAACACCATCCACTCGCGAATCACGGATAATCTGCAATTGGTGCGTAAAGTCGGTGTCGCCGGGCATGAATTTCTGCTCGATGACGACGGGATGTCCCAGGCGAGTTGACGCATTCCGGAACTGTGGAACCCCCATGCGGCCGTAGCGGTTGTTCACCCTGAGCAGTGCAATACGTTTGAGCCTAAGCTCGGAGTAGATGTGGCGAGCCAACGTGAAAGCCTGCACGCGGTCGTCTTGCAGATCGGTAAAGTACCACGGAACAGTCGTCTCGGGAATGGTCGGATCAGTCGATGCGCAGTTGACAATAGTGACTTCGCCTTTGAGCACGACTCGCAGCATGATGTGCGTGGTTTCCGAACTGATCGACCCAAAGATGGCCCAGTCCTTGTCGTCGTAAATCATTTTTACGGCTTCGTCCGCGGCCGAGCCCCAAATTGCAGGGTCGGTAGGACGGTCGGTACCATAGACCGCTTTCGCTTGCCAGTTGTTGTAATCGTTATGCAACATGAGCTTGAAAGGCTTGCCGCCATAACCACCCCGGGCGTTGGCCTCCTCCATAGCCAACTGCGCTCCGTGCAGCATGCGCAAACCGTCCACTTGCTCCGGACCGGGATCGATAGGGGCGATAAAGCCGATCCTCACCTCGGTGATGTCCTTGGGATCCGGGATGTCACGGCCGGCGCCTGTGTAAATGTTCGGTTCGAGATAGTACTCGTAGTATGGCTTTTCGAATCTCGCGTACGGCCTCAGGTCTTGCGGCTGACCAGCGTACGGCGAGACGTTTCGGTCTCGCGGCGGTCCCGGCGGATGCTTGCCACATTCGCATACGCCCGCACTTTGCGCCCCGAGGGGCACCATCGCGCCTGCTGCTAATACACAGGCTGCAATCGCCAGGATGCCTTTGTGCATGACGCTTACTCCTTGCCGACGTCGGCCTTCTCTGTCCGAAACATGGCGATAGCTTCGATCTCCACAAGCAGCTCCGGCCGGCAGAGAATGGCCTGAATACCGGTGGACGCAGGCAGCGGGTCAAGCCCCTGCTCCTTGAAGAACGCTGTGCGCTCTTCGTTGAACGCGTCATAGTCGCGCTCGATGTCCCGTAAGTAGCATGTCGTGCGCACTATATCGTGCCATGTGCAACCCTCGCTAACCAGCAGTCCGGTGATGTTCGAAAGCGTGCGTCTCATCTGCGCGCGGAAGTCCCCGATGTGAACGCTTTTGCCGCTCTCATCGATCGATGCCGTGCCAGAGATCAAAAGAATTGTCAGGCCATTTAGGTCGATCCTCATGCCACGCGAGAACGAACTGGGCTTTGAATAGGCAAAGGCCTCGTTTAGCACTTCATGGTTGGTGATGGCGCGTTTCTTTACTGGTGCTTGCGAGATGGTTTCCAGAATCTCAGCAAATGCGCTCATGGCGTTAGCTCCTTCGTGTTTATCGTTCAAGAATTCCGTGGCTCAACCCTTCGGCTGTCGCAACCCATATGTCGCCGCCTTGAAAGTCGATGCCGAGAATGTAGTTGTGTGCCGGCCCGGTCGTCACGGGAATCTCGGTGACTTTCCCGTTTGCATCCCGCACGTTCATCACCGGTTTATGCGTGGTGAGTGAGCGAGTATAGACCGCCCAGTTGGTGCCGTCGTAGTAGGCGAGCCCTTTGTCAGTGCAGAACCATGCGTGATTCGGATCTACGCCCTTTACGTAGTTGGTGAAATTTGAGGGGAGCCCGCTATCTTTCGTCAGGAAGTTGTGCCAATAGCGGCCATCGTACCGGCTGTCGCCGAAATACGTCGCTACCCACACAACCTTGTCCACGTAGCTGACCGACGAAACGATCTGATGAATCAGGCCCTGATCCTTGAAGAGCACGAGTTCGGTCTCCTCATCGGGGTCCTCGTATTTGTCCCAGATTCCCGTCTTCTGGTCATACTCGAGAAGGCCCCCACCCCAGATGGCGAAGTACACCTTATCCTGAGCAGCGGAAACGCCATAAGCCCAGATTTCGATCATGGGCGTGTTGCGCTCGTTGTAAAGCGACCACTCGCCGGTATGCAGATTCAGCCGGCAAGCGCCGGCAGCCGTCGCGACCCAAACGTTTTCGCCTTCCACAGACACGCCGTACACCACGTCGTTGCTTAGCCCGGAGTTCAGCTGCGTGTAGCTGAAGATGCGCCCGCCGGAAATCCGGCTCAGACCACCCATCGTGCCAGCCCATACGTCTCCTGTGCTTCTGTCCAGCGCCAGCGAGAGTACGGCGCGGTGCGCCAGGCCGTCTTCCGTCGTATAAGTCTTCCACTTTCCGCCTTCGTAAAGACCAAGGCCGTTGTTTGTGCCGGCCCAAATACGGTCGCCATCTACTAGCACGGCGTACACGTGGTTGTCGGGCAAACCATTCGCGGTCGTGAAGTTCTCAAACCGGAAACGCGGCAATTGTGGAACGGCGGCAACCGCCGACGCCTTCTGAGGATGCCGCTCAGCCGCCTGTGCAACTCCCTGCGGCGCTGCAGCCGCTGCTATTCCGACCGCCAGCAGCGCCGTCATTAACCCCTTCGTATCTGCAAACTTTTTCATCGCGTCCTCAGATATTCAATCAGGTCGTTCAGTTCGTCCTTGGTCAGGTCGTTGGTGCGGCCATGCTTGTCGTCGGGGTTGTAGATCGTCCAGATCTCTTCCAGCGTCCGTGCCGATCCATCGTGCAAAAAGGGTCCTGTCAGTGCGATGTTGGTCAGTTGCGGTGTTTTAAAAACCCCGTTGCTGTCGGTTGGCTTACGTGTGCCCACGTCAAATAACTTCTGGTCGGTTCCCTGCGGCCCACTGTGACAATGGGAGCAACGGTCTTCAGGCGGAACTGGCTTGCCGAAGTTGTCGATCGTGCGCTCGAAGATTGCTTTGCCGCGAGCCTGTGCCGACGTAAGCACGCTGCCCGGAATGCGCCAGCGATTGGGCCGGGCGGACAGGCTGCGAATGTATAGAACCAGGTCGGCAAGTTGGAGGTCATCGTAATTCTCCGAGCGCCAGAAATACTTTTCCGTGCGCGGGCCGCACTCGGTAGGCAGATTTGGGTTGCCGCCGTTCCACTTATATGGCGCAATGTCCTTGATATCCTCCATCATCTTGTTATCGACGATGTCGATTCCAAAGCCATCCGGTTCCAGATCCCACTGCAACCCGTCGAAAGTAGAGTCGATGTGGCAACTGGAGCAGCTGATCTGCCCCTGGAAGGAGTAGTGCGCCGAATAGAACGTCTGCTCGCCACGTCGGAGCGCGGTGACAGTTTTCGGGCCCGCGAGAGCGATGGTTGTGGCTACGCGAAGCGTTTTCGCGTCAATCACGCTGATGGTGTCGTCAAGCCGATTGGCCACAAATAACCGGCTTCCATCGCGGCTGAGTGCGAGCCCGCGCGGATTATGACCCACGGGAATGCGTGCAACCACATAGTTGCCGCTCGCCGAAAGATCCTCGGCGAATGATCCCGATGCCGGGCGTGGCCGTGTGTGGACGAACCTCAGCAGGCGCGGCACATCGATGGCCAGTACGCTTTCCGAGCCTGCGAGAGTGACGAAAAGCCTCGACCCGTCAGGCGTGATGGCCACATCAAACGGCTGTGAAGCATAGCGATCCAGTTCATCAAGTGGAATCTCTACGGGCCGGCCGACATCGGCGCCAAAGAGCGTGAGCGTGTAGGCGAATGCTCCGCCGTGCTCCAGGTGTGCCAGAGGTACGAGATTCTTAGGGTGGAACTCGGCCACGGCTCCAAGCCGGCCGTCGGCGGAGAATGCCACATGAAAAACGCCCGCGATCGAGTGCAGTTGAATGCGATCGACGACCTCTGCGCTTCGAGGGTCGACCACCGTGATCTCCGATTCAGGCGGTGTGCGATTTTCGAGTCCCATGCGCAGCGGTGGAGGATTGGGATAGATGTGCGTCGCGTACACCCGCTTGCCGTCGGGTGAGGTCGTTAGGTAACTGGCCCCGCGCCCTGCAAGCAGGCGCTTCTCTTCCACGCCCGTCTGCGCGTTCAGAACCGCAATGTCGCTTGAGATGCGATTGGCGACAAAGACGTACTTGCCCGTGGGGTCCTCGACGATGCCGGATGGCTCCGCACCCACGCTCCAGGTGGCAGCAACCGCAAGCTTTTGCGTGTCGATCACTGAAACCGTGTCGTCCCACGAATTCGTCACAAAGAGCCGGTCGCCGGCGCGAGAAAGCGCCATGCTGCGGGGAACGCGGCCAACTCGAATTGTTTTGATCACTGAATAGTTGGCTGAATCCAAAACGCGAATCTCTTCGGCCTGCTGGCACAGAATGTAAAGCCGCGCACCGTCCGGCGAAAGCAGAAGTTCAAGGGGGGATGCGTAACCGGTCTGATCGGAATCAATTGCGCGCGCATCCGCATGGGCGGGTCCTTCCATCGCAGGCCACACCGTCCATAGGAGCAGGACCGCAGCAGCGCCGAGCACAGCCGCTCCTTTGCGTCTTGTCTTGCTCACCCCCTCCGCTGCCACTTCGTCACACCTCATTTCGGATCGCTGGTCGCTTCCTCTATCGTGAGGATGCGGTCTACGCCGACGTGTTCGAGTGTCTGCTCGCGCCCGCTGGGCCAATGGACGATGAGCTTGTCAATGCTCGTCGCCGAGCCGAGTCCAAAGTGCAGGCTTCCGTCATTCTGTGAAAGATAACCGGAAGCGGCCACGCGCTCGGCCGTCCAGCGCTTGCCGCCTGCCAAAACCTCGACTCGGGCGCCGATTCCATCGCGATTGCTTTTTGCCCTTGGGCCGGAGGTGAGACTTCGATCACCGGGGCGCATGGCGCCGACAAGCTTGATCTCAATCCAGTGGCCGGTATTGGTGGAAACATTGTGAAAGAGCTTGCCTTTGGCGCCGAGATTGACCAGGTAGGCATCTACCTTCCCGTCGTTCATGTAGTCGGCGAAGCAAGCGCCGCGCGCCACAGTGCGTTCACTCAACACTGATCCGGCCTCGCGGGAAACATCCTGGAAACGCCCGTTCCCCACGCCGCGAAAAAGCGTATGCTCCTGGGGGATGAGGTGAATTAGCCCGCCATGAAAGACGAGAATGTCGAGGAGCCCGTCGTTGTCGAAGTCATAGACACCTGAGCCCCAGCTCACATACTGCGCGTCGGTCTGCGAGATGCCGTTGCTCGCTCCCTCATCCTCAAAGCCGGTCTTGGCAGTGTTCAATGGCGCGCCTGACGGCCTGCCTTCCGGAGTCCCGATATTCCGCAGGAAGCGGTTAAAGTTTCCATCGGAGACCCACAAGTCCAACACGCCTCGGTCTCCAAAGTCCGCGAACACCGGCCCCATCGACGAAGTCGCCTCACCGTTTTGCCCAAAGGCCGTTCCGGTTTCACCGGCGATTTCTTCAAATGTTCCGTCGTGCTGGTTATGAAAAAGGAAGTTTTCCGTCCGGTCGTTGGATACGTAGATGTCGTCCCACCCGTCGTTGTCGAAATCCGCGGCAGTAACGCCCATGGTCCGGCCGATATATGCGCCGATCCCCGACTTGTCTGATACATCGGTGAACGTTCCGTCGCAGTTGTTATGGAACAATTTGTTGGTTTCGCCTTCGTAGTCCAGTGGTCCGGGATAGTTATCTGCGGCGTAGTAGTTACGATATTTGGGATCGAACTTAACATATCGGCCCACAAAAAGATCGACGCAGCCATCCTTGTCGTAATCAATCCAAGTGGAGCTGATCGACCAGCCATCGACCTTGATGCCCGCCTTCTCGGTCACGTCAGTAAAGTGGCCGTTGCCGTCATTGTGATAAAGGACGACCTTCCCATAGCCCGTCACCAGCAGATCTTCGTAGCCGTCATTGTCATAATCCGCTGCCGTCACGGCAATCGAATACAGGTCCGGGTTGAGGCCCGATTGCTCGGTTACGTCGGTGAAGTGACCATTGCCGTCATTGCGGAAAAGATGATTGTGCGGCGGAGGATTGGGCTTATCCTTCAGCGGATACGGGTGCATCGAGTCGTCGAGTGGTCTGCCACTCAACACATAAAGAGAAGGCCGGCCCGAATTGTTGTAGTCGAACCAGACACACCCCGCTCCGGTTCCCTCCAGCAATGACCCCAGCTTGGCCGATCCAAAGCTATGCGTAAAATCAATACCTGACTCTGCCGTGGCGTCTACAAATCGAATCGCTGACTGCTTGTTGGTCTGCGCATCGGTCGGCACAGTTTGTGTGGAAGCTGGCTTCGGCTCGGGCTGCGAATGCACGGCAGATGCAGCTCCAAACATCACCATCGCACCGGACACTGCGGATGCAACAACGAGCCTCATATCAATGGCCTCCCCGCACTGCCGCTGCGACCTTTGCACCAGTCAAATCTGCAGGTATGGTGGTCCGCATCAGTACGTCCGGCACACGATTCGCCGAGGCGCGCTCCGGCCCTGCATGGCAGCCCACACAAATGCGCTGCTCGCCACCCCGGGCCCAGAACCATCCGCGTTCCTGTCGCAGAACCGTGCCTTTGAAGTCGAGCAGCGCAAACCGTATCGGTCTGTCGCCCGGGACCTTTACGAAGAACGATCCGTCTTGTTCGACCGGCGCCGTACCCATCGCCACTGCGTGCCCAGTTTTATCCTGTGCCTCTAACCGCACCGAGGTCAGTATCCCTTTCAGTGGGCCATCGCGTGAAACACGGGCGTCTAGCGCTAGCAGGTTCGCATAGTCCCACGGATGCAAGCCCGAAGGATGCCGATTGGGCTTGGCGCGCGGCGCGACGAGCACGGGTTCGACCAAATCCTCCCCGCTCCTCGCCAGCACGGTGTGCAACGCCGCCCCGGGCATCCACATCTTGATCGCATATTTCGTACCCGCTGCTGCCCGTTCGCTCACCAGCCACGCTCCGGAAGCTGTCTCGGCAATCGAACCACCGTACATTCCTCGTGACAATTCAACCGGCACCTCGTGCGCCATCGCCGATGTGAATCGTGCCATCGATGCTCCGTGCGTAAAGACCACGTCGCCCGAAACCAATTGCGTTCCACCCCAGCGCGCCCTGCCATGATCGCATCGCACTGACTCAACTCCCGAACCATCGGCGTAAACCAGAAACAAATCTGGCGTCGCCCCTTCGCCCAGCGGAAAGCCTGCTTCAAAAAGAATTCGGCCGTCGCGAAGCACGTCGGCAGGAAACGTATTGGCCGGTGTGTATGTGAGAGGCAGCATCCCCGGTCCCGCAGTCGGATTCAACGGCTGGTATGCCATGGGGTGCCCGTCTTCGGCGGTCTGCAACTGAAATCCAGCCGTCGTCCGTTGCGCCCACACCATCCGCCCGCCCGGTAGGTAGAAAGGTCGCTCTGCATCCGTGGCCGTTGAAATCACCCTCCGCACAGAGCGATTTTTGAGCACTACTTCCCAGATTTGCCACGGATCGCTGGGCGAACGCTTGCCCGAAAAGAGCGCTGTTTGGCCGTCAAACGACATATTCGCGTCCGCCGACGCAGCAAAGCCGCTCACTAGAGGCTCCGCTTTCCCAGCTTGAACAAGCAGCAACTGCGCTCCCTTCGGGAATCGTTCTTGACCACGCAGTTCGGCCTGCGGCTCATATTCCGGAGCGGCAGTGACAATAAAATCGGGAGCTGCAGTAGGTTCTGCATTGGGCGTTAGCCCGCATACTGGAGAAAGCATCAGCGTAACTGGAACCGCAGCCACCAGTGCTGCAAAGGGCGACCTCATCCGATCGCCCCCGCGAGATGGAGGCCGGCTCGTTCGTAATGTCCCAGCTTCTCTTTTTCCGTTGACGTCCCGCGAAGTGCGATCCACGGCTCGAGCATAGCCATCATCGAGTCGAATTCAGCGAAATCGAGCGATTGGTCGCCGTCGCTCCATGCCTCTTCGGGATCGGGATGCACTTCGACTAGTAGACCATCGGCTCCGGCAGCGATTCCGATGCGCGCCAGCGCTGGAACCAATTCCCGGTGTCCCGCCGCGTGGCTGGGATCGGCAATGACCGGCAAGTGCGTGATTTGCTTGAGCACAGCGATGCCTGCGGCATCAAAGGTGTTGCGCAAAGTCGTTTCAAACGTGCGGATGCCGCGCTCGCACAAAATGACGTTCGGGTTCCCATTGCTTAAGATCACCTGCGCCGATTGCAGAAGATCGCCAATCGTTGCGACCATGCCGCGCTTCAGCAGAATTGGCCGTCCCGATCGCGCCGCCGCCTCGAGCAGCGCAAAGTTCTCCATGCTGCGCGAACCGATCTGCAGGATATCGGCATATTCAGCGACCAATGAAACATCGCCCTCCGACATCACTTCGGTCACAACCGCCAGCCCGGTTTCTTCACGCGCTGCGGCAAGTAGTCTCAGGCCTTCCTTGCCCAATCCTTGAAATGCATAAGGAGAACTGCGCGGTTTGAAGGCTCCGCCCCGTAGAACACGCGCTCCCATGCTCCGAACGTGATGGGCGGTCGCCATAAGCTGGCGTTCGGTTTCCACTGAACACGGCCCGGCCATCGTAACGAATTCTTCGCCACCGACCGCAAAATCGAGCACCGGCACAGTCGTCCGTCGGCGCCGCGCGCCCAGCAGGACATCCGGAGTCTCGGCAAATCGTTCCTGCCAGTCTTCAGGCACAGGGTCCGCTCCATCTCGCCTCCAGTTTTCGGGGAAGCCTAAGTCTACCGCGGCCGTTCGATAACCGCCTCAATCGAAAGGTGGATACGCGGAAAAGTGCCCCCGGCGCCCGCTTGCATTCTTAGGCACTTCAAAACGAAAGATTTTGATGGATCTCGGGCCAGTTTGGCAGGATTTACGTCCGCGCAATGGGTGGCGGGCGGTAGCCAAACGCAGCGTCTAAGTGGGCTGCAACGCCCAGCGCAACCTCGTCCTCGAAAGGTCGCGCCACAATCTGCACTCCAATCGGCAACCCCTCCGGCGACCTACCGACCGGAACCACTGCCGCCGGGCAGGCGAGCGCATTGAACCATTGCGTGTAGCGCATGGCATCAAGGTATCCGATGGATCTGCCATCAATCGCCCAAACACGTTCGTCGTGACGGAATGCGGGAATGCTGGCCACGGGACAGAGCAAAACCGGATAATCACTCATTTCAGCTAGGGCCTTCGTGCGCAGAAGGTCCAGCTCGGCCCACGCATTCAGCAAATCGGCTGCACTTAGCGGCCCTGCAGCCTCCGCGATGCCCAAGAACTCGTTGAAAATGGGGCTTAGCTTTCCTCGTTTGCCGCGGATCTCGGGCTCGTAGAACATCGCCCCGCACTGAACAAAGAACTTCCACCACAGCTTGCGTAATTGTTCAAGGGTGCGCGGGCGAAACGCCTCAACTCGAAGGCCTGCTTCACGAAGCGCGTGCGCCGCATCGTTCACTGCCGCCCGCGTCTCCTGTGTCACCGGCACCAGTCCATCGTCTTCAAAAAAACCAATCTTCTTCGCGCGCAGTTCCTCGCGACTCGGATATCTTCGAGTGACCGGCGGACTCACCGGATCGAGCGGATCCTGGCCGCTCAATGCACCGAAGAGCAGTTCAACGTCCCCGGCCGTGCGCGCCATCAGTCCAATTGCACCCAGAATCGAAAATGGCCCCACGCAAGGCGGCAAATGCCCTCGACCCGGTATCCGTCCCGGCGTCGGCTTCAATGAACAGATACCAGTGAAGTGTGCAGGAATCCTAACCGACCCTCCGCTGTCGCTTCCTAATCCTGCCGCCGACATTCCGGCCGCGATGGCCGCGGACTCGCCGCCGCTCGATCCACCCGGCGAACGGTCAAGATCCCAGGGATTGCGCGTGCGCCCATGGAGCAAGTTCGCGGTTTCGTATGCCATCAGGAACTCCGGACAATTTGTCGTGCCCAAAATCAAGGCGCCTGCCGCGCGAAGCCGCGCTACGACCATGGCATCCTCTCGCGGAATCTCGTCCTTGTGCAGCAGGCTCCCGATCTCGCATCGATAGCCAGCGGTCGCAATCGACGACTTGATGGTCACCGGCAAACCGTGTAACGGGCCTCGCGGCTCTTGCGCCACATCGAGTTGTCGCGCCTGGGCACGCACACGTTCCGCGTCGAAGTCGGCAAACGCGTTCAGATCCGGATTCAGTCGCTCGATCTGCCTGATGTGAGCTTCAGCCAGCTCGGTTACTGAGACCTCGCCCCTGCGAATCATTCCAAGCTGTTGCGTCGCTGGGGTCAACACGAGATCGCTCATTGCTGTGTTCCCGGCGTCGACTGCCGTACTCTCATCTCCGGTGGTGCCGAAGGCAAAAACTCATAGTTGAACCGGTACGACCGCACCGGATTGCCCGAGTCGAATCGGTCGTTCCAGTTTAACCGGTAGTCAAGCGAGGCCGCATCGTCGGGATACTTTTCGCCTGCCGGATACGGGTAAGAGGCCATGCCGTGGAACGGGATTTGCGTCACCGTGAATGGCGAGGCATCCCACCAATCCATGTCTTTGACGAACCCGTTCGCATAAAAGAAATAATCGCGTTTCCAGTGTGCCGGAAGAGTAGGCAGATTCGCCGCGTCAAATTCTGCCGCAATCTCCTCTCCGCTGCCGAATACAACAAACCTGTCGTCAATATTCTTGAGCAGTTGCGTCACGTCACCGAAGTGCGTGTAGTTGCCCCGCTCGCGCTGGAAGGGACCGGTCAGGCTCACAAGATTGTAGTCGTAGTCCAGATCGCCAGGACTCGCGCCTTCAATCTGCTTCGGGTACCCACGGAAGTGCAGCAATGCGCTCGCCAGCGGAATATCCGTTGTTTGCGCCTCTGCATTCGTACTTTGGTCGATCAATACCTGGTCCCAGTAAATCTGCAGGTTCGTCATCAACCGGATGCGCCGTGTGCCCGGTGGCAACTTTCCCGTCAGGTCGACCACGATGGCCCGCTCCAGTCCGGCCGGAAATCCCGCATCGCTCTCAATTCTCTGCCACCGCCCGTCAGGCAGTTCCGCTTCAACGTATGGTGGAATCTCTTTGATCCCTGCCTGCCACGCAGCGTAAAGCGAGGTCGCACTGAAGTAATTCACATAGCCTGTCATCAATAGCCGAAGAGGAGCACCTCGCTTTAGCTCTCCCAGGTCGAGTGTCAGAGAGTGAAGATTCGCGAAGCCATCATAGGGCAGAACTGAAAATCCGCTGGCAAACACGTGATCGCGATGCCTCAACTCGTCAAGAACATCGCGCCCTTCGCCGTCCCAGGCCCCCATGGGCAGCCGTGTCTCCCCGCTCGCTACAACGCTTCCGGATGCAAATGGCGGACCGTCGAGGAATCGCTCGTCCGGATTCACCTCAACATCTTCAGGGTGATCGACCGCAATCAAGCGCAACTGGTCGATATAGTTCACCTCTTCCATGGGTTCCATGAACCGCACACTGATTTTGCCGTCCACCAGCTTCACGTTTGAGCCATCTATTTTCACCCACTCGCCCGGATTCGGTATGTTTCGGTGCGTTGGCGTAAACCAGTGCCCCACGACGGCCGCACCGATCACATCGGTCACGAATTTGTATCGATGCCCATCCCAGGCAAACAGCACCGGGCAGGAACTGCCGCGCCGGTCCGCTTCCTTGATGGCAATCACGCGCTGCTGCGGCAAATCGATCTCGTCCTGCAGCACGCCGGTGGGCCACAGGATGCGCAGCAGATCGATGCCCGGCGACTGACCCAGGCCCACAAGAATCTGTGGCGGCGCTTGCGTCTGGTATCCTGACGCACCGGCAAGCTCCCATTTCTGCCACAGTCCGTTGGCAAAAACCTCCACTTTCACACCCAAGGCAGTCTTGTTATCCGCGAATCCGGTCAGATCCAGACGCACAAAGTGGTTTTTGTTCGCACCCTCATTGCGCAGCAGCACAGGAGGGGACTTCTCTTGGGTCACGATCAGGTCAGGCGCGCCATCGCCCTCTACATCTGCCGCAATCAGCCCACGCGGCGCCGAAAGCCTCACATGGTCCAAACCGAGCGCACGACTTACATCTTCAAAGCTCCCGTCGCCGCGATTGCGGAACACACGGACTTGCGGTCCAGCTCTCGTCTCAACAATTGCCGCTAGGTCGATCCACCCATCGTTATCGATGTCGATTGGCGTCAGGCCCCAGCCGCGCAAGGCTCCCTTGAGTGGCAAGTGAACCTGTTCAAAGCGCCTGCTAACGTGGTCCGGTGCCTCGACGTTCCGCCACAACGTAAGCCCCGGCGCGCCGGCGTGCGTCACGGCAATATCCATCCAGCCGCCCTTGTTATAGTCGAGCACCGTGATGCCAACCGTCGCTGGAAGTTTGACGCCTTCATACAGCGGTTGCGTCGCATACTTCCCTTCCCGCGGGTTCACATAAATCAGCGGCGCAGGCCCATCGCCGGTGACCGCTAGGTCTACGGCGCGATCGTTGTTGAAGTCGGTCAGAATTGCTGCTGCCGTTTTGCCGGTTCCCCCCAGTCCCGTCGGCGCTGTTTGCTCGGTGAACGTCCCATCGCCATTGTTGCGCCAAAGCACGTTCGGTTCCCCGCCCGTCCCAATTGGTCTCCCCGTCAAAAAAAGGTCCAGGTCGCCGTCGTGGTCGTAATCGATGAACGTAATTCCTGTCGGCCCGTTTCGCGGCGCAATTCCCGACTCAGCGGTTACGTCTTTGAACTGTCCATGACCGAGATTGCGAAATAGCAGCACTTTATCGTCCAGAGCCACAGCCAGATCGTTCAAACCATCGCCATCGAAATCGCCAACGGCACACGCGACAGCATGACCGCTCGCCCTCAAACCCATTGCCGCTGCGTCCAGCTCATCGAAGGTCCCACCGACACGTTGATGAAGGATGCCAATCGCCTGAACGCCCGATTGCATCAGCGCCAGGTCCATCTGCCCCGACCCGGTCGCGTCGATCATGCAGGCACCGCCTGTCGTCGTCCATGCTTGCCCCTGTTCTTTGTCAGGCGAGATCATCGGCTGAGCCGCAAGCTTCACCGGAATCATGGCCCGCTCGGCCGTCTCCGGTTCTTCGATCGCTGTCACCGTCGAGTAGTGGCCTTGCTCTCCGTATGAGAGCCCCAGCGCCGAAGAAATCTTCGTATTTGTCAAATGCTGAAAGCGCGCAAAGTCTCCCCTCGCCTCTGCGATGTGACCTGTCCGCTGTAGCGATCGCGCCAAGCCGAACTCAGCCGAGGCGTGAAGCGGATTGATCCCCAGGGTCTTCTCGAAAATCACAATCGCCTTGTCGAATTGCTTCAACTCCTGGTAACACGCGCCCTCGAAATACCACGAGTCTGCGTCTTGGGGATCGAGCTTTGCAGCCTCCTGGAAACTGGCTAGCGCGTCTGTCAGCTCATTTCCCGCATGTTGCGCGAGCCCCAGGTTATACCAGGCCTGTGCGCTTTTCGGGTCAATCGCGATCGCCTTTCGAAACCACTCTTTCGCCTCTTCAAGTTTCTGCAGTGTCAGCAGCGCTATGCCTTCGTTCACCGCAGCCTGAGCCATGCCGGGATCCCTCTTAAACGCCTCGGCAAAGCTCGCCGCAGCACGCTCGGTAAACTGCTGGCCCATCTGAGCCACGCCACGATTGTTCAGCCGGATTGCTGCTGCGTCATGAGGTTTCTGCGCGCTGCAAAATGCAGACGCGCAGGCGAGCAACGCGATCGCTTTGAACCCGGCTCTTCGAGTCGTACCTACCAGCACGGATGTGGCTCTCCCTTTGATCGGAACCATCCAGTGTACGCGAGTGTGCGGCCCATCGGCAGAACCTCCAGCAGGCTGTGCGGCCTGCGTCGATTCGCTTTCAATTTATACTTCTTCTGTGATTGCGTTCAAAAGTTCATTCGATGGGCCCGGCATATCCGCGCAGCCTCGCTCGTCCGTCGTGCGGCGCCGCATTGGTGTCGTCTCTACCTCGCGCGCCGACTACAGTCATCTCTATTGGCCCCTGCGGGAGCTCGTCCTCCGTCCCGAGATCGAACTGGGCGTCTTCGCACTCGGCCCGCATCTTTCCCCTCAGTTCGGAAACACCCTCCAGGAGATCGAGCGCGACGGCTTCCCCATTCAGGGGCGCATCGAATGCTTGCTCAGCTCCGACACGGATACCGGAATGGCCAAAACCATCGGCTTGGCAATTCTCGGCCTGGCCGACGCTCTCACCGCATGGCGGCCAGATTTGCTTTTGCTGATCGCCGACCGCTATGAGATGCTCGCCCCAGCTGCCGTGGCTCTGGCCCTGCGCATCCCAATTGCTCACATCGAAGGCGGCGAGGTGAGCCAGGGTGCCATCGACGACGCTGTGCGCAACGCTCTCACCAAGCTCGCCCACATCCATTTCACCTCAACTGAGATTGCGCGTCGGCGTGTCATTGCGATGGGCGAAGAGCCTTGGCGTGTGCATCGCGCGGGAGCTCCATCGCTCGATCACCTGCGCCGCTCCAGGCTCCTGGATCGTGCGGCGCTCGAAGCACGTCTGCAGCTGTCGCTCGCGCGGCCTACGATCGTTGCGGCATGGCATCCCGTCACCATCTTGTCCGACACCAATGCTGAAGCTGACGCATTTTTCGCCGCTCTGGTTCAGGCGCCAGGTCAAATCATCTTCGTTTACCCCAACGCCGATGCCGGTGGCATGGCGCTCATTGAGCGGACCAGGGCGCTCGCTGCGACACGCCCCTCCACGCACTTATTCGTTAACCTCGATTCAACCACCTACTGGAGCCTCCTTGGTCAGTCGGATGTACTGATTGGCAACTCATCGAGCGGCATCATGGAAGCGGCATCTTTTGCTCTCCCTGTCGTGAACGTCGGAATCCGCCAGCAGGGCCGGGAGCGGGCGCGCAATGTGATCGATGTGCCCGCTGAATCATGCGCCATTCGCGCTGCACTCGATCGCGCCCTCAGCTCCGCATTCCGCAAAAGCATTGCCGGCATTTCCAATCCGTACGGCGACGGCACAGCCGCACAGACCATCGCCCGCGTGTTGGCGTCCGTTCCACTCGAGCGCCTTCTCATCAAGGAGCCGGTACCGCTTCCTTCGGATGCTGAATCGGTGCAAGTGGACCGCCCATGATCGCGCGCATTCCCCTCTCCGCGCCCGACATCACCGAGGCGGAGATCTCCGCCGTGAGTCGCGTCCTTCGCACACCGAATCTCAGCCAGGGGCCCGAACTCGCCGCCTTCGAATCGGAATTCGCTGCCTATCATCACGTCGATCATGCGTTGGCTGTCAGCTCAGGCACCGCGGGCTTGCATTTGGCGTTGCTTGCACTCGGGCTTGGCGAAGGCGACGAAATCATTCTTCCCTCCTTTTCATTTGTCGCCCTGATCAATACCGTGCTGCAGGTTCGCGCAACGCCGGTTCTCGTCGAGATTGATCCCGTCACGCTCAATCTCGATCCTGTCGCGGTCGAGCAAGCCATATCTCCCCGCACGCGGGCTGTCCTGGTCGTCCACACCTTCGGCGTTCCTGCTCAGATGGATGCCCTCAAAGACCTTGCCGCGCGTCACCGCCTGGTTGTCATCGAGGACGCATCGGAGGCCATCGGCGCGCGTTTCCTCGGGCATCTTGTCGGCAGCTTCGGCGATCTCGCCGTCTTTGGTTTCTACCCAAATAAGCAGATAACGACCGGCGAAGGCGGCGCAGTCTTGACCCGCGATCCAGCCCTCGCGGCACGCCTGCATCGGCTCCGGAATCAAGGACGTGACCCAAATGCCGATTGGCTCGACCACGTCGAGCCGGGCTACAACTACAGGCTGTCGGAACTGGCCTGCTCTCTCGGCCGCGTGCAATTAAGGCGGATCGATGAGATTCTTCTCCTGCGCCGGCAGGCTGCTGAACGCTATGACGCGCTTCTCGCCGGCCTTCCCGGCCTTGAGCGCCCTCCGCTCTCTCTTTCAGGCCGCGAGCTGAGTTGGTTTGTCTACGTGGTTCGCTTGCCTGCAGCGGTCGACCGCACTCGAGTGCAGGCCGCGCTCGCCGAATGCGGCATTGCCACCGGCCGCTATTTCGCGCCCATCCACTTGCAGCCAGCATGGCGTTCCAGCTTCGGCCACGTCACGCCCCAACTTCCACTTACCGAATCCATTGCTCGCCGCACGCTAGCGCTGCCGTTCTTTAACCACATCACAGCCGACCAGCAGCAGGAGGTAGCCGACGCGTTGCGCAAAGCGATTGCGTGCGTGGCGTGACTGAAAGGGACTGCCCGCCAGCTAGTTTGAGTTGGCGGCCCGCGGTTGTTTTGCCGGCTTCTCGCGGCACGATCGCAAGTAGGCGATGAGATCGTTAAGCTCGTCCGGCTCAAGATCGTCTTTGAAGGCCGGCATTACTTTGCTGCCGTATACGATCTGCTGGCGCATTGCGGCCTTCGATCTCCTGCGCCCTACGTTAGATAGATCAGGTCCTTTGTGCCCGCCAACACCGCCGATCGTGTGACAGTGCTGGCATCCACTTTCGCTAAAGATCGCGGCGCCGCGTACACGCTGGATTCGAGACGACGCGAGCGCGATGGACGAAAAAGCCAGAGCGAAAATTCCAATTGCGATTCGCAGCCTCATTGCCCTGATCTGCCGTTTTGCGCGCTGTTATCTCGGATCACGCTGCTGTGAATATGCCAGGGAACGCTTTCCGAAGTAACTTCAGGATGCTCGCGGAGATACTCCAGCGCATAAACGTTGGCCGTCGGATCGTCCTTTTGATCGGCAAATTCCGCGGCCTCGCGTGCTGCATCCTCTTTCATCCCCAGCCGGCGATAAACAATGGAAAGTATGTAATGCGCGGCCAGGTCGTCCGGATCGATCGATTGCACGGTTTCATACTCGGCTCTCGCCTCCTGATACTTGTGCTGCTGGTAGAACGAGAATCCCAGTTCGCGATGCGCATCGCGGGATCGTGGGAACTGGGTGATGACTTCGAGTAAATCGGCGATCGCAGCGTCAGGATGGCCCTGAATTCGCTCCACAAGGGCAAGGTAGTAGAGAGCGCGCGCGTTGTGCGGAGCTAGCTTGAGCGTCTTTTCCAGGTTGGCACGCGAATCGTCATAGCGTTGCCAGGAAAATTCGGCAATGGCGATATTGGTGTAAGCATCTGGGTAATCGGGGCGGAGTTGTGCAACGTGCTCAAAGGCCTGCGCGCTTTGTTCGTACTGTTGCGCGTCGAGCAATCCGATCCCGTAGTTATTCCACCTCATCCACTCCGGATTGTCTTCCCGATCGGGCGGCGCGGCTGGATTAGGCCCCAGAATCAGCGTCCGCGTGCGCGCGGCCATCTCGACAATTGGCATGTCGTAGTGTTTGCTCATCACCCAGTTGATGAAGTGCTGATTGAAGCGGCGGTAATTCACCTTGGCGGTAACGGTAATTGGCCCGGGAGCGTTCTCGGGAACCTTGAATTGATAGCGTACGATTTGCGAACGGCCCGACGCAATGGTGTTGTTATATGGGATGACCCGCGTATCCCAGACCTGATGCAGGTCGTTCAGCGTGCCGCGAACGTTCACCAGCCGATTGGTAAAGCTGTGTGCGGTGGGATCGAGCGTGCCGTCCGGCGCCAGCGCTCCGGAATCCATGAGTGTCTTCCCACCTGCATCTTTGGCCTCGAACTCTACCCAGCATTCGTAAAAATCGCGCTGCTCCGGAACCAGCGTGTGCCCGATTCCTTTGTTTTGGATCACTACGGAAACAGTCAGAACATCTCCCGCGGCGATGTCGAAGGGCTCGTTCCCTAGCGGCGCGATCAGCTTGCCCCCGTTGCGCTCGATGCTGAAGATGTCTACGTTCAGCGCATCGTTGCGCAGAAAGGCGATGGTCTTTTTGAGTTGCTCATCGTAGCCGTAGTACTTGTAGAGCAACGTGTTCGCGCCCAACCAGCGATGGGATGCAATCTTCCCTTCCTCGGCGCCATAGTCTGGCAACGTCAGGCTTTCCTCCGGCATGTGACAGGTCTGGCACGTTGACACTTTGTCTTTCACATAAAACGGTAGCGGAGATTCCTTTGAAAAAGATGCCTGTTGCCATTCGTCGTAAAGGAAGATGGCTCGCTGCCATTTGTAGTGATTCAACTCTTTGGGAACGGCCGCTTTGTGGCACACGGAACAGAACTCGCTGGTGCGGTAAAAGTCCTTCATCTCCGCTCTGGAATGCCAATCGAGGTGTGCCAGGATCTCCTTGTCGGGGACCTCGCCATAAGTCGGCTTTCCGTTGTCATCCACCAGCACCGCCGGCACGCCCATCACATAGCTTCCCGTGCCCCTCGTGTTGACCTTCTGAATGGCATGGCAAACCGAGCAGGTAATGGCATCGTTGTCGAAATGGCGGTCGATGGGAGACCCCTTGGTTAGCGCGCCTGAAACCAGGGCGATTGGGTTATGACAGCCTTCGCAGTGGCGCGTGTATTCAATCCCACGCTCGCTCGTGAGAAGGTTCACGTTCTTCACGTACCAGGGGTTGCGGAAGGAATTGGCATGCACGGTCTGCCGCCACTCCGCGTAGGCCTGCTGATGGCAATGGCTGCAGTACTTGGCGGTGGGAAAGCTCTTCGGATCCATGAATTGCCCGGTGTCAGTCGTTGCGTT
This sequence comes from Occallatibacter sp., assembly GCA_050010795.1. Classification (GTDB taxonomy): domain Bacteria; phylum Acidobacteriota; class Terriglobia; order Terriglobales; family Acidobacteriaceae; genus Telmatobacter. The sequence continues at coordinate 32,655 of JBEKKI010000030.1, forward strand.
GGAAGGCAGGTACGGTTGGTCCGCCCCAAATGGCATTCGATATTTTTCGGCGACGCTCTGCGAGTAAAGAGCCCTCTGCGCTAACGCATCATCTTCCGCCCGGGCAGATTTTGTTCGCCACACCATAAATGCGCAAGCAAGAGCGCCCATGAGCAGCAGACTGCTTAAAACACGCAAGATTCGCCTGTCAGAAATCCGGGGAAGCATCGCATCTACCATCCTATTGGCCCGGCGGGCTGCTCGTATCCGACCTTGGTCGCGGAAAAGTCTCCATCGAAGGTTGTAGATTCGGTTCGAATGGACATCGACTGCGCTCCCGTTGAGTGCGGTTATGCGGGGTCTTCGGCCACTTGAAGTCGCCCTATCGCTGCAATTGCTTGCTCATTTGTCGGCATGGGCCCAAGGCCGATGTTTCTCAACCTTTTGGATGAGGGAACCATCCACAAATCTAGCGAAGACAAAGATACATTCAGGCAATGAGGATGGTGTTCATCAAGTCCAGCGGTCTTCTTGGTCCCCTCTCGGGAGGCTGTCTTTGGGACTCGATCATTCTTTTGGCGGTTCTCAATCGCATCTTGCTGGCTTGTTCAAACCTGAATCGAAAAAGGCGCGCATGGAAGAAGCAGCTTCATGCGCGGACGATCTTCATTCACCACAATGACATGCGCGCCCAATAGGGGACCGCGCACCGGAGGAGTGCCAGTGACCGGAAAACTTCCCATCATTCTCGCCTGCATCTTTGCCGGTGCCGCTGCCTTGCAAGCCCAGAGCAATTACGCCGTCGTGCGTGGATCGATACTTGACCCCCAACACCACCCAATCACTGGGGCGCAGATCCAAATCTTGACTCGTGAAACCGGCGCCAAGCGCGACGTTACGTCCAACGAGGCCGGCCTTTACGAAATAGCGGCCCTGGAACCGGGCGCGTACACGCTCACCGTGGAGCACGCTGGATTCAAGCAGGCGACACAGACGTTGATCCTGGAAGTGGGCCAGCAGGCGACACTCGACATCCAGTTGGAGGTGGGCGCGATTGCCGAAACGGTCAAGGTCGACGCATCTGGCGAATTGCTCAAAACGCAGGATGCCAGCGTGGGCGAGGTTGTGGATCAACATTCGGTCGAATCGCTGCCGCTGAACGGGCGCATGTTGATCGACCTGGTGCTCACGGTGCCCGGAGCGCATATCAGCCACGGAGCCGCAACCGGAGACATGAACGCCCTCTATTGGAGGCCCGGCCAGCGCTCGGCGGTGAGCATTGGCGGCAGCCGCCCCAATGGCAACTACTTTTTGCTGGACGGCGCCACCAATACCGACCCCACCTTCAGCACACAGAACTTCAGCGCCTCCCCCGATGCCGTGGAGGAGTTTCAAGTGGAAACTGGCAGCTATTCGGCGGAGATGGGAGGAGCGGGAGGCGGACAAATCAATATCGTCACCCGCTCAGGATCGAGCCACTTCCATGGCACGGCCTACGAGTTTCTGCGCAATGGAGCGATGGATGCGCAGTCGTTCAACGAAATGAATGGCATGAATTTCCTGGTACAGAATAATTTTGGGGCTTCGCTTGGCGGTCCCATCCCGCGCGCAGGCAAAACGTTCTTCTTTACGAACTACGAGGGCCTGCGACTCGTTGAGAACATGGTCATGAGTGGACACGGTTCCAACTGAGGCCGAGGATACCGGAGATTTCAGCCAGAGCGGCGTAAACATCTACGACCCCAACACCACTGCTCCAAATCCGAGTTTCAATCCGGCCCAGCCGGCGAGCCCGTCGAACCCGCAGTACATTCGCCAACAGTTTTCCTACCAGGGCAAACTGAACGTGATACCTCCGAATCGGATCAGCAACGCGGCTTCCATCATGCTGAACCAATACACGCCACAGCCCAACACGATGAACATGGGCAGTATGACCATGATGGGCCAGCCGACGGTGGTCGGCGCGGGCAACGATGCCAATAATTATCTCGATGCGCGCAAAGAGCGCATGACTGACGACCAGGGAACATTGCGGTTGGATCATATCTTCGCTAATGGCGACACGGCCTTTGTCCGGTACTCGGCCGGCAGCGAATACGGCTTTATGCCTGAGGGATTGCCGGGGTTCGGCATGTTTCACGAAAACCTCGCTCAGCAAGCGACCATGGCCTGGACCCGCGTGATCTCAGACCACATGGTCAACATTGCTTCGCTGGCCATGTCCCGCCTCGCCATGTCGCATACAACCGAGAGTGCGAACAAGAACGACATTGTGGACCAGTTGGGGATTTCTGGAACCGGCTTTGGCGGCCCGGCAGCATGGGGTGCGCCCTACTTCACGGTCCAGGGGTATTCACCATTAGGGGACAACTATCTGGCCACGCCGATGAAGGCCTGGGATACCGTTGTCGAAGGCCGGGACTCTCTAAGCTGGCAAATCGGCCGCCACAGCGCCAAATTCGGGGCGGCGTATCAGAAGTTCATCTGGCCCATGTGGGGTTTCTTCCAGAATCGCGGCTACTACCAATTCACGAATGGCTACACCACCCAATATGCTCTGAACGACAATGACGGATCGGCGCTGGCCAGCTTTCTATTAGGAATGCCCGCCGCGCGTCAGGGGCAAGCTGGTATACCGCAGATGAATCTTCGCCAATGGTATGCCGACGGGTTCGCGCAGGATGCCTGGCGGCTAACATCCACCACGACGCTCAGCTATGGCCTGCGCTACGAATTCATGAGTCCTCTGGTCGATATTCGCTATACCAACAGCAACCTCGACTTGAGCAGCGGTACGCCACAGGTCTTTATCGGAGGCCAGAACGGCTATCCTCGCGGGCTGATGTACCCAAACCTGGCTCGATTTGCTCCGCGGCTCGGACTGGCGCAGAGCTTTCCGCACATCGGCCTTGTGGCTCATATTGCTTACGGCATCTTCTACACACCGGTCGATATGAATACATGGTGCAATCAACGCCACAATGTGCCCTATGTCTTCCCCGAAACTTCACAGAGCGATCCCTATATCCCCAGTAACCCTCCTTTGAATTTGAACTTCCCCGCGCAGCCGGTGTTAGGTACAACGGTGGTCAGCTTTACCGCGCTGCAGTCGCATGCTCCGCCGCAGTACGTCCAGCAATGGAGCGTCTCGCTTGAAAAACAGCTTGGTAGTCAGAATACGGTTGAGCTTGGCTATTTGGGCGCAGGCGGATTCCACTTGCAGCGTTCTCACCTGATCAACAATGCGCTTCCGGGTGCGGGCCTGATCCAACCACGGCGTCCGTTTCCAAGAATCAGCTTTGTCGCAAACTCGACATTTCCTTCCACTGTCACGGTCAGCAGCACCACGTTCCCCGTGAGCACCATCAATCTGCTCGAGAATACGTCGCAGAGCTGGTACGATGCCGGTTACGTAAACGTCCGTCGCCGTTATGCGCGCGGCTTGAGCTTGCTGGCGAATTACACCTTTGCCAAGGCGCTCGAGAACGCTCCGGACTTCCGTTCGCCGATGTTTGAGGCAGCCATTCCGCAGAATGATAACGATCTGAATGCGGAAAGAGGGCCGGGCTGCGATGTTCGCCACCGATTTGCCCTGAGCGCGGTGTACAACCCGCCATCCTGGAATCGAACGAATCTCTCGCGAACCCTGACCCGTGATTGGCGTGGTTCAATGGAGTTTCAGGCACAAACCGGCTTTCCCTTCACAATCTCGGTATTTGGCGACACCGCCAATGCCGGAACCGTCGTGGGCGAGAACCCGATACGCGCCAACCTGACCGGAGCGAAGATCTTCTCCGCGGGCACACGGAATTCCACTACGTGGTTCAATCCTGCAGCTTTTGCCGCGCCGCCTGCTTACACTTTCGGCAATGCTAGCCGCAACTCCGTTTATGGACCTGGCCTGGAGACAATGGACGTGGGAGTGGTGCGCGACTTCAATCTCAATGAGAAGACGCGGTTCGAAGCGCGTGCTGAGTTCTTCAACGCGCTGAATCACACCAACCTTGGCACGCCCAATCGCTTTGTGAACACCTCAAATTTCGGGAGCATTACCGAGAGCACGACGCCAGGGCGCGAGATTCAGTTGAGCGCACGGGTCCAGTTCTAGTATCAGTTGCTTCGGGGCGGGTTGAAGGCGATTACCTGCCCGTCCCTTCTGTAATCGTTACGATGCGATCCACTCCCGGCACGCTGAAGTGTTCCAACTTGCCGCTGGGCCAATGCACCTCGATGTCGTCGATCTTTGTCGCTTGCCCCAGTCCGAAGTGTGGCCTTGGGTCGCTGGTTGAGGCGTAGCTTCCGCCACTGAGCACGTCTTCGCGCTGCCTCATGCCGTTTGCGGTCAAATACACCGTGGCCCCAACCGCATCGCGTGGGCTCTTCGGCCCGCCCACCAACTTCAACTCCAGCCAATGATTATGATCCGGGCTCACGTTGCGCAGCAGCACCGGGTGGCCGTCCATCACATTGATTACGACGTCCAGCTTTCCGTCATTAAAAAGGTCGCCTACGGCCATCCCGCGCCCGGAAATTACATCCGCAAGGCCCGATCCTTCGACCGGCGGCACGGCTTCGAACTTCTTACCTCCGATGTTATGGAAGAGCATGGGCCGCTGCGCCCAGCTTGTGCCCCACGGCTCCTTGTCCACCTGCGGATAGACGTGCCCGTCGGCCATCATCAGGTCCTTCCAACCATCGTTGTCGTAGTCCAGGAACGCATCGCCCCAACCGAGAAACGGGACCGAGATTTCCGCAATGCCCATCTGGTAGCTGATATCCGTCAAATTCGCGTCGCCTTCGTTGCGGTAGAGCACCTTGTAATCGTCGGAGAAAGTCGTGTTGAAGATGTCCACCATGCCGTTATTTTCAAAGTCCCCCGCCGCGATGCCCATTGACGCTGTCTCTCGCCCGCCTTCGTTCAGCGCGTAGCCCGACGAGTAGCTGTCATCCTCAAACGTCCCGTCCCCCTTGTTGATGTAAAGATAGTTGGGCGTTGAATCGTCGGCCACCAGCAGATCCACCTTGCCGTCATTATTGATGTCGACAAACAGCGAGCTCAGCCCGTAGTAACCGGGATTGTCGGCCACGCCCGCTTTTTCGCTCACGTCGGTGAAGGTTCCATCGCCGTTGTTGTGGAACAGATGATCCGGCTCGCCCTTCAACCCCCTCGGCCCGCAGTTCACTTGCACGCCGCGGAACGTGCAAAACGTGTCCGCAACACCGTTCACACCGCCCGACGGCAGATTGTTGCGGTCGAAATGGACATATCCCGGCACAAACAGGTCCAGCAGGCCGTCGCCGTCATAGTCGCCCCACGTCGCGCCGGTCGACCAATTCCCCAACTGCACGCCTGCTTTTTCCGCAACGTCAGTAAATGTTCCATCGTGATTGTTGTGATACAGCCGGTTCTTGCCCCAGTTGGTCACATAGATATCCGGCCAGCCGTCGTTGTCGTAGTCGGCGATGGCTACGCCAATGCCCCACCGATCGTTGGTCACCCCGGCCTTTGCCGCCACGTCCGTGAAAGTCCCGTCGTGGTTGTTATGGAACAATGCCGCGTGGGGCGGTGTCTCCTTCCCATCCAGAGCGTCAAATGTTGAGCCGTTCACAACATAGATGTCGAGCCAACCATCGTTGTCATAGTCGATCAAGCCGATGCCCGATCCGTTGGTCTCGATGATGTACTTCTTCTCCTTGGTCCCCATCTTGTGGGTCCAACGGGTCAGTCCGGCTTTGTCTGAGTCGTCCTCGAACACCACCGGCCCGCTCTTCACAAAGCCCCCGGCCGTGATCGGCCGGTGCTGCTCGTCAAATTGGGCTGGCCGCGGGGGCCCGGTTGCCTCGCCGCCAGTTGACGGCGCCGGGGCGGCATTCTGGGTTGTTTGGGCTTGTTGCCCTGGGGGTAGAGCACCGGGGTCCGTGACTTGTGCGGAAGCAGCCGAAACAACTCCGCCAAGCAGCAGGATGAAGAAGAGGGAAGCGCGGCATCGCTCAGACATCGCTGCAAGTATACTGGGCGGGATCGAGGTCAATATCGGCCAAATGGTGGAGGGCGCCTTTGAGCTCAACCTGCTTAAGCTCCTGCAAAGCGCGCAACGCACTGCTCGTCGTGCCATTGCCCTTCCCGGCTGAACTCCGGCACGTTGCTATTCATCGCCTGGCTTGTAAGGGATCCCAAACCGTCCGATCTGGATGAGTGCCTTTTCGCCCGGTGGCCAGATGCGCAGGCTCTCCACGCGGCTCGAGCCCGCAATCCTGTGAGCGTCTGTCGTCCCCACCAGCGCGCCCGTCGCAGCACGGTTGAAGTGGACGCTCAACATATCTCCGCCGTTTTCGCGGCTCCATCCAAAGGCATATTCGCCCGGCTTCAGCCGGATTCCGCCAATCTCTACAGGCGCCTGCACGATCAGGTAGTGCGAATACTTGCCCTCTGCCGAATAGCCTGCGGTAATCAGTACCACGCCCGCAATGAACCGGCCTCGGGCATCCACAATGCCCGATGCAGTACGCATCTCCGTCTCGATGCGTTCATTCTCCACCGGTGCCCTCGAAGGCAGTACCGACGCCAGTTCAGCCGCCGTTGCCTGCCGCCACGTCGATCTTTGCGCCGCCACTTGCAGCGCCAACAACGAGACGAAAACCCCAAAATAAATCGTGCGCCTCATGATTCTCATATTTATGGTTTCGGCTTTCTCAGCGATTCCAATGGAACGATGCCTCGCTGAATCGCGGCGGTTGCCGCCTGTGTCCGGTCTGTCACGCCCAGTTTCCCCAACAGGCTGTTGATGTGCGTCTTCACTGTCGCCTCTGAAACTTCCAGCTCGGCCGCAATTTCCCGGTTGCTTTTGCCGTGCACAATCTGCTCCAGCACATCGAACTCACGCGGAGTCAGATCCTGCGCGCCCATCCGCTCCGCCAATCTTTCTGCAATCGCGGGCGGAATATACGACTTCCCTGCGTGCACGGTTCGAATCGTGCTGATGAGATCCTCGCTCGTCATTCCCTTCAGCAGGTACGCCCGCGCTCCTGCCTTCAGCGCGCGGTAGATATCCTCATCGCCGTCGTAAGTGGTCAGCACGATGAACCGCGCCTGGGGCGTCTCCATGCGGATGCGCTCGATCGTGTCCACGCCGCTCATTCTCGGCAAACGCAGGTCAATGAGCGTGATATCCGGCCGGTGCTTGCGAAACTGTGTGATAGCTTCCACGCCATCCGCGGCCTCCCCCACGACTTCCAGATCACCTGCCACGTTGAGCAGTGCCACCAACCCCTGGCGAACCACGTTGTGATCTTCAACCACAAGCACACGGATCTTTTCAGTCGTCACTGTTGTACTCCCGTCTGGTCGCGCACATCTCCGCGCGCCGGCACGCTCAACCGTATCGTAGTCCCTGCGTCCGGCGCACTCATTACATCCAGTTTCCCACCGATGGCCGCAGCGCGTTCTCGCATTCCGGTCAGGCCAAAGTGCCCTGGCCCAACGTGCCCTGGTGTTGACTCGGCCAGCCGCTCTTGAGCGCCTCCCCGTCCATCATCCCTCACCTCCAGCGCAACCGTCTCCGGCCTGTATTCCAACTGAACCGAGAGTTCGCTCGCGCCGGCGTGCTTCTTCACATTATGAATCGCTTCCTGAGCGACGAGCACCACTTCGCGTTCCGTCTCCGCCGGCAGCGGACGGTACGCGCCAAAAACGCTGAATTGAGCTGTCAGCCCCTCACCACCCGCCCCTTCCGCCATGCGCCGCAGTTTCACTGGAAGCGTGGTTTCGTTCGCATCCTGCGTTCGCAGAGCCCAGATGGATTGTCGCGCGTCGGCCAGCCCATGCCGTACATACTCTCGCGTCTGGTCAAGTTGTTTGGCCGCGTCTTCAGTCTTGCGCTGGCGCAACAATTCCGAAAGAACCTCCAGTTGCACCGAAACCCCAACATACCCCTGGGCCAGCGTGTCGTGAATCTCGCGCGCAATCCGGCTGCGCTCACCCAGCACCGCCTTGAACTCGCGCTCGGCCACATACAGTCTCCTCTTGAGCAGCAACAAGACCATTCCCGCCAAAGCCGCCAGCAATAACGCATAAAACCAGAGGGTCTGATAGAAGTGCGGTCGCAGCTCAAAGCCGAGCGCCGCGCCATTTGTATTCCAGACCCCGTCATTGTTTGCCGCTTGCACGCGGAAGGTATACCGGCCTGGCGGAATATTGGTGTAATAGGCGGCGCGGCGGGTTCCGGCCTCGGTCCAGGCGTGGTCGAAGCCCTCAAGCATATAGCGGTAGCGGACCTTCTGCGGCGCCACATAACTCAACCCCGCATAGTCGAACTCGAAGTGAACATGCCCGGCCCCAACCTTCAGGAAAGGTCCCTGGCTGGCCGCAGATTGCGTCACATCGTCCACGTTGAGTCGCTCCAGCGCGACGGGCGGTGGCAGCTTGTTCACCGGAAAGTGGGCAGGATCCACTTCCACTAATCCCTTCAGCGTTGCGAACCACAGTTTTCCATCACCCGACCGCCACGCTGTCGGATGGCTGTTGGTTGCCGTCTCGCGGCTGTGCAGTCCGTCCGCCGTCCCAAACTCGATCCAGTTCGAGCAACTCCCCGCCGCGCCTGCACCGCCCATCTCATTGCAATCACAGCGCGCGATGCCGTTGCCTGTCGCAAACCACAAATGCCCTTTGCCGTCGTCGAGGATCGCGTGGATTGTCGTCTGTTCAAGGCCGTTGTGCATCGGCGCCTGAAATTTGCTTCCATCCCACACGTCCCCGCCGTGGTCCTGCGTTCCGATCAGCAGTGTCCCGTCGGCCCTGGGAAGCAGCGCGGTCACCACATTGCTCGAAAGGCCGTCTGCTGTGGTGAAGTTTGAGATTGTGCCACCGCGCAGCCGCGACAGTCCCGCCAAAGTCGCCACCCACAAGTCGCCCTTGGCATCCCGGGCCATCGCACCCACCAGGTCGCTACCCAGCCCATTTGCCTTCGTGTAGGTCTCCATCCCAGCCCCGGAGCCCGCCTTGCCTGGGGTGCCTTTCCCCAGCTCCCAGTGCGTCAGGCCGCGCCTGGTGCCGATCCACAGCGATCCGTCTTCGTCAATCAGGAGCGAGCGAATAAAGTCGTCGGGCAGCCCATCGGCAAAGGTGAATGTGTCCACCCGGCTCCCGCGAACCCGGTTCAGGCCGTCGGGAGTGCCGACCCACAAATCGCCATTTGGCGCGGCGGCCAGCGAAAGAATCACATTACTCGCGAGCCCTTCTTTCACTGTGAGGGTCTGTGCAACGCGCCATCCTTCCGCACTCTCGTCCCGGCGCAATGCATTCAATCCGTCTTCTCGCGTGCCCACCCACAGGGTTCCGCCGCCGCCTTCTACAACGGAAGTGATGCGGTCCGACGAAAGCCCCTCGCGGGTGGCCAGCGTGTGGAACCGCTGGTCGCGCAGGATGTCCAGCCCGCCGGTTTCTGTCCCCACCCAGAGGTTGCCCTCGTGGTCTTCCATCAGTGCCAGAATCGACGCCGTGGCCAGCGGATCGGTGACCGGGAAGCGCTCCACCTTGCCCTTTACCCATCGCACCAGCCCGCCATTGGTGCCAATCCAGAGCGCCCCCTCCCGGTCCGCGAATACTGCCTGAATTCGCCCGCCCGGAAGTTCCCTGCCCACCTTCAAGTAGATCGAGGCTTCTGCCGGGGCTGCTTTGAGCCGAACAGATCCCACGGCGCTTCTGTTGCCGTCTACAAAAGTCCCGTTTGGCATCTCCGCTTGGAATAGGACCGCACCGGGATACTCTCCCGGCGAAGGCAGCGCGGTGCGTGGAAATGCGTCCGCAATCGTCACGGGCTGGAAACGGTCTCCGGACATCTCTGCCGGGCCTTGCTCGGTCCATACCCGGACTTTCCCGTTGTTGCCTTCACTCAGGCTAAGGATGCCGTCTCCCGGCAGGCCGTCACGCGTCGCAAACGTCTTTACCGCTCCGTCCTTCCACCTCGCCAGCCCTGCGTTCGTCCCAATCCACAGCGCCCCGTCCCCTGTCGCGAGCAAACAGCGAATATCGTTGCCTGGCAGGGCCGGACTGGAATTGCGGTCGTAGGTCTGGAATTCAACGCCGTCAAAGCGCACCAGGCCCGTCTCTGTGCCCAGCCAGAGAAAACCATCTTGTGTCTGTGCCAGCGCCTGAACAGTATTCTGCGGAAGGCCATTCTCCATGGCCCAGGCCTGCCGGCCGTAGTTGGCAAGCGATGTGGAGGGTTCAAGCGCTGCCGCCGCACTCGCCCCGCCCATAAGCAGGACAGCGCCCACGTACCAGATGATTCCCGGGAGCAGCGCACTGCGCGCCACATTTCGCAAATGGCTTCTGGCGCGAAAATTGTGCCGGCTGAATCCCGCAGCCATTCGCACTACCGATCAAAATGCAAGTAGGCGCGGCCTACATAGAGGCGAAAGCCTCCGGCAGGGTCGTCCATCACTTCAAGGGGCCTCGGCCGCGTCAACGCTGTGTCTTTCGTCGTTTGGGCTGTGAGCACGTCGTTGCCGCCCAAATCCGAGATCACCACTTTATCGCCCGCAACAAAGCCAAAGCCATACGCGCCCGCAGGGAGATGTTTGCCACCGATCTTGATCGGCACCTCTGCAATCAAATAGCCCTGGTATTTCGCCGCCACTCCCGACGAGTAGCCGCTGGTATCAACCAGGCTGGCCAGTATGTAGTGCCCGTCGCCAAACTTCACGCCGCCTGAGTTGCGTATTTGCACGGGCGCGCTCTGCCCGCAGTAATACACAGTTGCCGGAAACAGCTTTTCAAGGTCAGCCGGCTTCAGCAAGGTATTCGCGCCCGGCTGTGCCGCTAACCAGCCTGACGCTCCCAGCGCGGCCATGATCGTCGCGCCCGCTAGAACTCGAGCCATCGCCTGCAAACGCATCGTCTTCCTCCTGATTCACACTGCCCATGGAGTATAGCGCATCCATGCGGGCTCGATTGATTAAGTCATGCCATTTCTCGCGGGACGACATTATGTCCATCGACCGGAGTCCGCCAGTCCTCAAACGATTCGTCGCGCATCCGAGGTTCCTCATCTCTTCCATTCGAGCCGCGGTGGCAGGAAACCTGTCGGGTAAAATTTAGGGATGACGGCTCAGTCTTCGTTAAGGACCCTGGCGGTGTTCCTGGCCCTTCCCTTCGTGGCGGTTTGTCAGATTCATCCTCAGGGAATGGGCCATCCGCTGACTGGACCGCTTCCGCCCGGGGTCAAATCCCCAAAATGCACAAATCGGCCGATACCGCAATTGGAAGACGTAACTGCCAAATCCGGGATCACCTTCACCCACACATCCTCCAAGGAGAAGAAGTACATCTTCGAGTCCATGACCGGCGGCGTGATCATCTTCGACTATGATCGCGACGGCTGGCCCGACATTTACTTCACGAATGCGCCGACCATCGATATGGCCCTGAAAGGGCAAACAAGTTTAGGCGCTCTCTACCACAACAATCACGACGGCACGTTTACTGATGTAACGGCAAAATCGGGTTTGACCAAACCTTGTCTGGAGATGGGCGGCGCGGTCGGCGATTACGACAACGATGGCTGGCCCGATCTGTACATCACTTGCCTCGGCGGCAACATCCTCTACCACAACAATGGTGACGGTACGTTTACTGACGTGACTGCAAAGGCAGGCGTGCGCGATGGCCGCTGGTCCGCCGGTGCGGCCTTTGGCGATTACGACGGCGACGGATACGTTGACCTGATGGTCGCGAATTATGTCGACTTCAATCTCTCCGATCTGCCGCAATTTGGCAGCACGTCCTTTTGCAGATACCGGGGTGTCGACGTGCAATGCGGCCCCCGTGGTCTGAAGGGCGCCGGCGACGCACTCTTCCATAACAACGGAGATGGAACCTTCACTGACGTTTCCAAACTGGCGGGTGTGAACGATCCCAGCGGCTACTATGGCCTCGGCGTCATTTGGGCCGACTTCAACAACACAGGTCGCCCCGATATTTACATCACCAACGACTCCACGCCGAAGTTCCTCTACCGCAATCTGGGCAACGGGAAATTCGAGGACATCGGATTCGAGTCCGGAACTGCGCTCAGCAACGACGGCTCCGAGCAGGCATCGATGGGAATCGCCGTTGGCGACTATAACCACACGGGCCGCCCTTCGCTTTTTGTCAACAATTTCGAAAACGAGAATCCCGACCTGTATCGCAATGACGGCGATTGGAACTTCACAGAAGTATCCTTTTCTTCCGGACTTGCTGTTTCAGCCCTGCCATGGGTCAAATGGGGAACAGCGTTTGTCGATCTCGACAACGATGGTTGGCTCGATCTGATTACCGCGGACGGTCACGTCTATCCGCAAGTCGATATGATTCCCTCCGATCCGGGTTATCGCCAGCCAAAGACCCTCAGCATGAATCTTGGAGACGGAAACTTTTGCGATGCCAGCCAGGAAGCCGGTCCCGCCATCGAAGAAAAGCAAGTCTCACGCGGCCTCGCTGTCGCGGATCTCTTCAACGACGGCAACATGGACGTGGTAATCAACAATCTCGACGGTAGCCCTATGATATTGAAAAATCATGGGGTTCCGGGACGCCACTGGGTCAGCTTCGAGCTCGCCGGAACCAAAAGCAATCGCCTCGCTCTCAATGCCCGTGTCAAGATTGTCGCCGGTGGAATGACGCAGACTGCCGAGATTCATAGTGGCGGAAGCTATCTTTCGCAGAACGACCTGCGCGTGCATTTCGGTCTCGGTTCGGCTACCAAGGTCGACCGTGTTGAGATCCACTGGCCTTCCGGAGCGGTCGATCACATCGGCAGTCTCGCTGCGGACCAGTTTTATTCGGTCCTTGAGGGTCGCGGAATTGTTCCAGCCGGCGACATCCGTCCCAAGCTCCGCCTGCCGGCTCCTGAATCCGTCCACTGACGGCGCTTCAATTGCTTATTGGTTCGTAGTTTTATCTCCGGCGGCCACTCCGCCGTTCGGATTCGGCGCTCGAACAGCTTGAATCTGCTCGGCAATGTGGCGCTCTTTTTCCGCGTCCGACATTCTAAAGGCCCGCTCATACGCGCTGGCCAGTTCCCGGTGAAAGCTTGCTTCATCCGGCTGCAAGCGAACGGCCGTTTCGAGCTCGAGAATGGCGGCCGCGGTACTTCCGCTTTCCAGGTCGGCCTTGCCAAGATCGTAGTGCGTCTCCGGATCGCTCCCATTCAGCCCGTTTGCCTCATCCAGCTCTTTGATTGCGTTTTGCCGGTCGCCTTCATGCTCGGCGATCTCGCCCAGCCCGCGATGCACCTCGGCAATCTCCGGATGAGCAGCTTCCAGCTTCAAGAGTCGCGCCTTTCCCGCCGCAACCTGGCCGGTCTTGACAAGCGATTCCGCGTAGATATATTGCATCTGCGGAATCGATGTGATGCTGTCTCCCGCCCCTCTCAGTGCCTCGAGACAGCCGCTGTAGTTGTGAGTCATGAATTGGCTCATGGCCAGCGCACCGCGTATCCCAGAGTCGCCTGGATGCAGCCGAACATAGCGCGATAGCGGCGGGACCGCCTCAGAGAACTTCGATGCCATAAACGCCGCGCGGCCCATGTTGTAATCCAGCCCTTCTGACGCGGGGTTCCATGTTGCCGCGCGCTCGAAGTATTTCAGTGCGCCGGTGTAGTTGCTCTCCGTCGCCGCGATCGCGCCCAGGTTGTTGTAGCCGTCTGCAATCACCGGCGTAAGTTGTTTCTCAAATGCCCGCTGCTTGCCGGCGGCAACTGGATCCGCCGCATGAGGAGAAGGCGCGGTCATTGACGTTGCGTCCACCTGCGCGTTCGCCTGTCCCCCGCCCGTAGGTTTGTCGTCTAGCAGTCCTGCGAGCTTGTTTTTGTCCTTTGACAACGCCTTATCCGCAAAGTCGTGTGCGATCTGCATTTCCGCGTGCGCTTGATCGGGATGATGTTCCTGCATCAGGATTCTGCCCAGCAGGAAATGCGCCTTTTGGATTTGATAGTGGTTGCGCGTGATGTCGGTCGTCAGTTCGATGGCGCTGTGAAGATTGGTTTCGGCCTCTGGCAGCCGGTTCAGATCGAAGTACATTTGTCCCAGGTATAGATAGGCGTCGGGATTCCTGGGATTCAGGACGATGGCCCGTTTCAAATACCTTTCTGCTTCCGCATACCGGTGATAGCTCGATTCAATCTTGCCCAACGCCGCATAGGTCAGGAAATCGTTGGGAGAGATCGCCAGTTCCTCCTTGAGCTCCGCCTCCGCTTCCTGTAACGTTTTCTCGTCCTCGCCGGCGGCCAGCAGCGCGGCAGCCACACAATAGTGCGCTCCTGGGTGGTGCGGGTCCTCCGCGATTACCTTCTTGAACTCCGTCACGGCCCGCGGCGTAAAGTCCGAGTTTCCGTATGCCAGGCCGAACTGCATATGGAGCCCGGGACTGTCCCCGAGTGACGTCTCCAGCCCGTCGAAAATCTTGACCGCGCACCCATCGTCATCCAGGTCCAGGCAGACCACTGCGAGGTCGTATTCGTTTTGAACGCTGGCGTCGAGCCCAGCAGCGGCTTCCAGCTCCTTCCTCGCCTCCTGGTCCCGATTCATCCTGTGGAGCGTTCGCCCCAGGATTTCGTGGGCCTGTGCCAGTCCCTTGGGATCGCTTGAAACCTCGCTCAAGAGCTCTCTCGCCAGCGTCTCGGCGCGTTTCAGATCGCCGGACTGCAATTCCCATGTCGCATAGTCTCGGTGCACCGGCGCCGAGTCAGGGCTCAATGCCAGCGCTTCGTCGAACAGCGTTGCAGCCTTTGCGTAGTCGCCAATCTGGCCGTGGCTGTTCCCCAGTTCGTCCAGCGCCGCCGCCAGAAAGACCTGGTAGTCCCCCGCAGCTTCATTGAGATTTCCTGCCTTCTGGGACTGCTGGGCAGCGTCGTAGAGGCTCTCCAGGCTCGGGCTGTTTGCATGTGTGCCCTGCGTTGCCGCCTGCGCGGCTGCAACTGCACAGAAAACCGTAATAAGACTGGAGATAGCGAACTTGAACATGACGAAACCGGCGCGCAGGCGGGACATTTGGAACCGCCTCTCACGAAAACGAAGACATATCCATTTTGTCACAGCTGGTGATCGAGTTCCGCGCTGCGCAATCCTGCGGGGACCAAGCCACCCCAGCGACGAAGACCTGTCGCCGGGGACCCCGGCAGGGAACGAGAAGACGGGGAGCGAGGGAACGAGAAGGAAGTTGGCGAGGCAGAGGCTTCGTGGGAGCGACGTTGCGGGGCCTGAATGGGCCAATTGGGTGTAAACGACCTGCAAAATTGGCCGAAATTTGTTGACGATTTTGAGGTCGTTTTGTTGATTCCAAAGGCGTTAACATCACTTTTCTGGCTAGAAATTTTTTATTTTTTTCTTATTTAATTTCGCCCTCCCATGGAGCTGAGTTTGCGAGCGCGGAACAGGAACAGGTGTGGTTGAAACGATCATGGTTTGAGTATGCGCCGGAACTGCGAAATGATATGCAAACTTGGCGGAGGAAATTTTGGTAATAACTTACTTCGCTCATCATGGCACAAAGCAAAGAAGATGCAAGGGGGCATGATGCACGCTACACGAAAGAGGCGAATACCATGAGCGATGACGATGTTAGGGAAATTTTGACCGGAACCTTAGAGGCAGTCAAAACACAGATGATCTACGTGAGCAACCTTCACGATGCCTTTAGTGCTCTATATGATGCCGTAATGCGGCTTCATCCTCAGGCGAAACAATTCGATGAAGAAGAAACGAAGAAGATTCGACTAAACGTCGTGCAGCAATCGCAGCTTGACGCAATTGACGTGCTGCTTGCGAAATTGGGGAAACCTCAATCTCTGTAGTTGCTTCTTGCATCACGCATACACCTGCGCTATCTTTGGAATTACCCTCGATCCCAAAGATCGGGCAGGCCACGGCTGGCACCGTGGCTGTTTTATTTGGGGCCATCATACGCTTGGAATTACGCACCCCGCCACAGGAAAACGCTCATCATGGCACCAAAGGCCAGAGAGTCAAGGGGGCGTCATTCTAGGCTCCAATAGTCCGGGGCCGGATTGTCGTGCGTTCCGGTGCCAGTCCTGATCCGCCCACGCACTACGAGGTTTTCTAAGCACGCTCTCACGGCCTCGCGATCCTCGCCTAGTTCGTCAGCTATATTCGCGGCCTTCCATATCCGGCCATCGCCAAGGATGCGGAGCACTCCGGCCTCCAGATTCTTTTCTGCTTTCGCCTGTCGCTCTGCTTTCAAAGCCTTGCGGTTTGGGACGAGCCACACAAATACGGTGAAAAGCCCACTGACACAGAGCGCCACCCACATAAAGTTGCGGGCAAGCCAATTCCAAAGGTTTGTCATGGATGGGGATTATAGACCCGACTCTCCCGCTTTACGCATCCGTGCTAGCGTTCTCTGCAAAGGGGGAGTTATGAGCCAACTGATTGTTCGCGGCGGCGAGAACGCAGAAAGATGGATAGGTGAGAACATTCGCGGTCTTCGGACGAATCTAGCCCTGATCCAGAATCCAGAAGTTCCAGTCCCCGGCACTGGATACTCATTGTTCACACAGAGAGAGCTAGCCTTTGACTTCATAGATGCCAATGCGGTGGAAGTACAGGCGCGGCTCAAAGAACGCGGCGTTGAGACGGAACTAGTCATACTACCGGGACGGTGGTAGTCTAAGTCCAAATAGAAAACCCCGGTGCTAGCCGGGGAATTCCTGTTCTTTGAGATTTGATTGAAGCGTAACCCTCGCGCACAACTCGCCGCGCTGATTTTAGTTTAGTCGCGGAGGGAAATTGTGTCCACAATAATCGTCCAAGCTAATCCAACCGACTCACATCCATCAAATCCTCGCGAAGCTCTGCGGGGTGTCCCTCTTTACAGACAAGCATCGGGCTGGCGTTTAGTACGATCTTTGTTACGTCTGATGGCTCTGCGTCTCTGGAATATCTGGTGTATATGGTCCGGCGCTGCCCGCAGTTTTGTTTGGCACATTCGTATTCAATCTCCCACAGAGACACCACATGTAGACCTGGGGCCACAGTTTGAACAGAATCCAGATGGATCGTTTCTTTACCGACTCGACACACATGCCCGTGCTGAAGGCATAAAAAGTCTATCGGCCAAGTACCCTTGGGTTGACATGGTTCATCGACAAATATACCTAATGGGCTTCGACGCGGGAGTACAAGTGTGTGCTCAGAACCCCCACATTGGAACCGACAAACACAGCGCATCTCAGTCATAGACATGGCGAACCCTCCCCGTAGGTTCGCCCCTACTATACACGGCGCTTGCCGCGTCCCTGCCGCTTAGAATGGCCTCGCTGCGGTCTTGCCCGTCAATTCGGCATAGGTGATCCGGCGTCCGACAATCTGCGAAACGACCAGCGCAAAGCGGTCAGCGTCGTTCAGTGGGTTGTCTGTAGTGGCCCGATTGTTGTAGCGGAATACCTGCTCTTCCACGTACCGGGACAAATGAAACGGCTCCACGCTTACATACGTGCCGTTTAATCCGCGCTTTAATAGGCTCCAGAAATTCTCCATCCCGTTCGTGTGGATGTGACCCCGCACGTATGCCTCGGCGTGATTGATAACGTCGTGAATGTACTGCGTGGAAAGGTGCGAATAGACTTGAAATTCATCGGTGATAATCCGAGCGCCCTCGGCTACGTGAGCGGTAATCAGAGGGTCGATGGTGGTCTTAACGCGATCCACAATAACGCGGGTGCGCACTGGACCGCCGCGCTCCAGCATCCCTAGAACAATAGCCTTTTCCTTTCCGCCCTTGGCTGATTGAGCCTTTGGACGCTTGGATTTATGCATGTTCTTGATCCGGCCTCCGACGAACGATTCATCGATCTCCACAGGCGCAGCCAAACCGATCTTCTCTGTGGGTTCGTCCTTCATAGCTAGCCTGATGCGGTGAAGCATGAACCATGCGGTTTTCTGAGTGACTTTGAGGGCGCGGTGAATCTCCCATGAACTAATTCCGTTCTTGCAGTTGGCGATCATCCACATCGCGGCCAGCCACTTTGACAGAGATATAGGGCTGTCCTCAAAGATCGTCCCGACCTTGATGGAAAACTGGCATTTGGGGTGACGGCTCTTGCACTGCCACAAGCGCCGCTTTGCAACGTAGGACACGTCCCTGCGTCCACAGGTTGGGCACACCGCCACGCCATCAGGCCAGCGGCTATTCGCTAGATACGCGATGCAGCGGTCAGAATCGGCAAAGTACAGAATTGCCTGTTGGAGTGTTTTTGGTTCTTCCATAGCTCAACTCTGCCACGGAAAAACCCTAAGTCAACGGGGCGGGGTCTTTGTGGCTTTCCTTTTCTTTTTCTGTGGTTTGTAGGTTTCTCGATCCGCTTCCAAACGACGCTTTAGCGTCTCTGGCGGGACCGAGATAACCTTACCCACGAGTGCATTGAATCGCCTGAATTCCTCGGACGTTCGAGCCTTATCCATCGGCTCTATGATAGCGCCCTATTCGGAAACCTGCTGCGCTATCTTCTGCATGAATAGCTTCACGTTCATCAATCGGATTCTTGCTTCTTCCTGAGTGAACTTTCCGCGAGTGTGAGCAGTGTGGTTCCTCCAAGCATCTTTGGTGATTTGCAGGTAATCGACAGCCTGAGAATAGAATTCCTGCTTATCTTTCCAGTCTGCAAACTGCTTCCACGCCGCGTCTTTCCCCATATTTCTGATTTCGCTTTGAATCTGGTCAATCGCTGGTGCCCAATTCGTGTGATCGAGATGAAGTCCGAAGAGCTTTCCGAGAGAGACAAGAGCAACTTCCAAGACCCGCATCAGGTGAAACACCGACGCTGTTGGACGTTCTAGCGCCAAGCAAGTGTGCGCTTCTTGAATGTCGTATGCAGTTGAAGGGAACGCCGCGTCAACCTCTGGTCCGAACCCATGATCTAACTGGTATAACTTGGCGTGCTCATGGGGAACGTGCAGAAATAGCTCCAGCTTCATGTCATCGAAAATGCGGTTCTTCAATTCGTCGATTTGGTGGGAGACATCGCTATAGGTCTGGTTTCTCTCTAAACGCCAGAGAAAACGCTTGGCATGTGTCACCGCCGATTCAAGAGCAATCTCTTCGCAACGCTTCTGAACCTCGATCACCCAAACAGCCACATGGTTCTTCGTTTTGTCGCTGACTTTTTCGTTGCCGTCTACCTGATAGTGCTCTGGATGAGCGGCCTTCCTCACGTTCTCAGGAAGAATGCCCAACAGATTGCCAATAAGGAAGAAACTACGTGCCGAGAATCTCTCCATATCCCACCAGGAGAGCAGTTTATAGCGATCTACTCTCCAAGGGCGGCATTTCTTGGTTGGTGGGGCAAATTCGGCTGTAAGAACAGGGAGGTTAATCACTTAGCACCCCCTCTGTCGAGGCTTGATGAGCCAAGTATGTTTTTGCCGAAATTTTCGGAGTATTTTCAGCGGGTTGCGGGACGAAGCGAGCATTCCGGGGCTTGACATACCCACCCTTCGCTAGAAAGAAGCGAAGGATGGGGCACCCTCTTTTGTGGAATTTTCAAGGGTGGGCCACCCGCCAGCGCGCACCAATGAAAAAGGCGCGGCGGGCAAAGCCCGCCGCGCCCTCGTTGAAAGGTTGAAGTTAGAAGGTGAACTTGCCGGCCAGTTGCAGGTTGCGAGGATCCTGCGTGCCATTGAGCGCACCTGACGTCGTGTTGACGCTATTGAACTCAGTGTGGTTCAGCGTGTTGAACGACTCGAACTTAAGCTGGAAATTGACTCGCTCGTAGATTTGGAAGGTTTTGTAGAGAGACGTGGTGAGGTTGAAGCGGCCGGGCAATACCAGGGCGTCCTTGTTCCAGTTGCCGAAGCCCAGGTTAGTTCCGCCCGCCCAGACAGGCTTGATATTGTTATCAATCCGGCTTGCGTCGAACCACGCAGTCACCGTCTTGGGGTAGTGCAGCTTGCCGCCGGCGGTCATATTGGGATGGTTGGTGTAGCCGCCACCCAGGCCGACTGGATCATATTTGGCGTTCAAGTTGACCTGCTGAGGTATGCCGGTCACCTTGACCAAGGTTCCCGCAATCTGCCATCCGCCGGCGATGGACTTAAGCAGTCCCTGGCTCTTGTTGAAGATGGGCAGGTTGTAGACGTAGTTGACGTTGAACATTTGACGGCGATCGTATGCTCCCGAGCCCTTGTCATACTTGATATACCAGGGGTTGTCGACTCCGTTGCGATCCTGAGACTGGATGTCGATTTGATGCGAGTAGGTGTAATCGATCTCGCCGCTTAGGCCCCAGCGGTTCTGGATGCGAACAGCGGTCTGGAGGCTGTTGTAGGTGCCCGTGGCGACGTTTTCATCCTGGGTGATGCCCGCGTAGCCCGGGTATGAACGGTAGCCGTTCTGGCTGCCGAGGTTGTTGAAAGCTGTCGCGGCATCGGAACCGTAATGACCGCCACCGTCACCAGCTACCTGGCGGGCATCAACGCAGGTGGCCGAAGGAGTTGAGCATGGGCCGGGCGTCGCGCCAGCGGCAATATTCACCAGGCCAATGTTGGTTGGCAAGCTATTGAGTGCATTGTTGACAATGTTCTGATGCCATTGCACGTTGCCAACGTACTGGACAACCCAGATCACCGAGGGCTGCAACTGTTGCTGCACGCCGAGCGAGAACATGGCCACGGCAGGAGCTCTGAAGGTCTGGGCAATGCTATCGCCGGATCCCGCAAAGATCAGAGACGTAGGCGCGATCACATTGCCGGTGCTCCAGTTCTTCCCAGGCTGGGTGAAGTAGGGGTTGCTGATGGTGAGCGAAGGATCGAAGGGCGGGCTGGTGGCCACGCCGAAGATGTCGTTGCCCTGCATGCGCTCGAAGAAGGTTCCAAAGCCGCCGCGGAGAACGGTCTTGCCGGTTCCGAAGAGGTCATCAGAGAACCCGATGCGAGGTTGAAGTGTCCGGTAGTCGTTGGTGACAACGCCCCTCGGGTAGCCGTTTTGGCCGGCAAGGCTGGTGCCGTTGATGTAGGCGGGTATCCCCGCGTAGGTATACAGAGTCGGGCTGGCTGAGTTGATGGTGCCGTCTGCGTTCCAGATCGGAGCCGAGCCTGCGCCTGTCTGGTAGGTGCTCTGAACGAAGTTGCCAAGGAGGTTGCTGCGCTCCCAGGCGTGCGGCAGAGCGTCATAGCGGAGGCCCAACTGCAAGCTCAAGCGGGGGGTAATGTGCCAGTTGTCCATGGCATAGACCGAAGGAGTCTGGTTGGCGTAATGGCGAATCGGCGCGGACTGATTCTGGGAGTAGCTGCTGGGCAAGCCCAGAAGCACATCCATGAGGGTGTCGCCCGTCAACTGGCCCCAGCTGTAGTTGCCCTGGGCATCGCCGTAGAGCATCTGGTTCTTGGTGTAGCGGTTGTAGCTGAAGCCGAACTTGAGCTGATGCTCGCCCCTGGTGTAGGACACGTCCACCTTGGGAGAATAGTCCTGGGCCGCATTGTGATAGGGTTCGGTGGCTGTGTCTTCCGAATGTCCAAGGGTGCTGCCGAAGCCCATACCGGGCCAGATCTTCCGGCCGACGGTAAAAGCCGTCACAACCGGTTGAACGGTCCAGCCAGATGGCAGGAAGGTGTTCGAGCTGGGGACGATGTCGGCTCCGTTACCGTCATAGTTCATGCTCACTTCCAGCAGCAGGTTGGGCTTGATGGCGCCAGTCAACTTGGCGGTGGCGCTGTGGGCCGGCGAGGAGAGAATGCTGGTGAGAGTGTTGTAATCGCAACCGCACCAGCCTAGCTCAGGCTTGCCGTAGTTCTGGTTCTGATGGTCGCCGATATAGTGAACCAGGAGCGCCCACTTATTGTTGAAGTTGTAATCGCCGCGGACGACGGTGTCTTCAACCTTTTGCGGGAGCGGCACGCTGGCCACGTTAAAGTCCGTGGATCCAACGTTCGCCGGAGGAAGAATGCCCGCGGTGAGGTAAGTAACCCCGTTGGGATCGAACAGCGACTGAGGAATCACGCCCTGTGGGAAAGGCTGCCCAGGGGTCAGACCCAGCGGCTGCAGCTTATGGAGGTAGTAGTCCGAGGTGAGCGGGACGTTCGGAACCACCAGACCGGCGATTCCCCTAGCGGCAGCATATGTGGGGAGCACATACTGGAGGCCGGTTATCCCGCCGACGGTCTTAATGTTGGCGGAGCTGGGAATATCCTTGGGGTCGATCGTTTCGTTGTTGCTGGTCGCCACGGCGGACGTTTTGCGCCACTCCTGGTTGAAGAAGAAGAAGCCCTTGTTCTTGTTGGTGTTGTAGACGCCCGGAATGTAGATCGGGCCGCCAACATTGAAGCCGTAGATGTTGTAATGCGTTGCCGGCCGGGCATTATTGGCGCCGTTGTACTTGTTGAAGAAGGGGTTGGCGTTGTAGGCAGTGGCTCGATTAAATTCCCATGCCGAGCCGTGGAAGTCCTTCGTGCCGCTCTTCAGCGACATGCTGATGGTAGCGCCGGAGGAGATGCCGTAGTCGGGAGGATAGTTGGAGGTCATCATCTGGAACTCAGCGATGGCGTCCTGTGAAGGCTGAATCTGCGTGCCGCCGCCGCCGCCGCGGTCAGCCGACTCGCCGCCGTCGAT
>JBEKKI010000031.1:0-54784 GCA_050010795.1 Occallatibacter sp.
TGGCGTTCGAAGTCGTTTGCCAGCGAGACGGCATACGGCATGGCTTTTGCCGAGGCCTTGTTGAATGCCGTGGCAAACAGCAGCGGCCTTCCCGAATCAGCCGGGTTGTCGAGCCACGGGCCAGGTGCATGAGGGCCAACTGTCAGGACCGGACAGCAGCAACATTTCGAAATGAGCTGCGCGATCGACCCGAAGAACAAGCGCGCCACGCCTTGCCTGCCGCGAGTACCCACAACAATCAGGTCGACGCGATAACCTCGCACAAGGGAGTTTATTTGTTCATCAATATTCCCTCTGAGGACGATTGGCCGCACATCGACGCCGAGCAGTTTGCCCGATTTCGTCAGTTGAGTCATGAGGTCATCGATTTCACGCTCCGACGCTTCGGCAGCGAGCTCTACCGCATCCGGGCCGGCTAAGGTGAATCCGAGCGAAGACACTACGTGGACGACATAGAGTACGGCGTGATAGTGGCGCGCAATTGCGATACCGTGCTGCAGAGCCTTATCAGCGGATTCCGTCAAGTCGGTAGCGACCAAGATCGATTTCAGATCGAGAGGCTTGAGCGGGATACATGGATTAGTCATGATGGCAACTCCCAGCCTGTGTCTTGTGAGGAGGGAGGGCCGGGCTTGAGTCGGCCATTCTCAGGTGCAGGCGTTCACAGATGTGAAGTGGGTAGGAACTGTTGGCGGCAAACCTCACTCCGCGCTGACCGAGCCAGCAAAGGACTTCTTCTCCGGCCCAATCGATATATGTGACCTCCGATAGGTCGACGACCATGTTGGGGACAGTTTTATGGGAGCCGACGAATGTCTCCACCTCTTCGCGGCATCCTTCTGCGAGCCGGCCCGACATGCGGAGGAGGCCTGACTCTAACAAATCAATGCGTAGCATCGTTCACATCCTGTTCATTGGTAATGCAGATGAAATGCCAAACCCCTTGAAGGCGTAACATATTGATATTGAGTCGTTAAACTTCTATGCTTGCGCCGAACGTGGTCTTGAAGATGGCCAAATCGGGCCAGCATGGCCAAATGTGGCCACCTACGGAAACGATCGGGCGCATACCCGAGGAGTTGCTGGCTAGCAGCGCCAGGAACGGCCATCACAGACCGAAGCGTTCCGAATCTGCGATAACGGTGGCGCCTGAGCAGTTCGAAAGAGGCAGAGAGCCTGATTTCGGAGCACGATTCGATGAATCCTGAATCCCTGAACGCGGAGGCAAACAGCCGGTACCGGACGCTCCTAAAGCTCTCTTCGGCCATCGCGGCACACACCAACACCAGCGACATGCTTCGGAGTGTCCGTGAGCTTCTGTCGGATTTTCTGGCTCTCGACGGAGCCTTACTGGTTCGGCTGGAGGACGATGGCAAGACGGCACGGCTGATCGCATCGGATCAGAGGACCGCCGCGCCTGTGGTCGAGCTGGGCGCCAATATCGAGTTGACCGGAAGCGCAACTGGTAAGGCTTTGGCGGAAATGGAGCCGGTTTTCATTCCGGATCTCAATCAGGCAATGCTAGTCAACCCTCATCTCGCTGGCCAAGCAAGCTTTGGGCTGCACCGCTGCGCCTATGTCTTTCCGCTTGCGGCCCCGCGCATGCGGCTGGGAGCTCTTGTGTTTGCCAGCGCCGAAGACGCCCGGTTCAGCAGCCAGGACTTGGAGCTGATGGCCTCGGCGACGTCACAGGTGGCCGTGGCGCTGGAAAGCGAGATGGCGGCTGGCGAGGCCGCGCGCTACCGGCAACAAATGGAGAAAGAGCGGGACAGGCTGGGCCTTCTTCTGGACATCAACAATCAGATCGTCACGAAAAAGGATCTGAATGAACTGTTTCAATCCGCGTCGGAAACGATCCGCAAATACTTCCGAAACGATTGTGCGGGTTTCTGGCTGAGGGACGGAGAATCTCATCAATTCGAATGTGTAGTGCTTGATTTTCCCACTCGCAAAGGACCCCACGAAGACAATCCAGTTCTAAAGCCGGCAGGCGGCTTTCTTGAGCGCATGGGCGATCGAAATCCCACGATATTGGCGGAAAGCGATATTGAGGGAATGTCCGAGGATGCGTCGCGAGCGCTAAAGGCCGAGTCAATCAAGTCGATGATCAGCGCTCCACTGGTCACGGTGCGGGGAGTGGTGGGAATGATCGCTTTGGGCAGCCGCCAGCCGCACTATTTCAACCAGGCTGACCTCGATTTATTGCTTCAAGTCGAGAATCAGATGTCTCTCGCGCTCGAAAATGCGATTGCCTATGGAAGGCTGGATGCATTCAAGAATCGCTTGCAGGCGGAAAAGCTGTATCTCGAATCGGAGATCCGAACGGAGCTGTCGCTTGAGGATATCGTGGGCGATAGTGCGGCGTTTCGGAAGGTGCTGGATCAGGTGGCTGTTGTCGCGCCCACGCGGTCGACAGTAATGCTCCACGGAGAAACGGGCACGGGCAAAGAACTGATTGCCCGCGCAATTCACAATGCGAGCCCGCGGCAGGAGAGGACGTTTGTGAAGCTGAATTGCGCGGCGATCCCTTCAGCTCTAGTGGAAAGCGAGATGTTCGGACACGAGAAAGGGGCATTCACAGGTGCGTTCGCTCAAAAACGCGGGAGATTCGAGGTTGCTGATCACGGCACGCTGTTTCTTGACGAAGTGGGTGATATTGCTCTTGAACTGCAGCCCAAGTTGCTGCGCGCCATTCAGGAACAGGAGTTCGAAAGAGTGGGAAGCAACCGCACCATTCGCGTCGATGTCCGGCTCATTGCGGCAACGCATCAGGACCTCCGGGAGATGATTCGCGAGAATCGATTTCGGGAAGATCTGTTCTACCGGCTCAACGTATTTCCCATCGAGATTCCGCCGCTGCGGGAGCGGCGCGAAGACATTCCGCTGCTGGTCCACTACTTTGTTTCGCGGCTTTCGCGCGAGATGCAAAAGACCATTCGACACATTCCCAGGGACGCAATGGACGCCCTGACTAATGCTCCCTGGCCCGGCAACGTGCGCGAGCTGGAGAACTTCATCGAGCGGGCGGTCATTCTAACCAATGGTGAGGATTTGCAGGTACCGATCAAGGAACTTGAACAACCGGCGTTGGTCGGCATGCGAGCAGAGGCGATTCACGCCTCCCCAACGTTGCGCGAATCGGAACGCAGGGCCATTCTTGAGGCGCTGAAAGCATCGAGCGGGAAAGTCGCTGGCCCCGGAGGAGCTGCAGAACGATTGGGGTTGAAGCGATCAACGCTGCGCAACAAGATGCGTCGATTGAACATCAGCAAGTCTTTGCCCCCGAGAGACCGCTTTCGGAGTAAGTGATTCACCTCACTGATGAGTGGTCGCTCAATTGACAAGAGATCACCGGGTTCACAGACTAAAGTCTATCCCGTCTGCACAGATGGTCAACTCGCCTGTCCGCCCGAGGACTGCGGTGGCGTATCAGGGTTTTATGACCTTCTCGATGCTCTCGACGACCCCAGCCATGAACGGCATGAGGAACTCAGCGACTGGATCGGCGAAGACTTCGATCCTCAGGCCTTCTCGCTTGACTTAGTCAACCGCAAGCTCGCACCCAAGCGCCGTCGCCCCAGCACACCCAAGAGCTAATCCCGGTCCACAGCTACGCAGGCTTGCCGAAAAGACACGTTGTATCGCTGGCAGCGTGAGTTCCGGCAGGCGCCGGGCAACGCCTTTCCGGGCCAGGGGCAGCGGCGCTGGTCCGAGGGCCAGATCGCGGAACTGGAGCGCAAGATCGGCCGGCAAGCCGTGGAGATCGATTTTTTGAAGGGGTGCTTGCAGCGCATCGAAGAACAGCGGATGCTGCAGGTATCGATTGGAAATCCGCAGTCTACCGCAAGGCGCAGAAGAAGCGGCGGTTGGGCGGGGACTGAGCATCGCGCGGATGGTGGAGCTGGCGCGGGTGAGCCGTGCCAGTTTCTACCGCTTCAACGAGGACGGGGCATCACGACCTGATCCAGACATGGACTGGCGCGACCAAATCCAGCTCATTGCTCTGGAGTGGCCCAGCTACGGCCGGCCGCGCATCACTGCCGAACTGCGCCGGCGCGGTTGGACGGTGAACGCGAAGCGCGTCTACCGGCTGCTGTGCCAGGACAACCTGCTGTGCGTGCGCAAGCGCAAGTTCGTCGTCACCACCAATTCCAACCACGGCCTGCGCGTGTATCCCAACCTGGCTGCCGATATGGTGCTGACCGGCGTGGATCAATTGTGGCGCGCCGACATCACCTACATTCGTCTGCGCGAGGAGTTCGTCTTCCTGGCGGTGATCCTGGACGCCTTCTCGCGCCGTGTAATTGGTTGGGCGCTGGATCGACACATGGAAGACGAGTTGACGTTGGCGGCGTTGCGCATGGCAATCAAGCAGCGCGGCATTCAACCTGGCCTGGTGCATCACTCCGACCGCGACGCACAGTACGCCAGTAACGACTACACCGATTTGCTCAAAGCCAACGGAATCGCGATCAGCATGAGCCGCAAGGGCAATCCGTGGGACAACGCGCAGTGCAGTCAGCTACCAATTTTGTTGAATTAGGCGGAAAAACTACAGTACAAGAACCGCGAAAACGCGCTCCATCTGCGCTCTGTTTATCGGATTTAGCCTGCATTGCATGGTCTAAGGTGTCATCCGCTGACCTGCATGTTGTTGAAAATACGTTTGAGCGTTGATTCGAGTCCTACCTGAGGAGCCAATCTTTCAATAATTTAGAGCAGTCGAGAGCGGCCAGAATTTCTGTTAGACTCGCAACCTTGTCGATCGGGCGCTCCCGTCACTTCTTCTGCCTTTGAAGGCGTAAGGTGAGAGCCCACTCTCGAAATCTCCCACTCGTTCCCCGCTTGTCTTCACCCGCCTGCTCCTGTCTCCTCCTCTCTGTCGTGCTCATCTTTCCTTTCTTTTGTTCGTCCAATTATTCAGCCTTTCCAATTATTGTGACGGTGCCGGTTTATCTTGTTAGTGCCGGTCGCCTTCGGCCTCCGACGGTTCCGAAATTATCCGGACTTTACCTCGCTGCAACGGGAGGCATCAGATGTGTGCATCACGGGCCCGCACCTTTCTGAACCCAGGCCGAGTCGCTATTATTTCGCTCTCTTTAAACCTTCTGTTTCCGCCGGTCTCGCCGGCTCAGGCGCCGCCCGCAGGGGCACCCGCCATCGGCCAGGCTCCTGCTGCATCCCCAGCGCCGGATTCTTCAGCCGGCCCGCCCCTCACCGCCACCGTCGACGAAGTCTCGCTCGACCTGACCGTTCGCACCAAACACAATAAGCCGGTCGTCGACCTTGCGCCCGCGCAGCTCGCGGTCACCGACGGCGGATCGCCGATTCAGCTCTCTACCCTTCGCCTTGTGGCCAGCACTTCAGGATCGCAGCACCTCGTGACCCTTGTTTTCGATCGCCTGGACCCCGGCCCCGCCAAAACCGCGCGCAAGATGGCGGAGAAGATTCTTGGAGCGTTTCCCGAGAAGGGCTACGCGTTCGCCGTCCTCGAATTCAACGGCCGGCTGCGGCTGCTTCAGCCCTACACCGGGGAGCGCCGGCTCGTCGATGCCGCTCTGGCGGATGCGACGCCAGCCACGCCTGCTCCCCCCTCGGTCGATTTCACCCAGGCCGAGAAGACCTTGATCGCGTCAGACTTCAGTGACGCGCTCACCCTCAGCTCTCAAGAACGCGCGGAGGGGAAACCGATTCTCTCCGCGCTCGAGGAGTCGCAGCGCATCATCGCGGACCGGCGCGGCTATCCTTCGCTGGGTGCGCTTCAGGCGCTCGTCCAGAGCGATCGGCTGCTGACCGGCCGCAAGTTCATTTTCTATTTCTCCGAGGGCATGGCCTCGAACTCCGATGCCCGCGACACGCTCCACTCCATCGTCGCCCTGGCCAACCGCGCAGGCGTAACGATCTGCGTGGTAGACACCAACCCAGTCGACGCGCAGATGGCTGCCGCTATGCAGGCCTCCATGGCCATGTCGACCCTCGGCAAGGGCGGGGCCATCGGCTCCAGCAGCAACATTGGCGTCGCTACCCAGGGAGGCGGCGGGTCTTCCGGTGGCTTCACGGCTGCCCCGCAACTTGGGCCCCTCACCGTCCGCAACACCACGGCTTTCCAGTACGGCAGCATGGACGTCGGCCAGAGCCCGCTCATCGCCCTGGCTTCCGGCACCGGCGGTTTCTATATCAGCGCCTCCGGCGGATCAAAACATCAGTTGCAGCAGCTCCACGACGACCTGACCACCTGGTACCAGGCCTCCTGGGTGCCCCCGATCAAGAATTACGACGGCCAGTTTCGCCCAATCGACATCCGTCCGCTGCGTAAAGGCCTCGTCATTCGCGCACGCTCGGGCTACTTCGCCGTTCCACCCTCGGAATCCACCGAAGTTCGTCCCTTCGAAATGCCGCTCCTGAACATCCTGGCTGGGTCCGTGCTCCCCGCCGATGTCGCATTTCACGCTGGAGTGCTGCGTCTCGGCACGTTGCCCGACGGAAACTCCGGCGAGCTCGCTGTCCAGGTTCCCGTCTCGCAGCTCGAAGTCCACGAGGATGCGAACACCCACATCTCCTCAGTGCACGCCGCCGTCGTGGCCGTCGTTAAGGACGCCAAAGGCGCTGTTCTTCAGCGCTTCGGCGAAGACTTCCCCCTGCACCAAACTCCTGAAATGTTCCGCCATGATTCCGGCCAGGCCATCACGTTGCAGGAGCATTTCTCCGCCGATCCCGGCGTCTACACCCTTGAGACCGCCGTAATGGACCGCGTCGCCAACAAGGCAGGCGCCCAGCGCAGCACTTTTACCATCGAGCCTCCGCAGAAGGGGCCCTCTCTCAGCGACATCACTCTCGTCGAAAACGTGGAGCCCGCTGAGGAAGACAACCAGACCTTTGAGCCGATGCGATACGGCGACGGCCGCGTCGTGCCCAACCTCGCACCCGAGCTGCCCGAAAACACGCGCTCCCTCTCGTTCTTCCTCCTCGTCCATCCCGTTGCCGGCAGTCAAAGCCAGCCCGCGCTTCGCATTCAGATCTTCCGCAACAGCAAACTGCTGATGGAAATGCCCATGGAGTTGCAGAAAATCTCAGGCACCGGCGCCGCCATTCCTTACCTCGGCACCCTCCGCGGGCAGGTGATTCCGGCCGGCGAATACGAGGTCAAAGCCGTCCTCAGCCAGGACGGCGGCACCGCCTCCAGCTCCGTGTCGTTCAGTGTCGCAGGCACCGCCGCAGCCTCGAACGCGCCCAACTCGTCGCTGACCGCCGGCGGCTCCGCCAATGGCGGTGGAACGGATTCCGGCCTGATCGCCGAAGCCTCGACTGCCAACAGCCTGTTCGTCATCACCAGCCCGACGAATCCCGTCCCGCCTCCCAGTGACGCTGAGATCCAGGCCATGATCGAAGGCGCCCGCCAGCGCGCCCTCGCCTGGTCTGATACCCTGCAGAACTTTTTCTGCTTCGAGGTCACCAACCACTCCGTCGATGGCACCGGCCACGGCGACTGGAAGCACAAGGACACGCTGGTGGAGCTGATGCGCTACGTCAATCACGGGGAATCCCGCACGACGCTCATGCTCAACGGCGACCGCAGCGACGTCCAACCCGATCAGCTCCAGTTTGCACATTCCGCCGGCGAATTTGGCGCCATGTTCCACATTGTCTTCGACCCTTCAGCCAAAGCTGTTTTCACCTGGAAGCGATCCGCTACTCTCGACGGCGAGCCTGTACAGGTGTTCGCCTTCCAGGTGGCGCGTGCGAACTCCGGTTTCGACCTCTCCGATCGCTTCCGCACCCAACGCGCGGGCTTCCACGGCCTGATTTATCTCGACCCGGCGACCCAGAGCGTGCGCCGCATCAGCATCGATGCCGACGATATTCCCCCCACGCTCGACATCCGCGCCTCCAGCATCTCAATCGACTATTCATGGATTTCAATGCAAGATCACGATTTCCTGCTGCCGGTGCGGGGCGCCGTCAGCCTGCAGGAGACCAGGAGGCACCCCGTCCTGAACGAATTCGAGTTCCACAACTACCACCGCTACGGTTCGCAGTTCCGGGTCCTGACGGACGCCGATGCGAAAGCCGGGAAGACGAAGACCGCAGAGAACTGATCGGTTCTACTGTTGGCTCATCGAGCGCGGCGAATCTGCCGGGAAAATGGTTGAGGCGGTCAGCGACATTCGAAGCTGCTTGCGTCGCCGGTATTGCCCTGGCCTTTATATTGGGCGTGCATTGGGTAGGGGCAAAGAGGCCGGCTGCGGCCGGGGAAGGCCTTTCCCGTGGCGGTGACGGATTCGGGGGCAATGCCCTTCTCGACCCAATTGGAAAGCGTGCCGAGCAAATCGAACTGATCAAGCGAAGGGCCGCCGGCGCAGTGACTCATTCCGGGAACAAAATAAAACTGGCTCCACTTTGAAACGGAGTCGAGCCCGCCATTCGCCGCGGCCATGTCTTTGTAGTAATCGAAGGTATCGAGGGGCGAGAACCACGGATCGCTGTCGCCGTGGAAGAAGATCAGCTTGCCGCCATGGGCGGCGAAGGTGGAGAGGTTGGTGGCTGTGGAATCGACCAAAGGCTGAACGTCTTTGAGCGCCTCGGAATCGACGTCGACTTCAGTTGCGGTGGGCGGTGGCCCGAAGATGCCGGGACCGGGAACGAGAATACCCCTGATCCCGGTGGTCGCTGCAATGCCCGAGTCATAAAGGAAGCCAGGATAGACCTGAACTCCGCGCGACGTTTTGGGCCCAGCAAAGGCCTTGGCGATGGCGGCGGCCTTTTCGGGCGCGAGACAGGCGGCGGTCTGGCCAGGCTTGCAGGCCAACGACTCGGGGTCGAAATGGCAGGCGAGCGGATCGGAGATCAGGCCGTCAGCCAGTCCGTCGGTGGCGTCGCATTGTTTCATCAGCGCATCCATGAGCAGCTTGCGATCGTCATCGGTGATGGCTTCGGTGATGATGGGCTTTCCACTGGAATCTTTGGGCGCGACCTGGTTGAATGCCGCGGGAATCCATTGGCCGATGGCGAGATTGGGAAAGCCGGTGCGCATCGCCGGGTCGCCGACGATGATTCCGTCGAACTCTGTGGGGAAGCGCTGAGAGAGGACCATTCCTTCACGGCCCCCCGTTGAGCAGCCGGTGAAATACGAATATGCCGCGGACTTGCCGTAGTACTGCGCAACAATTTGCTTAGCGAGCGCGGCGACCTGGGCGTTGGCCTGATAGGCGAAGTCGAGATAGGCCTGCTGGTCTTTCTCGAAGCCAAAGTCGAAGGCGCCGTTATGGCTCTTGTGGCCGGTGTCCGTGCTGACCACGGCGTAGCCGCGCAAGAGGGCGGGCTTGTCTCCCGAAGCCGTAAGGCCAAGCGGTTGAGAGACGATTCCGTTTCCGCCGCCGCCGCCCTGCATGAGGAAATCGCCATTCCACTGGTCCGGCATGGCGAGCGCGAACTGAATGCCGAATTCTTCGCCGCCGACG
Source organism: Occallatibacter sp. (assembly GCA_050010795.1). Lineage (GTDB taxonomy): Bacteria > Acidobacteriota > Terriglobia > Terriglobales > Acidobacteriaceae > Telmatobacter. The sequence continues at coordinate 9,459 of JBEKKI010000031.1, forward strand.
CCCTTACGACGATTGATGACTCCCTCAACGCGGCAATATGCAGGGAGAACCAAAGACTGTGGCGGCATGCTGAAGGGAATCGGCGTGGTGCTGCCTGCGGCAACTGGAGCGGCTTTGGTGATTTCGACGCCAGGAGCTTTGAAGTTGGACAAATCGGCGCAGGAATTTGGCTGCTGAGACCGGGCGCAGGAAGCCAATAAGAATACCGACCCAATGACTGCGGGCAGGAGACGCGTGTTCATGATGCCTCACTTTCTCGAGTTTAAGCGGCGGAACGATGGAGCCGCCGGCCGGTTTCAAGCAACGCGCAAAGGGTGGAGAGCGAATTGCGGGAGCCGGCTCGCAACTCTCACAGCATGGAGATGCCCGCGACGCGGTAGATTTCAGTGATGTAGCGCATGTCGCGGAGGCCTTCTTCGCCGGGAGTTTTGGGCTCGAGGTTGTTCTGCACGCAGTTGGAGAAGTGGTTGGCCTGAGCCGTGAACTGGTAAGGATTTTTGGCGGGGTTGGCCTCATCGATGATGGTGGGGGAATGGTCGCCCACGTTGGCGGAATACTCTGCGCGGAGATGCAGGCCGTCGTAGTTGAATGCAGGGTCGGCGTCGATCCATCCTTTGGCGCCGTGCACCTTGAAGAAACCGCCCATCTGCGCTCCGTAGGTGGTGTTGCACGCGGCCACGATGCCGGAGGGGAACTTCATCGTCCAGGAGATGTTTTCCTCGACCGACGTAAAGCGGCCGTCGTGATCGATGACGGAGCTATAGGCGGAGAAGCTGACAGGCTCTTCGCCGGTGAGATAGCGGGTGGCGTTGAGCGAGTAAATGCCGACGTCGCACAGCGGGCCGCCGCCGGAAAGTTTCTTGTCGAGACGCCACTCGCCGAGCCTCTGGTTGAAGCCGAAGGCGGTTTCAATGGCCTGAACCTGTCCGAGAGCGCCGGAGCGAATGAGGTCGACGGCCTTGAGGTTGGTGGACTCGAAGTGGCAGCGGTAGGCGATCATTAGCTTGACGCCGGCGGATTTGCAGGCGGCGATCATGTGCTCGCACTCGGCGACGTTCATGGCCATTGGTTTTTCGCAGAGGACATGCTTGCCGGCCTTGGCGGCACGGATAGTGAAGTCGGCGTGCATGGAGTTGGGCAGGGCCACGTAGACCGCATCGACCGATTTGTTGGAGATGATGGAATCGAAGTTGTCGTAGCTGTAGATGGAGCTTTCGGGGACGCCGTAGTCGGCGGCGATGCGCAGAGCCTTGTCGCGATGGCCGCTGACGAGCGCGGTTACTTTGGAGTTCGGGGAGTTGCGGACGCCAGCCATGAAGATGGCTGCGATGCGGCCGAGACCGATGATGGCGTAGCCGGTTTGGCGGCCGGCGGTTTGGGCGAGGAGCGGCGGGGCGAAGCGGGCGGCAACGCCCAGCGCGCCCAGTTTGGCGAATTCTCTGCGAGTAAAGGACATGGGCAACAATATAACCTCCTGACCCTTTCAGGAGAAAACAGGTTTTGGCAATGAACCGATCCTGAAATCGTATTGGGGTGTTCATCACGAGGGGAGATCGACGGAGCGGGCGCCTGCTCGCCGGCGGACTCGCCGCGGATGCTTGCGCAGGAATTCTGCGCGAAGGAAGGGATTCTACAGTGGTCGCGGCGGCTTTGGCGAATGCGCCGAGCGGCCATTTTGCCTTGTTGTCTTGATGACAGGGTCCGGCATCACGTATAAATGATTCAAAGCCCCCGTGGAATTGAAGGTTTTCTCGGGCCTGTTGAGCCTCAAAAAAGAGCGCAGACAGGCAGAAAGTGAATGTGTATCGTTTGACATATCGGGTCAATTGCCGCGCCTGAACCGCCTGAAGACGAGGAAGGACGATGAAACCGGTGAAATCGAACCTAGTGAAGCCACTGACGACGAACAAGCACCTGATCCGTTGGGTGGAGAAGATGGCGGACCTGACGCAACCGGACGCGATCCATTGGGTGGATGGAAGCCAGCAAGAATACGACTGGCTGTGCGACGAACTGGTGGCTTCAGGGACGTTTATCCGGCTGAACCGGGAAAAGTGGCCGGGGTGCTTTTATGCGCGCTCGGACCCGCGCGATGTGGCGCGCGTGGAGGAGCGGACGTTTATCTGCTCTTATTCCAAGGACGACGCAGGGCCGACCAACAACTGGGTCGATCCGTTCCAGATGCGGGCGAAGCTGAAGGAACTGTTCAAAGGGTGCATGCGCGGGCGGACGATGTACGTGCTGGCGTTCAGCATGGGGCCCGTGGGCTCGCCGATAGGGCGGGTGGGCGTGCAATTGACTGACTCGCCTTACGTTGTGGTGAACATGCGCATCATGACGCGGATCGGGCTGCCGGTGCTGGCCCAGATCGACAAAGGCGAGGTGCGCGTGGTGCCGTGCATGCACTCGGTGGGCATGCCGCTTGCGCCGGGGCAGAAGGACGTGCCGTGGCCGTGCAACGATGCGAAGTACATCGTGCATTTCCCAGAGGCGCGCGAAATCTGGAGCTACGGATCGGGGTACGGCGGGAATGCACTGCTGGGCAAGAAATGCCTTTCGCTGCGCATCGCGTCGAACATTGCGCGCGACGAAGGATGGATGGCGGAGCACATGCTGATTGTGGGCGTGGAGTCGCCGCAGGGCGAGAAGACGTATGTGGCGGCGGCGTTTCCTTCCGCGTGCGGCAAGACGAACCTGGCCATGATGGTGCCGCCGAAGGCGCTGGGCGACTGGAAGGTGACGACGGTCGGTGACGACATAGCGTGGATCAAGCCGGATGCCAATGGACAACTGCGAGCCATCAATCCTGAGACGGGTTTTTTTGGCGTGGCGCCGGGGACGAGCGAGAAGACCAATCCCAACGCAATGGCGACGCTCAGCAGGAACTCGATCTTTACCAATGTGGCGCTGACGCCGGACGGCGGCGTGTGGTGGGAGGGCATGACCGACAAGCCGCCGGCCGAGTGTCTGGACTGGAAAGGCGAACGCTGGACACCGGAAATTGCGAAGCAGACAGGGGCGAAGGCGGCGCATCCCAACGGGCGATTTACGGCGCCGGCCGCGCAGTGCCCGTCGATCGATCCGGCGTGGGAGGATCCTGAGGGCGTGCCGATCGGCGCGTTTGTGTTTGGCGGAAGGCGGTCGACGACGATTCCGCTGGTGTACCAGGCGTTCAACTGGAGCGCGGGCGTTTATGTGGGCGCGACGATGGGGTCGGAGACAACGGCGGCGGCAGCAGGGGCGGTGGGGACGGTGCGGCGCGATCCCATGGCCATGCTGCCGTTCTGCGGGTATCACATGGGCGACTACTTCCGGCACTGGATCAAGATGCAGCGCTCGCTGAGCTCGACGCCGCGAATCTTTCACGTGAACTGGTTCCGCAAGGGCGAGGACGGAAAGTTCCTGTGGCCGGGGTTCAGGGAGAACATGCGCATCCTGAAGTGGATTGTGGACCGCGTTCACGGGCGCGCGCAAGGCAAGGAGACACCGATCGGCTGGACGCCTTACTACGACGATGTGGAGTGGAAAGGGCTGGACATTTCGCGCGAGAAGTTCGAGCAGATGCAGGAAGTGAGCCGCGCCGCCTGGCGCAATGAGTTGATTGAGCACGAGGAGTTGTTCATCGACGTGCACGACCATTTGCCGCCGGAGATGATTTACGAGCGCGAGCTGCTGATCTGCAGGATGTAGGGCCGAGTGCTTGGGTGAGAGCGCGGGCGCGAAACTCAGGCCGAGTCGCGTTCAAGCGCGGGGTGGAAGCCGAGCCGGCGGAAGAAATCGACGACAAGTGAAGAAGTTTCATCGCTGGTGAACGGCGCGGCGCGAAGCGTGAGGCCGGCGCCGTGCGCCGCGGCCAATTGCTCTGGCGAGGCGGCGATGGCGATGCACTTTTCCGGGCGATTGGTGCAACTGGCCAGGTCGGCGATGGAATTGTGGAGGGTAGGCGTGGCGATGACCGTGCGCGGCGGAGCCATGCGATCGACCAGCCAGAGAATCTCGAGCTTGGATTCGAGTTCGTCGGGAACGCAGTCGATCACAAGGCCGGCATCGCGGACGGCGTCTTCGATGGAGGAGACGAAGGTGACGGCGGGCAGAGCCTGGGGGCCGAGGTCCTGGCGGATGGACTCGCGTGCGTGGTGGAGGTTCGAGGGCATTACGTCCTCAAGCAAGACGCGATAGCCAGCGCGCGCGGCTCCCAACGCGAGCCGACGGCCGAGGGGTCCGGCTCCGATGATGGCGACGGTGATCACGAGCTTCTGAAGACCAGGAGTTTACTTGACGGCGAGGGCCGCGGCAACATCCTCGGCACTGGGGCGGGCGCGGAGCAGATGCTCGGCAACCTTGGCGCGCTCGTCGGCGGGAAGCGTTGGGACAGCGGCGAGCACGCGGCGCAGCGTGACGGCGACGTCGTCAATGTAGTTCATCAGGCGGATGGCTTCTCCAGATAGCGGCATGGGTCTCCTCTAAGGTGGGCTCCGCTTCTATTGTAGGGCGCGGACCGCTCTACGTGAACGCGTATGCTGGAGCAGGCGGCGCGGGATCGCTCCAGGAACGGGGACGATCGATCGAGCCTGCCGGTGGAACCGGGCGGTTTTCGAGTTTGCTCGCCGACGGTTCCGGCGGTTCAGCGGCCATTCACAACGAGGGAACAAGCGATGAGTTTCGAAGTTACGAGGCGGCGGTTCGTTCAATTGCTCGCCGCATTGTCGACCGCCGGTAGTTTGCCGCAACGCGCGCGGGCCAGCGCCGCGCATGCTTCTCTGCCCGCGGCGAAGACGGTGAGCCGGAAGAATCTTGTGGCGACGCAGGTGAAGGCGTACGCGTGGCAGGACGAAGGGATCGATGCGCTGCTCGACAACTTACAGGAAAAGGGCAACGTGAATACGGCGTTTGCTTTCACGTTCAACTCCGAGGCGACCGATGCGAGCGGAAAGATTCCGCTGCCGGACCACGGGACGTATGGGAAGGCGAACCCGGAGATCGGAGGCGCGTTCTACGAGTACGATCGGAAGTATTTTGCCGGCAGCACGCTCAAGGAATTTCACGCGGCCAGCCGGTTTAATGTGATCGGCGAAGTGGCGCCGAAGATGAAGGCGCGGGGCATGGATTTCTTTGCGTTCGACTATAACAACACGAACGCGAACATGATGCGGCTGATTCCGGGACTGACCGAGGTGGCGGAGGTCGACGTGTACGGGAAGCGCACCGACGGCGCGTGCTGGAATCATCCGGACTACCGGGCGCTGCTGACGGGCAGGATCGAGTCGTATCTTTCGGGATATCCGGATCTGGTGGCGGGCATCATCTGGGGATGCGAGCGCATGGGGCCGCTGGACAACCTGATCGGCGGCGGATGGGCGACGACCGGGATCTCGTGCTTTTGCCCGTATTGCCGAGCCAAGGCGAGGGACCGCGAGATCTCCGTCGAACGAGCGCAGGAGGGATTCATTAAGCTCGACCGGCTCTTCGGGGCGGCGGGTAAATCGCAGCGTCCGGCGGATGGATACTTCGTCAGCTTCTGGCGAATTCTCGTGGAGTACCCGGAGGTGCTGGCGTGGCATCGGATGTGGCACGACAGCTACCACGAGATACGCGCGACGCTTTACAAGACGGCGAAAGCACTCGCGCCGCAGAAGCCGTTTGGATTCCACATGGTGCAAAACATCACCTTCAGTCCGTTCTACAGCGCGACAGACGACTACGCAAAGACGAAGAACTACGCAGATTTCGTCAAGATTGCGACCTATAACAACGCGGGCGGCGGGCGAATGGCGGGATTCATCGAGCGGCTTTGCTCGACGATCTTTGCCGATGCGACGGCGGAGGAGTTGACGCCGGTCTATTACAAGATGATGGGTTACGACGAAGCGGCGATCGCGGAACTGCCGGCGAAGGGGCTGTCGGTGGAGTACATTGCGCGCGAGACGAAGCGGGCCATCGCGGACACGGGACATGCAATCCAGATTTATCCGAGCGTCGATATCAACGTTCCTATCCAGCCGCGATGGAAGCAGACGACGCCGGAAGGCGTGAAGGCGGAGGTGCGCGCGGCGTTTGACGCCGGAGGCGACGGCGTGGTTCTGGCAAGGGAATACACGGAAATGTGGCTTGTGAACCTGGCGGCGGCGGGCGAAGCGACGCGGGAAATCTCTGCAAATTCCTGAAGCGGCAGCGGAGCGATGCGTGGGGCGGAGCGAGCGATTCGACAAGACGTGCTCTGCTATGATTTCTGCAAAATTGCACCGAAGGAGGGAATCGCCTGACCCCCGTTGACGATCGTCGTTCGCGCAGCGCGCTGGCCGCGGCTTTTGGCGCGCACAGGGCAGAGTTGGCCGAAGCGCTTTTCCAGGCGGTGAAGGAAGCTGACCAGTTGGCCGGATTTCTGCCGGAACGAATGGCGGAAATCCACGAGTGGTGGCAGGCGGTGACCGAGACGGCCATCGACCTGGCGGGCGAATGGCTGAAGGCTCCCGATGACCTGCGCGAAGATCTGTTTTCGGGATGGATCTCGCAATTCAATCACCCGTCGATGCGTCCGGAAAGCGCGCCGGCGTTTTCAGCGGGCAGAATCCTCGAATGCGCAAAGCCGCGGTGGTCCGGGATCCTGGAAGGCAAGGTATCGGCGGAGGCGCTCGAATCGCTGCGCGAGAATCTGGACCGGCTGGTGGGGCGGCTTTCGCGGCCGATACGCAAAAGACTGCGCGTGCTGTTCATTGGCGACTGCTTTATGAACGAGATCATGGCGGGGGTGACCGGACCGTGCCTGCGGGCGCAGATTGCTCTCGATCCGGTACACCGGTACAGCGGCGTGGGGGCCGCGCTAAGAAACGAGATTCGCGAACTTGGGCAGGGTGGGTTCGACCTTGCGTTCTTCAGCCCCTTTTCGTACACATTCGTGACGGGGTACGACCAGATTTTGCGCTGGAACACGGGCTGGTGGGCGCGGACGAAGTTTTTTGGCGTACTGGACACGATGCTGGAAGAGGTGGCGCAGACGATCCGCCTGCTGGCCGAGCGGTTCTCCTGCCCAATATACGTACACAATAGCGCGGGCGTGGTTCAAACATTCGGATTCTGGAGCGGGGTGGCAAAGAACCTGACGTCGGCGAGGAACCGCATGCAGGCGCGGCCGTTCATCGCGCGGAAAATCGAGCGCATCGCGGGCGACCCGGCGTTTGACGGACGCGTGCGCGTGATGGATGAAGCTGCGCTGCGGGAGAAGACGAGCGATTTTGAGCTGGGAAGAGTGTTGTTCCACGGCAACGTGCTTCACCCGACACGAATGAGCATGGAGCTGGCACGCGGGCCGTATCTTGACGCGATGGCATCGGCGGCACTGCTGGCGGCTAAGAAGGTGGTTGTGTGCGACCTGGATAACACGCTGTGGAATGGCGTAATCGGCGAGGGGCCGGTGGAGCACTTCAACGACCGGCAGAGGACTTTGAAGGGGCTGAGAAACAAGGGCGTGCTGTTGTCGATCAACTCGAAGAACGACGCGAAGAACGTGGATTTCTCAGACGCGGCGCTGAAGATGGACGACTTTGTGGCTTCGCGCATCAACTGGGAGCCGAAGGTCAAGAACATGGCAAGCATCGTAGAAGAGCTGAACCTGAAGGAGAAGGACTTCGTGTTCATCGACGACCGGCCCGACGAGCTGGAGCGCGTGCAGAATGCATTCCCCGCGATGGCGGTTCTGGACGCACGCGAGGCGGCGACGTGGCGCCAACTGGCGCACTGGGAGAAGCACCTAAAAGCAGATCAGCTGGAGGACCGGACGCGGCTTTATCACGAGCGCGCCGCGCGGGAGGAGTTCCTGACGGAGGCGGGCGGGTCCGCGAAGAGCCAGGAGGATGAAGCTGCGGCGCTCGGCAACTTGCAGCTTGCGGTGCGGATCGAGCAGGCTACGCGAACGCCGGAACTGAAGCGCGCGGTGGAACTGGTGAACCGCACAAATCAATTCAACCTGTGCGGGAGCCGCGTAACCATGGACGAGCTGGAGAGGGGCTTGGGCGGGGAGCAATGGGTGATAACCGCCGCGGCGAAGGACAAGTTCGGCAGCATGGGCGTGGTGGGCGTGATGGTGGTGAGGCGCGCGGCGGCGGGACTGGAGATTCCCGTGTTCGTGCTGAGCTGCCGCGTGTTCGGGTTCGGGATCGAGTATGCACTGCTGAACGCGGTGGGCGAGCTTGGCGCGCGGGAGAGCCGGCTGCTGGGGCATTACAAGGAGACGCCGAATAACGGGCCGTGCCGCGAGTTCTATGCGAAGGCGGGACTGAAGCGGGAAGAGGCCGGATGGGCGGGGACGGTCGGCGATCTTCAACCGACTCCATCGTGGCTGGCAGTAGAGAGCATGACCGTCGGTGCCGCCGCTCGATAGCGTTTGGATTGAAAGCTCTTCCTCTGGAAGTTGCGCTCGAATGTCGTGGATCGTATCGGTTTTGCTCATCGGACTGATTGGTTTGTCAGCCATCGGTAGGGCACAGCGCACTGGCGAATGGAGATGGTCGAGGTTTGCGTTGGCGCTGGGCTTTGCGGTTTTCGAAGGACTCCTCGTCGCCGCCCCGCCGCCCCTGATGAATATGAACGCTCCGTATTTCCTGTGGGTGTGGGGCGCGACATGGGTGATTGCGATCGTCCTGATGATCTGGTTTGCGTTGTGGGCGCGGCGGTGGAAGACGCCGCAGGCCGGCCGGGACTGAAGGTCGGGGGAAAGCAGTAGCGGCGGCACGAGACTCGACCGGCCAGTGAGCGCGACGGGGCCGGAGCGCGGCGCTGGACCAGGCCCTAACCGACAAATACAAAGCAACGAAGGCCGGCGGAATCTTACGGGTGCTGCTGGACTGCGATGCGAACGGTGGCGGTGTTGCCGCTGGCGGCGAGGCCGATGAGATTTGTAGCAACGCCGGAAAGCGAAACGGGAATGAATGTGACCGAGCCATCGACGGCGGACGTGGCTGTAGAAGCCTGCGTGGCGAGGAGCGCGCCCTGAGTGCAGACCGTGTGCGGGGCGCAGGGTGGCGACCAGGCATAGAGAGCCTGATAGAGCGCGACCGTGCCGCCGGCCATGGGATTTCCGTCCATGTCGAGGAGGCGGAGAGCGATTTGGCCTGGAGTGGCAGAGGCGGCCAGAGTCTGGCTGGTTCCTGAGATGGGCTGGAGCAGGGCGTACTCGGGGCGCGCGCCGAAAACGGTAAAGGCAACACACTGGCCGGTCCCGTTGAGGCAGGCGTTGATGCTGACGGTCTGGCCCTCGGCGAGCGGGCCGACGGTGAGAGTTTTGGAAGCGATGCCGGCGGAGTTAGTGAGCGCCGCGAGAGGTCCCTGGGGAACGATGCCGCCGCCGGAGGGAGTTTGCCATGCGACCGACTGGTCAGCAAGTGGAGCGCCGCCTGAGAGCACGAGTGCCTGCACGGTCCAGGAGAAGGTGGCGCCGGCAGCGAGCGAAAGCCGCGAAGCGAGGGGAGCAAGCGTGGGCGGCGTGCCGCCGGCGAACTGCGCCTGCAAGCCGGACCCGTTGGTGAGCGAGGCAGTGACGATGGACCAGGTGCCATCGACGGCAGTGACGTTCATGGTGGCGCGGCCGTCGCCTGTCGCCGTGACGGAACAGACGGGCAGGCCGCAGGCCAGCTTGGCCGTTCCCGCAGTGAGCGTGTAGATGACCGTGACCCCGCCGGCCGGGGCAAGCGTTGAATCGAGCGCCATGACGGTGAAGGAAAGCGGCACGCCAATGGGGACGGTGTTTGAAGGCGCAGTGATGAGGGTGAGCGCGTCGCCGGTACCCGAGTCGTAGCTGACGCCGCCGGGGATGACCGCCGCGGCATAGAGCGTGGGCAGATCGTCGACCTCAACGTCGACCGAGCCAGTGACGCCGGAGGCCGCGGGCGGGGCGATGACGGTGATCTGGTTAGGCGAGATGCTGGTGACGAGCGCGGGCTGGCCGCCAACCAAAACCGTGTCGGCAAGGCGAAAGCCGGCGCCTTGAATCGTAATGGGACCGCCAGAGGCCGGAAGGTGCGCGGGCGAGACGGAGCCGGCATAGAGCAGCCATCCGTCATAAGCGTAGTCGGGGCGGCCATCGCCGCGCATGTCGGCAATGCCGATGCGGACGATATCGTCGGCGGCGCTGGCGACGCGAAGCCAGGTTTCTCCTGCGGCGAGGCCGTTGAGTCCGGGCGCGGCACCGATGGGCGTGCTGCCCACGGAATCGAAGGCGTCCCAGACGCCAATGGTGGGCATGGCCTTGGAGTTGGAAGGGGAACCGGTTTCGTCGAGGGCCTGCGTGACCACGGTGAAGATGCGATTGGCGCGGACGGGGAAGGTGAACCAGTCGGCCTGATCGATCTGGCTGAGGCGGCCGCACCAAAGCCCGGCTGTGGGCAAGGGGCGCGGCTGGGATTCGGATGCGATGGCATCGTTGAAGCCCGCGACCGGTGAGCCGGCGCCAGTGATGGTGAGAGTTTGCGAACTGCCCGCGGAGAGATTGGGGAGAGCGATCGGGCTGAGCTTGCCGGACGGCGCGACCTGGCCCAGCGTGTATGGACCCACGGAATTCTCAAGGATGTAGAGAGGATCGATGGGTTCGAAGGTGATTTGATAGGTGGCTGAAGTGACGCCGGGCGGGAGCGGAATGCCGCTCAAGTCGAAGGAACCCTGCAACGACGGGTCGTAAGAGCCCCACATGGCGAGGGGGTTGCCGTTTGCGTCACTGAAGCCGGTGACGGGGTTGCCGTGGTTGCCGCTGAAACGAGCGCCGGTAACGGCGGTGACCGTGTACTGGTAGAGAGGATTGCCGCTCGAATCGAGCGGGCGGGCAACGACGTTGACGCCCTGCATGCCATAGCCGGATGGGAAGCTGATCGTGCCGCGGATGGAGATGGTGTTGGCCGCAGTGAGTTGCTTCGACGGGAAGTTGGCGATGTTTGCCGTGGTGATGGGGTAAATGCGATTGAGCGCGGCGATGTCGTCGTAGCGGAGGTCAGTGGGGTCGGGAATGCAGTCGCCGCCGGTTGAGCCGCAGGCTCCGCTCATGGGCTGCATGACAGGCCAACCCTGTGAGGCTTCGGGATCGCTGCCTGTAAGCGCGCCGGGATTGACCTGGGAGTCATCGAGGCCGAGCACGCGGCCGAAGGCGCGCTCGAGCTCGAAGTTGATCATGTCGAGCAGATTGGCGTTGGTGGCGCAAAGACCGTTGAGAACGATGACGGCATGAGCGATGGTGGCGTCAGGATTGAAATTGTCGATCCAGACGTAGACGCCGTTGTTTTGGCAGGCGTCGGGTTGGCTGGCGCCGGCGCCGAAGATGGCGTTGATGACGGAGCCATCGGCATCGAAGATCACGGCAAGGGGATAGTTGGCAGCCGCGGTGGTGACGTCGGCTGGCGCGGTGATCTGACCTGAGGAGTTGACCTGGATGTTTGCGGCGTTGACGTCCTCATTAAGCGGGCCTTTGTCGTTGAGCGTGACTCCTGCCGTCGAAACGGCACTCCAAAGGGCTGCTGCGGCGTCAACGATCGCAGTGGCTTGCTGGTTCGTGACGGTGGCTGAGAGCGGCCCCTGGTCGACGTAGTAGTTGACTTCGCCGCCGGCCCAGTGGACGGGTTGGCCGGAAACAGCGGGGTTGAAGAAACTGGACCCCGCGATATTTTTGGGGCCGCCGGCAAGGGCGGTTGCGGGAGCGAGAAGGAGCAAAGCAAGCAGGAAGGCCGCAAGGAGGCGGGGCACGGTGGTGCGGGGCGCAGTAGAGTGCTCGGGCGCGGAGGTAGTGATGGGCACGGGGTCCCCCAGACGGGGTGGCTGGGGCATGTGCGTGTCCGCAGGTTTTGGGTGACTCTTAAAGGGTTCTAATCTTGTGGTTCTTCTCCGCGATGAGAGTTTTCAGAGCAACTCTCGCAATGATAAGGAGGCTCTGAGAAGTGTGCGGCTGTGCGACCATGCGCAATGAAGCGCACGTGAATGCGAAAGGTTAGAAGCCGCACATGCAGACGGCGCAACGGTTAGAGATTCCTCATTCGACTCATTGGCTGCTGTACATTTGTGAGCTGGCGATCTGCGGACTCGAGTCCAATTGGCTACGGATGACATCTTATGTGGAGCGGAAGGGCCTGGAGCCGGGGCACATGCGAGCGTAACGGCGCAGGCGCCTTTCCGTCTACAATCGACACGGGTAAACCGATGGCAGAGATACGCGATGTTGTGATTCTTGGCTCCGGCTGCGCCGGATTGACGGCCGCGCTCTACACGGCGCGCGGCGGGCTAAAACCGCTGGTTCTGGAGGGCCATGAGCCCGGAGGGCAGCTTTCGATGACCACGCTCGTTGAGAACTTTCCGGGCTGGCCCGAGGGGATTCAGGGGCCGGAACTGATCGACAACATGAAGAAGCAGGCGGCGCGGTTCGGCGCCGAGTACCGGCATGCGCACGTGACCAGGGTGGAAGCACATACGCATCCGATCCAGCTGCGGATCTCGGCGGGCGAGATTCATGCGCGGACGCTGATTGTGGCCTCGGGCGCAAGTGCGCGCTGGCTCGGACTGAAGAGCGAACAGGCGCTGATTGGGCGCGGCGTATCGAGCTGCGCGACGTGCGACGGGTTCTTCTTCCGCGACAAAGACATTGCGGTGGTGGGCGGAGGCGACTCGGCGATGGAAGAGGCGATTTTTTTGTCCCGTTTTGCTTCGAAGGTGACGCTGCTGCACAGGCGCGACGCCTTCCGCGCCTCAAAGATCATGCTGGAGCGCGCCATGGCGCACCCGAAGATTGAGTTGCGGACGAACACGGTGGTGGACGAAGTGCTGGGCGTGGAAGAGGGCGAGGTTAAGGGCCTGCGCCTGCGCGACTTGAAGAGCGGCGAGTCGGACGAGCTGGCTGTGAAGGGGATGTTCCTGGGCATTGGGCACGAGCCGAACGCGAAGATGTTCGCCGGCCAGATCGATCTGGACGAAGACGGGTACATCAAGACGACGAACAACGTGTTCACGACGAAGAACGGCGCGATTGTGCCGGGTGTGTTTGCCTGCGGCGATGTGCAGGACCGGCGGTACCGGCAGGCGGTCACGGCGGCTGGCTCAGGGTGCATGGCGGCGTTGGAGGCGGAGAAGTACCTCGAGGAGCGCGGGCGCTGAGGCGCGCTGGCTGAGTGATGACGGCGCTCAAGAAAAATCTCGAACAACTTGAAGAAGCGATCGATGCGGCCTGCCGGGCGGCGGGGCGCGCGCGACGCGAAGTCGAGTTGATGGCGGTGTCGAAGACGTTTCCCGCGGAAACGATTGCAGAGGCCGCTCGGCTGGGGTTGACGCTGTTTGGCGAGAATCGGGTGCAGGAATTTAACGCCAAGGTGCTGCATGCGGCGGAAACCGGAACCTGGGCGGTGCGAGAGAGACTGCGCTTTCATTTGATTGGCCACTTGCAGTCGAACAAGGCTGCGAAGGCGGCGGAGCTTTTTGACGGGATCGATTCGCTGGATTCTGTTTGGCTGGCCGAACGATTGAATGAGGCGGCGGGGAGATTCGGCAAGCGGCTACCCGTGCTTATCGAGGTGAAGTTGAGCGCTGAAGCAACGAAGACAGGGGTCGAGCCGGAGTCGGATGAGGCGGCGCGGCTGCTGGAGCGGCTGCCGGACTTTGAGAATCTTGAGGCGCGCGGGCTGATGACCATAGCGCCGTGGGGCGCGGCGGAGGATGTGACGCGGACGTGTTTCAGGGACCTGCGCGTGTTGCGTGATCGATGGGCCGCGGCGCATCCGAATCTAAAACTCGACGTGCTGTCGATGGGGATGAGCGGCGACTTTGCGCTGGCGATTCAGGAGGGCGCGACGCGAATCCGCATCGGGACGGCGCTGTTCGGCAAGCGCACGCCGCAGGGGGAGCGGCGGAGCCAGGAATCGGAGCTCGACTGATGCTGCGCACGGCGACGGGCGGTGTGACACTGGCGGTGCGCGCACAGCCGGGTGCGAAGAGAACAGCGATCGTTGGTATTTACGGCGCGGGCGCGGCAGCGCAGCTCAAGGTCGCCGTGCAGGCTCCGCCGCTGGAAGGGCGCGCGAACGCGGCACTCCAGGAATTCTTCGCGGAGTTGTTCGGCTTGCCGAAGAGCGCCGTGGAGCTGGTGTCGGGCGGGATGTCGCGCAGCAAAGTGTTCCTGCTGCGTGGAGTAACGATGGCGCGCGCAACAGCGGTGCTGGCGCAACGGATCGACGTTTGACTTATTTCCTTTTAACCAACTGACGCTCGAGTTCCGCCTTGAATGCCTGCTCGCGATCGATCACATAATCTCTGTACCCATTGGGATCGATGAAGGCGTCGCGATCGCCGGCAGTCCAGCGAGCGTATTTTTCGGTGAGGCCGAAGTAGGAGCCGTGCGCGCCGAGGAAGATGTCGCACGGCAGACGCTTGAGGACGGCAAATCCTCGTTTGTAGTCGGCGGCGATTTGCGGATAGGCATTGTTGTTGACCAGCTTGTATCCATCATTAACATTCGGGCTGCCGACGATGACGACATGCAAAACGCGGACGCCTTCTTTCTCGTCAAGCGTCCAGGTGGTCGTGCCCCTGGTATGTCCGGGCGTTAAGTGTGCGGTAAGGACCGTGTCGCCGAGCTTGACCGTGTCGCGGTCATGGAGCACACGATCGACGTGCATGGGCGGATAGCGCATGATTTTCTCCGCGCCGTACTGGAAATCTGCCTTGCCGCCTGACTCGACGACAGGCACATCGCCATCCATGACGTAGTATTTGGCGCCGGAGAGCTGAACGATGCGCGCGCTCCCCGCGCAGTGATCGTTGTGCGCGTGGCTGATGAGCAGGATCTTGATATCGGTAAAGTGGAAGCCCAGAGATTCGACGCTTTTCTGGATGAGCGGAACTGAAACCTCAAGACTCGAGTTGATGAGGATGAGCCCCTGGGGCGTCGCGATGAGGTAGGATGCGAGGTCTTCGCTGCCGACGTAGTAGAGGTTGCCCGCGAGGCGGAAGGGCGGGAACGGCCTGGTCCATGTGGGATTGTACTGGGCCGCGAGCGGGAGTGTGCGAGCGAGAAGAGCGAGCAATAAAAAGCGACGTGCAAGTCGGATGACGTTCATGGTGTATCTCGAAGAGCGATGCGACGGGTAAGCGTTTCGATGGCGCGCTCGAGGTGGACGCCGCGAGAGCCCTTGACTAGGACGACGTCGCCGGATCGGAGATTTTCCGCGAGCCACTCCCCGGCGGTTTCGGCGTCGCGAAGAAAGACGGCAGGAACGCCGCCGGCACAGGCGGCTGTTGCGAGGTGTTCGGCGTTGCCCTCGACGGCCACGACAAGATCGAGGCCGGCCTCGGCAGCGGCGCGCCCGCAGGCGATGTGCAGCGCAGGACCGTGCTCGCCCAGCTCGAGCATCCCTCCGGCGACCAGGATGCGGCGGCCTTTTGCGGGGCGCGCGGCGAGAGTGCGGATCATGGAGCGCAAGGCTTCAGGGTTGGAGTTGTAACTGTCGTTGAGGACGGTAGCACCGGCAATCTCGATGACCTGGCCGCGCTTGTCGCCGGCGGTGAGGGAGGCAATGGCGGCGGTGGCGGCCTGGAGATCGACGCCGGCCTCGAGCGCGACGGCCAGGCCGGCGATGACGTTGAGGGCATTGTGCGCGCCGAGCATGCGGAGCGTAAAGCCGCCTTCTTTCTCGCCGGCCCGGTAGCGGACGTGCAGGCCGTCGAGATCTTCGGTTGTGGAAAGGATTTGCGGATCGGCGCAGGGGCCGCTGCCGAAGTAGACTGCGCGGCCGTGAAAATCGCGGCCGAATTGCGCGGCATAGTTGTCGTCGCAATTGAGGAAGGCAACGCCATTTGCCGGAAGCGACTCGACGAGCTCGAACTTGGCGCGGGCGATGCCTGCCTGGCCATCGGCAAAATTCTCGATGTGCGCGGAGCCGACGTTGGTAATCACGCCCCAATCGGGCGCGGCGATGCGCGCGAGGGCGGCAATCTCGCCGGAGTGGTTCATGCCCATCTCGACAACGGCGAATTCGTGCTCGGGCTGAAGGCGAAGAAGCTGCAGAGGCAGGCCGAAGTTGTTGTTCAGGTTGCCCTGAGATTTAAGAACGCAGAACTTTGCGGAGAGCGCAGCGGCAACGGCTTCCTTGGTGGTGGTTTTTCCTGCCGAACCGGTAATGGCAACGAGATGATGGCCCCACTGGAGCCGCGCATGGTGGGCGAGCGCCTGCAGGGAGAGGAGTGGATCGTCGGTGATGAGCAAGGGATGGGCAAGCGCCGCATCGGGAAGGGAGGCCGCACGTGCGTGGGAGACGACTGCAGCGACTGCTCCGCGGTCGAGCGCGGCGGCGACGAAGTCATGGCCATCGTGGCGCTCCCCCCGAACAGCAAAGAACAGCTCGCCGGGTGCGATGGTGCGCGAGTCGATGGAGTATCCGGAGGCAACGAGCGCGCCTGCATTAGTCACACTGGCCGGCGCCTCGAGTACGGCCCTGGCGCCCATCGCCACTTCAGCAAGCGTGAGATTCATCGCCCTTCACGATAGCCCAATTCGCCAAGGATGGAAAGCGCGACCTCGGCGTCGTCAAACGGTATGGTGCGGCCGGCGAGAATCTGTTCTTTCTCGTGGCCTTTGCCTGCGATCAAAACCACGTCGCGGGGTTTGGCGGCCGCAAGCGCGAGACGAATTCCCGAGGCGCGGTCAACCTCGATGGTATAAGCGACGCCAGTGGACTGAAGTCCAGGCTCGACTTCGGCGAGGATGGCCGCGGGGTCCTCGGAGCGAGGATTGTCGCTGGTGGCGACAACGAAGTCGGAACCTTCTCCGGCGGCCAGGCCCATTTTGGGACGCTTGGTGCGGTCGCGATCGCCGCCGCAGCCGAAGACTGTGATGACGCGAGCACCGGAGACGGCGGTCATCTGGCGGGCGAGCGCCGTGAGGTTGCGCAATGCATCGTCAGTGTGCGCGTAGTCGACGATGACGGTGAATGGCTGGCCCGCGTCGACCGGCTGGAAACGGCCGGGAACGGGCCTGAGCATTGGAACAGCAGCGGCGAGATGAGAGAAAGAAACGCCGCGCGCGTGCGCAGCGGTAAAGGCCGCAAGAAGATTCAGGACGTTGACCTCGCCGGCGAGATGGGAGGTGAGGCAGGCCGAACCGGCGGGAGTTTCGAGTTCGATTACCGCGCCCGAAGGTGTAAGCGTGTAGCCGGCCGCGCGCCATTCGCCTTGGCCGATGCCATAAGTACGAATCTCGGCGCCGGCGCTGCGTGCAGCGTGTGCGAGATCGCCTGCGCGCGGATCGAGCGCATTGATGACCGCGACGCGCGGCGGCGGATAAACCGAGCCGTCGAAGAGCAGGCGTTTGGCGGCGAAGTATTTCTCCATCGTCTGGTGGTAGTCGAGGTGGTCGCGGGTGAGATTGGTGAAGACCGCGACGTCGAAGGGAATTCCGATCATCCGGCCCTGATCGAGAGCGTGGCTCGAAACTTCGGTGACCAGCTCATCCGCGCCGCGTGCAACGCCCTCGGCCATCAACTCGAAGAGGTCACGGGACTCGGGCGTGGTGTGGACGGAGGGGCGCGTCTCGCCTGCGACGTGATACTCAATCGTTCCAATCAGCACCGTAGCACGCGCGGCGGTGTTTAGGAGCGACTCCGTGAGGAACGCAGTGGTGGTCTTGCCGTTGGTGCCGGTAATGCCCGTTGCGGCGAGCGAGCGCTCGGGGTGGCCGAAGAATGCAGCAGAGGCCTCGGCGAGTGCGCGCCGTCCGTGTTCTACGTTGAGAATAGGAAGGCCAGGCTGGTAGACGGTGAGATGGTCGAAAGTCTGCGCGGAGTCGGTGACGATGCCCAAAGCGCCGGCGGCGAGGGCTTGTTCGACAAACCGACTGCCGTCGGTTGAGCCGCCTTTCATCGCGACGAAAACGGCTCCGGGGCGCACTCGGCGAGAGTCGTATTCAACACCGGTGATGGGCACGGACGAGCTGCCCGACGCGCCGACGGAAGTCACTTCGGCGATGAGATCGTTCCAATTCATCTCGTGGTTGATTGTAGATTGCCGGTGCGGGGCGCGGATCGGCGAGTGGAATGAGGGGCGCCTTCGATCAGGGGTAGGTTTCAACGAACTTGGTCACGCCCTCTAGGAGAACCTGGCGTCCGCCGTCGTCGCCGGCGGCTTGTTCGGCTGCTTCAAGGAGCGCCGAGAGGGAGTTCTTCATCAGCTCGTATTGCGTCTCGGCTTCTTTCGCGGAGCCGAAGAAACGTGTGTGCATCATCCAGCCATAAATGCCGCAGGTGATCGCGAAAGGAGCTACGCCGGCCTCACGTTCAAGAGTGATTCGCGCGCCAAGGGGATGGTCTTCATCGTGGACGATGATGCCTTGCTCGGAGCCCGATTGGCCGAGGGTTGCACCGTCTTCGAAAGACCGCCACGAAAGTTCTCTCATGAGCTTCGATTATCGGAGTTGAAACTCGAATTTGTGAAGCAGGCGATGAATGGTTTTCGGCGAGATGCCCATGCGATTGAGCCTTTGGGTGCCGGCTTATCAGTCAACCAGAAGCGGGTAACCGAACGGTGTTCCAATGGTTATACCCCAATGGGTTAGAAGGTAACCGCGAACCAGGCGGCCGCAACTTGACCGAATTGACGGGCACGAGGCGTTCTGATACAGCAATGGAATGGTCTCCTGCAAGTCGAGGTTTCTCGTCGCGGTCATTGGTGTGCTGTCGGCTCACTGGACTTTGTGCGGGTGTGGGAGCCCGGGATCGAGCAGCGGGGGACAAATCTCCAACTCGAACGGAGTGACTTCAATCGGTCCCATTTTCCCGGGTGGAATTGGAGTTTCTCCCGATCTATTTGGTTCGCAAGGCGTGGCTATTGATTCCGACAACCACGTCTACATCAGCTCCACACAACAGTTGACTGCCTACGGCAAAGACTGGGGAGTTTTGTGGAGCAACACCAATCCGCTCTCCGGGATGAGGAGTGGGGTGACTCACCTGGGAGACGTCGCCTACTACAACGGGTATATCTACGGACCGGTCGAAGCGTGGAACGGCTGCAACAGCTTCTTGCCTGCGGTGCTGGCCGTATATGACGCAAAAACAGGACAGCTGGTTACATGGAGCGATATCACCGCGGATGGACATGAGGCCAGTTCGGTGGCGGTGGTTCCAAGCACGAATCAGATGGTCGTGTCGAGTTTTTGCAGCGCGGAGAATGGCAATGCGACGTTGTGGACCTACGATCTGAATGCACTGACGACGAATGCGCCGGGCAGCACAATGACCTACACCGGTACGATCACACTGTCCACAGCGATTCCGTTGATCCAGGGCATCAGTTGGGATGCCACAGCAAATCAGTTCGCGATTTCCGCGGATGTGGGCGGGAACGCGGGAAGCTTATGGCTTGCTTCGGCCACAGGCACGGTCAGCGGCCCGATCTATGTGATCCCGTCAGCGACAAGGCTGGAACTCGAAGGCCTGGACTACAGTTCGGGGATTCTTTACTACCTCGAAAACGGGTATGTCACAGGAATAGGGCCGGTTCCGGCGACTCCAACCTTCAGCGTGGCGCCCGGCGCCTATTGCGGAACGCAGACGGTCGCGATCTTTGATGCCACAGCGGGCGCGACCATTTACTACACCACGGATGGATCGACACCCACCACAAGCTCAACGGTGTTTTCCGCGCCGCTCACCGTTGCAGCGAGCGAGACGGTCAGGGCCATGGCGATGGCCGGCGGCTTAGCCGGCAGCGGCCAGGCCACAGCCGCTTACACCATTCAGACATCCGGATGTTCAGCGGCGATGGTACGTCATTGAGCTCCGCCGCGCTGTCCCAGCCTTTCTGCAAAGGAGCCGCGGAAAGGCTGGGAGCCGGGCATCTATGGTAGGTCGAAGTTGAATGTCGTCACGCCCGGCCCGGAAGGCGTGATATTTGAGTCGTCGAGCCCGACGTTGGCATACTGGGTGCTTTGCTGTGCCGTCGAATCGAGATGGACGTGCGCGAGATAGATACCGAGGATATGGTTTTCGTCGTATCCCTCGAACTCAGAGTAAGCGCCCGATTGTGAGTTTGCCGCCGTCAGGCCGTCGACCACGATGTCCTGGTATTCGGGAATCGTCGCGTTGTTGGCCGTGGAACAGCTGTAATCGGTGGCGAAGTACATCAGGTGCTTTACGCCGATCAACTGTGTATGCATGAAAGTGACCTGTTGGACCAGGCCGCCGCAGCTGGGGCTCGTCTTGATACGAATCCCGTTGTTGTCAGAGGAGACGTTTCCGAACATGTCCGTTCCGAAAACAGTGTTGTGATCCCACAGCACGTTGGTCACCCCGTACATGGTCTGGCTTCCGATGGATAGCCCGTGAGTGCCGTAGAGCAGATTGTCCTTCACGGTAATGTCGAAAGCCGGAGCGGAGTTGGTTTTGACCACAATCCCGTCGTCGCCATCTTCGATTGAAGAGTGAGTGACGGTCACATCGCTCAGACTGTCGATGTCGACACCGTCAGTATTCTTGGTGTTCGCGGGTGTGGCCACCGTCAATCCCCATACGGTCACGTCCGATCCGTCTTCCATGTAAAGGTGCATCTTGCCGGAATTGGTGAGGGTGACGTTGTAGACGGTGAAGTTGGTGATGTGCTTGGCGTTGACGAGGCGCGGGGTTCCGGAGATGCCCAGATCGGCGCGCCCGTCGATCGTACCCGGCCCCATGATCGCGGCGCTGTCGCCCTTGACGGAGATAAATTGACTGGTCCCGTAATTATTACCGAAGAGCGTGACGCCGCTCGAGACGACCAGCCCTTCACCGTTGACCGTAAGCGCACCGGCGTAGAAGGCGTCGCTGGTGGTTGTGGGCTCCAGGACCACGCTTGCGCCCGTGCCTGCGCAGCTAGTGAGCGCACCCTGCAGGCGGGCTGTATCGTCATCGACCGATGCGGGCGGGGTTGCGCGTTGCGAGCTGCTGAATTGAGCCTGCAAAACCATGCAGACGGCTGGGTAGGTGGGTTCGTGGACTGTGCGCGGATCGCCGGTAGCGATTGTCTGCGCAAACACGGTGGATGTGAAAGCAAGAGCAGCGAGCGCGGCCCATAGGGCGCGCGGGGGACGATGCAACTGCATGGGAATGACCTCCGTGTGGCAGGCCAACGAGTGCAATCTATCTAAAGTGGTCTGACCACCGTGATGGCGAGAGTAAAGGAGCGCGAGAACGGCTGTCAAGCGAAAATTGAGTGAAAGCCCGCGGGGCAATCGAAGGCGGAAAAAGGCGGAACTGTGCGGGCCAGAGCGGAATCACCGCGCGCAGCGGACGACGATCTTTGTGCCAGCGGGGACCATGGTGCCGGCAGCCGGAGCTTGCTCGCGGGCGATGCCGCTACCGACGATTTCTGCTTCAAAGCCGGCGCTGCCGGCTTCCTGAATGACCTCACGCATGGGCAAACCGATAAGCGAAGGCACACGCAATTGGCCAGAGTCTGCAATAACCACTGCGTCAGCAGGCGCCGCCGCCGATTGGGATTGCTGGGGGTTGGTTTGAGGCGGCGCAGCGGGGGAGGGCTGAGGCCCGTGACCGTGCGTGGAATCCGAGAGCGCGGTCACGGTTGGGGTGACGGCTGAAGTTTCAGGCGGCACCGCGCTCGCGGCGCGCGCTGGTGGAGCGCGGAGCGGGTCGTCGCTGGGCAGATCGTTGGCGGCATCGTAGAGCGCCTGGATGCTTTCGCCCTGGGCGGGTGCATCGTCTTCGGTGACGGGCGCGTCTTTCTTTGAGGCCAGGTCAGCAGGGCGCAGGTCGATGTCGTGCTGCACGCCCAGGTATTCGAGAACCTGCTGCGCGACCTCGGCGAAGACCGGCGCGGAGACTTCGGCGCCATAATACAGACCTTTGGGCGAATCGAGGACAACGGCCACGGAGATGACGGGAGAGTTGACCGGCGCGAAGCCCGCAAACGAGGCGATGTGCATGGTCTTCGAATAGGTGTGCGTGACGGGATCGATTTTCTGCGCAGTGCCTGTCTTGCCGCCGGAAGAGTATCCGTCTAGCTGCGCCGACTTCCCGGTGCCAAAGAGAACGACACCTTCCATCATTTTGCGCATCTGCGCGGCAGTGAGCGTGCTGATGGCGCGGTGCGCGCCAGGCGGAAGTTGGCTCGGCAGATCTTCACCAGCTCTGACGGGGCTAGCTAGGAATTGCGGGGCCTGCGCCTGTTGTCCTGAATCTGGAGTCGTCTGGCCCTGCATGAGGATGTGCGGTGGCAAGTAGACGCCGCCGTTGGCGATGGTGGAGACCATGGATGCAAGCTGCAGCGGTGTGACGGCGACTTCCTGGCCGATGGCGACGTAACCGATTGACGCCGGCTGCCACCGTGCGAGCGGACGCAGCAACCCACGAGTTTCACCGGGAAGCTCAATGCTCGACCGCGACCCAAATCCGAAGTTGCGAATGTACTGATACATTTTGTCGGGGCCAACCCTGAGCGCAAGCTTGATGGCGCAGACGTCGCTGGAGTGAGCCAGAGCGTCGGCTACCGTGATGGTACCGAGGCCGCGATCGCTCTTGTCATCGTGGATCACCTGCCCGGCGACTTTAATCTGTCCGCCTGAGCAATCGATCATTTGATCGGGAGTGGCCACTTGGGTATCCATCGCGGCAGAGTAGGTGACGAGCTTGAAAACGGAGCCCGGTTCGTACACGTCGCTGACAGCGTGATCGCGGAGCACGGCCGGCTTGGTGTGACGAAACTGATTGGGATTGAACGTGGGCCGAACGGCAAGAGCAAGTATCTGGCCGGTGTGCACGTCCTGCACAACGACCGTTCCGTTCACGGCCTGCGTTTTTTCCATCGCGTGATCGAGCGCGCGCTCGGCCATGAACTGGATATTCTCGTCGATGGTGAGAACGAGATTGCGGCCGGGTTCAGGGTCGTGTTCGCTCGAGCCGAGAACCTTGCGGCGCGCATCCATCGCCGTGTACATCAGGCCCGGCTTTCCGTGCAACTCGCCGTCGAATTTCTCTTCCAGGCCTCCGAGGCCGTCGTCATCAGTGCCAACGTAGCCGAGAACCTGCGCGGCAAGTTGATTATCGGGGTAAAAGCGCTGGAACTCCTTCTGGAAGTAAATGCCCTTCATATTGAGGGCCTTGACCGCGGCGTCGACCTGAGGCGTGACGCGGCGCGCGACCCAGGCAAAGTTGCGGCCATCATTGAGCTGCCTGGCGATCTGGTCTGAAGTGGTGAGCGCGTCCTCGGGGTCAGTGTGGACGATGGCGGCGAGCGTGCGCGCGGCTGCCTGTTTATCCGCGATCTGGGAAGGGTCGGCGTAGATAGAGTCGACCAGGACGGTCATGGCCATCTCGCGCATGTTGCGGTCGTAGAGAATGCCGCGGCGCGGAGCGACCTCAAAGGTGCGTTGTTGCTGTTTTGCGGCGCGCTCCACGAAGTCCTGGTGGCGCACAATCTGCAGCCAGAACAGACGGCCTGAGATGGCGCATAACCAAACAAGAAAGAGGAGGCAGATGACGAAGAATCGGGCCCGTTTGAGGGGCGCGCCTTTGGGGGTTTGGGAACGGCTGCGGATGGGGTGGACGGCTGCCGACATTTTCAAATCCGCTCTCAGCTCTTAGCTTTCAGCAATCAGCTCCAAAATTTCGCGTTGCAGCTCCGTGCCGGTAAGTGGAATCAAATCGGTTTCCAATCTGTTTGCTGCTTGGAAACCAGAACTGAAAGCTGACAGCTGTTTACTGCGCCGCGGGCGCTGGAGAAGCGACCTGTGCGAGCACAGGAGCACCGGACGCAGGGCGGCCGTCAGAGTAAATCACCTGGCCAGGCTGCGGCTCGGCTAGGCCAAGCTGGTGAGCCATCTGGTCGATGCGGCCGGGCTGCGTGAGCTCAGCCTCGCTGAGGTGCAATTGGCGATTCTCCTCGCGCAACTGATCGAGCGTCTGCTTCTCGCTTTCCACGCAGTAGCTGCTCTCAATGGCGTAGAAGTGCTGCAGGCCGTAGATCATGATGAGCGAGAAAAGAACAGCGACGGCAGCGGAGAAGACGCGCATCTCGCGCACGCGGACAGGGTCGGACGCCTTGACCAGGCGCGTGTTGTCAAAGTGCTTTACGAAATAGAACTCTGGCGTGCGCACGCGACGGCGGCGCTGCGCCTGCTGCGAGATTAATTCCGCGTTGTGCTCGGCGATTCTCGCGGCCCAGCTACGGCCGGTCTCAAAATATGTTGTCGCACATGCCGCCATGGGTGCTCTCCTTCGTCCCTAGTCCCTATTCCCTGTTTCTCCGCCGCTCTCAGCTTTGCACTGCGTGAGCGCGGGTTGCGTTCAATCTCTTCTTCGCCCGCAGTCACGGGTTTCCTGGTCAAGACTTTCCAGATCCCGTGCTGCGCGCCTTCCCGGATACTGTCCTTCGCGATGCGATCTTCCAAAGAATGAAAACTTATGACAACGAGCCGTGCGGAGGGCCTAAGCAACGCTGGTGCAGCCTCAAGCAATGCCCGGATTTCGTCCAATTCGCGGTTAACGAAGATTCGCAACGCCTGAAATGTTCTGGTAGCCGGGTGAATATGTTTCATTGGCGGGACGGCCGAAGCTACGATCCGGGCCAACTGCGCCGTGGATGTAATCGGCCGCCCTCGCACAATGGCTCTGGCGACTGTCCGCGACCTCCTTTCCTCACCGTATTCGTAAATGAGATTCGCCAGCTCGCGCTCGCTCGTCTCATTCACCACTTGTTCGGCGGTGGGCTGGGATCGCGAATCCATTCGCATATCCAGCGGCCCGTCCGCCTGAAAACTAAACCCTCTTCGCGCCTCGTCGAACTGCAGGCTGCTTACGCCGAAGTCGGCCAGCAGGCCATCGGCCGAAGCCGGCGCTACGTACGCGGCGATGCGGCTGAACGCATCGCCGATGAAACTCACTTGCGGCGCCTGGCTGCCGAGCTCTTGGCAAACCCTCGCGAGCCGGGCCCTGGCCAACTCAAGCGCCTCGGGATCGCGCTCAAAGCCGATCAGGCGTCCCGCCGATCCCAGTTGCCTGACGATGCCTTCAGCATGTCCCGCCAGGCCGAGCGTGCAGTCGACGATGGTTGCGCCGGGCCGCACGCGCAGAAACTGCAGCACTTCATCGAAAAGAACCGGCACATGGCGTGCTTGCGGCTGCGTCATGCGAGCCCCCCTGAGGGGCTTACGTCTCGCTCCGGCGGCGGAAAAGCGCCGCCACAGTCTTGCGATCGTCGGGGGTCAGAGCCTGGGAGGGCAGTGACTCCTCGAGGAGGGCAAGGTTGTGTACCTGGAGGTGATTCACTTTGCCCATGACCGCGACCTCGGCATCGAGCTTGGCCGCGGTGCGGAGGATCTGCGGCAGCAGAACGCGCGCCTGGCTATCGATCTCGACCTGTTGGCCGTAATAGCTGGTCATGTGCAGATACTTGTCTACGGCGTCGTCCATGGTGCTGGACTCGGCCAGAAGGGCTTCTTGCTTTTCCCACTCGGGCAGGGGCCAAATCTCGGCGCTCTTACCGTCGACTGAGGTGATGTAAAACTGGGAAACGTTCTGGGCGTCCAGCAGCTGCTTGAAGGCAGCCGGAAGCTTCAGGCGTCCCTTCTCATCGACCTTGGCCGTGTGGTTGCCGCGAAACATACGTCGTCCTCGTTCGTCTCCCGCGGCCCCTGGCACCGGCCGTACCGCGAACCGAACCCATTCAGAGGTCATTCCGGGTTAGCCACACTGATTCCCTCGTGCGCTCGGCTGCCGGAATTCCATCCTCCAGGTGGGAATCGGAGTAAACTTAGGAAGAAAGACGGGTTATCGGGTGGTCCAGAAAGCTCCACTCAACTCCAGAATCCTCCACCTCGGACGATAGTACCCCTGAACAATGTTTCCGCCAAGCAAAAAATCAGTGGAAACCTTAGGAAAATCAGGCTCTCCGCAGGAACGCCGACTAATAGAAGAGAAAAATTCAGGCACCACAAGATATGGGGTTTACTGCTGTGATTCCCCCGTCTGGACAGGTGTTTCCGGGTGTGATAGGGGAACAAAAAGCGAAAGTAACAGGTTTAGGCAAGTCGAGAAGAGGCCACAGCGCGCGCTTCAGGATTCTGGTGGAGCAAATTGGAGCGGGGCTATGACCTGCGGGCGCCGGAATGGGAAGCGGAGAGCGTCAATCTGCGCCGTGGGTCAGGCGGAAGACCGTTTGTGCGATTTGGCGCGGAGGTTGGCGCGGTCGAGGACGAGCCGGAAAAGATAGACGAAGATGAGGATGTTGATGGTGAGAAGGCTAACGCGGATCCAGGTGACGCGGCGGAAGTTTTCGAAGATTTCCCAGGGCAGGAAGGAGGCCGTGATGGCGAGAGTGAGGAACTCGCCCCAGGCCTTTTCGAGATACAGGCCGATCCCTTCAGCGAAGGAGATGGCGGCATAAGAGAAGGCGACCAGGCCGATGCGGCGCAGGGTGGGGTCGTTGAGGAGCGAGGCTTTCTCGAGGAGAAAGTTGACGAGGCGTGACTCGGGATCGAAGTGGAGATGGTCGGCGAGGATGCCGATCTCGTCAGCGACGTCTTTGTGGAGCAGGCGATGGGCGCCAATGCCGATCACGACAAACAGGAGCGCATGGAGGAATTTGTCCGCTGCGATGAGAAGCAGCCACCGGTTGTGACGTCGGCCGCCGGAGCGGGTTAGGGATGAGAAGGGGGACATGATGGCGGGATGGGTGGCTGAATTCAAGAGTACATGATGAGGCCGCGGAGTCAGGCCGGGACGCCTCGGCTACCTTCTGATGTGCAGAAGCGAGTTGCGGTCGAGGGTTTGGCCGTCGAGGATGACGGTGGATATGCGGCGAGCGTTCCAGACGTTGGTGGTGGGGTCGGAGTCGAGGACCAGGATGTCGGCGCGGCGGCCGGGAGCGATGAGGCCGAAATCGTTCCAGCCGAACTGGAGGGAATAGTTGTTGGTGGCGGCGGCGAGGGCCTCGCGCGGCGAGAGGCCAAGCCGGACCAGCAGCTCAAGCTCAGTGTGGAGCGAAACGCCGGGCATGGTGCCCATGGCGTCAGCGCCGGAGCCCGCGAGGTAGTGGGGAAATGCGGAGAAGATTGTCTGGTTGATGCGCCAAAGGCGCAGGGCGCTCTGGTCGGCCTTCTTTTGCAAGTCCTGTTCCATCCAGCGCTGGCCGATGGCGGGCAGACGGTGCGCCCAGGAGGGAAGGGGAAACGTCATGTCGCCGGTTGCCGGGTCGCTGGGATGGAACATGCGGCCCGGATCGAGGAGGGTGGCGGCGGGCTCCTGCCATAGATTGCGATGGTCGGGGAGCTCGACGTAGTAAAGGCTGAATGTGGGCATGAGCGCGGCATGATGCGCGGCGAGGAACCGTGCGTAGTCGCGCAGGTGAGCGTCGGTAGGCGGCAGGCGCTCGGAGTAATCGTAAGCCGTGTCGGCAGAGGCGCCGTCGGGATCATCAACGAGGGGACGCTGCAACTCCGCGGGAATGACGCCGAGGTCGTAGTGGTCCATGGAGACCAGAGCGTCAACTCCGGATTCGACGCCGACGCGATAGGGCGTGGAGACAAACTGGCCGTAGGTGACGAGGCCCATTTCGTGGGCGCGGGCGATGATCCACTGCGAATTTGCAGCGGTCAGGTGAGCGGTGAGGAGCAGCACACGCGTGCCGATGAAAGCGGTGTCGGCCATCTGGCGGGCGGTGTCCTGCGGGCTGAGCTCGACAGGATGCGCGCCCTCGCGCAGCTTCGAGACCCACTCGGGATGCCGGGCAAGCAGGCTCCAATTGTCGGTGACGCCGATGGTGTCAACGGGGTAAATGCGCGGGCTGGGCTGGGCGGCCAGGTCGATGAAGCCCCGCTCCGAGTCAGCGCGAGCGACGACGGTGGTGACGCCCATATAAAGATTGGCGTTGGCCTGGGCCTGGGAGTTCATGCCGGCATAGCCGTCGATTAGGCCGGGAACGAGAAATTTGCCGGTACAGTCGATGACGCGAGCGCCCTTTGGGATAGGGACCTGGTCGGGCATGCCGACGGCAACGATGCGGCCGTCCTGGATGACGACGATGGCGTCAGGAATGTCGCGCGCGGAGTCGCCCCAGTTGGTGAGGTCGACGACGGTGCCGCCGGCAAGCACCAAAGGAGCCTGAAGCGGTACAGACTCGGGTTGCGAACGGGCAGGAATAGAAGCCAGAGCGCAACCAACAACGAGCAGACCCCGGTAAAAGTGACGCAGTCGCATGAAAGGTCGTTCTGATGAGGATTGTCGCATAGGGAGCAGCGCAGTTCGCGGGTTGAGCGGAACCCCGCGATCGATGAGCTAAGGTTTGACCCCCGCCGAAGAGATTTGAGCAAAGAAGGCCGTGGAGCGGGAGCGTGTAAGGGCCGCAGCAGCGGCGACGATCAGGATGGGAAAGAACTGTACGGTGTAGCGCGGCTCTGGATTCTCCATGGCGCCAAGGATGATGAAGCGCACGACGACGTAGGAGATGAGCATCAACGCCCAGGGCACGTGGCCACGGATAAAGGCCCAGGCGGCAGCAGCGACATAAAAGAGATTGATAAGGCCGAGGAGAATTGCAAAAACGGTTTGGGCAGGGTGTTCACTCCAGTTCCACCAGAAGACGTCGAGGTCGAACTCAAGCGTCCTGGGGCGGAACAGCATGTCCGCATCGCGCAGCAACGGAAGGGCTATGTAATAGCGCAACGGGTGGTCGTGAATGCTCTCGTTGGCCACGGCAGCAAAGCGATCGACCAGCGAGGGAGAGAGCGCATCGTCACGGTTGTATTCTGCGAGGAGTTGGAGCGTGAGTTCGCGCTGCTGGGGCGAGTTGTATGCGCGCGGGGGAATGTCGGCGGGGTCTACGAACTCGCCGGGAAACCTCCAGCAGACAACGGCGGTGTCGACGAAATCGATGGTCCAGGTGCGGAGCCAGCGGCGCGCGCCGGCAATCGACTGCTCGCCGGGGTCGGCATAGCGCGGGGCGAGCGGCTGAAAGATGTGAAAGACCTCCCAGTTGCGCACCGTCCACGGGACGAGAGGGAGCAGGGCGACCACGCAGAAGATGGATGTGACGGCGAGGCTGCGGCGGAGCGCAATGCCGGCCGGCTGCGCGGCTGTGCGTGCGCGCATCGTGTAGAAAAACAGTCCCAGGGCGATCGAACCGAAGAGGACAACGCCGTCGGGGCGTAGAAGCGTGGCGAAAGCCGCGGCACAGCCGGCGAGCATCAAGGCCCACAGGTCGCGGGATCCGGATGTTTCAGCAGCGAGGGCGCGGCCGGCCGCATAGATGCCCAGAGAGACGGCGAAGACTGAGAAGCACTCGGTCATGGCGATGGCAGAGTAGACCGCGGTGAAGGGGCAGAGCATGGCGAGGGCCAGAGACACTTCTGCTGCGCGTTCAGAAAGAAAGCGGCGGGCAAAGGCCGCAAGCAGCAGCCCCGAGGCCAGATCGGCAAGCGTTTGAAAGAGGAAGACGGTGGTGAACCAGGTATTCGGCCAAAGCCGCGCGAAAAGCTGCTCGAATGTGGCGAGAAAGATGGGATAGGCAGGAAGGCGATAGGTAGAGGGACCAAGATCGTCGCCCGTTCCCGTGCCATAAATGCCGTAATGGAAAAGATTGTGGCCCATCTGGAGGTAGTCCCAGGTGTCGTCGTCGACCGGGCGGGGGAAACAGACGAAGACCAGGCGCAGGACGAGTCCCGCGGCGAGCCACAGCAGCCAGCGGCGCGGCCAGCGGAACGAACGAATGCCGAGGGACATGCAAGAAGGATACAAGAACTTCGAGTAAGCGACTGAGCAGGCGAGCGATCAGGAAGCCACGAGGGCGCGGCGCTGGCGGCGAGTGAGCAAAGGGAGGACCTGCGCGAGGGCGGCCTCGACCGTGATGCCGTAGCGGGCGCGGAGCTGATCGACTTTGCCGTGCTCGATGAACTGGTCGGGCCAGCCGATGCGGACGACGGGAACGGCGAGGCCCATCTCTTCGAGGGCTTCGGCGACCGCCGAGCCGAATCCACCCATCTTCACATGGTCCTCGAAGGTGACGAAGGCGGCGACGCGCGAAGCATAGTGCTCGAGGGTTTCCCGATCGATGGGCTTGATGAAGCGCGGATTGATGACGGCGGCGGAATATCCGTCGCGCTCGAGAGTGGCGGCGAGATCCTTGGCAAGCGAGATCATAGGGCCAAGGCCGAGGATGGCCACGTCGGAGCCGTCGGAGAGAACTTCAGCTTTGCCGATGGGGAGCGCTTGCGGCTGGGGCTTGCAAACTACACCGGCCGCGGAGCCGCGAGGATAACGTATGGCGCTGGGGCCGGGGAGATCGAGAGCGGTCTTGAGCATGTCGGCGAGTTCGTCTTCATCCTTGGGCGCCATAAGGGTGATGCCGGGAATGCCGCGCAGGTAGGCGATGTCAAAGAGGCCGTGGTGCGTGGGGCCGTCGTCGCCGGAAAGCCCGGCGCGATCCATGCAGAAGAGCACGGGAAGCTTTTGCAGGCAGACGTCGTGGACGACGGGATCGAATGCGCGCTGCAGGAAAGTGGAGTAAATCGCGCAGACGGGACGAAAGCCGCGCGTCGCCATGCCCGCGGCGAAGACCACCGCGTGCTCCTCCGCGATGCCGACGTCGAAATAGCGGTTGGGGTGACGGGGCCGGAAGTGGTCGAGGCCTGTACCGTTGGGCATGGCGGCAGTGATGGCGACGATGCGCGGGTCTTTGTCGGCCAGATCGGCGAGCGATGTGGCGAAGAGTTCAGCCCAGGTGGGCGAGCCGTCAGGGGTCTTGCCGGTCTCGGGATCGTAGGGGCCGAGGCCGTGGAACTTTTTCTGGCCGTCGAGAGCAGGCTGAAAGCCTCGCCCTTTCTGCGTGAGTATGTGGAGCAGGACGGGGTGGTCGAGCGTTTTGAGGAACTTGAAAGTTTCGACCAGGAGAGGAAGGTTGTGGCCGTCGATGGGGCCGAAATACTCGAGGCCGAACTCCTCGAAGAGTATGGATGGCCAGAGCATGCTCTTGGCGGCTTCCTCGGCGCGGCGCACCACTTTGACTGCGGTCTTGCCGCCGAAGCGCTCGATGAGGCGCGTGGCGCGCTGATGCATGTGCTGGTAGTGCTCGTTGGTGACGATGCGGTGGAAGTAGCGGGCGACGGCGCCGACGTTGCGGTCGATGGACCACTCGTTGTCGTTTAGGACGACGATCATCCGCTTGGTTTGGACGGCGATGTTGTTGAGCGCCTCAAAGGAGATGCCGTTTGTGAAAGCGGCGTCACCGGCGACGGCGACCACGTGCTCATGCCCCCCGGCAAGATCGCGCGCCACGGCCATGCCGAGCGCGGCAGAGAGCGCGGTTCCAGCATGACCGGCGCCATAGCAGTCGTGCTCGCTTTCCGTGCGCAGCATAAAGCCGTTGAGTCCGTCAGGCTGGCGAATGGTGGAGAAGCGATCGCGGCGGCCGGTGAGAATCTTGTGGACATAAGCCTGATGGCTGACGTCGAAGAGAATCTTGTCTTCAGGCGTCGAGAAGACAGCGTGCAAGGCGAGGGTCAGCTCAACGACGCCGAGATTGGGGCCGAGATGGCCGCCGGTTTTAGAGAGAGTCTGGATGAGGAAGGTACGAATTTCCTCGGCGAGCGAGGCCATTTGCGCGTAATCGAGGCGTTTGAGGTCGGAGGGAGAATCGATGGACTCCAGGAGTGTTCCCATTTAATTCCTTCCCCCGGGGGGATGGCCGGGCATCCAGGGAAAAGTCTCAGGCGGCAACACGCCCCCTGATGCGGGGGTCTATCGATCCTGGAAGATCGAGCGCCGGACGCCGCCACAGCGGTTGCGCATTTACTGTTTCTCGAAGCATTGACGCGAAGTGGATTTTTACTCAAGAAAAATCCACCCCGCACCGAGCTTAAAAAGGCTACAACAACTGCGGAACCGCTCTTAACCCTAGTATACCTGCGTTACAGACCGCGGGTTTGCTGCATTAGACGCCGCGATGAGGCCGGGGTTTGGGCCCGGAGGCCGCCGGCGGAAATCGGAAAGCGGCTATACTTGAGCCGCGGCCGGAGGGACACAAAAGGGATGCGGAAATGGGTGACGCTGCTGTTTCTGTTGGGAATCGCGTGGCCTGCGTGGGCAGCTAAAACCATGTCAGTGGAGCAGATGGAGCAGTTGCTGAACAAGCTCCAGGGCAAGCCGGATGGGAAGGTAGCAGGCGAGCTTGACGACGTACAACTCACGGAGCGCGTGACCCTGGCGCGACTGACGCGCTGGGAAGCCCAATTCCCCGGCAGTCGCACTCGCGAACAACTGATAAAGCTAGCCGATACGTCGGCCTTTCAGAATCCTCCCGGATCGGATGTGGTTCCCGATCCGCCGCCGAACGTGGAAACGGAAGAGCGGATGCTGGAGATGGCTGTCGACTACGTGAAGTCGACGATGTCGCGGCTGCCGGACTTCTATGCCACGCGCCAGACCACGCATTTCGAGAACATCCTGACGCAGCGCACGAACTATTCCATGAATGAGATTGGGATGGGAAAGCCGTTGAGCGGCGCTTCGATTCAACCCGTTGGCGTGGCCACCGACACGCTGATCAAAGGCTTGCACAGTACGGGCGAAACCAGCACGACCGTGACCTACCGCGACGGTCACGAGGTGACCGGCGAGGATTCGGGAAAGCGGAAGAAAGAAGAGGCGCCGTCGCTGGGGCTGACCTCATTCGGAGAGTTCGGGCCGATCATGGGAGCGGTGATCGGTGACCTGATCCAAACGGGTGTCAGATGGCTGCGATGGGAGCAAGGCCCCAGCGAGCCGGCGGCAGTTTTCAGTTTTGCTGTGCCGGCAAACCAATCGCACTTCAGGATTGGAATCGAAGTCGAAGGAAAGATGCAGGAACTCTATCCCGCCTACCACGGAGAAATCGAAATCGACCCGGCGACGGGAGAGATTCTGCGGCTGAGCGAGGTAGCGGAAATGGCGCCGCCGCACGCATCCATGCGGGCCGCGATCGTTGTGGAATACGCACCGGTGAAGATTGGGGATCGCAGCTACATTTGCCCGGTAAGGGGCGTGGCCTACTCGCGGACTCCGGTGCCGAGTGCGGCCACGACGGATCAGGATTCAGGGCCTGTACAAACCAACCTAAACGATGTGGCGTTTGTGCAGTATCACGAGTTCGGCTCGGAGGCGCGAATCGTACCGAACACGGGAGCGAACGGCGGGAGCAACGAGGGCGGCGAAAGCGCGACGCCCGCACCCGCGGCTTCAAATGGCGCTGCCCCTGCGAGCACGCCTGCGCCGGCGACGGCTCCCACGGCAAGCCCGGCTCCCGCTCCCGCTGGTGAAGAGGCTGCCACGCCGGCCCCAGGCTCGACTCCAGCCGCGTCAGCACAACCGGCTGCCCCCGAAACCTCGGGCCCCGCGCCGGCATCGGAATCCGCCGAGGCGCCGGCGCCGCCGCCTCCAGCCAGCACACCGGCGGGCGTAGTGGCAACGGGGACGGTCCTGCAAGCAAAATCCAACCTGGTTCTGGTGGACGTGGTGATTACCGATCACGATAAACCGGTGAAGGGGCTGGATCGCAGCCGGTTCCATGTGCTTGAAGACGGACACGAGCAGCAGATTGCGTCGTTTGAAGAGAACCAGCCCCCGTCAATCGTGGCGATTGCGAAAGTTCCTGAGCTGCCGCCGAATACATTTTCCAATGTTCCCATCTATCCGCAGACGAGCGCGGTGAATGTGCTGCTGATGGACGCGCTGAATACGCCCACGGGCGACCAGGAGCAGGTGCGGCGCATGATGGTCGACTATCTGGGCACGATCAAGCCCGGAACCTCGCTCGCGATTTTCACGCTTTCGTCGCAGTTGCGGATGGCGGCGGGATTCAACACCGATATTGCGCAACTGGCCAAAGTCCTGCGGGGACAGAAGCCGAACTCAAGTGCGCCGTCGAGTGTTGGACCGGGCCAGGACGCGAGCCTGTCGACGAGCCTGACGCAAGTGGCGTCAGCCCTGGCTGTCGTCACCGATCCGGAAACGCGCAAGCTAGTCGGTCAAATCCAGCAATTCGCAGGCGATATGAAGGCCGTCGATTTGGATCAGCGCGTTTTGATGACACTGGAAGCATTGAGCGAGCTGGCGCGCTATCTGGCGGCGATACCGGGCAGAAAGAATCTGATCTGGTTCTCTGGATCGTTTCCCATCGGGCTGGGACCGGATGCCGTGGCGCGAACGCCTATGAGGAATCTGAGTGATTACGCCGACGCGGTAAGGCACACGAACGCGCTTCTCACTGCGGCTCAGGTTTCGGTGTACCCCGTAGATGCGCGGGGCCTGATGACGTCGCCCACATCGGACGCGACGTACGTGCCGCCGCCGGTTGGAGGGGAGACGTTTCCCAGTAGGGCGATCACGAATGACAACGTGAACTTTTCGGTACAAACGTCGGAAGACCAGGGGGCGATGAAGACGATTGCCGAAGAGACGGGCGGCCATGCATACACGACCGGCAACGATCTCAAGGCGGCGCTGGACAAGATCACCGCGACTGACTCGAGCTATTACGCGTTGAGCTATGTACCACCGGAAGAGAAGGGCGGCAAGTTCCACACAATCGAGGTCAAGGTGGACGGAGCCAAATATCAGCTTGCCTACCGGCGCGGCTACTTCACCGATGATGCGAGCAAGCCCGCAGGCAATGCAGGTGGACCGCCGAAAGCGATGGCTGGCGCAGCTCAACTGGGCGCGCCGCCGTCAACGCAGATTCTGTTTGAGGCGCGGGCGTTGCCGGCGGCAGACCCCCAGATCCATGGGCCGGTGCCCAATGAGGGAACAGCGAGTGCGAAAGCAGGCAGCTTCCCGGGCGGAGCCCACCGCTACGTTGTAGACCTGGGCGTCGATCCGAGGGGCTTGACGTTTGCTGGGGAGGCGGACGGCACGCGCCGAACGCAATTCCAGTGCGCCCTGGTGGCTTACGACGGCAAAGGCAAAGCAGTGAATTCGGTAGGCCGCGAATTCAACTTCGATTTCCCCGCCGAGCAATACCAGCAGTTGCAGGCCGGCGGCAAGGAAGTTCCGGTGCGGCTCGCAGTCGACTTGCCCGCGGGCGAGACCGTGCTGCGCATCGTCGTCTACGACCCCGCGAGCGCCAGGGCCGGATCGCTCGAAATTCCACTGCATGTAGAGGCTAAGCAGGCAGTCGGAAACTAAACAGCCGTTTTAGCTCTTCTTCGAAGTGACTGCGGAAAAAGCTGTGACCAACTGCTCCACGCGCTTGCCGCCGCAGTGCGGACAAACCACCTCGCCCTTATCGCGGTCGGACATATGCAGCGCCTTGGTGAACTCTTTGTTGCAGTCGCGACATTGAAAGACGTATTGAGACATAGCCGTTCTCCAGCGCCATATATGATAGCGCCGTTTGCGGGAAAGCGCTCCTTGGGCGCCGAGCCTGAGAGTTGTAGGATGAGCGCATAGACTTCAACTTCGCTGGTGAGGTGGGATGGTGCCTGAATTGCGGAATTCTCTTTCATTGTTGATTTTGATTGCGGCATTGGCTGGATTGGGCTCGAGCGCGGCGCAAGCGCAATTGCTGGAACCAGGAACCAAATCTCAGACGCCGAACCCTCTGGCCGATGCGACGGTGAAACCGGGGAAGATGGTGCTCTTTGAACTAGAGACGCGCTTTCAAAAAGATGTAGCAGAGCACGGGGGCGCAGGGTTTGCGTCGTGGTTTGCCGACGACGGCGTGGCGCTGGGCAATGGAGCGGCGCCGCTCATCGGCAAGGTGGCCATTGCGAAATCGGCGAGTTGGTTGCCCAGGGACTATCAACTGACGTGGACGCCGACCGAAGGGATGATGGGGCCCTCGGGCGATATGGGCTATACGTGGGGTCACTACGAGGGACACAGCAAGGACGCGAACGGGAATCCGGTGGTCACGAGCGGGCGCTATATCACAATGTGGCGTAAGGAGCCCGATGGCACCTGGAAGGTGGTTCTGGACGCGGGCTCGAACGAGCCGCCGGGCGCGGGCGAATGCTGCAAACTGCCTGAGCACTGAAAAACAGGAAACAAGAGACCGAGGGGCCGAAAGAGCGAAGAAACGAGTGACCAGCTCGGTCGGTCGAGCACAAACCTGCGCATGAGGACCACTGCGCGGAACCGGCAGCGTGGATCGGCACGCCTTTATCGTGGGTTTTGAATCCGCGCGCAGGGTAATAGTTCAGGAATATCCATAGTAATCATCGACAGTAATCATCGACTCAATCGAGTGGTGCGGAAAAACGCGGGTACTTGAGTTGTACTGCGTTTTCCTCCGACTGACCTGATAGTGGAAGAGCCAAGTGTGTCAATCTCTTTGATACTGGCAGGCAGGAACGTCTATCTATATGGCCGCATTTCTGGGTTCGCATGGGGGAGAGAACCAGGAAGCGGTGGTGCGCGCGGAGATGAGCATCTTCGATCGCAACCCCGATCCTGCGCTGGATGAGCTCGTTGAGCTCGCGGCCGTCTTGTGCGACGCCGAGTATGGCTACATCGGCTGGATGGACTTCAATCGGCTGTGGTTCAAGGCGCGGTTCGGGTTCAAAGCAACGGATCAGCCGAGGGCGAGCACTGCGTGCCAATGGACGCTGGAAAAGGGTGAGCCATTGCTGATCGCGGATGCGAGCCAGGACCCGCGCTTTCCGCCTGAGGGAATCCCGCTCTCCGGAAGCAATTCTTGCCGATCGTATGCGGCCGTTCCGCTTTTCTCGAGCGATGAGCACATGATCGGCACCATGGCGGTGCTGTCGCAAAAGGCCGACCTATTCAAGCCGGAACATCTGACGCTGCTGGAGATTCTTGGCCGGCAGGCGGTGACGCGGCTCGAGCTGTACAACCGGATCCGGCTGCAGGAACAGGCACAGAGGCAGAGGCAGCGGCTGGAGCGCGCGCTGGCGATCGAGCGGTGCTTTGTGGCTGCAACGCTGGATTCGATTCCGGCGCTGGTAACGGTGCTGGACACGGCGGGACGCGTGGTGCGGATGAACTATTCGTGCTCGCAACTGACGGGATTGAGCCTCGCCCACTCGGTGGGAAGGCCGTTTGTGGATGAGTTTCTTGAAGAGGACGACCGCGGATGGGCGGCCGCCAAAGTGCGTGAGGCGGCGGGTGGCCAGCCTTCCGGACCCCACGAGACGCAGTGGCGATCGGCGGGCCGTGAAAGCCGCCGCGTGAGCTGGATCCTTAGGCCGCTGCAGGGGCCAAGCGGCGAGATCCAATACCTGATTGTGAGCGGGCAGGACGTGACCGACCAGCGAGAGATGGAGAAAACGCTGCTCAAGAGCGAAGCCCGTTATCGCGAGGTGGTTGAGAACAGCCTGGGCTTTGTTTTTACCTGCTCGATGGAGGGGCGGCTGACCTCGCTGAATGCGTTCACGGCCGAGACTCTGGGGTATCGTGCCGATGCGCTCGTGGGGCGCATGGTGACCGAGTTGATGGACGCTGAGGGGACAGCGGCCTTCCAGGATTGCCTGAATACGCTGGAGAGCGCGGAAGAATGGCATGGTGCGTTTCCGCTGCGGCGGAGCGACGGCGTATACCGGCGCATCGCAGTCCGGAGCCGGCGCATGCAACTGCCGGGCGAACGGCCCTTCGTTCTGAACCACGGCATGGACGTGACGGAGCAGTACGAGGCTGAAGAGGCGCTGCGGATGGCGACGCGGCAGCGCGAGCTGATTCTGGAAGCGGTCGACGACGGCATCTTCGGCATGGACCTGGACGGCAGAGTGACGTTCATCAACGAGGCCGGCGCGCGGATGCTGGGCTATACGGCCAGGGAGCTTGTGGGGCGCGATCTGCACGAGCTGATCCACCACAGCCACGCCGATGGCACTCCGTATTCGCGGTCGACGAGTCCCATCCTGCAGGCGCTGCGGCGGTGCGAGCCGATCCGCATGCGGGACGAGGTGTTCTGGCGCAAAGATGGAACGGCGATACCGGTCGAATACAGCGCCAATCCGCTGCAGGAAGATGGCAGCGTCTGCGGCACGGTGGTGGCGTTCCAGGATGTGAGTGAGCGGCGGCGGCTGGAGATGATGAAGGATGAGTTCATCTCGACCGTGAGCCACGAGCTGAAAACCCCGCTGACCTCGCTGCGCGCGTCGCTGGGACTGGTGCAGTCGGGCACATTGGACAAGCGCCCGGAGAAGCAAAGGCAAATGGTCGAAATGGCGATTGGAAATTGCGACCGGCTTATCCGGCTGGTGAACGACATTCTCGATTTCGACCGCGGCGAGAAAGGGCGGCTGCCGCTGAACCGCGGGCCAGTGGATCCGATGATGCTGTTGCGGCGCGCCGCAGACGTTGCCCACAACATGGCGGCACAGGCGCGCATCGAGTTCCGCTTCGAGTCGATTGCCTCGCCCGTTTATGCCGACGAGGACCGGGTGCTGCAGGTGCTGAACGAACTGGTGGGCAACGCCATCAAGTTTTCGCCGCCGGGAACGACCATCCGGCTGGGTGCGTGGAATGTTGAAGTTGCCGCGCAGAGCGCCGGAGCAGGAACTGGCGAGGTTTGCTTCATGGTGGAAGACCAGGGCCGTGGCATCGCCGCGGACAAGCTGGAACGCATCTTCGAGCGATTCCAGCAGGGCGACGCGAGCGATTCGCGAGCGCTGGGCGGCACGGGCTTAGGGCTGGCACTGTGCCGCAGCATCGTGGAGCAGCACGGCGGGCACATCTGGGCGGAGAGCGAGCCGGGCAAGGGAAGCAGGTTCCTGTTCACGATCCCGTCGGCAAGCGAAGGCCAGTAATCGCGACCAATCTGATTCAGAGCGCGGAACCGTCGAACGTTGCGCCGCGTACCATGGGTAGCCTGCGCAGCGGCACAGATTCAGTGCGCCTCAGACGACAGGCATGTTGCGCCCGGAAGACCAGATCGTTTCGGCAAGCGGAACCGGGGCTATAATCGTGCTGCAGAACCCATGAATCCTGCGCAATCGCGTCCTCCAAATCCAGCCCGTCCGCGTGTGCCCTGGGGTGGAGAGCCTCTTCCCGGGCGCGCGCGACGGTTCTGGCTGCGCGTTTCAGAGGGAATGAAGCTCAACGACATGTGGAACCAACTGCGCTCTGACGCGCGGACCACGTATCGCCTCTATTCGCGTGAGATCGACGCTGTCCGCCCTGCAGGAGCACCCCGGTGGAAGCATTTCATCTACGTGGCGAAGCAGTTCTTCTGGGCGATCATGGACAAGCTGACGCCGGCGCGCCGCATCTTGCTGCTTGCGGCGCTGGTCCTGCTTCTGATGCCGGAATCAGCGATGGCCGGTCATACCGGCCAGCAGTGGGAATTCCGCTTTGATACGCATCTGGCCGGCGGGCTGTTAATGTTTGGAGTTCTTTTATTGGAGCTGACGGATCGCGTGGTGATGAAGCGCGATCTGCAGATCGCCAAGGAGATCCAGGCATGGCTGCTGCCGGCACGGCCGCCAGAGGTGCCGGGATTGGAGATCGCGTTTGCAACGCGGCCTGCGAATACAGTCGCCGGCGACTATTATGACGTGTTTCCGCGGCGCGATCCCGGCACGGCGGCCGCGGACGCATCGGCGGAGGAGAGCTTTCTGATTGTTGTGGCCGATGTTGCGGGCAAGAGCATTCCCGCGGCAATGCTGATGGCAACCATTCAAGCAAGTCTGCGAACGCTGTGCATGACGCCGGGATCGTTGCTCGATCTGGTGGCGCGGATGAACAGGTATGTTTGCAGCAACAGCCAAAACGGACGCCGGTTTACCACCGCTTTTCTGGCCGAATATGCGCCTGGTCCGCGCGAATTGCGTTATGTGAATGCCGGCCATAACGCGCCCGTGCTACGACGCCGGTCTGGAGTCACCGAAGAGCTGCGCACGGGAGGGATGCCACTCGGCGTGATGGAATCCGCGACGTACGAGAGCGATACCGTGACGCTCGAGGTGGGAGATTTGCTGGTGGCATTCACCGATGGACTTGTGGAAGCAGAGAATGCACGCAGCGAAGAGTATGGCGAAGGACGGTTCCTCGCGTTGTTGCGTGCGAATGCGGAGGCGCCGCCAAATGCGATCCTGCGCTCCGTCCTGTCGGACGTCGATCGCTTTGTGGGGACAGCTCCGCAACACGACGACGTGACATTGGTGGTGCTGAAAGCGGTCTAAGTTGCGCAGGCCGGGAAGGCTCGCGCGCGGCCGAGGGGTTTTGAAATCCGCAAGGACCGTCGGCCTTGAAACAGCGGCAATCGCGTCGTTCCCAAGCCAGACTTCACCGCTGCGCGCGGCGGAGCTACCAGTTCGCCGCCAATGGCGCATCGTGGTGATCGGAGTCCCCTGGCACCTTGAAAACAGATAGTTCCCGCGCAGGCCGCGGCGCGAGCACGCCCTTTTTGCATCCATCTGAGTCCAAGATTCGAGCGCATCCGGCGCCGATGGGACTTCGTGAAAGCCGGGGGGAGAGGATAGTCTAGGAGGGTACCGGAAACTGAGCCAGAATGCCTGCTCCGGACCGAAATCCGGATGCGGGTAGGTTTGTTCGTGCACGCTAACGATTGAGGAGACTTTCGAGTTGAAGAGGACGTCATTTTTCTGGCTTTTAGCCATGGTTGGCGCCACGCTTTCGCCGTTGACGGCCGCGCCCCAGGTGAACCCCGAAGCGGCGCCTGCCCCCCAGCAGGTTGCGCCGTTGAAATGGGAAGCATATGGCGGGGTTGCCTACACCCGCATCAGGCAGGTGACCAATTCTTACAGCGGACTGGTGGGCGGAAAGGTGTCACTGGCCCGCAATTTTGGAAAATATTTTCAACTCATGGCATCCGCGGACGAATACAAGTTGGGGACCGGCCACGCCGGACTACCGAATCCCGGACACCCGACCGTCTACACGTTCCTGGTTGGGCCGGCAGTCCACGTACAGATCTTTGAGAAAGTCAGCGGAGAGTTTTTCGCGGAGCTGGGCGGAGAGCATACCGGGGGCGAGCATATGACGCCCAATATCTCCTTTGCGGGGGGCTTTGGCGGCGGCCTCTCCTATGATCTCAATCGGCGTTTCTCAATTCGCCTCACCGGTGATCGCGTGGGTGCATCGTTCTCGCTGCCCAACAATAGTCCGCAACTGAATAACTCGACGAACCGGACCTGGAATGCGCGCGGGACATTCGGCTTGGCGTACCGGTTCTGAGGCGCGTATTGCGGCGCTGATGAGCGTATCCGCGAGATGCATCTTACCGCGTTTCTCCAGTTCCTGCGGCATTTCCGACGCCGTGCCAAGTGGCCTTTTCCTGGTGAAAACGCCACTTACGGTTTTTGGCTTCGCGTGGCTCCAAATGGAGAAACGCGATCGTGCGCGCCTCCGGTGCGAATTGGGTCGGGGACTGCCGCGCCGCCTGAGGGAGCGGCCGATCTTTCTGCGAGGGCGAGTTTGCCCTCGGCCATGCGCACGGCGAGTCGCATGGCGGATTTCATATTCGTAGCGTCGGCCCGGTTGCGGCCGGCAATGTCGAAGGCTGTGCCGTGATCGACTGAAGTGCGGATGATAGGCAGCCCGAGCGAAACGTTGACGCCGCCTTCGAAGTCGATCAGCTTCATGGGAATGTGGCCCTGGTCGTGATACATGGCGACGATGAGATCGAACTCACCGCGAAGTGCGCGGACGAAGATGGTGTCGGGCGAGTGGGGGCCGGAGCAATTGATGCCGAGCGCGCGGGCTTCTTCAATAGCAGGAGCAATGAATTCGGCGTCCTGAGTGCCGAACAGACCGTGCTCGCCGGCGTGAGGATTGAGTCCGCACACGGCGATGCGCGGTGCGCGGCGGCGCATCCGAAGCAGGGCATCGTTGCCGAGCTGAATAGTGCGAACGATCTGTGCGCGATCGAGGCGGCAGGCCTGCTCGAGCGGAATGTGCGTGCTGACGTGGACCGTCGCGAGCTTTTCTGAGTAGAGCAACATTCGAGGCTCGGGCGAGCCGGTGAGTTCGGCGATATATTCGGTGTGGCCTGTGAAGCTGCGGCCCGAGAGCGTAACCGCTTCCTTATTGAGCGGCGCGGTAACCATGGCGTCTGCTTCGCCGTTCATCGAGAGTTCAACAGCGCGGCGAACATAAGCGATAGCGGCGAGGCCGTACTCGGCGCGAAGCTGGCCGAAAGCGATTGCATGATCCGCGGCGAGCGTGCCGGTTTCGATTAGTGTGAACGGCAATGAGGCGGGGTCGATGCCGCAGGCGCGCCCTGCTGCGTTAAGTGCGGCTGCGTCCGCGATAAGAATCCACTGCGCCAGCGACGCGACGGATGGATCGCTGAGGGCTTTGAGGGCAATCTCGGCGCCAATGCCGGCCGGGTCTCCGATACTGACGGCGATGCGTGCGAGCCTGCTCATGCTGGACCTCGAAGTGCGGCGAGAATTTCGTTGAGCGCCGTGGGCGAGCCGAAGCCGCCTGATTTGGTTACGACGGTGCAGCCGTGTGCATCGCCGCCCTGCACCATGCCCCATGGAATGCCCGGCGCAAGCTCACCCTGGAGGATAAAAGAGTGGGCGTCGAGAGCGCGAACCGCGAGCTCGGCCGTGTCGCCCCCGGTGAGAACGAGGGCTTGAGGAGCGAAAGAGCGATATGCCGACCGTATGCGCGCCGCCGCGCCGAAGGAGAGGCGGAGACGCAAAACACGCACGCCGTCGAATTGGGCGCATGCCAATGTTTCGAGCTGAAGCTTTGTGACGGGATGCTGCGATCCGGCGATGAGCAACGTGCGCTCGGCTGAAGGCAACAGCGCTGCAGGCACATGATTTGGGTTGAGTGCGGCGAGCGCTTGTGCCAATCCGGCTGAGCCTGCGTAGAGCAGGCCGGGCATTTCGTTCGCGTCGCGCACCAGGGCTTCAAGATCGGCTTGCGTTGCACTGTCGCACACAAGGATGGATTTGCCCGAGTCGATTGCGGGGGCGATCTGGCCGGAATTGGAGATGTGGGCGAGGCGGGCCCGCGCCATGAGAGGAAAGAGGCGCGCCAGGCGAATTGTGGAGCAGCGGCCTGACGCGTCGTCTATTTCGAGGAAGCCGTCCCTGACGATTCGGCCGGCTGCAGGGAAGGCTGGAGCGAAGAGGATGGCGCGCGCTCCCAGTGCGCGTTGCGCGGCAAGCAGCTCCGCGGCGACCGGGCCGCGGCCGGCCGAGTCGACCTTTTTGAAAAAAAGAGAATTGGGATCGCCTGCAAGCGCCTTAACTGCTTGAAAGACGATGCGCGCTGCGCGGTGAGGCGAGAGCGAGCGGGATCTGGTGTTGAATGCCTGCACGGATTCCGGCGCGGAAAACCGCACGCTCGAGCCGAACCAGACGCGAACGGAGC
This sequence comes from Occallatibacter sp., assembly GCA_050010795.1. Classification (GTDB taxonomy): domain Bacteria; phylum Acidobacteriota; class Terriglobia; order Terriglobales; family Acidobacteriaceae; genus Telmatobacter. Next base: position 52,733 of record JBEKKI010000031.1, read on the forward strand.
GGCCCGCGCGAAGAAACGGTGCGCCGGCGTCGCAGGCGCCGGTAAGATCGTCGGCAAGAACGACGATCCGGCCGGAGTTCGGATCGGCAAATGAAGGCCGAACGAAGTCCGGGCTGCGGGCTTCGGCAGGCATTGCGGCGAACCTCGCTCTATTTTCGAGAGTATACAATTGTTTTTCTGATTTGAGGGAAGCGCTCATGAATCGCCGGACCTTTTGCCTTTCCGCCGCTGCCGCCGCCGTTGCGGCCAGCCGCGCACGCGCGCTCAGTGCGCTGGCAGCCAAGGACCCGGCTAACGGGCCGCTCATCACTCTGAGCGAGATTGAGAGTATCGACCGCGAGCGAATTTTGCGCGCCGCCAACGAGTACCTGCCGGAGCCGCCGGTCACCATCACGGCGTTTTCTTCGCCGCGCTCGAAGGGCGGCAAGCACGACTACTTTTCCGAGGCAGACTACTGGTGGCCTGACCCGAAGAATCCCGACGGGCCGTACATCGAGCGCGACGGCTACTCCGATCCGCAGAACTTCAACGAGCATCGCAAGGCGCTGATCCGGCTGAGCCTGATTGTGCCGGCGCTGACGGCGGCGTGGATCGTCACCGGCGAGAAGCGTTACGCGGAGCGCGCAACGGTGCATCTGCGCGCGTGGTTCCTCGACGCGGATACGCGCATGAATCCGTCGCTCGACTACGCGCAGGCGGTCCAGGGCCGGTGGCCGGGGCGAAGCTGGGGCGTTATCGATACCCTGCACCTGGTGGAGGTGACACGCGCGGCGCGGCATCTGGAATCGGCGCAGGCAATGACGGCGGCGGAGTTCGCTGGCGTGCGCGAATGGTTCTCGGAATATTTGCTGTGGATGCGAGCGTCGAAAAACGGGCAAGACGAAGAAGCCGCGAAGAACAACCACGCAACGTGCTGGGCCGCGCAGGTTGCGGCGTTCGCGGCCTACACGGGCAACGAAAATGCGATGTCGCTCTGCCGCGAACGGTTCTGCGACGTTCTGCTTCCGGGGCAGATGGCGGCGGACGGCAGCTTTCCGCTGGAACTGAAGCGGACGAAACCATACAGTTACTCGCTTTTCAACCTGGACATGATGGCGATGGTGTGCGTGATTGCGTCTGCTTCGGGCGCGGCGCCTGGCGGGGCGACGAACAATTTGTGGCAGTTCACGCTGCCCGGCGGAAGCAGCTACAAGAGGGCCGTCGACTTCATGCTTCCGTATATCGAGGACAAGAGCAAATGGCCGTATGCGCACGACGTGGAGTACTACGACGACCTGCCCAACCGGCAGCCGAGCCTGCTGTTCGCGGGGCTTGCGTATCGCGAGCCGAAGTACATCGCGCTGTGGCGAACGCTGCCGCCGGATCCCAAGACGGCGGAAATCATCCGGAACTTCCCCGTACGGCAGCCAGTGCTGTGGGTGAGGCCGGTGTAGAAAGCAGGGAGCGAGGGAGCAAGGGAGCGAGGGAGCAAGGGACCGAGGAAATCGCGGTCACGGACTTCACAAAAGTGCGTAAGGTAGACCCGTTGTGATAAAGCCTGTCAAATCAAGCGAAATGTTCGCGATTATGGTGCGTTGACCCCGCCAAATGTTCGCTTAGATGGTTAGCTTTGGCCCCCAAAGGTTTGCCTGAGAGGTTGCGATTTGCGGGGACATGCACCTAGAAAAGTTGTGTTTTGACGGCAAATGGAACCTAGAAAAGTTAGGAATTGAAGGCAAGTGTAACCAAGAAAAGTTGCGAAGTGCATTCTGAAGGGTCGATTCAGCGCACTCCGGCAAGCCAAGGGCCACATGTTTCGGCGGTTATCGCTTGATGTCACAGGGACTTGTGGCATTCAGGCAAGAGAAAAACGACCGCGGATCCCCGTTCGACTCGTCGGCCGCAGCGGACCGGGTCTCTGACCGCATAAATTCGTTCCTTAGATTTGTGGTTTCCCAGGTCCCAAAATCGGGACCTTGATGGGATAAGGACGAAGGCTTCTACGATGGTGCAGTGGTTTTTGGATTTGAGGACCAGAGACCGCGAGCCAAGGGAGAAGCCTTCTATGAAGAT
>JBEKKI010000032.1:0-53948 GCA_050010795.1 Occallatibacter sp.
TGCCGCAGCTCGTCGATGTCGCGCTGTCCCTCGTCCTGCTCGCCCAATTCCTTCTGGATGGCCTTCAACTGCTCGCGCAGGTAGTAGTCGCGCTGCGACTGCTGCACCTGGTCCTGCACCTCAGTCTGGATCTTGGCGCGCAGTTGCTGAACCTCGATCTCCTTGGCCAGCAGCTTGTTCAGCTGTTCCAGCCGATCAGCGATGCCCGGTGTCTCCAGCAGAAGTTGCTTGTCGTCCGTGGTAAGGAACGGAAGCGAGGACCCCACGAAATCCACCAGCCTGGACGGTTCCTCGATGTTCGCGGCAATCGTCTTCAATTCGTCCGAAAGAGTCGGCGACTCCGAAACGATCTGCTGGAACTGGCCCACTACGTTGCGTACCAGCGCCTCAAACTCAGGCGAAGCCGCCTGCTCGGCGTCCTCCAGCGTCTCCACCTCGGCCACCATGAACGGCTCCGACTGGACGAACCTTAGCAGCCGAACCCGGCTTACGCCCTCGGTGAACACAAACCGGCTCTGGTTGGGCATGCGCACAACCTTGTGCACCGTGGCCAGCGTTCCCACCGTGTGCAGGTCAGCCGGCTTGGGGGCGTCAAGGCGCGGGTCAAGTTGCGCCGCCACCACAATTGCGCGCTCCTCACCCAGCGACTCAATCAACTGGATGGAGCTTTCCCGGCCCACCGTCAACGGCAGGACAGCGTGAGGAAACAGCACCGTGTCGCGCACCGGCAACACGGGTATCTTCCGCGCTCCCGAACCGCTCCGTGTGGAGGCGTCAATTGCGGGTCTGTTCGGCTGATTTGGCATTGAGTGTCCTCGTATCAACTTTCCTTCATTAGATAACTCATAAACCGAAAAGATGCAAATCCTTCCCCATCCTCTGGCTTTACCAGCCCCTTGTGCTACATGCCTCACCCGCTTCGGGTTCCCCGTGGGTCACCAACCGCCTTGAGCGTCTTTATCAAATGCCCCTACAGCGGTTCTCAAGTCGCTGTAAGGCGGAGGTGCGACCGCTAAGCGCTTCTTCCTCAACAAAAAGCCACCCCGCACAACACCGCAAATGCCGGATATCAACTGGAGAACCGCTCTAAACGCTGCACGCCGCTGCCCAGTACTCACGGCCTCCGGCGCGGATTCTCTAAGGGCTATCTCTTTCGATGCCGGACGGTCCATCGCCGTTCGTCGGGTCTATCGGCGGAAAAATCCGGAATGTGAGGGGGCCTGGAATGTAAGGGTATCTGGCTGGCGCTTTTGGACCTCGCATCCCGCCCGGCGGGCAGGGCCAACCCCGCCTGGGCTACGGCTATTGCCGCGGGGGCGCGATCAGCGGAGGCGCGACCGGCGGATTGGAATCGCCTTCTTTTTCCTGCCGGATGGCCGACTCGATGTGCTCCCAGACCTCGTCCGGGGGTTCCACACTGGGGAACAACTGCCGGGCCGCCTCGGCAATGGTTTTCAGATCCTCCAGCAAGGCGCGGCACCTCTCGCAGCTCTGCAGGTGAGGATGGGTAGTGGCATCTGCCCCTGAGCCGACGAGCTCGGGCAGTTGCATCTGGAACTCCGCGCAGCTCAACTTGCCGGGATCGCCCGTCATGGCTGCTCCTCCTGGCTGTTTTGCGCGCGCAGGGCCTCGCGAAGCTTCAGGCGCGCTTTGTGCAATTGCGATTTGCTGTTGCCGATCGAGCAGTCCAGCATCGAAGCAATCTCATTATGCTCAAAACCCTCCACATCGTGAAGGATAAAGATCAGCCGGTAGCCGGCCGGTAACTCCGCCACTGCACGCTCCAGGGCCAACCGGTCGATCGCTCCCGTTAACGTCAGATCGGGAGCTCCAAAGCTGCGGCTTGGGCCCTCGTCAGGAGTCGGCTCCGTGGCCTCGTCAAGCGACACCAATGACAGCCCTTTTTTGCGCAGTTGCATCAGTACCACGTTAATCGCGAGCCGGTGCAGCCACGTGGAGAACGCGGAGTCGCCGCGGAACGTGGCGATCTTCCGATGCAGTTGCAGGAACGCCTCCTGCGTCAGGTCCTCGGCCTCGGCAACATTGCCCACCATGCGCAGGCAGAGCGAGTAAATCCGGCGTTTATGCAGCGAATAAAGCTGGGCAAATGCCTGGTGATCGCCGGCCTGCGCGCGCGCCAGAATCTCGCCGTTGCTCGCGTTCCCTTGACCTGAAGGCGCAGGAGTCGCGCCTTCGCGCGCTTTGGCAGCGGTTGACGGGTCAGTCTCGTGACTGGGTCGGACTCGGCCCGGCGCTTGCGTAGGGGAAAAAGGGTTAGGCATGCGCTTCCTTGGGGAGAGTTGTTTAAACCTTGTTCAGGTTCGCGATCACAAAGCCAGACTTCTTCTATCCTGAATATACAGCCCTGCATTCGTCCATCCCATGTGACGAGCCGTCCGTGCGGGGCCGATACTCCGATTGAGCTGCACGCTCGTCCACCATAACCGAAGCTGGTAAGCAGCGTCCCTATTTGCAGGCACTGACCTTCGGCGCGCGACCGTCGCCCGTCCTGGTGGGAGCTGAGCGTTGCAGAATCCGATAGTGGGTCAGTTGGGATGTGCCGTGAAAGGGCGCGGCGAGTTCACTCGCGCCGCAAATGCCGCAGAAACGAACAAGGGCTTCAGCCCCCGAGGGAATACTTCTCCAAACTGACCCACTAGCCAGAATCCCTCTGGTTTTGCTGTAGCTTCCTTCATCGTTAGTATAAGGGGTAGCGGCTAGGATTGGCTGGGCGCAAACGACAAGCAGCAAAAGCAGGTGCGCTTTGAGAGCGCGTGTTCAGCCCATCACGTTTTTCACTAACATGCACGACTGCCGCATTTTTCCATTCAGCATGCTCCTCCTCGCAAAGCCGGCAGCAAGGTGCGGCACTCACCGGGGCCCCCACCAGCATCTTTTACTTGGTGCGGCGAATCGCCCGGGCCTTCGCCAACCGGCCTCCACCTGCCCATCCTCGCCCTCCTGGACAACGCCAATTCGCCCTCCGCATTGGAACCCGCTACTGCGCGTCTTGCTCGTCTCGATCCTCATTTGCGCAACGGGCTCAATGTGCTCCGGCTGGTGCCAGTCGCTGGTCAGCCCTTCCACACCAGCCGTTGGTGCCGCTGCACCAGCCGCCTTTCCTGCTTCCGACCAGGCCGGCGATGCCGTTGCGGCGTGGGAGGGTCTGCCAGTGCGCCGCATCTCCTTCGATGGAATTCCCGCCGAGCGCCTGGCCCCGCTTCCCGGCCATCTCGCTCAGGCTGAGGGAGCGCCGCTCACAGCCGATAACCTCAGGCGGAGCCTTCGGCAGATCTACGCGACCGGGCTTTATGACACCATCGAAGTCGAGGCCTCCCGCGAAGGCGACGGCATCGTCTTGACCTTCCTCGGAACTCCGCGCACGTTTATCGGCACCGTAACCGTCGACGGCGCCACAGGGCCCACGATGAACACGCAGCTACAGCGCGCCTGCCAGCTCGAGGCGGGAACGCGCTTCACCCAGGCCAAGATGTCGCGGGCGCTCGAGCAGATGCGCTTCACGCTTCAAGAAAACGGCTTTCACGAATCGGCCATTACGCATACCGTCACGCCCCGCCCCAATCAACAGCTCGCCGACATTGCCTTTCGCGTGGCCTCGGGACCGAGAGCGCGTGTGGGAAAGGTCGCCGTCACGGGCGACTCGGGGATGACCCTCGATACATTCCGCCATCTTGCGGGCCTACGCAGCGGGGCTCACCTCGATCACGACACAGTCAATCACGCCCTCGACGGCGTGCTCCGCGCGTATCAGAAGGAGGACCGGCTCGAAGCGGAAGTCAAGCTCGTCTCCGCCCAATACAATTCCTCCACCAAGTCCATGGACTATAGCTTCTCCGCCACTCGCGGGCCCGTCGTTAAGGTGGATGTGCAAGGCGCCAACCTCGACCATGAGCGCATCAAGCGCCTCGTTCCGATCTATGAAGAAGGCAGTGTCGACGAGGACCTGCTGAACGATGGCAACCGCCGCCTGCGCGACTATTTTCAGCGTCTCGGCTACTTCGACGCCCGGGTCGATCACGAACGGCAATCAACCGCAAGCAGCCAGGTCAGCATTCTCTACACCGTCCAGCTCGGAACGCGCCGCCGCGTCGACAAAGTCTCCATCACCGGAAACCAGTTCTTCTCGACGGCGACGCTCATGGACCTTTTGAGCGTTCATGCCGCCGGCGTTCTCGACCGCCATGGCGTATATAGCCAGGCCCTCGTGTCGACCGACATAAGCGCGATCGAGTCCGTGTATCAAAACAACGGCTTCGCACAGGTCAAAGTTACGCCGGAGACGAGCACTCCCGAGACAGTGGCCGCCGATAACACACCTCCCTCCGGTTCAGCGGGACCGCAGGTTGCCATCGAGCGAACTGCCCCTCTCGACGTCACCTATCACATCTCTGAAGGCCCGCAGTTGCGCGTGGGCACGCTTCAAATTGAAGGCAACGACCATATACCCCCGGCCACGCTGACGGCGCTTATGAACACCGCTCCGGGCCAGATGCTTTCACCTCGCAACCTGGCCGGTGACCACGACGCAATCCTCACCGAGTACTACAGCCGCGGATTTGACCAGGCCGCTGTCACCGTCACGCAGCAGCCCGAGCCTGCGGATGCCGCAAAGGTCGACGTGGTCTTCCACGTGCATGAAGGCGAACAGATCTTTGTCCGCGACGTGTTTCTCACCGGCCTCGAATTCACGCACCCCCAGACTGTGGCGCGAGCGATTACCATCCATGCCGGCGATCCGCTCAATCAGACCGCGCTTTCTGATACGCAGCGCAATCTCTATTCCTACGGTCTCTTCAGCGAAGTGAACACCGCCGTCGAAAACCCCGACGGCGCCGCACCCGAAAAGACGGTTCTCCTGCAGGCCGTGGAGGCGCGGCGCTGGACATTGACCTTGGGCTTCGGCTTTGAGACGCAAACCGGCCAGCCGCAAAACAACTGTTCGGGATTGACGGTGCGAGGCGTCTCTTGCAGCCCCAACGGCAAAACCGGCGTCAGCCCCCGCGTGCTTGCGGACTTGACCCGAAACAACCTCTTCGGTCGCGAGCAGTCGGTCTCTTTGCAAGGCACCTACGGTTTGCTTGAGCAGCGCATCGGCATCCTCTACCAGGTTCCGCATTTTGAAGGCAACCGGGACTTCGCTTTCACCTTCTCCGGCGGCTACGCCAACAGCGAAGATGTTTCAACCTATGTCGCTTCCCGCCTCGAGGGAGCCATCCGCGCTACCGAAAACTTCAATCGGCCCGAGTCGGCGCTTTCGCGGGCCAACACTTTCATCTACGAGATCGACTTCCGCCGGGTGAAAGTGGCCGCGAGCAGCCTGCAGGTCTATCCCGGCGAGATCTCCTTGCTGTCGACGGCAACGCGCGTAGGTGGTCCAGCCTTCACCTGGATTCGCGACACGCGCGACGAACCCACTGACGCCCGCCGCGGCACCTACACCAGTTTTCAGGAGTTTCTCTCCGATCGCATCTTCGGCGCGCAGGCGGAGTTCAACCGCATCGACGTCTCCAACTCCAGTTACTACGGCTTCGACAAAGGCCTTTTCGTGCTTGCGCGCAACACGCGCTACGGCCAGATTCGCGCCTTTGGCAACGGTTCCAGCGCTTTCATCCCACTGCCCGAGCGGCTCTACGCCGGTGGTCCGGTTTCCTTGCGCGGATTCTCGCAGAATGCCGCCGGGCCGCGTGATCCCGAGACCGGCTACCAGATCGGCGGTGCGGGCGCGCTCATCAACAGTACGGAGCTCCGTCTGCCGCCTCCTACTCTGCCATGGTTTGGCAACTCGATCAGCTTCGTCATCTTTCACGACATGGGCAACGTGTTCACGAACGCCGGGGATGCATGGGCCAGCGCAATCCGCGTGCGCCAGCCCAACAGCGGCGCCTGCAGAACGCTCACAAATGGCACTCCAGCGAACCCGCCCGTACCAAACGGTCCCGATACGTCGACGGGCCAGCAGGGTTTGTGCAGCTTCAACGACTTTTCCCATTCGCTCGGTGTGGGCCTGCGCTACCACACGCCGGTCGGGCCGATTCGCTTCGACGTAAGCTATAACCTGAATCCGCCCATCTACCCCGTGAACATCAATTATTCAACCTCGATTACGTCGACAACTCCTCTCGGCCCCTATACTGCGCCGTACGTGGGCCAGGCGCCGCACATCAACTTCTTCTTCAGCCTCGGGCAGGCCTTCTGATGCGCAGATTCACTCGAACCCGGACTCGAAGCTCCCGCGCACCGGCGGCGGCCCTCCTCCTCGCCGCGTCTCTAAGCGCAACCCTTGCGGTTCAGGCGCAACAACCAAACTCCTCGCCGCCCGTCGTCCTCGACCGCGTCGTCGCCGTCGTCAACAAGCGCGCCATCCTCGCCAGCGACCTCGATGAAGAGGTTCGCTTGTCCATCCTCGACTCCACCCGGGTTGGACAAAGCGATCTCACCCGGCAGCGCGCTCTCGATCAATTGATCAGCCGCACCCTCATCCAGCAGCAGATTCGGCAGGAAGATTTGCAGGCCATTGAGCCTTCGCAGGAAGAGGTCGATGCCAGGATTGGCGAGCTGCGCAAACAACTGCCTGCCTGCGTCCGTCAAAACTGCGCCTCCGACGCGGGCTGGAAGGCATTCCTCGCCGCGCATGGGCTTACGCCGGGGCGCGTCGACTCGTATTTCCGCAACCGGCTCGAGATCCTTAGCTTCATCGAACTTCGATTCCGCCAGGGCATCCAGATCTCCGAGCCGCAGATTGACGACTATTACCGCAACATTCTCCTGCCGCAGTATACGTCCGGTGAATCTTTCCCGCCGCTCGATCAGGTGGCGCCCCGCATTCAGGAGATTCTGCTTGAGCAGCAGGTCAATGCGCTCTTCGACGCGTGGCTCAGGAATCTGCGCGAGCAGGGTGACGTTGAGGTGCTCGATCCGGAATTCGAATCCGCCGAGGCTCAGGGCGCCAGAGGAGGTGCAGGACCATGAGCGATCGTGAGCCGATGCCCAACTCGCCTGAGCCGCCCGCTCCGCGCACGCCTCCGCCGGGCGGTGCGCGCTCTCGAGTGCGCCGCTTCTTCCTCCGTCACCTTCCCATCACCGTGGCTGGCGCACTCGTTTTGCTCGTTCTCGCCGCAGTGGGCCTCTATTTCGTCGCCAGCTCCTCCGCGTTCGAAAACATGGTGCGCAAGCGCCTCATCGCACAAATTGACGCGTCGACCGGCGGCCGGACCCAGATCGCGTCCTTTCACTGGCGCCTGCTCCACCTTGAGGCTGAAGCGGATGGCCTGGTCATTCACGGCACCGAAGATCCCGGCGAGGCGCCATACGCCGAAATCGACAGTTTGCGCGTGCAGTTGAGCGTGTTGGGCTTTTTCAGCCCTCGAATTCTCCTGCGCGACCTTGAGATTTCCCGGCCCCGGCTGCACTTCATCGTCTATCCCGACGGGTCGACCAACCAGCCCCGCCCGCACCGCACGAAAGAACGCAGCAAGTCCGCCCTGGACACGCTCTTCGACCTCAAGGCGAGTCAACTCTCCGTCGAGCAGGGCATGCTGGACTACGACAACCGCGCCGCCGACTTCGACACTCAAAATCGTTACCTGCCGCTCGACTTCAAGGCCGACGACCTTTCGCTCGTGCTCAGCTACGTCCCTGCCACATTCCGCGCGCCCGAGCGCTATCACATCGGCGCCGCGGCCACCGATCTTACGCTGGCTCGCAATCTGCCGCGCAAAAAGAGCCCGCCCGTCGAAGGCAAGCTCCAGCTCGCGCTCGATCTCCAGCGCAATCGCGTTTCCTTGACCAGCTTCGAGCTCACGGCGCATAGCCGTTCCGCAAAAGACCGCACACTCCAGGTCACCGGCGCTCTCGACGATTTCAACCACCCGCGCTGGCAAGCCAAAGTTGCCGGCGACCTCGATATGCAGCTCCTCGATCCGATCACGGGCTATCCCGACGCGCCTCAGGGCATCGCTCATCTCCACCTCGCCGCTGATGGCCTGGCCGCCCAGTTCCACATCGCCGGAACCGTGCACGTCGATGGTGGCTCCTACACCGGCGCCGGCATCACCGCCACTGGCGTCAATCTCGATGCTCGCGTCGACGCCGATTCCCATCAATTGCAGATCACGCAAATTGTCGCGCGTTTGCGCCAGGGCGGCCAGATCGAAGGCACGGTCGCTCTTGAGCCTTGGCTTCCGCACCCGCGGGTCATGCCCGCGCAAATCGCTGCTCCGAGGCCGGAGCACACAAGACCCGACCGCAATGTGCTTGTCCGCGCCGAGCCCCCCACCATTCCCGTCAACGGCAAAGTCACGGCTCAGTTCAACGATGTTGCTCTCGACACCGTCCTCGGTATTGTCTGCGCGCCCCAGTTCCGCCGCCTTGGTTTTGACGCTCGCATGAACGGCCCCGCAGTCGCCACCTGGTCCAATGGCGATTACCGCAGCGTCGCCGTCTCCTCAACTTTTGCCCTGACCCCGTCACCGCGGACACCGGCCGGTGAAGCGCCGGCATCGGGTGTCATCGATGCCACCTATACGCAGCGCAATGGCGGCGTCGACCTGCGCAAGCTCCAACTGCACTTGCCGGCGAGCGACCTTGAGGCCCAAGGCGCCCTTGGCGCTTATCCGGTCTCGCGCGCCTCCTCATTCACCATCGACCTTCATTCGCACGATCTGTCGGAATTCGACACCGTGCTGCGAAGCCTGGGGCTGAAACGCAACGGCAAAACGGGAATCGCCGCCCTGCCCGTGGCCCTCACCGGACAGGCCGATTTTCACGGTTCGTGGACCGGCTCATTGATCAAGCCGCATATCGCCGGCTCGTTGAAAGCGACCGGGTTGGCCCTTGAGATTCCGGCCGGAGCCGATCCGAACCAGCCGCGCCTCGTCCAACTCGATTCGGCCGACGTCGAAGGCAGCTATTCGCCCGCCCGGATCGCCATCGGGCACGCGGAGCTCACCCATGGCGCCTCCCGCCTTGCGCTTACGGGAACGCTGGACTCCGCGCCAGGCACTTCGCCTGAGTACGACGGCAACTCCGTTCTGCATGCGCGCGTCGACGCAACCAATATCGACGTCGCCGATGTGCAGCCTTTTCTCGCCGCAAGCGGCGGCAGCCTGCCCGCCGCCGGCACATTCAACGCGCAATTCCAGGCAGACGGCCCGCTTCGTGATCCGGCCGGTTCCGGCTCAGCCGCGATGGATCGCGCCACCATCTACGGCGAATCGGTGACGCAGCTCCGAGTCGCGGGCGCGATCGCCAATCATGTCCTCAAGCTGTCATCCGCGCGGTTCATTGAGGCGGGCGGCACGGTCGCCGCATCGGGAAGCTACAACTTCAGGACCGGAACCTTCGACGTCGATGCCCGCGGCTCCGCAATCGATCTCTCCCGGATCGGCTGGGGCGTGCGGCGGAACCTTGAGGCGGCAGGCAAGCTTCAATTCTCTGTCACCGGCACAGGCTCGCTAGACGATCCGCGCCTCACCGCCCACGCGGCCGTCGACTCCTTGACCCTGGGGGGACAGCGCTTCGGCGCATTCGAGGTGTCCGCGAACACCGCAAGCCATTCCCTCGCTTACAACGCAACCACTCAGTTGCAGGGAGCCGATTTGCGGCTGCAAGGCCAGACGGCGCTCCAGGGCCTCCATGCAACGCAGGCCCGGCTCGAGTTCTCAAAGTTCAACATTGGCGCCCTCCTTCGCATGGCGCACGTTGAGGCCTTCACCGCCGAATCCGCGCTCCAGGGAACGGTCACCATCGAAGGGCCGCTTTCCGATCTCAAGCAGCTTCGCGGCGATGCCCGGCTTCAGCAGTTGGCCGTCACCATTTCCGGCGTCCACCTCTCCAGCGATGGCGGCGCGCACGCCACGCTCGCCAACGGTCAGATTCGTCTCGATCCCCTGCATGTGACCGGCGAAGATACCGACCTGCGCGCGCAGGGCTCTCTCGCGCTCGAGGGCGCGCAACAAATCGACCTTGCTGCCAATGGCTCCTTCAACCTGAAGCTGGCCGAGTCGCTCGATCCTGACCTGACCGCGCGGGGCGTCACCACCTTCCAGGTTGAGGCGCACGGCCCCCTGCAGCATCCCGATCTCCAGGGCCGCGTCACCTTCCAGGACGGCTCGCTTTCACTCGAAGATCTTCCCAACGGCCTAAGCCAGTTGCACGGCACGCTCGAGTTCAACCAGAACCGGCTTGAAGTCAAGTCCCTGACTGCAATGACCGGCGGGGGGCTGCTCAGCGTCAGCGGCTACCTAGCCTATCAGCATGGCATCTTCGCTGACCTCGCGGTCACCGGAAAGGAGGTTCACATACGCTACCCCGCCGGTGTCAGCTCGCTGGCCGATCTCAAACTCCAGCTTCAGGGCTCGCAGAGCAATCTACTCCTCAGCGGCGACGTGCTCATCACGCGATTTACCGCGAGCCCCGATCTCGATCTGGCCACGCTCGCTGCCGCCGCCGGCTCCTCCCTGCAGACCATCCCGCCGCCTGGGGCGCCGTCGAACCACGTTCGCCTCGACGTCCACATTGCCTCCTCGCCGCAGTTGAACTTCCAGAATGCATTTGCCAAGCTTGCCGGCGACGTCAATCTGCATCTGCGCGGCACCATGGCTTCGCCTTCGCTGCTCGGCAGTGTCTCCATCACTGAAGGCAGCGCGCTCATCGCCGGAACCCGCTACGATCTCCAGCGCGGCGACATCACCTTCACCAACCCCGTCCGCATTGAACCTCTCATCGATCTCAGCGCCACGGCACATGTTGAGGATTACGACGTCTCTCTTGAGCTCCACGGCACTCCGCAGAAGCTCAGCGTTGCTTACCGCAGCGATCCTCCGCTGCCCGAGGCGGACGTCGTTTCGCTTCTTGCTCTCGGCCACACATCCAACCAGCAGCGCCTCTACACCCAGCAGCAGGAACAGGCCATCACCAATCCCACCACCGACGCACTGCTCGGCGGCGCGCTCAACGCAACGGTCTCCAGCCGTGTGCAAAAGCTCTTCGGAGCCGGCTCCGTTAAAGTGGACCCGAACTACCTCGGCGCCTTCGGTAACTCCACCTCCCGCATCACTGTCGAGGAGCAGTTGGGCCGCATCGTTACCCTCACCTACGCAACCGACGTCAACACCACCAGCCAGCAGCTTCTCCAGGCTGAAATCGCAATCAACCGGCACATGTCGCTGGTGGTTGCCCGCGACGAGTCCGGTGTCTTCTCCATGGTCATCAAGACCACCCGCCGTTACCGTTAACTCCCTCCCGTTGGCCCCATCCGTCACGCCGCCCCAACTTCTTGCGAAACCTTCTGCAGGCAGCCCGTGTCTAATCAGAGGCGAACGGCAGGATGCCCGGCGATCCGACGATCTTCGGGCTGCCGCCGGAACGCGAAAATCCTGATGATGGAGGATACTCACATGCTTAGAACCATCAGTCGTCTCAAGCTCTTTCTATTCGCTGCGCTGTTCCTTGGTGTCGTTTTGGCCCTTCCCCAGGAATCGCTGGCAGCCGCGGCCCCGCAGGACCAGGATGTGGCGGGGGCTATCCGCGCCAAGCTCGATAAGTCCCAATTCAAGGACATCCGGGTTAGCGTGGATGCAAATGGCGTTGCAACCTTGACCGGCTCCGTGAGCCTCTTCGAGTACAAGCAGGATGCCGACAACAAAACGCACAAGGTGAAGGGTGTCACGGCTGTCCGCAACGAAATCGAGGTTGCCGGTCCCAGCGTCTCCGACAGCCAGTTGCGGAAGACCCTCTCGGAAAAGCTGGCCTATGACCGCGTTGGTTACGGCAACGTCTTCGACGCCATCACGCTGAATGTGGAGAGAGGAGTCGTAACGCTCGGCGGTCATTCCCACGACTATCCCAACCGTGACTCCGCCGTGGCTGTTGCTGCCACCACTCCCGGAGTGAAGGAACTGATCGACGAAATCAGCGTCGATCCCGCCTCGCCGATGGATGATCGGATCCGCATCGAGGTGGCGCGCGCCGTCTACGGTGACTCGGCGCTCAGCCGGTACGCAATCGATCCGGCCAAGCCCATCCGCATCTCGGTCCAGAACGGCCACGTGGAGCTTTACGGCGTGGTTGACTCGAAGGGCGACAAAACAATCGCGGAACTTCGCGCCAACTCGGTTCCGGGCGTTTTCAGCGTGAAGGACTACCTCGAGGTCGCCGGCCAGCCCACTGAGAAGCAGCAGTAAGCTCTCTCCCCAGCCACCGCCCTCCCGGGCCCGGCTTCGCCTTCACTGCCGGGGCCGCCGCAATCGGCCCAGAAACTGTATATGCTGTAGTGTGCCTTTTTGCCTGTCACCGCCGGGCGAGAAGATTCTCTGCGTATAGGAGTTTCGATGGAGCCGGAGTTGCGTTCCGCAGTCGAACCGGCGCCGCTAGCCGCACCCGCCGCCGAAACGGCGCACATGTCGCAGCATGCGCAGCCCGCGGCCGACGAAGCCCGCGACTTAGGCTGGATATTCATCGGGCCGCATGGGTTGCGCGCCGGCTGGTCGATCGCCCTCTTCGCCTCGTTCTACTACCTCTTCCGTATGGTCATCGGAACCCTCTTCCTGGCGGCTGGCCTGGTTCACGAAAAAGCCACCGATTCCGCGCCCGCTGTTCTAATGGGAGAGCTGGTTCCCTTTTTTGCATTGATCGGCGCTGCGTCGATCATGGCTCTCATCGAGGAACGGCGCATCCTCAGCTACAACCTGGCCGGGACACGCCGGATGCTGCATTTCGCCTTCGGACTGATTGCGGGCTTCGCTGCGCTCTCGTCGCTTGTGGGAGCCCTGGCTTGGGCTGGCTGGCTGCGCCTTGGTGTCACCGCGCTCTCCGTTGCGCCGGCGCTCCGCCTGGCCGTCCTTTGGGCCGCCGCCTTTCTCATCGTCGGCTCGGTTGAGGAAGGCCTGTTTCGCTGCTTCGCGCTTTCGATCCTCACGCGCGGCCTCAACTTCTGGTGGGCGCTTGCCGCCCAGGCTGCATTCTGCCTTTACCTTGCGACGGTCGGCGGACACGGCGCGTGGGGCGTCTATATTGCCGCCGTGATCGGCTTCTTCCCTTGCCTCATGCTCCACCAAAGGACTGCTGCACGCAGTGCCAGTGGATTCTGGCAGGCCGCCTGGGTCACTTCCACTTTCTTCGGTCTCTACCACACCTCCAACAGCGGCGAAAACTGGATTGGTATTCTCGCCGCCGCATCCATCGGCTTCGTCTTTTGCGTGAGCGTCCGCCTTACCGGCTCGGCCTGGTGGGCGATTGGCTGCCACGCGGCATGGGATTGGGCTGAGACCTTCTTCTACGGTACGGCAGACAGCGGCCTGAAAGGGCAGGGCCACTTTCTCTCTGCCAACCCGGGAGGCAATCCGCTCTGGAGCGGCGGCGCCGACGGCCCCGAAGGCAGCCTGCTGGTGCTCGTCGCCGTCCTACTCCTGCTTCTCCTCCTGCTCGCGTTCTATGGCCAAAAACACAAAAGCGAGCTCTTCACCCAGCCGCAATAAAGCCGCCCATCGCACGTCGATTCCCCGGCGTATCCTGAATCTGCCCGATGCCGGACTCTCCTACATCAACCACTCTGCCCGCCGAGCAGCCACCACTCGAGCGGCGCCAGTCACCCCGCTGGCCGCGCATCCTCCTTTGGATCTCGGGCTCTCTCCTCGCCCTCTTCGTCCTCGCCGTGGCCGCCGGGGTCTTCTGGCTCCGCGCCGTCACCAAAGCCGCTCTGCCCCAGATCGATGGCGATGTCCATCTCGCCGGGCTCTCCGCGCCCG
This sequence comes from Occallatibacter sp., assembly GCA_050010795.1. Taxonomy (GTDB): domain Bacteria; phylum Acidobacteriota; class Terriglobia; order Terriglobales; family Acidobacteriaceae; genus Telmatobacter. The sequence goes on from JBEKKI010000032.1 coordinate 13,767, forward strand.
TTATCGTGCGCCGCGACCACCACGGCGTGCCCCATATCGACGCCGCAACAGAGGACGATCTTCTTGTCGCGCAGGGCTACGTGACCGCGCAGGATCGCCTGTGGCAAATGGACGCGTCGCGCCGCAACGCCAATGGCGAGCTGGCCGAAATCCTCGGGCCCACCCTCGTCCAGCACGACAAAACGCAGCGCGTGCTCCAGATCCCCCTCACCGCTCAGCGCGTTTACGACCACCTCTCCCCGGACGGACGGCGGCGTCTCGAAGACTACGCGCGCGGCGTCAATCTCTACATCGCGCAGTGCGAGCAATCCAACGCGTTTCCCGTCGAATTCCGGTTGCTCATGTATCGCCCGCGGCCCTGGCGCGGGGTTGACTCGATCAGCATCGGTCTCGCTATGGTGCAGACCCTCGATCTGCGCGTCGCCACCAAGCTCTCGCGCGCCCGCGTCGCCGCCGCGCTCAATGACCCGAAACTCGAATCCGATCTTTACCCCGTCGGCTCCTGGCGCGACCATCCGCCCACCGGCATACGCATCGACCTGACCCAGCCGCAGCCGCTGCCTCCGCCCACAAAAAACGGCGAGGACGATGACGAGCACACCGAGACTCGCGCCATGCCCGCCATCCCAATCGCCCCGCCCTCGTTTGCCGAGCCGCAGAATATGCACGCGCTTCTCACTCTGCTCGGCCTCCCCGATTGCGATGGCTGCGCCGCAGGCTCAAACAACTGGGTCGTTGCCGGTAGCCACACCGCCAGCGGCAAGCCGCTGCTCTCGAACGACATGCACCTCACCCTCCGCGTGCCCGACACCTGGTACATCGCCGATCTGTATGCGCGTGGTGATGGGGGCGCGCCCGGCTTCCACGCCGCCGGGGTCACGTTGCCGGGCATGCCCTTTATCGTTGCTGGCCATAACGAGCACGTGTCCTGGGGATACACAGCGCTTTACGGCGACGTGCAGGACCTTTATGTCGAGAAGCTCGACGGCAAAGGCAACTACGAAGACGATGGCGCCGGATGGCAACTGCACCTGGACGATCCCGGGATCATCCGCGGCAACCATGCGCAATGGCGTCCACTCGGCGTCGATCCCGAAGTCATTCACGTCCGCGGCGGCAAGGATGTAAAGCTCACCGTTCAATCCACCGCCCACGGCCCACTGTTGAATCCGCTTCTCAACGCCAGCGATCCGCCGACCGCCCTCAAGTGGACCCTCTACGATCCCACGCTCAACACCATTCCGCTTTACAAAATGAACACCGCGTCCAATTGGACCGAGTTCTCTGCCGCGCTCGCCCTGTGGTGCTGGCCCACGCAGAACCTCATTTATGCCGACGATCAGGGCCACGTGGCATATCGCGCCATCGGCGATATTCCAATAAGGCCGGCGGGAATTGTTGACGCACCTGTCAAGGACCATGCACATGAATGGCAGGGCTACATCCCCTTCGACGCGATGCCCAATGTCGTCGATCCTCCCTCCGGCTTTCTCGCCACCGCCAACTCCCGCGTGACCACGGACAAATCGCCCTACCCGATCACCGACGAGTGGGGCGACCCCTATCGAGTGGAGCGCATCTACAAATCGCTCGACGGCCGCGACCATCTCACACCCGCGGACATGCTGGCTGTCCAGACCGACATCTACAGCGAGGTCGATCAGGAGATGGGCCACCGCTTCGCTTACGCCATCGACCACACTCCGGGTCCCGAAGGCTCGGGCGACCCAAGCATGCGCCAGGCCGCCGACCTGATGCGAAGTTGGGATGGCCGCCTCACCACCGACTCGGCCGCTGCCTCTCTCGTTACCGAGACCCGCGCCGCGCTCTGGCCGATGATCCTCGATCCCAGGCTCGGCCCTAACTCCTCCGACTACCACTGGAGCGAGGCAAACTTCGCTCTGGAAGAGATTGTGATGAATGGAAAGCCCGAGTGGCTCCCAAAGAACTACAAAAACTGGGACGCTCTTCTTACCGCCGCGGTGCGCAGCGCAATGCGCGGCGGCCACGCTCCTGAAGATCTCTCCCAGTGGACCTACGGAAGCTGGCACGTCGTCGACATCGAGCACCCGTTGGCAGGTTTTCTGCCGCTCATCAGCCGCATCGCCGGAACCGGGCCCCATCCGCAAAGCGGCGACGCAACCACCGTCAAGCAGGTGGGCCGCACGCTTGGCTCCTCGCAGCGCTTCACCATGGACTGGAGCAACATCGACGCGTCCACCGAGAACATCGTGCTCGGCGAAAGTGGCAATCCGCTCAGCCCTTACTTCCGCGACCAGTGGAACGACTGGTACAACGGAACCACCTTTGCGCTGCCGTTCACGCCCGCGGCGGTCACGGCCGAAACCACGCACACGCTCCGCCTGCTGCCATGAAAGAAAAACAGGGAACAGGGAACAGGGATCAGGGATCAGGACCGCCTGACCCTGAGCGACCTAAGGTTGCTTATCTTTCGGCCGGGTTCGGGACCAAGGGCTTCACAGGCCCTGGCGTCATCCTCCTCGCCGCATTCATCGCCATCGTTCCGCAGCTCGTCCGAGGCAACTCCTGCGGCCACGACTTCGACGTTCACCTGGTCTCCTGGATCGACTGCCTCAACGCCTGGCATCACGGCATTCTCTATCCGCATTGGGCGCCCAGCCCCAACTACGGCGCAGGCGAGCCTCGCTTCGTCTTCTATCCGCCGCTGACGTGGATGCTGGGCGCTGCACTCGGCGCCATTCTGCCGTGGTATCTCGCCCCCATCGCGCTCACGTTCCTGACCCTGGCGGCCACAGGCCTCGCCACGCGCGCCCTGGCTCTCGAAGCGCTTGACGACGCCCCCGCCACACTCGCCGGTTGCGCTTCACTCTTCTCGCTCTTCACGCTCTTCACCGCCTACGAGCGCTCCGCATTCCCTGAGTTCGCAGGAGGATTCTGGCTCCCGCTCATCATTCTTTTTGCGCTGCGCGACCGGCATCTGGCTGCGCCACTCATGCGCCGCTCCTTCGACGGCTCAACTGCGCCGCTTGCCGTCGCGCTTGCCGGCGCGTGGCTCTCCAACCTTCCATTGGGCGTGATGGCCGGCTATCTTTTGGTTGGCGTCGCGCTCCTCTGGGCCATCGTGAACAAATCCGCAGCCCCGCTGCTTCGCGCCGCCGTGGCCACTATCCTTGGACTGGGCCTCGCCGCGATCTACTGGGTTCCCGCCACCGTCGAACGGCGCTGGGTCGACATCCGTCAGGCCACCGAAGATCCCGGTTATAACTTCGAAAACAGTTGGGCCTTCGCGCGCCACTCGAATCCAATCCTCGCGCTGCACGACGTCGTCCTGCGCCAGGCCTCCTGGATCGCCGTCTCCATGATCGCCATCGCCGTCGCCGCTATGCTTGTCTGCTGGCGCCGCGGCACGCTGCCCGCGCAAACAAACTCAAGATCACGCCGCTGGTGGATTCCGCTTGCTGCCATTCCCGTCGTGGTCCTCTTTCTTCTGTTCCCCATCTCGCGACCGGTCTGGCATGTGCTTCCCGAGATGCCCTTTCTGCAATACCCCTGGCGCTGGCTTGAAGCCGTTGAAGCGCCCATGGCCGTCTTTTTCGTCGCTGCCATCTGGCCCTCAGGCCGCGATGCCCGCCGCGGTCGCATCGCAGTCCTCGCCGCCTGCACCGCGCTCTTTCTCGCCGCCACCGTCTATGCCGGAACAACGTACTTCCAGGCCTGCTATCCCGAAGACACCGTCGCCTCCGTCGTGTCCGCCCACCGCGCCGGCGCCGGATTTGAAGGCATGTACGAGTACGAGCCTCCCAACGGCGACATTTCGCAAATCGCCACCGGCCTCCCCGACGCCTGCCTCGTCAGCGATCCCTCCATCGTTCTTGGCAAGCCCGACCCCGACGATCCGGACGCAAACCCCTCCTGGGCCCCGGATCAAAACACCTGCCAGGCCACGTTCACTTGGGTCAACGGTCTCCAAACCAATCCCGAGCACCGCGGCATCACCGCCTCAATCCCTCGCCCCGGCTACCTGGTCCTCCGCCTCCTCCGCTTTCCCGCATGGACGGTGCGGCTCAACGGCCAAATTCTTCCAGCTTTGCCGCAGCGCGACGACGGCCTGATCGTCGTGCCCGTGCCGCAAGGACCCGTTGAACTGTCCGTCGATTGGACCACGGCTCCCGGCGCGATCCTTGGCCGCTGGCTGAGCCTCCTCTCCGGCGCGCTCCTGGTTGCGTTATTCTTGCTGGAACGAAGAAGCAAAGGTGCTCGTCTAACATGAAAGCGATGTCTACCGACGTCAAATCGCTGATTCAGGAAGGTGCGGACCTCACCGATCAGGCGCTTGAGGCGCTGATCCCGTCGGCCAGCACAGTCCCCGTCTCGATCCATGGAGCCATGCGGCACTCCGTCTTTGCCGGCGGCAAGCGCCTGCGCCCTGTGCTGGCGATGCAGGCAGGCGTCACCATCGCGGGCCATCTGCCCAAAGGTATCGAGCGTCTCGGCGCGGCCATCGAAATGCTCCACACCTACTCGCTCATCCACGACGATCTGCCGGCTCTCGACAACGACGACCTGCGCCGCGGCAAGCCCACCTGCCACAAGGCATTCGGCGAAGCCACCGCCATCCTCGCCGGCGACGCGCTGCAGACCCGCGCCTTCGAAGTGCTCTCCGGCCTCGAGTGCCCGCCCGCCGCCGCCGTCCAGATCATCGGCCTCATCGCCAACGCGGTGGGCACCGTGGACGGCATGATCGGCGGCCAGGTACTCGACCTCGAGAGCGAGCACCTGAAGCCCACGCCCGAGCTCGTCGAGGCCATCCATCGCGCCAAGACGGGCGCTCTCATTCGCGTAAGCGTGGTTTCGGGCGGCGTCTACGCCGGGGCCACGCCCGACGACGTCGCGCGTCTCGACCGCTTCGGCCGAAAAGCCGGCCTCGCTTTCCAGATCGTCGACGACGTGCTCGACTTGACGGTCGACTCGGAGCATCTGGGCAAGACCGCCGGTAAGGACGAGGCCACCGAAAAAGCCACCTGGCCCGCCGTTTACGGAGTCGACCAGAGCGTGCGAGATGCCGCGCAGCTCGTCGAAGAGGCATTCGCCGCGCTCGATCCCTATGGCAGCCGCGCCTACGGCCTCAAAGCCGTGGCCCGCTACCTCATCGAGCGGAAGAACTGACATTCGCCGCTCGCGGCGCACGATTTTCTCCCCACGGGTTCCCCCCAACAACGCAAGCTCTACCACGCAATTCGCCGATCGCAGGTCAAGGCAACATCGCCTGCGATCTGTGTGTCTCTGCGGAGGAGTCGTTGATTGATGACCCAGACAGCGTTTGTTGCGGGTGGCGTTGGCCTTCTCGGCAGCAATCTCGTTCGGCTCCTCGCCAGTGAAGGTTTCGCCGTACGCGCCCTGGTCCGTCGGGAAGAGACGGACCTGGTTCCTCTCCAGTTCGCCGATATGCCGGTCCGGATTGTTGTTGGGGACTTGCGCGACATTGCCCCCTTCGCCCGCTCGCTCGTCAGCGTCGACGTCCTCTTTCACACCGCCGCCTTCTTTCGCGAATATTACCGTGGCGGCAGCCATTGGGATGCGCTCTATCGCGTCAATGTGGCAGGCACGCGCAACCTGCTCGCGGCTGCATGGCACGCCGGCGTTCGTCGCTTCGTCCACTCCAGCTCGATTGCCGTTCTCGATGGTCAGAAATCCGCCCGGATCGACGAAACCATGCTCCGCGATGAACGCCGCGCCGACCAGTACTATCGCAGCAAGATTCTCGCCGAAGGCGAGATCATTCGCTTTCTTGGCGCACACGCTGAAATGTGGGCCGCGATGGTGCTGCCTGGCTGGATGCACGGACCCGGCGACGCGGGCCCAACCCCCGCCGGTCAGTCCGTCCTCGACTACATGCGCGGCAGAATCCCCGGCATTCTGCCGGGCGTGTTTCCTCGACCAGCGCGTCGACCGATTGCAGTTCGATCACTCCAAATCAAAGCGGGAACTGGGCCTGGAATTCCGGCCCATCGAAACGACGCTGCGTGACGAAATCGCGTGGTATCGCGTGCACGGTTACCTGGGCTGAACTTGCAAGAGCCGGTGCCCCCCGCGGCTCTACCTGATCATCGCGTGCCGCAGCTTCTGGCTCTGCACCGAAAGATCCTCCACGGCAGTCTGCGTCTTAGAGAGCAGCCCCTGCAGTTCTTCAAGAAAGCCGGGGAGCGCATCCCACCATTTGCACAGAGTCTCCTGCTGATCGATCGCCGCCAGGGCCAGGCCCGAGACGGCCGTCACCAGTCCCGCGCGCCGGTTGCCGGTAATCAGCAGCGCGCCGCTCGCGGCAAGGGTTCCCGCTGCGGCATACCTCACCCAGGTTGAGGAGTTGGCTTTATCGCCGGGCATTGCGCCTCCTTGCTCGTTGGTTCCTTTTGAAAGCGGCACAATCACCATGACTCCTCCTCGCATTCGCAACCGGAGCGCCGGCTCCCGTACTCGGCTGCCTCTATGAGTATCGCCCGAAAATACGGCGCAGGACGATCTTTCTCGCGTCCTTGCCTGTTGGAAAAGTGGCTCCGCTCGAACGACCGCCCGTCAATCCAGATCGATCTCGCGCAATGGCTTGCCTTCGGGCGCATCCTTGGCCTTGCGCATTGCCTCTTCAAACCGCTTCTCCAGCAAGTCGGCCTTGTTCTTTTCAGCATCCACGCTCTGGCGAAAAATCGACTCCGTGCGCTCTCCGTGCTCGCGCATCGCCTTGGCCGCCGTCTCCAAGTCCTCGAACATGCGTTTGCGCGGCGCGGATGTATGGCTTACCAGCACTCCGGTCGATGCATCGATCTTGAGCATCGCACCGCAATCCGGGCACGCCACCTCGAACGTCTTTTCGTTGTTCTTAGCCATTTCACCTAGCATTCTATGCGCTTTGCCGCGCTTTTTCGAGACTCCCGCCGCGGTTGTGGCTCAGTTCGGGTTTGATTTGAAAGGACACGAGTTTACTCGTGCCGCAAACACCGGAAAATGAACGAGGGCTTAACGCCCCTGAGGGATGTTTTTCCGAGCTGAGCCCCGACGCGCACACCACCCCAACCTCCGTCGGGCGTCTCACACGAGCGCTGGCCCCATTCCCGCCCGCGTCACTGAATCGTTACATTCAAATCGTATTGCTGCTCGTTTGGATCGGGCTTCTCCCACGACCGCACGTAGTGAAGCAGCAAAATACCCATCCCCTTGCCCGTTGGCTCGAACTTGAAAATCTGCACAATGGGATGGCCCACACCCGGCTGCGCGGCCGGCGATTGCGACTGCCCCGTCTGCCTCAGCAGCGGCGTCGATTTCGGATCCACGCTCCACTCGTATCCGGTTGTCGGATTGGAGCTGAGCCGAACCTCCAGCACGTCCCCCATCTTCAGATGCACCGTCGAGCCCTTGTCGGCGTCGGTCACGACCTTTGTCGTCGCCCGCGCTGTGGCAAAACTTGAAACCAGCAGCATGATGACAACGGGAAAAAGCCGATAACCGGAACGGCGCGTCCGGCGGGTGCCTCGATCTCGCATAGGAGCTTCCTTTCACGCGATAGCGCCCCTCGAACCAAGCCCCATCGCGCACCACGAAGATAGCTCCGCCGCGATCCACGCGCAAGACCTCTCCTCACTGTGCCTGAGCGGAATCGTGCCTGACAGCTGAAAGCTAAGAGCTGATAGCTGACCCGAATCGGATAGCGCGCCCCTTTCGCGCGTGCTTGACACGCCCGCGCCGCCAAGCGAAAGATGGATGGGCCGGATGCTCCGGGCTGCCGGATGCGCGAATGCTTCGTCGCCGGTTTGCTTCGGCCGCATCGATCTCTCTTCACCCCAGGAATCAACAAATGAAATCGAACCCGATGAATCCGCTGCGCGTTCTCAGCCTTTTTGCGCTTGTTTGCCTCTTCCTCGCCGCCGGAACGAATGCCTCCGCCGCGTCCCATCCCGCGCAATCCACGGCCGCGGATCGCCCCGTCTCCACCCCGCTCAAGGTCGATCGCCTCGATCCCGCAGCCGATCGCATCGTCCCGCGCGGCGCCATGCTCGAGCGCATCGCCACGGGATTCACCTGGGTCGAGGGCCCCGTGTGGGTCAACGGCAGCCTTTTCTTCGCCGACATTCCCTCAAACTCCATCCGCCGCTGGACTCCCGGCCGTGGCGTGAGCATCTTCCTTCAGCCCAGCGGCTACAAAGGCTCGTCCCCCTACGGCGGCCGCGAGCCCGGCTCCAATGGCATGACGCTCGACGCTCTCGGCCACCTCACCGTCGCGGGCCACGCACAGCGCGATGTCTACCGCTTCGAATCGCTTAACCCCGAAGGCCGCATCGCCATCCTCGCGGATCGTTACCAAAGCCTGCGCCTCAACAGCCCCAACGACCTCGTTTATTGTTCCGACGGCTCGCTCTACTTCACCGATCCGCCCTACGGCTTGCGCAAGCAAAACGACTCAGACCCCGACAAGGATCTCAAGGTCAACGGCGTCTACCGCATCCCCCAGGCTCTCACCCAAAAGGCCGGCTCCCCGCCCGCGCGTGACCAGTTGCAGCTCCTCATCAGCGACCTGCCGCGCCCCAACGGCATTGCCTTCTCGCCCGGCGAAAAATATCTCTACGTCGACTCGACCGAGCCAAAGAAGATCTGGATGCGCTATCGCGTGCTCCCCGGTGGCTCCCTCGCCGAACCCAAACTCCTGTACGACGCAACGTCCGACCCGCGCGTCGGAGCCCCTGACGGCATGAAGGTCGATGTCGAAGGCAACATCTACAGCGCAGGCCCGGGCGGCGTGTGGATCATCTCCCCGGAAGGCAAGGCTCTTGCCACCATCGACATGCCCGAGCGCGTTTCTAACATGGCATGGGGCGGACCCGACCGCCGAACGCTTTACATCACCGCCTCCAGCAGCGTCTATCGCGTCCGCCTCTTGATTCCCGGCGAACCGCTCGTCCAAACCAAGAGCAAGTGATCGCGCACTGAGTGGTGTCAGCGTTGCGATCAAGTGATCAATCGGATTCGATTTAACGCCGCTAACTCCGGTAACCGCGCGCCAAGCGCGGCTGACTCACTGATCCCTGCCCTCACGTCACCACCCCCGGATTGAACAGAACAAAATCGTTGTTTAACCCCCAGTGATCCGCCCATGTCTTCTTTCTCCCACTGGCCACATCCAAAACCAAAGAGAAAATCTCCCACCCAACCTCTTTCACCGTCGCTTCCGCCGTCGCAATCTTCCCCGCATCTACATCAATCAGGTCCCGCCACCTCTGCGCGAGCCCGGTGTTCGACGCGACCTTGATCACCGGCGCCATCGCCAGCCCATACGGAGTGCCGCGCCCCGTCGTAAAAATGTGCACGTTCATTCCGGCGGCCAGTTGCAGCGTCCCGCAAATGAAGTCGCTGGCCGGCGTCGCCGCAAACACCAGCCCCTTCTCGGTCACCCGCTCACCCGGCCCGGCCACACCTTTGAGCGCCGTCGTGCCCGACTTCGCGATCGATCCCATCGCCTTCTCGACGATATTCGCGAGCCCGCCCTTCTTGTTCCCTGGCGTCGGATTCGCCGCCCGATCCGTGCCGCCCGCGCGCAGGTACTCGTCGTACCACGCCATCTCGCGCACCAGGTCGCGCGCAATCTCCGGCGTGGCCGCACGCGCTGTCAACAGATGCGCGGCATCGCGCACCTCCGTCACTTCAGAGAACATCACCGTTGCGCCCGCCCGAACCAGCAGGTCCGCCGCGAACCCCACCGCCGGATTCGCCGTCACCCCCGACATCGCATCCGACCCGCCGCACTGCAAGCCCACCACCAGGTCCGATGCCGGGCACGTCACGCGCCGCCTCTCGTTCAGCCTCTTCAGCTTCTTTTCGGCCAGCGACATGATGGTCGCCACCATCTCGCCGAACCCCTCGTGCGCGTCCTGCAGCGCCGTCACGCTCGGTTCTTCTCCAAGCACCGGCAGCGCGCCCGCCGGAATCATCCGCGCCGGAGGCATCTTCTCGCATCCCAGGCTCACCAACAGAAGCTCGCCGCCGAAATTCGGATGCAGCGCCAGGTTCCGCAGCGTCCTTACCTGAACCTCCGCGCTCGGCGAGTCGATCGCCACGCCGCACCCATACGGATGCGTCACCGCAACAACATCGTCCACATTCTTGTAGCGCGGCAATAATTCTTCCTTGATCCGCCGCACCGCGAACTCCACCGTCGCCGCGACGCATTGCACCGTGGTGCTGATGCCCAGAATGTTCTTTGTTCCCGCTGACCCGTCCGGATTGCGATACCCCTCGAACGTGTACCCCTCAAGCGGCTCGAGCGCCTCCGGCGTTGCCGTCGCCAGCGGGCAATCCTCGAGTCGCGGCGCTTCCGGCTCCTCCATCAGCCCCTCGTGCACCCAGCTTCCCCGTCCGATCGCTCGATTCGCAAAGCCAATCGTCACGCCGTAGCGAACGATCGCATCGCCCTGCGCAACATCTCTCAGAGCCACCTTGTGCGCCTCGGGAATCGCCTCCCCGAGCGCCAGCCCGTCCGCAAAGCGCGCGCCCGCGGGCAACCCGCCCTGGTTCACCACCACGGCCACGTTGTCCCGCTCATTCACGCGAAGATATCGGGGGTGCATTGGGAAACTCATCGACGCGCGGCCCCCATTCGCCGCGGCCGCGTCGTCTCTCGATCATAAACCGCACCTTGCAAGCCTGTGATTCTGCTTTACAGGTCTGCGGCTGCTTTCGTAGTTTCATTGGAGTGCGCGGCACGCCGCTCGCCCGCAATCTTTCCGCCCGCCCCAATCGGAGGAGACAGCATGAATCGCAGACAATTCCTCTCTTCGACTGGCGCCGCCAGCCTCCTCGCCACGCAATCGCTCGCATCTCCGATCACCGCTGCAGCCTCTGCACCGCATCCCGCCCTCATGAAGCTCGGCGACCAAGGCGCGCCCACCAACGACGTGCATCTCAAGTACCTCGCCCGCTATGGCGTCCGCAACATCTGCGGCTATCCGCAAATCGAGGGCGCCCGACTCTACGCGACCGTCGACGAGCTCAAACGCATGGTCGATATGGCCGCGAAATACGGCATCAGCATCGAATGCACTGCGCCGCCCTTCCTCGAGTCCAGCCACATCGACCGCGAAAAGCACCCCGCCATCATGCTCGCCCAGAGCCCCGAGCGCGACCGCGACATCGAGCAGTTGCAAATCTTCATTCGCAACTGCGCGCAAGCAGGCATTCCCTCCATCAAATACAACATGAGCATTCTCGGCGTACTGCGTACCGGCCGCGTGCCCGGTCGCGGCGACGCGCTCTATCACCAGTGGAAACTTTCTGAAGCGCATCCCGAGACCCCGCTGACGCGCGCCGGTCAGGTAAACGCCGATGCTTTCTGGGAGCGCATCACCTACTTCCTCGATCGCGTCATCCCCGTCGCCAACGAATACAAAATCCGCATGGCCTGCCATCCGCAGGATCCCGGCGTGCCTCCTGAAGGCTACCAGGGAGTCAATCGCGTCCTCGGCACCATCGACGGCCTCAAGAAATTCATCACTATTCAGGAGAGCCCCTGGCACGGCCTCAACTTCTGCCAGGGAACCATCTCTGAAGACCTCGCGAATCCCGGCGTCGAAATCTTCGATGTGATTCGATACTTCGGAACCAGGAAAAAGATCTTCAACGTGCACTTCCGCAACATCCGCGGCCATCGCAACGACTTTATGGAGGTCTATCCCGACGAAGGCGACATCGATTTCATAAAAGCCATCCGCGTCTACAAGGAGATCGGCTACCCCTATATGCTCATGCCCGATCATGTCCCGCTCGCTGCCGATAACGCCGACCCCGACTCTCTGCAGTCGTTCGCTTTCTGCTACGGCTACATCCGCGCCCTCATTCAGTCCGTGAGCGAAGAAGCCTGAGCGGCGCCTGCGGCATGGTACCGTGAGAATCGAATCTGCATCTGCGCGCGCTTCCGACGCCAGCTCAAAAGCCTTGACTGATTCGCCGCCAACCCGCGTCCGCTATCTCATCATCACCATCCTCTTCATCGTGAGCTGCTTCAGCTTCGCTGACCGCTCGGCCCTCTCGCAGGCCGTCTCGGTCATGCCTGCCTCCTTGAACCTCAACGCGGAGCGCCTCAGCTATCTCCTCTTCGCCTTCGGCTGGGCCTACGCGCTCGGCCAACTCCCCTCCGGCGGACTGCTCGATCGTTTCGGATCGAAGCGCGTTTACGGCATCGCTATCGTCGCCTGGTCCGTGTGCGCCTTCCTCACCGCCTTCGCGGGATATCTGGCCGCAAGCGCCGCCTTCACCGCCATCTTCGCTCTCCGCGTGCTCTCCGGTCTGGCGCAGTCACCCGTCTTTCCCGGCAACGGCCGCATCGTCGCCGCCTGGTTTCCCGCCTCCGAGCGCGGCCGCGCTTCGGCCATCTTCAACTCTTCCCAATACTTTGCCCTGCCGATCTTCGCCCCCATCTTCGGATGGTTGATTCACCTCGCCGGATGGCGCAGTTGCTTCTGGTTCATGGGCGCGCTCGGCTGCCTGCTCACCGTCGTCTGGTTCACCAACATCTACGGCGTCAAGGACCATCCGCGCATCTCCACCGCCGAGGTCGAGCTCATCGAGAGCGGCGGCGGCCTTGTGAACACCGACGCCTCCGCAACTGCCCGCAAAAACACTCTCACCTGGGCCACCGTCAAAATGCTCTTGAGCTATCGCATGCTCGTCGGCGTCTACATCGGTCAGTTTTGCATCACCACGCTCACCTGGTTCTTTCTCACGTGGTTCCCGCTCTACCTTGCGCAAGCGCGGCACATGTCCGTGCTCAAAGTCGGCTTCGCAGCAGCCATCCCGGGGCTCTGCGGCGGTTTCGGAGGCATCCTCGGCGGCGTTATCTCCGACAGGCTTCTCCACCGCGGCTTTTCACTCAGCCTTTCACGCAAACTTCCCATCATGGCCGGCATGGCACTCGCGATGACCATCATCGCCTGCAACTACGCCTCATCGCAGAGCCTCATGCTTTTCTTCATGTCGCTTTCGTTTTTCGGCAAAGGCATCGGCGCGCTCGGGTGGACCGTCATCTCCGACACATCGCCGAAAGGCATGGTCGGCATGAACGGCGCGCTCTTCAACCTCTTCGGCAATCTGGCCGGAGTCACTACCCCGCTCATTATCGGCCCCATTGTCGTCAGGACGCACTCTTATAACGGCGCGCTTGTCTTCATCGCTTGTATCGCGTTTTGCGTCATCCTCAGCTACGGCTTCATCGTCGGCGAAATCAAGCGCCTCGACTTTGGCGGGCCGCCGCCCGCTTGATCCCGCCCCTTACAATCACCAAAGGAGACCCAACCCATGCCCGACCGGCCCGGCAAATTCCTTCCCAACAAATTCAAGCAGGCGCTCGCGCGCGGCGAGCGTCAGGTCGGCCTCTGGTGCTCCCTGGCCAGCCCTGTCGCCACTGAAATCGCTGCGGGCGCCGGATTCGACTGGATCGTCATTGACGGCGAGCACGGCCCCAACGACATCACCACGCTGCTGCCGCAGTTACAGGCCATGCAGGGCGGCACGGCCGAGCCGGTCTTCCGCATCCCGTGGAACGAGCCCGTCATCATCAAGCGCGCGCTCGACGTGGGCGCACGCTCGCTCCTCATTCCCTGGGTGCAGAACGCAGACGAAGCGCGCCGCGCCGTCGCCGCCACGCGCTATCCGCCGCTGGGCATTCGAGGCGTCGCCCGCGCCATTCGCGCCAACGACTACGGCCGCACGCCGGACTATCACCGCAACGCGCACCTCGACACCTGCGTCCTCGTTCAGCTTGAAACCAAGACCGCGCTCAGCGACATCGAGGCCGTAGCCGCTGTCGAAGGCGTCGACGGCATCTTTATTGGTCCCAGCGATGTTGCCGCCTCGCTCGGCCATCTCGGCGATCCCAAACAGCCTGAAGTGCAGGCTGCCATCAAAGACGCGGTCAAGCGCATTCGTGCCGCAGGCAAGTCCGCCGGTTTCCTCACCGGGAACGCCGACGAAGTTGAAGCCATATTCGAACTCGGTTTCAACTTCACCGCCGTCGGCAACGACGTCAGCATCCTCGCGGGCAACCTGACAAATCTCGCCGCCCGCTTCCGCAAGTCGTAGCGTCTAACTCGGCGAGCTCCGCTACGCGGATGGCGTCGCCGCTGTCTTGACATTGACCACGTGATAAATCGCCGGCTCGGTCCCTACGTTCTTGAACCCGTGCAGCTGGTTCGAGCCGTTGAAGATCACCGACCCCGGCCCCACGCGGATCCACTCGCCATTCGAAAGCGTCTCCACCGTGCCCTGCCGGATGATGATCAGCTCCTCATTGGGATGCTTGTGCGGCGGGTGTGGCGACATGCCGGGATTCAGAGTTGAAATGTGAATCTCGAGGTTCTCGAGCGTCGCCGTCGGCGTGCTGCAAACCGTTCGCACCGAGCCGGTGGCCGTTTCTTTCACGGGAATGGAGTTCCAATCGAACACCTTCGATCCCATGACAGCAGGGTTGTCGGCGAAGGCCAGCGCGTCGCCAGCCACGGCAGTCGCGGCAAGAGCCGCGAACAGTTCTCTACGATTCATCGCATATCCTTTTTCGATCGAATTGGAAAACCGGGCGAATCCTGCGCACAAAATGCCAGGCTCATCATCCGCTGTTACTTATAGTGGACCGCCGCAATGCTGGCAAGCTTTGAGTCACGAGAACAACGAAGGCCCGCTTTGCGCGGGCCTTCGTCATAGGGAGGGCCGCCTCTCTACTTCTGCGCCGTCTGCACCGGCTTACCGCCCGGTGCGGGCGGATTCACGTGCGCGTTCAGGAAGTCGGTCAGGTCCTCGACGTCCTGCTTCGAGCCCACCATCGGAGGCATGAAGTGGTGATACGGCGAGTCGGGCTTGTACTCGTGCAACATCGTGATGAAGCTCTCGATGTTTGCCCGGTCGCGCCCGGCGAGCAGCTTCGCCAGCGGGCGATAACCGCTGAGTGTGTGGCAGGAGCCGCATTCGCCGCGGAAGATGGCCTCGCCGCGCGAGTAGCTCGAATTCGCATCGTAGATCCACTGTGAGTGCACGAGGTATCCTGCTTGATCGATCTTGATCGCATAGGGCACGCGCACGCCGTTCGAATACATCCAGCGGCCGATCACATAAGGCTTGCGCAGCATCTCGCGCGAGTATTCGCCTGCGCCGGTCGCCACCAGCGCCAGCAGCAGGATGGCCACCGCGTGCGCGGGGTTGAAGTCGGCAGGATTGCGGTAGGCGAGGTAGTATGCCACGCCGATGATCGTCGCCGAAACCATCACGATCAACAGTGCCATACGCGTGACGATCGAAAATGTGCCGGTGCCCATGGTATCGATGCCCAGCGTGAGCAGCGTGCGCTGCGTCTGGGGCACCATGAAGAGGTACCAGATGAAAAGGAACGGCATGGCTACAAACGACGGCACGAGCCACTTGACGCTCCACTTGACCAGCGACGACTTGAGCGCCGGTTGCTTGTGGCCGTCGATGCGGCTCGCGCTGATGAGCGCCCAGATGCCGGCCAGCGATGCGCATACGCACGTGCGCAGCAGCAGGCTCGGCCAGTATGTCGGATTGAAGAACGCGTTCCAGAACTTGCTCGCCTCGTTTCCTGTGCCCGCAACGGAAAGCCATGTATCGCCCGGCGTGAGCATGAATGTGAGAATGCCGTTGATGATGATCAGCGTGAACGCCGACGCTCCCGCGTAAACCCAGCCGACAGCGAGGTGCAGCTTTGCGACGATCTTGTTCCACGTGTAGTAGTAGACCATCGCAGTCGTCAGCTCGATGAGGAAGAAGACCCACTCGATCGCCCAGCCAAAGACAAAGTTATGGATCAGCGTGCTTGTCGCCTCGGGATGCGTCAGCCCGATCGCAAACCAGATGCCCACGCCGGAAATGGTTCCGAACACGCCGGTCAAAACGAGGAAGAACTTCGAGTAGCCAACAAGCTCTTGCAGCCAGTCGGCGCGGGCGATAGGGTCTTTCATGCGCAGCGCCTTGCGCTCGGCCAGCGGCAGATAAAGGCCACCGCCAACGGCGAACTGCGAAATCATGACGTGGAAGATGGCGATGATGCCAATCACCCAGCCCGAACCGAGATACGGAATGTCCCAAAACGGATAGTTCATCGTCGTTCGCCCTCTACCGAATCGTCCAGTACCCAATCACTGTGGTCGCCAGCAGCGCAAAGACGGCTACCAGCCCAAAGTAGTGCGCTATGCGTCCGTGCCTGCCCGATTTCTTGTTTGGGTCGTAAAACGGAATCACAATCCACAGCACAAGGCCCAGCGTGAACAGCAGCAGCCCCGCGATCTCGCCGGCCTCGCCAGGCAGTACCGCGCCCAGCATCTTGAGCATCTCGAACGGGCTCATGAAGTACCACTCAGGATGAATCCCCATCGGCGCCGGCGCCAGCGCATCGTATGACTTGCCCAACGGCCAGGGAAACACTGAAGCCAGGAGCGCCAGGACATTAAGCGAGATGATCCACATCGCGATGTCCTTGCGTAGAAAGTCCGGCATGAAGGGCATGGATTTGCGCTCCGAGGCGGGCTTGCCCTCTACGCTCTCCGGCACGGCATTGCCGTGGCGCTGCACCAGCCAAAGATGGAACGCGAGGAGGGGAATGAACAACGCGGGAAGCACCACAACGTGCAGCGCAAAGAAACGCTGCACGGTAAACTCGCTCACGTCCGGCCCGCCGCGCAGCATGTCGGCAACCGCCGGCCCGATCCAAGGAATCGCCGCGGGAATCTGCAGGCCCACCTTTGTCGCGAAGTAGCTCAGCTCGTCCATGGGCAGCAAATAGCCGGAGAAGCCAAAGCAAGCGGCCAGCACCAGCAGCACCATGCCGCTCAGCCAGCCAAACTCGCGCGGCTTGCGGTACGCCTTCATGAAGAAGACTGAGAACATGTGAACCAGGATCGCGAACAGCATCAGGTTCGCCGCCCACGCGTGCGCCGAGCGGATCAGCCATCCGAAGTGCATCACGAACGTGATTTGCCGGACCGATTCATAGGCATCCACTCCAGGCCGGTAGTACACCAGCAGCAGCACGCCCGTGAAGCATTGCAGCACGAAGAGAAAAAGCGTAATGCCGCCCCAGTAATACCAGAAAGACTGCGCGTGGACCGGGACGGTTTTCTTGCGCGCGAACGCGGCCAGCTCCGAGAGCCCAAGCCGCTCGTCCATCCAGTCGTAAACTTTGCTCGCGATCGTTTTTGTCGTCATGCTTCTCTTCCTTTTTGCCGCCCGTTCTCCAGCGCGTGCCTGGCGCTCCGCCACTTCATCGGCAAAGCCATCCGCCGTCCACTACCAGCACGTGACCCTGCACGTAATTGCTCGCATCCGAAGCAAGAAACACCGCCGCGCCCGCCAAGTCAGAAGGCAGTCCCCAGCGCCCCATCGGAATTCTGTTCAGAATCGCTGCCGATCGCACCGGATCGGCGCGCAACGGTGCTGTGTTGTCCGTCGCCATGTAGCCGGGCGCAATGGCATTCACGTTGATGCCCTTGTCGGCCCATTCGTTCGCGAGCGCCTTGGTCAATTGCGCCACGGCGCCCTTGGCCGCGGCGTATCCCGGCACCAGAATGCCTCCCTGGAAAGCCAACAGCGACGCGGTGTTGATGATCTTTCCGTGTCCCTGCGCCAGCATCAGGCGGCCTGCGTACTGGCTCAGGAACCACACGGCATTCAGATTGGTGTCAATCACCGTGTTCCAGTACTCTTCGGGGTGGTCCGCAGCCGGGGCGCGGCGAATGGTTCCCGCATTGTTCACCAGGATGTCGATCGAACCGAACGCCTTTACGGTGTCATCTACGAGCATCCGGCAGATGGCCTTGTCGCACACATCGCCCGACCGAGTGATGTATTTCGCGCCAGTCCTCTCCACTTCCCCGATGGTCGCGTCCAGCACTTTATCGTAGTTGTGCAGCGTCACGTTGGCGCCGGCCTGCGCAAAGGCAATCGCCATGCTGGCTCCCAGCCCCTGACCCGATCCGGTCACCAGCGCATTCTTACCCTTCAAGCTGAATAAATCGAGGATTCCCATGAACTTTGCTCCTTGCCTCGCGAGAACTGCCGCGCCCGCGATGATGGCGCTCATTACGCCCGTGACACTTCAACTCCCGCGTCGTTGACCGCCACCTTAAACAGCTTCAGCGGCTTCGGCGGCGGGCCGCTCACATTGGCGCCGGTGTATGGGTTGTACACGCCGCCGTGGCATGCACAGTGAATGCGGTCCAACTGCGGCTCGTATTGCACCGTGCAGCCAAGATGCGTGCAGACGGCGGTCAGCGCGACCCATCGGTCATCCGTGTGGTGAATCAGCATCGCCGGCGATGGGCCGAACTTGAACATCAGCACCGATCCCTTTGGCAGCTTTTGAGCGTCCTTTAGCGTCACTTCGGTAACGGCCGAAGCGCTCAGGGCCATCTCGCTCGGTGAAGCCAGGTAACGGTAGACGGGATAAGCCAACGCCGCCGCATAACAGACGCCTGCAGCACCCGCAGCCGCCAAAAACGCGCGTCGCGTTTTTGCATCGCCGTTTTCTGGGTGCTCTTGCACGATATTTGCCGAAATCGTCGAATCACTCATAACCTATGCCGCGCCCTCCATGGTTTTTTGTGCGCGCGCCACCACCGACACGAGCCACCCGATCACGCCCAGACTTGCCACAAACAACACGAGGAACAAACCCACCACGCCCCAATTGGTGACTACCGCCCGGTCCCACACGTCGTATCCCTTGCTCAGCAGGGTTACATCACGTACGCCGTCGCGATATACCGTCAGCATGATCTCGAGCAAAACCGCCGACAGAACTCCAGCCCATCCGAGCCATCCCGCGGCGATCCTGCCAAATCCGGCAATCGCGCCCACCAGCACAGCCGCGACAACCAGCGCGATCCACCCATATCCCGCGAACCCTGCGAATTTATAAGGTGGATATAAAGCATGACCGGCGAGTCCCGCCTTCACCGCCGCGGGCTGCACACTGGCCGCCCAAAGCCCCGCGGCCAGATACACAATCCCGAACCCGGCTGCCACCTTGCCACCCAGCGCCGCCGCAAATTTCTTCTCCTCCGCGATAAACGTGCTGCGCCCGGCAAGATACACGAGCCACAACCCGGCAATCAGCAATCCTCCAGCGAGCATCAGCAGCCAGCGGGGCGTCAGCGTAGGATCGCCCGTTGGCAGGTATGCGCCCATGGCCGACGCCGAGTACATCGCCCGCCACACCTCGGGCCGCAGCATAAGCGTCATGTTCGTCGAAAGCATTCGTGCCACACTGCCGGCCAGAACCCACGCAATCAGGCCTACCCACCAGGCCGATTTCCCCTGGTCAAGCCGCGCTGAAAACTTGTAAAGAAGCCAATAGGTCAAAATCAGCGTAGGGACGAGCGCAATCCAGTAAAGCCCGATCAGAACGCTGCTGGTGTAAAGCGCGCGTCCGTAAAGCACCTGCGCGAACAAGAGCGGGGGCACGCCCAGGTTGATCACGAAGGTCATTACCACCGTCAGGCGCCGCGCCAGCGCCTTTGCCGCCACATGCGAATGGCCGGACTTGCCAAACATGCTGAGCAGAATCGCCAGCAGCAGCCCGCCCAATAGCATTTCCACGGCCACAAAGTGCAGCGACAGCGTCACGACGTGCAGCAGTTTCATCAGCCACACAGGCGCCGGCAAAGGGATGGGATCCACTGCGGGATAAGGATTCATGGCTTCTCTAAAGTTCCTTTCACTTTTCAGCCAGCGGAGAACGAATTGCAGCTTTGGCCCTGGCTAGAACCGGTCTCAAAAACCATCTTTGTCAACTCGCGGGAAGCATGGGACCAGCCTTGTTGTTCGGTCCCATACATGCTCACTATGCAGCAGAGGCATTTATGAGACCGGTTGTACGCTCTCCGCACGGGCGCCACCGCTGCCCTTGCCCGGCCGGGGCGGCAGGGTTGGGAAGCGGTGGAGCAGGCGCGGAGCATTTTGGACTGTTTTTCTCCAATTTCAATTGGAAGGAGTGAATTTAAAGCCCGCCGCGACCGGTGGTCTGTGACGAAATGCACATCGGCATGTGACGGATTGAATTACGCTGCCGGTTGGCCTTGATGATCTTTTCCAGCCCAAAGGCAGCAGCACCGGAGTGTCTTCAGTGCGTTGGGATGAGCGAAAAGTCATTGCGGCGGGACAACGCGATGAAGCGATCCAATTCGTCCATGCAGTTGACGCGCGCTGCCGACTATGCAGTCCGAGTGATGATCCACCTGGCCGCGCTCCACGCCGATGAGCGCGTCTCGCTGCCTTCGCTGGCAGGGGCGACGGGCGCGCCGGAAAGCTTCCTGTCAAAAGTTCTGCAAACTTTGGCGCGCGGGGGGCTCATTTCGTCGCGCCGAGGTCAAGCCGGTGGCTTTCACATTACGCCGCGTGGCAGCGCCGCATCCATGCGCGACGTTATTGAAGCCATCGACGGGTCCATCTGCCTCAACGTGTGCCTCATTCACGGCCGATCCTGCCCAAGGAAAGCAACCTGCCCCGCACATCCGGTCTGGGCACGGGCGCAGCATGCCATGTTGGAAGTGCTGGCCAACGCTTCTATCGCCGGCATGGCCGAAGAGTCGTCAGCGGGCAAGCCGAGACACTCGGTCAGCGGAACTCATTCGCTCCACATGCCCGCAAGGTCGGCCAGTCGATAGGCGCTGGGAGGAACGCGCGCCCGATTTGCCAATTGCCCGCCTGTGGTGCTTCAATCGAGTTATTGAAACAGGGGTGCTCCGCGCGAGTGGGGCTGAGAAATACCCTCGAACCCGATCCGGATAATACCGGCGTGGGAAGTTTTCTCCGACCGAGCGGCATTCTTCCTCACCTCACTTCGCGGCGCAAGCTCCTTTGTTTCACGCTCGACTGAAGCGAATGGATTCTATGCACGCCGCTCGATCAGCTCAAGTCACTCACGCTCTACCCCCGCCCTCGAGCCGCGGTCGCCGCTCGCTTGCTCCGGTCGTTTTGCTGGCCTGCTTCCTGACTTTGACGCTACATGCGCTAACTCCTCAGCAGGCGGGGACGGTCCCCGCGCCAGCTCCGCAAGCCAACACGCAAGGCGCCGCTTCGGCTCAACAGAAACCTGCTCCCATCACCACCACGGTCGTCGTCCACGGAGAAATCGTGGACAACTACTTTCCCGAATCGGTCACTGTGGGAAGCTTCACAAGCGTACCTCTAAAAGACTTTCCGCTTGCCGTCTCCGTCGTCACGCGAGACCTGCTCAACGACCAGGTCTCGCGCCTGCTTTCCGACGTTGTGCAGAACGATGCGTCGGTCAGCGACGACTACGTGCCCGTGGGCTACTACGGCGACTATCAGATCCGTGGCTTTCCGATCGACCTCGCCACCGGGCTTGAAGTCAACGGCATGACCATCGCCGGCGAGCAGGATGTGCCGCTCGAAAACAAGGAAAGCATTGAATTCCTCAAGGGAATTGCCGGTGCCGAAAACGGCGTTGCGTCGGCGGGCGGGCTCATCGATTACGTGACCAAGCGTCCGGCTAACATTTATGCAGTCGATTTCGCCACCGATCATCGCGGCACAGCCTATGGCGCCGTCGATCTCGGTCATCTTTTTGGCAGCCGCAAGCAGGTTGGCGCGCGGCTGAACCTCACAGCCGAACGAATTGTCCCCTATATAAACGACACGAACGGCTGGCGCGCAGCGGGCGCAGGCGCGGCGGACTGGAAACCGACCTCCGCGACCACGTTCAAAGGCGACTTTGAGTATCAGCACAAAACAGAGCGCGACGGCAGCGGCTATCAACTGCTGGGCGGCACGACGCTGCCCGACATCAACCACATCTACCGTTCAACCATGCTGGGCGATCAGCCCTGGGGCCCGCCTGACACTTACGACACGTTCAACACCGGCGCGCGCGTCGATCACACCTTTTCGCCTTCGTGGACCGCATTCGCTGCGGCCAGCCTGAGTCACTCGCTCATCCAGGACAATGTGCTCTATGTGTACGGCTGCTACTACGAGGCGGAGTGCAACACCGGCTCGGCTCCTTTTCCGTGGTTCTTTGCGCCCGATGGAACCTACGACGTTTACGACTACCGCGATCCCAACGAATTGCGCATCGACGGTGAAGTTGAAGCGATGGTGAGCGGCCACATTCGCACTGGCGCAGTGACGCACGATGTGACAGCCGGCGGAGTGGCCTTTCTGCGCAGCGTGCGGCAACCCGGCTTCTACTCGATTACAGATCCTTACTCACCCGACGGCGTTGTACAGGACGGCGCCGTCTACACCTACGTCGGTTCGGCAAACATCTATCAGTCCATCACGCCAATTCCGCCGCCTGGCGATCCGAATTCTTTCGAGTATCCGCTTCAAGGCGCCGGTCCACGCCGGCTGTGGGAAAACAGCCATCAATCGTCCGGAGTGATTGAGGATCGCATTCATCTTCCCGTGAGCATCGAGATCATCGCCGGCACGCGCTACGATTCTCTGCGCGACCATAACTACTCGCTGTGGGCAACGGACCCGACCACGGCGCCGACCATCACCGACAAGCCTGTCTGGCTGCCGCAATTTGCTGTCACGTATAGCCCCATCGAGAACCTGACACTCTACTCGAATTATGGCGTCACGCTCTCGCTGGGTCCGCAGGGACCCTTCTGGACCGATAACGGCAGCCAGTTTCTCGCGCCGTTCTTCACGCGCCAAGTTGAGGTCGGCGCCAAGTACGAGCCGGGGCAGAGAATTCTGCTCACCACGGCGTTGTTCCATATGCGGGCGCCATTCTTCTATCCAAAGATGATTTCGGGCCCTGACAGCTTTTGCCCCAGTGGCGCCGCCGGCGATCTCTGCTTCGAGCAAGAGGGCCGCGAGACGCACAACGGTATCGAGCTGAGCGCCGAAGGGAAAGCTGCCAACTGGCTGCGTCTGAACGGATCGGCCACCGCGATGAACGCGACGTCGGCGGACACCGGCACGACTTCGTTCGACAACAAGCAGGTGATCAACGTGCCGCACCTGCACACGAACGTGTTTGCCGATCTCAGCGTGCCCGGAGTGCGCGGCCTTCACCTGATGCCGGGCTGGAGCTATACCTCGCGCAAGGCAGCGACCCGCGACGATCAAGTGAGCGTGCCCGGCTACAACCTCCTCAACCTCGGAGCGCGCTATACGCCCGGCGGCGAGCAGGGCCGGATGACGTTCCACGTCTATGCTGACAACATCGCCAACAAACGCTACTGGTCCGACACGGGCGCCAGCCTCGGCGATACTTTCATTTGGCTGGGCGCGCCACCGACCGTGCGACTCGGCGTCCACTACACTTTCTAGAGCTACCGGACCCGATGGCGGACGAAGTCGCAATGATGGCAGAGGCAATAGCGCACGGCATGGACGGCTCGCTGGTCGAGCCCGACTGGCCTCCGCTCAACCTTGCCGAACTGCGCCATCTTCTCTCCCAATTCCCCGATCTCGGCGAATTGCGGCGCATCGTCACTGTGAGCCCGCGCCCCTTTTCCGCGGCGGGAGTGGTCGCCACGCGGACCGATCATGGGGCGGAGCAGCGCGTCTTCATCAAGCGCCATCACCGCGACGTGCGCGATCGCGAGGGACTTCTCGAGGAGCACAGATTCCTTTCGCACCTGATTACCCACGGAGCTCCTGTGCCGCGAGTGCTCGCGTCAGCAGCTGCCGAGACCGCAATCGAGACAGGCGACTGGACTTACGAAGTGCACATGACGCCTGCGGGAATCGACCTCTACGAAGACGCGATCTCCTGGACACCGTTCCGCTCATCGGCTCATGCGTGCTCCGCCGGCATCATGATGGCGCGTCTCCACCTCGCCGCACGCGATTTCTCCGCACAGCCGCGCAAGCCGCAACCCATCGTCGCCAGCTTTACCATCTTCGCGGACCGTGACCCCGCCGCCGCGATGGAGAGCTATCTCGCCGCCCGTCCTTCGCTCGCAGAACACAAATTCGTCCACACCAGCATCCAGAGGGCCCTCGAGTTGCTTGCGCCTTTTCATATTGAGCTTTTGCCGCTGCTGCCTGCGCTGGCGCCGCTTTGGACCCACAACGATCTCCACTGTTCCAACCTTTTCTGGAGCGATGCCGGCCCGAAAGCCAATCGCAGCGCCTATGCCACTGCCGTTATAGACTTCGGCCTCGCGGACCGCACCAACGCCGTACACGATATAGCCCATGCCATCGAGCGCAACATCGTCGAGTGGCTCGTCCTGGTGAACGCTCCCGCACACCCTGACGATGTGCCTATTCATCTCGACCATCTGGAGGCGTTCCTCGATGGCTACGAATCAATTCGCCCGCTCTCGCGAGAGGAATCCGCGGCCCTCGCCCCCATGACCGCACTGTGCCACGCCGAGTTCGCGCTGTCTGAGGCGGATTACTTTCTGGGCGTCCTTCACTCAGAAGAAAAGGCAGTGATGGCCTACGATGGCTGGCTCGTCGGCCATGCACGCTGGTTCTCGAGCGCACCGGGCTGCAAGTTGCTGGACGTACTCCGTCGCCGCGCCGCAATGTGCGAACAACATGGAGCGGCTCACTCATGAACTGGGCCGCAATCGCCACCTACATCACCGATCACGGTCTCGAGCTGGCTGGAGCCATTACTGCTGCGCTCGGAATCTGGCTCACGACCCGCCGCCTGCTCATCTGCTGGCCTGTCACGCTGATTTCGATCTTTCTGTATATGGTGGTCTTCTTCCGCGCCGGGCTCCTCTCCGACGCGCTCCTCCAGGTCTTCTTCGTAGCCTTTACCATCTATGGCTGGTGGCACTGGTGGCGGGGCGTGCGCGAAGAGGGCGAGGTGCGCGTGGCTCCGCTGTCGCTCGCAAGCCTGGCGATCGCGATTGCGTTGGGCATACCTGGCAGCTTTATTCTGGGAACGCTCGCCAAGCATCTTCATGCCGCGCTGCCTTATCTCGACGCCGTTCTGATGAGCTATAGCCTTGTAGCCACCTGGTGGCAGGCGCGCAAGCACATCGCGAACTGGTGGCTTTGGATCGCAGTCGATCTCGTCTATATCGGCGAGTACATCTACAAGGATCTTTGGGTTACGGCGCTGCTCTACGCCGGGCTTGTCGCGCTCGCTGTCCTCGGCCTGCGCGACTGGCGACGTGCAGCCGCCGAATCGGTCGCCTAACTGCCCGCCTGCACCAGGTTCCTGAGCGGTTCGCCCTTCATGTAGCGCCGCAGCTCATCGGCCACTGTGCGTAGAGACCGCGGCGAAAACTGCGGCGTCGAACCGCCGATGTGCGGCGTAAGCAACAGGTTCGGGCAGCTCCATAGCGGATGGCCGTCGGGCAATGGCTCTGGGTCTGTAACGTCAAGTGCGGCGCGAATGCGCCCTGAATGCAGCGCCTCGACCAGCGCATCCGTATCCACAATCGGCCCGCGCGCGGCATTCACCAGCAGCGCACCCTGCCGCAGCAGCGAGAGTTGCTTCTTCCCAATCAGCCCGCGCGATTCCGCGGTCGACGGAAGGATCAGCACGACCACATCGGCGCGCGGCAGCAAACGATCTAGCTCGCTCACCGCGTGCACTTCAGGCTCTGTCCGCGCGCGCCGCGCCATGCGCATCATCGTCACATCAAATGGCCCCAGCTTGCGCTCGATCTCCTTGCCTATTGCGCCGTAGCCCACCAGCAACACCTTCTTGCCGGTCAGCTCTTCCTGTAACACCGGCGGGTACACCCTGCGCGTGTCGCCGGTGATCGCGGCGTAGTGCTGGGCGGCTTCGAACCGCCGCTTCCAGATGCCCGATCGCTGAATATCGAAGTACAACGGGAAGTACTTCAGCGTGGCCAGGATCGCCGACACCGTCCACTCCGCGGTGGAAATATTGTGTGCGCCCTGCGCGTTGCAAATCGTCACGTGCGGCCCCACCGTCTCCGGAATCCATTCCGTTCCCGCCATCACGGCAAGCACCAGCTTTACGCCGCGCAGGTGCGGCCAGGTGCGAATGGCCTTCGTCGAATAGGCATCGGGAATCCAGACGTCAACTTCAACGGCGTGGTCCATCGTGTCGGACACGGGTATCAGCTCGATCCCTTGCGGAAAATCGCAAAACAACTCAGGAGATAAAGTAACGGGGTATGCGACGCGCAACATGGCGGCTCTTGAGCCCAACTGGCCCCTTGGTTGTATGCTACTTCATCCCTGCTGAGGATTTACCCATCTGCCGCAATCATTGACGCTCGATCATCCGAGACGCGAAACTGTTCACGGCAGCGCGCCCCTGCAACCCACGCTGAAAAGATCGGGAAGATTCAACCTCGGATCGCAACTATGCGCTTGAGAGCCAAGAAGACCTGGTCCCAACACCAACTCGCTGTCAAGCTGCGCGTGGAAGGCGGCGGCAAGCAGGGCCTCCTGAGCTTCGAGCGGCGCCGCCTGCTGATCGACGCTGCGAAAACCGCGCTCGCCGCGGCTCTTTGCTGGTGGCTGGCATTGCATTTCGGCCTGCACGATGGATATTGGGGATCAATCAGCGCCATTATCGTTTTGCAGTCGAATGTCGGCGCCACGGTGATCGCATCGCGCGACCGCCTTTTGGGAACGCTGATGGGGGCGGCGTTTGGTTTTGCATTTTCTGTCTTTGGCGCGCCTCCGTGGAACTACATCCTCGCCGTGCTTCTTGCCATCTTTGTCTGCGGCCTGCTCAGTCTCCGTAACAGTTCGCGCCTGGCTGCCGTCACGATCACCATCATCATGCTCGTTCCAAGCCATGGCACTCGCTGGCCCCTGGCGCTCGACCGCGTTGGCGAAGTGCTGCTCGGCATCATCGTTGCACTTGCGGTCTCCACACTTGTCCTGCCCGATCGCGCCCGCATCTGGCTGCGCGACGGCCTGGCGCAGGAGTTTCTCGTACTGGGCGGATTCTTTGAGACGATTCTCGAGGGCTTTCGCGGCGCACCCTCGCAGAACTTGCCCGCCATGCGCGAGGATCTTCTCGCGCTTCTTCGCGGAAACAGCCAACTGCTCGAAGCCGCGCGCAACGAGCCCAGCGGCCCCGGATGGCGCGAGGGTCTCAGCTTGCTGTCGCAGTTCGGCCGCTCACTTTACGACGCCCTCGTTGCACTCGAACTCGCGGTCCAGGACAGTCATGAGGACTGCTTCGCACAGCGACTTGAGCCGGCGCTGCCTCGCCTCGCTGCCGACATTGGCACCACCTTCAACCATGTGGCCGCCTGTATTCACAAGTGGCGATTCCATCGTTCGCCTGAGAGGATCAACCTTGAGCAGGACATTGCTGACCTCGAGGCTCGCCTGGATGAAGTGCGCCATACGGGAATCGCCTTCTCGCAGGCCGAGATTTTGCGCGCTTATGCCGTGCAATTGCAGCTGAAGCAAATTGCGCGTCTGCTGCACGATGTGCGCGTCGAGACCTGCCGTGCCGTTGGCCAGGGCCGCAAGATCGTCGAGCCAGCCTGAACGCGCGACTAAACTGCAAGCATCTCAGTGTAGACGGCCATCCCGACCACGGCATCGGCGCCCAACGCATCGAGAGCGTCCACTTCATGCCGGCTGCGAATGCCGCCGGCCACGATGAGTTGCCGCGCGGTGAGTTTGCGCAGCCGCGCCGCAGTCTCGATCGGGAAACCCTGCATCGTTCCTTCAGTGTCAACGTGCGTGTAGAGAAAGGCGGAAACGTAGGGCTCGAGCTGAGGAATCGCGTCGTCAGGCGTCAGCTCGACCTGCGCCTTCCATCCCTTTACGGCGATGCGGCCGTTCTTCGTGTCGATGCCGGCGACGATATGGTCGGCGCCGATGGCGGCGGCGAGGTTGGCGGCAAAGGTTGTGTTTACGGAGCCTTCGGCGGAGAAGAGCGCTGAACCGATAATCACGCGCTTGGCTCCAGCGTCCAGAACTTGCCGTGCGCGGTCGATCGTGTGAATTCCTCCACCCGCTTGAACCGGCAGCCGCTTCGCAATCCGCTCGACGAGCGCGGAGTTTTCTCCCTGGCGCATCGCCGCATCGAGATCGATCAACTGCACCAGCGGATACCGCGCGAACTTCTCAATCCAGTATTCGAAATCGTCAAAGACCAGGTGCAGTTTTTCGCCCTGCACAAGCTGCACAATGCGGCCGCCCATCAGGTCGATGGAAGGAATCAGCATGGCAGCCTCACAGGGACACCCACCTGCGCCAGCTCTTCCTTGAGCGAGCGTGAAGTCGAAACGCCGAAATGGAAGATGCTGGCTGCCAGCGCGGCATCGGCCTTGCCGCGGGCGAACACATCGGCGAAGTGAGCTACAGTTCCCGCGCCTCCCGAGGCGATGACGGGAATGCTCACGGCCTCGCTCACCGCCGCCGTAAGTTCGCAATCGAAGCCGGCGCGGGTTCCGTCGGCGTCCATCGAGGTGAGCAGAATCTCGCCCGCGCCCCGCTGTTCGGCCTCGCGCGCCCACTCAACAACGCGACGGCCGGCCGGCTTGCGCCCTCCATGCACGAACACTTGTGCGTTGCGCACCGGGTCGGCGGCGTCAGGATCGCGCCGCGCGTCGATGGCGACCACGACTGCCTGCGCGCCGAAGCTACTGCCTATGGCGGTGATGAGCGATGGATCGGCAAGGGCGGCGGAGTTGATACTCACTTTGTCCGCGCCCGCCTCGAAGACCTGCTCCGCGTCGCGCGCCGATTTGATTCCACCACCTACGCAGAACGGAACGAATAGATCGCGCGCCGTGCGGCGCACGGTATCGAGCAGCGTCTGGCGGCCTTCATGCGTCGCCGTAATGTCGAGCAGCACAATCTCGTCTGCGCCTTCGCGCGCGTGCCGCGCAGCCTGCGTCGCCGGATCGCCGGCGTCGACGAGATCGACGAACTGAACGCCCTTGACCACGCGGCCGGCGTGTACGTCGAGGCAGGCGATGATGCGCTTGGTCAGCATGCGGTTTCTTTCGCCGGCCACACGAGAAAATTGCGGAGAATCTTCAGCCCTGTCTCGCCCGACTTCTCCGGATGAAATTGCACGCCCATGACGTTGCCTCGCTCGACAGCTGCGGCGAACGGCTCGATGTAATGCGTGACGGCGGCGGTGTCAGCGGTGACGGGGCCCTTGTAGGAGTGCGTGAAGTAGACGAACTCGCCGGGCGCGACGCCGGCGAGCAGCCGCGAGGCATTCCGCACTTCGAGCGAATTCCATCCGACGTGCGGAACTTTTTCGCTGCTTTCGGCAAAGCGAGTGCACGCTTCGGAGAAATGACCGAGGCCCAGCTGCTCAGGCGCTTCGGTCGATCCCGAGTAGAGCCACTGCATGCCCACGCAGATGCCGAGGAACGGCACGCCGCGCGCGATGGCCGCGCGGATCGCATCGGTGAGGCCGGTCGCGTCGAGCCGTTGAGTCGCCGCAAAGTGGCCGACGCCCGGCAGGACGATACGCTCGGCAGATTCGACTAAAGACAAGTCGCCGTCGGACACAACCGTCTCCGCGCCCAGATGCCGGAGTGTCTTCAGCACGGACGTCAGGTTGCCGGCTTTGTAGTCGATGACTGTCACGCGCATCAGAGAAGTCCCTTGGTTGATGGAAGCATCTTCCCGAGCTGCTTGTCGCGCGAGCAGGCCACGCGCAGCGCGCGAGCGAACGCCTTGAAAATTGCTTCGATCTTGTGATGATTCGAGCGGCCGTACATTGTCTTCACGTGAACGTTTGCCCGCGCGCCACGTGCGAAGCCCTCGAAGAAATCCGTAACCAGCTCGGTCTGCAGATCGCCGACGAACCGCGTGCGGACCTTTGTGTCGACTGCAAATGCCGCGCGCCCGCCCAAATCCACTGCAGCGATGGCGAGCGTTTCGTCCATCGGCATCACGAAGTAGCCGGCGCGAAGGATGCCGCGCTTGTCGCCCAGGGCTCTTTCGAACGCCTCGCCTAAAACAATGCCCACGTCCTCGACCGTATGGTGCTGGTCGACATCCAGATCGCCTTTGCAGGCGAGGTCGAGGTCGAAGGCGCCGTGGCGGGTAAACAGCTCGAGCATGTGATCGAAAAATCGAATCCCAGTCGAAATCTTGTATCGGCCCTGGCCTTCGATCGTAAGTTCCAGCGCGATGCGTGTCTCGTTCGTGTTCCGGACGATGGTCGCACTCCGCTTTCTTCGATTCGTGCTTTCCCGGGTCTCAAAATCGAGACCCGGGGCACCCAGCCTTGGTGATTTGCGCTTCGTGGTCATTGGTTGCCGCCTTCCACGCGCAGCACGGCCAGCGCGCTGTTCAGGGCCGTGACGGCCTGCCTCATCTGCGCGCGCGTCCCGATGGTGATGCGCACGCGGCCGTCGCAGCCGGGGTCGCTCGAGCGGTCACGCACCAGCACAGCAGCATCGCGCATGAGGCGCACGAACTCCGCGTGCTGAGCGCCAATCTCAACCAAAATAAAGTTGGCTTGGCTTGGCCAGCGCCTCACTCTTGCCGCGTCGAGCGCCTCTTCGAACTCCGTGCGCGCCGCCAGTACTTCGCCCACATACCAATCGAGATACGCCGTGTCGTCAAGCGCCGGCGGCAGACATGCAAGCGCCAGCGAGTTCACGCTGTAAGGCGAAAGCACGCGCCGCACCCAACGCATCAGATGGGCCGGACCTGCCAACAGCCCGAGCCGCAACCCAGCGAGCCCATAGGCCTTTGAGAACGTTCGCGCCACAACGAGATTGGGCACCGAACCCACGAGATCCATCACCGTTTCGCCGCAAAAATGGAAGTACGCCTCGTCAACAAGCAGCACGGCCTGTGGCGCGTTCCCCGCCAGTTCGAGCAGTTGTGCGCGTGTGGCGACCGAACCCGACGGGCTGTTGGGATTGGCGATCGCGATCACCTTGGTCCGCGGCGTAACGGCCGCCAGCAGCCGCTCAAACGGAAACTGCAAGTCGTCCGCGGCCTCGACCGCGACCACGCGCGCGTCGGTCGCCGATGCGTAAACCTCGTACATGGTGTAGGTGGGAACAGGGAGCAGCACTTCGTCGTCCGAGTCGAGAAACGTTTCGAAGAGGACGTGAATCGCCTCGTCAACGCCGTTGGTGAGCGCAACCTGCTCTGCGCGCAGGCCCAGGTGCGCGGCGGCGATAGCCTCGACCGGCTCGCGCTCGGGATACCGCGTGAGCGCGCCCGCCGAAATCTGCGCAAGTGTCTCGCGCACGCGCGGCGAACACTCCAGCGTGTTCTCGTTGAAGTCCAGCCGCATGGCTTCGCGGCTGCCAAGCGGAGGGTGATACTCCTTCATCGCCTGCACGCGAGCGCGCGGAGAAGGAGCCAGGGTTGTCGTTGCTTCAGTCACGGGTCCCCCTTTGCGTGAGGCGCGTGCGAATCGCCTCGGCGTGGCCGAACAGTCCTTCGGCCTCGGCCAGCAGCGCAGCTTTCGGCCCCAAAGCGCTCACGCCCTGGGCCGTGTACTCCTGCACCGTGATGAGCTTGACGAAATCATTCACGCTCAATCCGCCGCGCACGCGAGCCATGGCGCCAGTCGGCAGCGTGTGATTCGGGCCGGAGATGTAATCACCCATGGGCTGCGCGGACCAGCGGCCGATAAATACGGAGCCCGCATTGGTAATCCAGGCGAGATCGCTTGCCGTGTCCACCGTCAGGTGCTCGGGAGCGAGCCAGTTTGCGATGTCGCACACTTCCTCATACGATCCGGTGACAAACGCATAGCCATTTCGCTGGAGGGCTTGGCGGGCCACGGCGTTGTTGCGGCTGCGCTGTTTTGTTTCGGCGATCACGGCCTTTGCCAAAGCGTCGCTAGTCGTCACAAGGACCGCCAGCGCCTCCGGATCGTGCTCAGCCTGCGCCACAAGGTCGGAGGCGATGCAGGCTGCATTGCCGCGCTCGATGGCGACCATGATTTCGGTTGGCCCGGCCAGCATATCGATGGCGCAGTCGAAGGCGACGAGGCGCTTGGCCGCGGTGACGTAGAGATTGCCTGGCCCGACAATCTTGTCGACGCGCAGCACGCTAGCGGTTCCGTAGGCCAACGCAGCCACGGCGTGCGCGCCGCCGAGGCGGTAGAACTCATCGATCCCGAGCAGATGCGCCGCAGCAAGGGTCTCCGGCGCGGGTTTGGGCGATACCACGGCAATCCGTCTGACGCCAGCCACTTGCGCAGGGATCGCCGTCATCAGCAGTGTGGAAGGCAGCGGATGCCGTCCGCTGGGCACATAGCAGCCGACGGACGCGAGCGGGCGCACGAGCTGGCTGGTCGTCAGGCCTTCGACGTCGGATCCGCTCCACGAGCGCGGCATCTGCCGCTCAGCGAAGCCGCGAATCTGGCCGGCGGCCGCGGTCAGCGCTCCCTGCAGAGCAGGATCGAGCGCCTTCCACGCGGAGGCCATCTCTTCCTGCGTTACGCGAAGGGCGCCCGGCCCGGCGAGGCCATCGAACTGCGCTGCGTAGCGCAGCACCGCGCGGTCGCCGCGCTTGCGCACATCGGCCACAATGCGTCGAACGGCGGGCAGCACCGCGTCCAGCGCTGCGCCGCCGCGGTTCCTAAGCGCCGCGATTGTCTCCGCCGCCGCGCGAGCGTTTCGCCCTGAGGTCCGGATCAGCTTCATGGTTCGTCTCTTGTCACAGCACAACCTTGTTCAGCGGATACTCGACGATGCCCGTGGCGCGCGCGGCCTTCAGGCGCGGAATCACGTCGCGGGCGACGCGCTCTTCGAGGATCGTATTCACCGCAACCCACTCAGAATCGCTCAACTGCGAAATCGTGGGCGAATTCAGTGCCGGCAGCACGGCCAGCACTGACTCAAGATCCTGGCGTTTTACGTTCAGCATCAGGCCCACTTGTGCCTGCGCGTCGATGGCGCCGCGCAGCATTAGCGCGATCTGATCGATTTTCTGCCGCTTCCACGAGTCGGCCAGCGCGACCTTGCTCGCAATCAGGTGCGTCTCGCTCTCCATGACAGTATCGATGATCTTGAGGTGGTTGGCCTTGAGCGAGCTGCCCGTCTCAGTGACTTCAACAATGGCGTCGGCCAGCATGGGCGGCTTAACTTCCGTTGCGCCCCAACTGAACTCGACCTTCACATTCACACCCTTGGAAGCAAAGTAGCGCTTGCTTACCTCGGTAAGCTCGGTGGCGACGATCTTGCCTTCCAGGTCCTCGGCTTTTTCATAGCCGCTCGCCTCGGGCACGGCCAGCACCCAGCGCACTTTGCGACGGCTTTGCTTGGCATAGGTCAGCGTGGTAATGCTGGGCACGTCGAGGCCGCTCTCGACCACCCAATCGATGCCCGTCAGCCCAGCGTCGAGCACGCCGTGATCGACGTAGCGCGCCATCTCCTGCGCGCGGATCAGCATGCAGTCGATTTCGCTGTCGTCGATCGAAGGAAAGTAGGACCGGCCGTCGGCGTAGATGTTCCAGCCCGCGCGCTTGAAGAGAGCGATGGTCGCGTCCTGCAGGCTGCCCTTGGGGATTCCGAGTCGAAGCTTGTCAGCCACGGTTCACCTCCACGCGCAAGACGGGGTCCCCAACGACGGGTCCTTGTCGTTGGGGTGGGAGGGCAAGCGGCCGTGTAAAGCAGCTCACAGTGCCTTCGTGGCACACCAGACCGTCGCCCTCCACCTCCACGCGGAAGAGCAGCGTGTCGTTGTCGCAATCGGTCGAGGCCGAAACCACGCGCAACCGGTTGCCGCTGGTCTCGCCCTTCATCCACAGCTTCTGGCGGGTGCGGCTCCAGAAGGTGACGAAGCCGGTTTCCTGGGTCTTCGCGTAGCTCGTCGCGTTCAGAAAGCCGAGCATCAACACCTCGCCGGTGCGCGCGTCCTGCACAATGCCCGGCACGAGGCCATCCATTTTGTCGAAGTCAATCGTCGTTGGTTTGTCTCTCATATCCGATCCTGTTTGGGGTTGAATTTTTCGGGAACACGAAAAAGCCCACCAGCGTCATTCGCCGGCGGGCTTGGGTGTTTCTTTCAATCTCTTTGGCCGATTACTTCAGGCCATAGCAGTCCGCCGGCATGGTTGTCCCATGATGGTGGTGATGGCCGTGATCGCGGAGGCTCTGCATCTACATTCAAACTACGGGCAACCGCCTCGGGCTGTCAAATCAAATCTTCCGCGCCTCTTTGCGCGACGCAATTGAGGACATGGGGTCAGGCAGCGGCGTTCTGCTGGTGAAGCAGCTCGACTACGCGCTGGTACAAGCGGTTGCGGAGGTCAAACCGCGCCGATGCGGAAGCGATATACCGGATGTGCAGGTCGATGCCGGAACCTGACGGCCTGACGGTGACCACAGGCGCCGCGGTGAACCGGCTGAGGCCGGCGCCGCGTGGCCCGTGCTTCCATTCCTGCTCGGCCAAATGCGCGTTTTCGCGTGTTTCTTCGGCCACCGCTTTCTCAACCTTTTCCATGGCCGTATGAATGTCAGCGGACTGGGGCACACTCACCGTGATTTCGTCCCACATCCACTGGCCTGCCGTGGAGAAGTTGAAGTACTGACCACGAATCGCAAATCCATTCATGAACGAGATGCGCCGTCCGGTGGGATATCCCTGATCGGCCAGCCCGCCGGTTTCAAGCAGCGTGGTGGCCATCAGTCCGATCTCAATCACCTCTCCGCCCACGCCATTGATCTCAACCCAGTCACCAACATGAATGCCGTTCTTGCCCATGAGAACGAACCAGCCCAAGAAGGCGAGGATGTAGTCCTGCAGCGCAATGGTAAGGGCCGCGGTGGCAACGGCAAGGATGGTCGGGGTCTCCTTCGGCGGCCCAAAGATCACGAGGAGGATGAGGGCAGCGCCCAGCATCTGGATGCTCAGGGCGAGAATGCTGCGCAGTGTGCGCATCTGTCTGCGGTCGATGGCGGGGCGCTCCATGATGCGCCTTACGAGAGCGTCGCATAGGAGCATTGCGGCGAGGATGAGAAGAATAAGTGTGAGTGACTGCAGGATCAGATGCAACACGATCTGATGCTGCAAGTTGACCTGCGCCACCCACCTGCCGTAAACCGCCGCAAGCTGCTGCTCAGTCTGGATGCGATCGTCGTCGATGGTCAGAATCTGGCGCTCGACGCTGCGATCTTTGAGGCTGGCAAGCCGGGTGGCATGGTCGGGCGAAGCATTGGCAGCCGCCGCGGCGTTCGTGCTGGCCTCCAACGCATTGTGCTCGCCGGCGAGGCTGCGTGCGTTGTTCTGTGCTTCTACGAGCGCCTGCCGGATCAATCCCGTGCGCTGGCGCTGGCTGAACCATGCTCCGATGCGCTCCGCGAGCGTGTGGTGCTGCTGGGCAGAGAGGACTGCGATCTGGCCGCCGCTCTGGACCTCGCTGTCATACTTCCGCATCGAGGCTTCATGCGCGGTCAGCTCGTCCTGGATCGCCTCGCTGTGATCGCCGGAAGCGCGCTCAAGATCGCGCTGGGCGTCGGCCAGCTCGTCGGAGTCGAGGCCAAGCTGCGCCTTAGCGACTTCCAGGTCGTCGCCGGCAGTGCCCGGCGCAGTGTTCTGAGCGGCCCCGGCTTGCGCGCCGGAACCGGGCGTGAGGCTATCTACGAGCGCCTGGTCCTGCTGCCTGAGCTGCTCCAGCTGGGCGACCTTTTGGGAAAGGGCCAACGCCTCGCCTGTCAACGAGCGGCGCCGCGCCGCAAGCCGCGCCTGGCGGAGTGCCGCGGCAAACGCCTGGTCCACTTCATGGTCGGCCAGGTGCTCAGCTTCGCGCGCGTATTCGTTCTCTTCAGACGAGACCGCCAGCGGCGCCAAGGCTTGCGCGGTCTGCCAGGGTTGAATATCGACAAGGGACTGCGGCGCGTCCAGGCTGCGCGCGCCACCCATTCCACGGAGGAAGGCCATTGCGCCGCGCGTCGCCCACATGAAAACGACACAGACGAGGAGCAGCACCAGCAGAGCGATGAACAGCGCAAGCCTGGTCTTGTCAAGAAGGCGAGAGCCGGAAGAG
Source organism: Occallatibacter sp. (assembly GCA_050010795.1). GTDB lineage: Bacteria > Acidobacteriota > Terriglobia > Terriglobales > Acidobacteriaceae > Telmatobacter. The sequence goes on from JBEKKI010000032.1 coordinate 49,663, forward strand.
CCGTCGTTGCGGGAAGGGGCAGGGGAGGTTGCCATCTGTCTATTGTTACAGCGTTCGAGGCCGGCAGCCAACGAGGGCGCCTGTGCAGGATTGCCGTCCCAGCTGTCTTGCCGCGGATCGACGGAAGGGGCGAGAATGAATCCGTGCCGGCCCCTAAACCGATTGCGGTGTTGCCCTTGGTCACGCTGGCGGCATGTTTCGTTATGTATGCACCGGCGGTTCAGGTGCATCCGCAAGCCGCCGCTTCGCAAGCCGCAACAAAGCTTAAACCAGCCCCACCTCCGGAGGCCCGCGTCGACATCAACCACGCGAACGTTGAGGAGCTGCTCAAGGTTCCCGGCCTGACGCCGAGCTGGGCGGGACGCATCGTGCGGTTCCGTCCTTACCGCTCGAAGCAGGACCTGCTGGATCGCGGCGTGCTTCCCAGCGAGATCTACGACCGCATCAAGGACTACGTCGTCGCGCACCGCGACAGGCAGTGATCGTCCCGCTGCGTGCACGAATCCACAATCATTCTCCTCGCGCGTGCAGCGCGGCCTTTACACTGTTCACTATCAGGAGGCGATCGCCATGCAAACCCGGATTCTGGGCACCACCATGCCCGTGCTCGAAGTGCAGCTCGACCCCAACGAGAGCGTGTTTTCAGAGAGCGGAGAACTATCGTGGATGACCGCGTCGATCCAGATGACTACGCATACGCAGATGGGCGGAGGCGGCGGGCTGTTTGGCGTGCTGAAGCGCGTGGCAGGCGGGGGCAGCATTTTCATGACCGAGTACCGCGCCATCCAGTATCCGGGTTCTGTGTCGTTTGCCGCCAAGGTGCCGGGACATATTGTGCCCGTTGCGCTTGGGCAGGGGCCGGACTACCTTGTGCATCGTCATGGGTTTGTGTGCGCGACCGACCAGGTGACACTGAGCGTCGGGTTCCAGCAGTCACTCGGCGCGGGCATCTTTGGAGGCGATGGATTCCTGCTGCAGAAGGTGAGCGGCGTGGGCACGGCGTGGCTCGAGCTCTCGGGCGAGTTGATCGAGCGCAACCTTGCTCCCGGAGAAGTGCTGCTTGTTCATCCAGGGCATGTGGGCGCATTCCAGTCGACGGTCGGATTCCAGATCACCACGGTTCCGGGGATCAAGAATATGATCTTCGGCGGCGACGGAATCTTTCTGGCGCAGATGGTTGGGCCGGGCGCTGTGTGGATGCAGACGCTGCCCATCTCGCGGCTGGCGCACCAGATCTGGGAGTATCTGCCGCATCCTGAAGCAGCGCCGACGGCTCCGGCGGCCGTTGGCGGCGGAATCGTGGGCGGAATCCTGGGATCGATCATTTCCGGGAACCAGTAGCGGGATCGGCAAGCATGAGCCAGCAAGCGCAATCGACGGGCAACGTTCGCGGACACATTGTGTTCTTCTTCGCGGCGGCGCTCGCGCTTTACGTTGCGTGGCTGATCCACGGCGTGCTGATCCTGCTTTACGTTTCGGCGCTCTTTGCCGTCGTGCTGACGCCGGTGGTGCGCGCCACGTCACGGATCCGCATCGGCCGCTGGAGGCCGTTCCAGGGATCTGCGGCTATCTTCATCCTGCTCGTTGCCGTGGCCGGCGCGCTCACCGCTTTTGGGTTCCTCGCCTTTCCGCCGATCATCGGCGACCTGCAGGCGCTCACAGGCGAACTTCCCAGCCGGATTCCCGCGATCCTGGCCAAGCTGAAGCAGGTTCCGTTTGCCGACCGGCTCGACGCCGCCGAAGTGATCTCGTGGATTCAAAGCACGCTGAGCAGCGCGGCCGCCTATCTGCTGCTCTCATTCAGGGCCTGGGCCGGCGCGCTCGTGCAAGTCATCGCCGGTCTCGTGCTCACGCTCTACTTCATTCTCGAGGGCGATCAGGCATACCGCTGGTTTCTCTCGTTTGTCCCGGCGCATCAACGGCAGCGGCTCGACAACACATTGCAACGTGCCGCAATCCGCATGGAGAAATGGCTGCTGGGCCAACTGAGCCTCATGCTGATTCTGGGCACCGTGAGCACGATCGTCTACCTCGCGTTCGGTGTGCGCTACGCCTACGTGCTTGGCGTCCTGAGCGGCCTGTTGAATCTGATTCCCGTGCTCGGCGCTGCCGTCGCGCTTACGCTCGGCCTTCTGGTAGCGGCCATCGACTCGTGGAGCCGCGTGCTTGGCGTGGCAGTTTTCTGGGTCGTGTACCTCCAGATCGAAAACTCATGGCTGGTTCCGCGCATCATGCGCAGCCGCGTGCATTTGCCAGCGCTCGCGATCTTCATCGCGCTGCTGCTTGGCTCGGCGCTCGGCGGGATTCCCGGCGCGATGGTGGCGATTCCGACCGCCGTGCTGGTGAGCGTGCTGGCCGACGAGTACCTGGTGCAGAAGGACGCGACGTAAGCGGAGCTCGCGAGGCAGGGGTTTCGTGTGAGCGGGGTTATGGGGCTGTAAGGTGCCGTTCTGATGGGAAAAAATCGGGAAAAAGGTCGAAATTTGTTCGCGATTTTGTGGGCGTTTTGTTGATTCCAGGAGAGTTAACATCGATTTTCGGCTCAAAAATTTTTATTTTTTTCTTTTTGAATTTGCCTTCCTGTTGAGTTGAGTTGGCGATCACGGAGCCGATCTCGAGCGGAACGATCATGGTTTGAGTATGCGCCGGAACGGCAAAATGATATGCAAACTTGGCGGAAGGAATTTTCGGAGTGGATTCAATGAGTTGAGGCGCGGCGATGAGATCGGACCCCTTGACAAGTGCGCGGGCCATGGGCTGTTGAGGCCTGGATTTCGGGCTGCGCGGGCGGGGTCGACGCCCCCCGTGACTCTGCGAGATCCGATGTCATAAACCATTCTTGTCAACAAGCTGGAATCATTGGGCCCGCATTGTTGTTGGGACCAATTCTTGCCACCGTACAACAGAGGCATATATGGGACCGGTCGTGGGCTCGTCTGGCGCTATACGATCGTTGGTTATTGCGGGCTAGGATTGTTGCCGGGTAGGTCCTTCGCTTCTGGGCCAATTGGGTGTTGGTGGATCAAGTCTACAGCTGGTTGTATCCCATATCCAATCACAATGCCCGTATTGAGCGCGACATACGTTCCGTTGTCAACATATTCAAAATAGGTTCCGTTGGCCCTCTTGACGATCCTCCACGGTTCCGCCTTTGCTTTCTGCCCCGCTTCATCGGGCGACGAGATATCGTGTTCCTTCATTACTGGAGCCACTTCAGGTCTGAACCCCGAAACGACTCCGGCGAGCCTAAATACGAAGCTACCCTGGTTTGAATCGCGATACACGATAGGGCCGCCTGAGAAGCCCGGGTTGTTATAGCCGTCCAAGAGCATCAGACCTGATCTACTTTCTTGCGATATCGGCAGAATACCGGATATGTTTCCGTGCTTTACGATGGGAAGCGGGTACGGCCCGTTGATCCCTGTGGCTGGGATTTGGATGCCATAAGGGAACCCTAGGAAGTACGCTTCTTGGCCAAGGTAGACGTTATTGTTTTCGGATGGCAGCTCAAAGTTCACGGTTAGCTGATGTGGCGGAATCAGAACTGCGATGTCAACTGGGTCGTCGCATCGAAGGATACTCACCTCAAGCGACGACCATTGGTTATTCATAAAAATATCGATCTTATCTCTGCTTCTCAACCCCTTAACGACGTGCTTCGCCGTCACAAGATACTCCCGTCCGTCCACGTCGATTGTGAATGCAGTCGCGGTAGCTTCATTGGGGGTACCGGCGTTAACGCGCACATTAAGGACGCGCTCGAGCACGTTCGATGTTACCTGTGCATCTGTGCGCAGGGGCCCCAGTGCGGGCATGAGCGACATGATGGCGGCCGCGAAGAGGAGAACGCGAGAGTTTTTGCTCCGGGTGGGCATGACCTGTACCTCTGTTAATGAGAACGGGGATGGTCCGCGCTCTTGCGGGAAGAATTCCCGTGTCCGGCACTTCGTGGACGGTTTGAGGAACGGTTGGCTGAATTGTATACCGACTGCGGCGGCGGAATATCGCCGCGCCCGGTGCCCTACATTTCGCATCCTAGGGTACGCGCGACCCGAGGAACCGGGGTGTTCAGGTTGAGGCTGTTCCTCGGAGAACTGAGAGCTTTCAGCCCCTCCGAGTGGCCTGCTGCAGGGCCTGAGGCCCTCGGAGCGGGCTCAGTGTCGGGGTCGCTTGATTGGATAAACCGGAAGGCTCCTCCAGTGTCCTGAGCTAAAGTTTGGTTGTTTGGAGACCGAGCTTTTAGCGCGGGAGTAAAGGAGCCTTATGAAGATTGTAGGGTGTGATTT
>JBEKKI010000033.1:0-52727 GCA_050010795.1 Occallatibacter sp.
GTGGTGATCGCACTGGGATACGGCGTGGAGCCGCCCGGCCTGTACCCCAAGACGCGGAAGGCGGCGAGCGAAATGAGCAGCAGGAATCACTATTAAGGGAAGGCCGAACGCAAATCAGCGAGCCAGCAAGTCAGCGAGTGCTTGCGATTCACAGGGCGGGGATTGCATTGTGTTAGGTTGAAGGATTGGAGTGAGGAACGACATGGCGCCGATTACGGAATTCATCAAGCATCATTACCGTCATTTCAATGCCGCTGCGCTGGTCGATGCGGCTGAAGCCTACAACAAGCTGCTTGCCGAAGGCGGCAAGATGTTCGTTACCATTGCTGGAGCCATGAGCACGGCTGAGCTTGGCCTTTCGCTGGCCGAAATGATTCGTCAGGACAAGGTTCACGGCATCTGCTGTACGGGCGCGAACCTTGAAGAGGACGTGTTTAACCTGGTCGCGCACAACTACTACGAACGCGTTCCGCATTACCGCGACCTGACGCCTGCCGACGAAGCAGCTCTGCTCAAGCGCCACATGAACCGCGTCACGGATACGTGCATTCCCGAAGAAGAGGCGATGCGTCGCATCGAGCACGAGGTTCTGGCCGAGTGGGTCAAGGCCGACAAGGCCGGCGAGCGTTGGTTTCCGCACCAGTTCATGTACAAGATTCTGCTCTCGGGCGTGCTCAGCAAGAGCTACCAGATCGATCCCAAAGACAGTTGGCTGCTGGCCGCGGCCCAGAAGAATCTGCCCATGTTCGTGCCTGGTTGGGAAGACGCGACACTGGGCAATATGTATGCGGGACACTGCATCTCCGGCGACGTAAAGAAGGTGCACACAGTGCGGACGGGCATCGAGTACATGATGGAACTCGCCGAGTGGTACACGGCAACGACCGCGAAAACGCCGCTCGGCTTCTTCCAAATTGGCGGCGGAATCGCGGGCGACTTTCCCATCTGCGTTGTGCCGATGCTTCACCAGGATTTGCAGCGCGAGCATGTGCCGCTGTGGGCGTACTTCTGCCAGATTTCGGACTCGACCACGAGCTATGGGTCGTACTCGGGCGCGGTGCCGAACGAGAAGATCACGTGGGGCAAGCTGGGAGAGAAGACACCGAAGTTCATCATCGAGAGCGACGCGTCGATTGTGGCGCCGCTTGTGTTTGCATACGTCTTAGGCTGGTAGCTGAACGCCGGTAGTCGGTACCTCATCGCTTTCAGCTACTGGCTACAAGCTGCCGGCTACAGGCGTGGACGTGCAGGAGCGCTCAACAAATATGAAGATGCAAATGCTGCGCGGCGTAGTGGCGGCATTGTTACTGAGCGGCGCGGTGGTGACTCCGTTTCGGGCCCGCGCGCAGGAGGATCGTGGGCCGTGGACCCCGGCAAGCAGCAATGCGTCGGCAATCACGGGATACATTGTCATCGCCGACGGCAAGGTGACGATCGACTACTGGATCTTTCCCCTCGCGCAGATTCGCAGGCTCAAGCCGGTGGAGGTCAGCTCGGTGTTCGACGCTGACGTGAGCGCCGGGATCAGCGGGACGCTTTACCGGCTGAGGGTTCCGGCGGCGCAGCGCTTCGAGCACAAGAACACCTTGTGCGGCGGCGAGGATGCGCAGTGGATGGCGACGTACGTGGCGGGGAAGAAAATGGAGGTGGCGTTCTTCTCAGGCGACGACATGCCGGTGTTCACGTTCGATGCGATGCAGAAGTCGTCCACGCTCTGCGGCACGTTTGGGTATTCGCGGTGAGCGAGGCAGGGAACAGGGATCAGGGATCAGCTCGTCCTGCTGAGTCGGCGGTTGCGGGTTTCCGGGATGCGGAAGATGGATTCCTCGCATTCGCAGGGCGGGACTGGGCGTAACGGCTAGCGAGATCCTTCGGGCCTAGTTGTCAGGCAGCACTGCGAACGGGCCGTTTATCTCCAGTCCGTCGCCGCCTTCAAACGCGGCATGACCCAATCCGGGCAATCCAATCTCCCACTTCGGCCCTTCGAGCTCCGGCATGGGCCGCGCCTGGAACAGCTTCTTGCACTGCCGGGCAGTCCATCGGGCCCATCGCTTCGACTTCTTCCTCCGTGCGCTGTCGGTGGATATTCCGGTGCCTGCATACATCTGCCGGTAGAGCTTCGAAAGAAAGATGAATCCGAGCCGGGCACGCAGAGTCGGAGTGCACGCGGACCGTTTCCAGATGGCGCGCCAGGTATAGAACCTGTCCCAAACCTTTTGCGTGCGCATGCGAATCTCGTCTGAACTCATGGTCGGATGCGGCGTAAACATTTTGGGCCGCACTTCAGTGGGAATCATCCAGTAGCGCGTAATAGGCTCGCCGGCCACCATCATGGGATCGATGGACTGTTCTTTTTCCCAGCGCCCGAAATCCACGGTGCCGGGAAACGGAGTCATCATGACAAATTGCGCAAAGGTCACGCCCGCTTTCAGCGCCATCTCCACCGTGGCATCGAAGGTGGCGGGCCTGTCGGTAGGCAGGCCGAAGATGAAGGAACCGAGTACGTGAACGCCGTGCTGCTTGAAGGTCTGCAGTTGTTTGGCCAGGGCCTCGCCCGAGTAGTTCCAATCCTTGTAGACGGCCTTCAATCCCTCGGGGGTGACCGCTTCGACGCCCACCAGTGCGCCCTTGATGTTGGCCCTGCGCATCGCGTCAAGATAGCTTCCGTCTTCGCCTGCCTCCATGGTCATCTGCGTGAAGAAGACCATGTCTTTCGGCAGCTTGGCCATCTCTTCCATCAGTAGCAGGCGCTCGTTGCGAATGGCCGTCAGCTCGTTGAGCCGGGCCGTGTTGCCCTGCTCCCGCGCGAGCCGCAAATCGGTGAAGGTCACTGGATAGAAGTTGTCGTCGGCGAGAGCGATAAAGCGAAAGCCCAGCCGCCGCAGCGCGATGATTTCGTCGACGACGTTTTGGAACTTCCTTTGCCGGGGCTTCTGTCCATCGGTGCGCCACACGCTGCAAAAGGAGCAGTGCTTGGGGCAGCCGCGAATGGTTTGCACCGATGCCCACATATACTTTTGGGGATTCATGAGGTCCCAGCGCGCCGGCAGGAATTCGCTGCCGTCGATTCGCCCGCCCTCGTAGACTTTTTCGGGATTGCCGGCAAGGCAATCGCTGACAACCTTGCCCCAGGCAAGATCGCCGTCGCCCTTCACGACCGCGTGCGCTTCTCCGCGCTCGAGTGCCTCCTCGGGAAACAGCGTGGCGTGAATGCCGCCGTAGACCACCCAGGCGCCGCGGCTGCGCGCCATACGGCCCACTGCATACCCACGCAGCGCATTGCCGGTGTGCACGCTGATGCCGACGATGTCGCCAGGCTGAATGGACTCCGGCACAATTTGCTCGAGAGATTCGTCGACGAGAATGGGATCTCCGACGACCTGCGGTGTAGCGGCTGCAAGAACAAACAACCAACGCGGCGTGATGACCGCGGTGCCAAATGAATTGTCACTTGGATTCACAAGATGGACGCGCACTCGCTCCAACCTTTCGCCGTACTTGTGCGGTTGGCCTCACAGCGATTGCGGGGTTGCCGTAATGCGCGGGCGATGATTGGAAGCGGCATATTCCTGAAGGAGATGCCGCGCTGAAGGGGCATGACGGCCGGCTGGCCCAAAATCGACCGTGCGAGCGCGAGTGTCCCGGGTAAATTGACTGCGGAGATCCAGCCCGTCTTCACCGGCGGGCAGGATTTCACGAGAGAATTGTTGCCCGGAGACAGTTCGGCTAATGGTACAGGGTTTGGGCGGGATTGTGCGGTCAATCTTGGCCAAATCCACCAAAATGAACAAGACTTCATGGAAAAACAAGGAAATTGAATTGAAAACAGAAGAATTGACTCGCGCAGGGTCCTATCCGACGCGGGAGCACTCTTCGACGGGGATCGGGACCTGCTCCACGATTTCGAGGCCGAAGCCTTCGAGTGCCGGAATGTGCATCGGCGTATTCGACAGCAGGCGGATGCGCTGGATGCCCAAATCGGACAGGATCTGGCCGCCGAGACCGATGGCGCGGAGGATGCGGCCGCTGCGGGCCTGGGAGCCTTCGCGGGCGCGCAGCTCCTGGTGGAGGATGATGCGGCCGGTGTCGGCGGGCGCCGAAGCGTCGGGGCTGGCGGAGCCCTCGGGACCAAAGGCAGCGACGGGCGTGTGATCGATCGAGAATCCGCGCGACGTGTTGTGAAGGTAGACGATCACGCCGCACCCTTCTTCGGCGATGATGCGCATCGATTGGTCGAGAATCTCGCGGCAATGGCAGTCGGCCGCGAAGACGTCGCCGGCGGTGCAACGCGTGTGCACGCGGACGAGCACAGGATGCGGGCAGGGCGGACGCGGCTCGGATGCGGCGGATGAGGCGGCGCCGTTGAGAGCGCCAGGGAATGTGCCGGCGGGTCCGAGGTGGAAGGCGGGGCAGTCGGGGCACAGATCGCCGCGGACGAGGGCGATGTGGCTTTCGCCGCCGCTCACCTCGCTCTCGTAGGCGATCATGCGGAACTCGCCGTAGCGCGTTTGGATGCGCGATTCGCCCGCGCGCACAATGTACCGCTCGTGGCGCAAGCGGTAGCGGATGAGTTCGGCGACGGTGAGAATCTTCAGGCCATGTTCCCGGCTGAAGGGGATGAGGTCAGGAACGCGGGCCATCGTGCCGTCGTCTTTCATGATTTCGCAAAGGATGCCGGCGGGGGTCAGGCCGGCGAGACGCGCGAGGTCGACGGAAGCTTCGGTTTGACCCGCGCGGACGAGCACGCCGCCGCGGCGGGCGCGCAGCGGGAAGACGTGGCCGGGGCGGACTAAATCTGCCGCGGTGGAGCGTGGATCGATGGCGGTACGAATGGTGCGCGCTCGGTCGAAGGCCGATATGCCGGTGGTGACGCCCTCGCGTGCCTCTATGGACTCGGTAAATGCGGTGCCGAAGCGGGAAGTGTTCTGCGCCGTCATCGGAAAGAGGCGCAGGTAGTCGGCGCGCTCCTCGGTAAGCGTGAGGCAGATCAGGCCGCGGCCGTGTTTGGCCATGAAGTTGATAGCTTCCGGCGTAACGTACTCGGCGGCCAGCGTGAGATCGCCCTCGTTCTCCCGGTCCTCGTCATCGACCACGACGACCATGTGGCCCGCAAGGATCTCTGCCAGGGCGCCAGGGACGTCGGTGAATGGAGGTTCGGGTGCGCGGGAGGGCTGAGGCATAGTTGAGACACTATTTTATTCTCGCATAGTGCAAAATCACCGGTCGTTTTGGCATACAGCAAAAACGCCGCCCGAAGGCGGCGTTTTTGCTGGACCTGGCTGAAATGCTACAACGTCGATTCAATCTCAAATCCCCAGGCCTCGAGGAGCGCCTCAGGGATGTACTTGGAATTCTTGTTCCGCCGAGCCCACTCACGGAGGCGGGTAGACCGGATGTATTGATCCGGCGGCAGCTTGAACTCCTTTGTGATCTGCTCAAAGGAGGTAACGGTGGGCACAACCGGGCCAATGGGCTCCGGCTTGCCCCAGTTCGGATTTCCACGACGCTTTGCCATTGATTTTTTTGTCCTTGATAGGAGGTTTTCAGCGGTTCATCCTGGGACTGGGCTGGGGATGCTGAGTGACCCGAGGAGCATATATTGTTATTTTAAGGATATTTTGTTTAAAAATCAATAGGAAAGCACGTTCCGGGGGCAGCAAATGCGGCCTTTTCTGCACGGCTTGGATTATATGTAAGTCATTCAAAGTAAAATTTTTATGGCTTGCCCCCCCGATTTTCCTCAGGGAAGTGAATGGCACAGGATGGGACTGCGGACTGGCGGCAAAAGGGTTGGCGGTGGCACGATACTCTTATGGCAACATTTTTGCGGGCAATTGCAGCAGGTTTGGTGCTGTTTGGAGGGGTCGCCGTGTGCCATGGCGTTGAGTTAACGGTGAGCCGCGACGCCTTGGAGCGGACCCTGAAGCAGCAGCTTTTCAGCGGCCCGGATGGCCGGTATTACCTCAAGGGGAATCCCAGGAGCGCCTGTTTTATTTCGACCGAGAATCCCCAGCTGAGATTCGAGCAGGACCGGATCGTGGTTCGGATGAAGACGCGGGCACGGCTGGGGGTGGGCGGCGCGTGCGTGGGTGTGACGGTCACGCTCCCGGCCGAAGTGTCGATGGAGCCTGAGGCGGAGGGAGAGACGATCGGATTCCGCGACGCGCGGCTCGAAAAAGTGTCGGACCGCAGGGAGATCAACTTTGTGTTGTCGCCGTTTTTGCGCGGGCAGGTGCCGAAGAGCATGAAAATGGATGCCGCGGATCTGCTGCGGCAAGCACTGGCGGGTTCGACGGCTACGTCGGGGTACAAGATCAGTTTGAGCCGGCTTAAGATTTTGTCCATTCAGGTTGTGGGTGACAAGCTGGTGGTGGAGGCTGATGGAGATTTGAGCGTCGAGTGAGAAAGGCAGGGAACAGGGAACAAATCAGGAGGAACCATGACAGCAAGTCCAAATGCGATGCGCGCTCCCAGCGGCCGGAGCTATCTGTCGCAACCGTTAGTGAAGCACATTTACACAGCCGATCCCTCCGCCCATGTTTTCGAGGGCAAGATTTACGTCTATCCGAGCCACGACATCGACGCGGGAATTCCCGATGACGATCTGGGTAGCCAATATGCCATGCGCGATTACATTGTTTTGTCGATGGAGGAACCCGGTGCTCCGACGACTGCCCATCCAGTCGCGCTGAAAGTCGAAGATGTACCCTGGGCCGAAAAGCAGATGTGGGCGCCCGATGCCGCCTGTAAGAACGGCATTTATTATCTCTACTTCCCGGCTCGCGACCATGAAGGCGTATTTCGCATAGGTGTGGCGACATCTTCGTCACCTGCGGGTCCGTTTATGGCTGAACCGGAACCAATCAAAGGCAGCTTCTCGATCGACCCAGCGGTATTTGTAGACGATGATGGTGAAGCTTATATGTATTTCGGCGGCATCTGGGGCGGTCAACTCCAACGCTGGGCAACCGGCAGGTTCGATCCCAGTGGTTCAGACACAGATCTGCATCAGGACGACAAACCCGCGCTGTGCGCCAAGGTTGCCAAGCTGACAGCCGACATGAAGGAATTCGCCCACGAAGCTCATGATGTAGTGATTCTGGACGAGACTGGCCATCCCGTTCTGGGCGGAGATCACGACCGGCGCTTCTTCGAAGCATCCTGGCTCTTCAAGTACAACGGAAGGTACTACTTCACCTATTCGACCGGCGACACCCATTATCTGGCCTATGCCGTCGGTGACACCCCATATGGCCCGTTCACCTTCAAGGGGCATTTCCTGCAGCCAGTGCAAGGCTGGACAACCCATCACTCGGTCGTCGAATTCAAGGGCAAGTGGTGGCTCTTCTATCACGATGTCCAACTGTCGGGTAAGAACCATTTGCGCTCGGTAAAGATGACGGAATTGAAATTCAACGCCGACGGCACGATCCAGATGATCGACCCGTTCACGAATTAGACGGGCAGATATACTGCGGAACGCAATGCCCACATCTAGTTGGAAGAGGGAAACCGGACGATCTGTTTCCCTCGGTTGTTTTTCGTGAGTAGCTCCGCTGACCCGCTAGCGCGCTGCTTTTCGAGGTCAGACCACGGGGGTAAAATGGATTCAAGAACTCGAAAAACAGCAGTGATAGAATTTCGTTTCTGGAGTAACTAATGCCCGAAGCATCATGTGATATTGGCCTCATCGGCCTCGCAGTCATGGGACAAAATCTTGTCCTGAATATGAACGACCACGGGTTCAAAGTGGCCGTATTCAACCGCACCGTTTCGAAGGTAGACGATTTTCTGGCCAACGAGGCCAGGGGGACGCAGGTGGTGGGCGCGCACTCGATTGAAGAGTTGACCAGCCTGCTGAAGCGGCCGCGCCGCGTGATGCTGATGGTGAAGGCCGGCGACACCGTCGACCAGATGATCGACCAGATTGTGCCTCACCTTGAAGCGGGCGATATCGTCATTGATGGCGGCAACTCGCTGTTCAGCGATTCGACGCGCCGCACCAAGGCGTTGGCGGAGAAAGGAATTCTGTTTATCGGCACGGGCGTATCGGGCGGCGAAGAGGGCGCGCGGAACGGACCGTCGATTATGCCGGGCGGGAATCCGGCAGCGTGGCCGCACGTGAAGCCGATCTTTCAGGCCATCGCGGCCAAGGTTGAGGATGGAACGCCGTGCTGCGACTGGGTGGGCGAAGAGGGCGCCGGGCACTTCGTGAAGATGGTGCACAACGGCATCGAATACGGCGACATGCAGTTGATTTGCGAGGCCTACGACCTGCTGAAGCATGGGTTGGGATTGACGGCTGACGAGCTGCACGCGGTATTTTCCGAGTGGAACAAAGGCGAACTGGACAGCTACCTCATCGACATTTCGAGCCAGATCTTCGCCAAGAAGGATGAAGATGGCACTCCGCTGGTAGACAAAATTCTGGACACTGCGGGACAGAAGGGCACGGGCAAGTGGACGGTGATCAGCGCGCTCGATGAAGGGCAGCCGGTGACGATGATCGGCGAGAGCGTGTTTGCGCGCTGCCTGTCGGCGCTGAAAGAGGAGCGCGTCGAAGCGGAGAAAGTTCTGCGCGGACCGAAGTCGAAGGCCAACGTTGGCGACCGGACGAAGTTTACTGAGGACGTGCGCAGGGCGCTGTTCTGCTCTAAGATCATCAGCTACGCGCAAGGCTACATGCTGCTGCGCGCGGCGGGCAAAGAGTTCAAGTGGAACCTGAACATGGGCGGAATCGCGCTGATGTGGCGCGGCGGATGCATTATCCGCAGTCAGTTCCTCGGCAAAATCAAGGATGCCTTCAGAAAAAACAAGAACCTCGACAACCTGTTGCTCGACAAGTATTTCTCGCGCTTGGTCAACAAGTACCAAACATCGTGGCGCAAGGCAGCGATGCACGCGATCAAGCTGGGCGTGCCCACGCCGGCGTTTTCCACGGCTCTGGCGTTCTTCGACGGTTATCGCGCGGGACGGCTGCCGGCGAACCTGCTTCAGGCGCAGCGCGACTTCTTCGGCGCGCACACCTACGAACGCGTGGACCAGCCGCGCGGCCAGTTCTTCCATACCAACTGGACGGGACGAGGCGGGCGCGTGTCGTCGGGGACGTATACGGTGTGACGGACCGCTTTTAGCTATGGGCTATTAGGCATTAGCTCATCGCGGTCAGTTGACGGTGGTGGGCCTTCCCAGGTGCGGGGGCGGGAAGACAGGCGTCGAAAACGCAACGAAAAAAATGAAGGCGGCGATTTCCTTCGACGAGATCGCCGCTTTTGCTTTTGCCGTGCCGGGCCTATGGATGCGTCTTCTGCCCCCTGGCAAGAACGACCGCGTCTTTGAGCGCAATCTCGAAGGTGCGGGCGGCAGCGGGATCGGAGAAAGTGAGAGCAAACGCCTCGGTGTCATCCGGCATCTGGCCGTACTCCGAAGTCGAGTGCGGGCCAGGCCCGAGGGTCGTGAACTTGTCGCGGTCATATAGAAGGGTGTGGAATTGCTTGCCCGGAACCACTGCGACCACGACCATAGTGGTGTCACCCACATCGCCGGGCTTATACGTTTTTGTCGCATTCAGATCGGTAAAGACCCGATTTTCCGAGATCAGGGTCTCGTCGACCTGGGCCAGAGGAACCGTAATGGACGCGAGCGGAAAGGTGTAGAACAACCAACTCGTCTTTCCATCTTGGATCTTTGGCAGGGCGCAAAGCGGGGCCGGCATCTTCGGCTCAATCACGATGGTTCGATCGTCGAGCACAACAATGCTGCCGGAGGCGGAGTAGGAACTCTTCAGCACCTGAATGCGAGATTCGAGGTCCTGCGCAAAACATGGCCCCAAGGCCGACAGCAAAAAACAGCCAATGAGCAAATAGGAACGCTTCATAATCTAATGTCCTGTATCCCTAATCTTGACCCGAATTACGCGAATGGCAAGTGACGAAAGTCACTCGCGAGGCCAAGCGCCTGGCGCGGGTTCGCCGCTTCTCGCTCTGTTGCGGGATTCAGCGGGCGGGCGGAAGGCTCTAACGCAGGGATTCGACCGGGGCGGGATCCATGTCGGCGTAGTCCTGGTTTTCGCCGCCCATGCTCCAGCAAAAGCTGTAGGCGCGGGTGCCGACGCCGGCGTGAATCGACCAGCCGGGAGAGATGACGATATCTTTGTCGGCCATGACGATGTGACGGGACTCGGCAGGCGGTCCCATGAAGTGCATCACGCGCGCATCGGGTGCGACGTTGAAGTACATGTAGATCTCGCTGCGGCGCATGTGCGTGTGCGGCGGCATGGTGTTCCAGTTGCTGCCCGGCGCCAGATGCGTAACGCCCATGACGAGCTGGCAACTGCGTGCGCCCTGAAGATGAATGTATTTGCAAATGGTCCGCTTGTTGCAGGTTTCCAGGCTGCCCAGTTCGGTGGGCACGGCGTCTGCTTTGCGGACGAGCGCGACAGGGTAGACCGCATGCGCCGGATAGCTGAGGAGATAAAAGACAGCAGGCGAGGATTTGTCTCTTGACGCGAAAGTAACCTGCTTATTGCCGCGACCGATGTATAAAACGTCGAGATTGTCGAGCTCGTAGCTTTTGCCTTCCACGGTGATGACGCCGGCGCCGCCCACGTTGAGCGCGCCTAGCTCGCGGCGTTCAGTGAAGTACTCGGCGCGGAGATCGGCATCGGTAGGAAGCGCCATGGGAGCGTCTAGCGGAGCAGCGAAGCCGACGACGGCGCGATCGAGATCGATGTAATTGAGATGGAGCTTGCCGGGTTCGCAGAGCGCGTTCAGAAGAAAGGTCTCCCGGAGTTCGTCCGTCGTCATGCGCGGATAGCGCACGGGGTCAGCCATCAATACGGTTTTCATTTTCTCTTTCCTTCAACTCGATTTTACTGCCTTGGAAGTTCGAGCGGATTCCAGTTGTCGGTACCGCGGAGGAAGACTGCGGGCTCGTACTGCCTGGCCAGCTCGGGCGTGAGGAAGTGCGTGTGAGGATCGCGCTCGTTGGAATGCGCGCCGGGCCCGAAGGAATCGAACTCGGCGTAGTAGGCAGTGTCGAGCGAGTGTGTTTGCTCGGCGTGCCACTCGCTCCAGCCAGCGGGCGCGATCTTGTCGCCCATCCATGTGTGCATGTAGATAACGGTGGAGTATTGCCGCCAGGGCCGGCCGAGATAGACATTGCCGGCGACGGCGGGATCGGCCGTTAGCTTGCAGTGGTCGATGACAAGCCGGAGTCTTCTTCAGGGTAGTGCTTTGACTGCGCCGTGATGTAGCCGCCGTTATGCGGCGTGGAGTGGATTTCGCAGTTCTCGAAGACCGCCTTCGAGTCGCCGAAGATGAAGTCGACGTTGCCCTCGACGTAGCAACCGGAAAAGTACTGGCGCGTCGGCGTACATCCCTGTGTGTTCTGCGAGCAGCCGCGGCTGCCGAGATAGACCGTGTCCTGATTGCCGAGGAGACGGACGTTGTGGAAGATGGCGCGGTCGCCGGTGACGAACAGAGCTAACGCCTGCGAACCTTGCGGCAATTGCTCGTGGTTGCGGTTGAAATCGTTTTGGAAAGTGATGTTCTCGGCGAAGAAGTTGTCGGCAGTGACGTTGACAGTGGATGAGTGGAGCGTGCCGCCGTTCCGTCCCGCGCTGCGATCATTGACGATGATGGTTTTGCTCGGGTCGGGATTGGCGCTGCGAATGGTGATGTTGGGCTTGTCGACGGTGATGACTTCACGATAGACGCCAGGCGAGACAGAGAGGACAGCGCCGCCGGCTTTGGGCGCCATGTCTAGCGCGCGCTGGATGGAGTAGTAGTCGCCGGTGCCGTCGGCGGCGACGTAGAGGGTTTTGTCTTCGGGCGGAATTTTGCCGGCTATCTCCGGCGCGGTTTTGTCTTCAGGAAACGGTACAAAGCGCGCGTCGCATGCGAGCGGCTCGCCAGGCGAGGATCCGGGCGTTTGCGTAATGGCGACGTCGTCGCCCTTGGGCTCGAGATTGCCGGCTTTCGCGCCGACGGTAATATTGGCGTCCTGGTCGTAGAAAAGCGAGTCCTTCTGGTCGTCGGCAAACACATTGTCGAGCTTGATCTCGAGCTTGTGATCGGCGTCGAGGCCTAAGAAGGTGTACGCGCCGGGCGTGAGCACGTGCACGTTTTCAAGCGCGATGTCCTGGTAGATGGGGAGGCGGTCTCCGCCGAACGTCGTGTAATGCGGGGTGAACACCAGTGGGTTCGGCACGTTGCGGATGCAGATGTTGCGATAAACAACCTGGTGAACGAGGCCGCCGCGGCTGCGATCGGATTTGATGCGGAGACCGTTGTCGGCGCCGTCGATGGTCAGGTCGTCGACGAGCAAGTGATCCACGCCGCCAAAGGTGCCGCTGCCGATGGACATGCCATGACCCGTGTAGAAGTGGTTGTGGATCACGGACATGTTCGAAACGGCGCCGGCACCGCTGGGCTTCAGGCAGACATCGTCGTCGCCGGTGTGGATGTAGCTGTAGGCGATGGTGATGTTGCGCGACGAGCCGGGATCGATGCCGTCGGTGTTGCGCGCGGTTTTCGGCGTCATGATCTTGACGCCCCAGGCGGTGAAGCCGTCAGTCTGGTTGACGGAGACGTGATAGCCCGGCGAGTTGCGCAGCGTGATCTTGTACAGGATGAAATTGTCGACGTGGCGCAAAGCGATCATCGAGGGAACGCTTTGTTTCTCGTCTTTGACTTTCGCCTCGTGCGCGAGGTCCCACCAGGTCACATCCTGGCCGAGAAGATTGGCGCCGCCGCGGGCATCGATAGAGCCTTCTCCCATGATGCCGGCGTTCTTGGCGCCGTCGGCACTGATGAGCGGCTTGCAGCCACGCCCGCGAGTGGAGACGATGCCACAACCGCCGGGCGCGAGATCGAAAACGCGCGGATCGCGCGAGGCGCCGAGCGCCGTGTTCTTGCTGACGACCAACGTCACATCTGGGCGCAGGGTAAGCGGCCCGGTCAGAAAAACGTTGCGCCTGCCGCGGGCGCGGAGAACGACAGCATGCCCGGCGCTGCAGTGGTCGAGCGCGTCCTGGATGCGGGCCGTGGAGAGTTTCTGCTCGTCGGCGAGTGCGATTTGGCCGTTGGTGGAGACAATGTTGGCGTCGAGCCTGACGCACGCCGGAGGAATCTTCGGCTCGGTCACGGTGCGAGTGTCCTGCGCATGCATGGCGAGAGAGGCAACAAACGGCAAGGCTGCGAGAAACAGTCGCGGCGAAACGGGGCGCATGAAATCCTCCATCTATAAATGCGGAACTTGCTCGAGGACCCAGCGGACAAGCTCGTTGCCGGCGGCGAAGTTGTCGTAAGTGGCTGGGAGCTTGCGGCCGTCCGTGTATTCGTTATAGAGCCATGGATCGACCATTGCGAAGACGGTGCCCTTGCCATATTTGGCGGTGACCATAAAGATGTCGCCGCCCTCCTTGAGCACCACATGCGCCGGTCCCGTGGCCGTGATGGTGCAGACGTCCTTGACGTAGATGGTGTGGGGGTGGTGGAAGATAGGGCCAGTGCCGTCGATGGCGATTTTACCCTGATCCCAGTTGGAGCCGACGACGTGCTTCCGCAAAACGCTGTTGAAGTGGACGCCGAATTCTTCCGAAACCAGGTTGAAGTGATCGAGGTCCGCGAAGGAGGTGTCGTTCTCCATGATCATGAGGACGCCGCCGGCTCGCACCCAGTTGGCGATTTGCGTGGCATCTTTGGCCGAGGCGTAGTGTGGATGGGGATTTTTGTCGGTGTTATCAGGTGACGCGATGAGATAGACCTGCGCGTCCTTCAAGTTGGCGAGAGTCGGCTCCGCATCAAGTTCGCCGGTTTGCGCGCCGAAGCTGCGGAAAATGTGGCCAAAGAGCGAGTAGCCCGGCTCGTCCCACGTATTCCATTTGTAGTGGAAGGTTACCTGCTGGCCGAAGGCATCCGTCCGCCGCTGCGAATTGAACCAGCCGTCGACGAGGACCGTATCGCCGCGGACGAGCTTCGCGTTTTGCGCCGTTTCCACCTCGGTGCTGGCGAGCAGGAACGCCCCCACGCCCTTGGGATCGTTGGTCACAACTTTTTCGCTCATATAGTAGACGTAGGTGCCGTCGCGATAAGGCTCGCCGCCTAGCCCCGAAGCTTTCACGGTGCCGGTAAGCGAGACGTCGTCGCCATCAACTTTGATGAAGTGGGTCAGGATGCCGCGACAGCCGCGCTCGGCGCTGGCCAGATAGGTCTGCGGTAGATACCCGCGGCGCACTCCCTTCTCGAGCGCATAGACAAACATGCACGCCGACGAGGACTCAAAGTAATTCCCCTTCTCGCCGGCCCTGTTCATCATCGTGTACCACAGTCCGGTCTTCGCATCCTGATAGCGCGCAACAGCAGCAGCTTCCCGGCGCAGGATCACGAGCAGTCGCGCACGGCCTGGATCGCGTTCGGGATAATAGTCCAGCGTGTCCACAAGCGCCATCATGTACCAGCCCATGCCGCGCGCCCAGAATTCGGATGAGTCGCCGGTTTGCTTGTTGGCCCACCGCTCCTTCTTCGATGCGGCCCAGCCGTGATAGAGCAGGCCCGTCTTCGCGTCGCGCGCGTGCTCCTCCATCAACACGAATTGATGCGTGATGTCGGCAAAATCTTCAGGATGATGCGAAAGAACTGCGTACTGCGCGTAGAAAGGCTCGGCCATGTAAAGCCCGTCGAGCCACATCTGGTTGGGGTAGCGCTGCTTGTGCCAAAAGCCGCCGAACTCATTCCGCGGCTGGTGACGAAGCTGATCGTAGAGGAATGCCGCGGCGGTCAGATAGCGTTTATCCTGCGTGACGCCGTACAGCAGCAGCAGCTGGCGGCCCAGCAAAATATTGTCCAGCTCATGATCCTCGGCTTTGAGCGTCGGAATAGCGCCATCCGTCGTAACCAGCGCGTCGATGGAACTCCGGATGTAGTTGAAGTAACGCCGATCCGCGGTCTCCAGCCACACCGAATCCATCCCTTCGAGCAGCGTCCCCGCCTCGTAGTTCCACTTCCCGGCAGCGCCGGCGGGAACGAAGCGGCCATCGGGCCAGCGGGCAATTGCAGCGTTGGCGGCGCGCTCGGACCAGGGCAGCTCATCTGCGCGAGCGGCCATTGGCGCGGCGGCGGCGGAGGCCAAGGCGAGCAAACAGCAAAGAACATGGAGGGTCTTCATGAATACTCCGCAGGAAAGGGCGCCAACGCGCCGAGCAAGCTGAAGTCTCGAGCCAATCACGCAAAAGAGGCTGCCGGGTTGAACCAGCAGCCTCCAGAGCGAATGCATGTGAAAAGCCAACTCAGAAACTGATGCGAGCCGAGAACTGAGCAGCCTTGCGGGTGGCGATGGAATTACTGGTGACATCTCCGAAGCTCGAGTTGCCGACCGCGGTGCTGGCAACAGCGAACCAGGTATGGTTGGTGACGTTGTACCACTCGCCCCGGATATCCAGCCTTGACGATTCCGTGATGTGCAGCGGGAAGGAACGCACCAAAGCCAGATCGAGCTGGTAGTTGCCCGGTCCGTAGAGGTTGTACGGCGCGGTACGGGGCGCATCGCTGATTTTATACGCGTAGGAACTCAGCATTGTCGACACAGGGTTCATGAATGGACCCGATGCGGTAGCCGTCGTCGTCCCGGCGCTGGGGACGATATAGGAGATGGCGCCGGTGTTGGCGGCGGTTATGCCCTTGCCCCATTTGCCGTTCTGGCGCGCAGCGCCTGTGAAGTTCGGATTCATGATCGGCTCAAAGTTGCTCTCCGCCGGATTGGTCTGGTTCGAGGATTCTGTGAGCGCCAGCGGAGAACCGCTGAAGGCCTGATAAACCCCGGAAAAGGTGAAGCCGCCCAGGATTGCCCGCTCAACGGCATTTTCCCCGAGAATCGACTTGCCGAAGGGCCATGCCCAAACAGCCGTAGCGACGAAATGCAGGGGCTGGTTGGAGGTGGAGACGCTGCGCTCGATGCGATCAGCGGCGAAGTGGGCCGAGGGATTATTGGCCAGCGTGCCGGCGGGAATGGCATAGCCGGTGCGGAAGGTGCCTCCATCGTCGATGGCACGGGACCAGGTGAAGTTGGCATTCGTGGTCAATCCGTGCCAGGTTCGCATGTTGAGGAGCGCCTGCAGCGCGTTGTAGTTGGAATTGCCTACATATCCGAAGGAGTCGCTTACCGTTTGGAACGGGAAGGGCTTCAAGGCGACGCTCAGATTCTGGCTTGTGGTGAAGCCAGCGGGACAAGTGAGGTTATTGGCCGCGCAAGCGCTGGTGCCAGGAGTACCCAGCGTCGATCCAAGATAAAGGTACTTGGGGTCGAGATCATCGGCCCACGTTCCACGCCCGTGGAAACTATCCAGTTGCAGGAAGTGGCCTTCCGACCCGACATAAGTGAGGGTGAACGCAGTGGCATTGGTGAGCTGGCGCTGAATGCCGAAGGTCCAGTTGATGTACTCCGGCGCCCGGCTGCCGTAGTAGGGGTCAACATAACCGATTGTCGAAGGCGAGCCGGTATAGCCGGAGGTGGTGGTATAGCCAGTGCCAAACGCCGGTCCTGAGGCTACGCCGGCCGCACCCGTGTAGGAGGGAATTGCGCCGTTGGTGCCCGTGAGCGGTGCCGTGCTCAAAAGCTGGCCATTGACCGAGAAGGTTGGCGCCGCGGAGAAGCCCAGTGTTCCGATGCTTGACGCAAGCCCGCCGACCGCGTCGCCGTGCGTAAACATGACACCGTAACTGGCGCGGATGACGGTATTGGGATCGAGCTGGAATGCCAAGCCGACACGAGGCCCAAAATTCTTGAAGTAGTTGCTGACCGGTGTAGCGCAGTTACAGGTACCGGCACCCTTGCCGGTAAACTGCAACGCTCCGTTGATGCCAGTGATGGGATTGGCAAGTGAAGGACTGAAGAAACTTTCGGCGTTGTGCACTTCAGTGACGGTGGGGAAGAAATCGTAGCGCAGGCCAAGGTCGAGAGTGAGCTTGCTGGTCACCTTCCAGTTGTCCTGCACATAGGGCGAAATCGCACGGAAGCGCGCACCGAACTCCTGCTGCTGGTATTGGGTGAAGCTGACCTTATCGATTTCGCCTACCAGGAAGCTGGCATAGGAGAGCCCCGTGCTGGAGGTAGCGACATACTTGGGGGTAGTGCCCGGGGGGCACGCCGCCACGCAGGTAGGATTGATGCCCGCGGTTTCGGTAACGGCCGTGGTCAGGGTAATTGGACTTGTACCGCTGGTGTCGTTGATTACGTTGTAGAGCATCCAGGCCACCTGGCCGCCGAAGGTGAAGGAATGCCTGCCGACGGTCCACTGCACATTGTCGAGCGCAGTGTAGTTCTCCGCGACGGTGACAGAAGCAGGCTCGCCGGCCCAATTTGTCGGGGCATCGGTGCCGGCAAAGACAACGGCAGGAAAGGCATCGGAAGCCTGGCCCTTGGGCAATCCCGACATCCCCATGGCCGTGGCGGCATAGGCTGACGCCTCGTTGGCATTGAAGGTTGGGCCGTTATATCGGGCATACCCCCACTTGACCTGGTTGAGGAGGTGCGGGGAGAAGACATGGGTTTCTTCAATGATGCCGACCGCAGTTTTGGGAGCGTAGGCCTGGCCGAAGTTATATGGAATCGGCCCAACGTTGCGCCCAGTGGTGGTCTGGCCGACCGGGACGGAACTTGCCTGGCGGCCGATCGACGCCACGAAGGAGAGCGTGTCACGCGAGTTGACGGTGTAGTCAAGGCGATGAGTCATGGACCAATTGACGAGTCCCGTGGCATTGGGGGCGACGTAGTTGTTCTGCAGGGCGGTGCTGATCGCCTTGTTGATACCGAGCGATGCAAGGAAGCCCTGCATATTCTTTGCCACCGTGGAGAACTCGCTGGCAGGGATCACGTTGACCGGGGAGCCAGAGCCGAGCAGGGTCGGATTGCCAGCAAGACCAGGGGTCGAGCCTGGACCGTAGCCGTACTGATAGCGGCAGGGGCCGTTGGTGCTGTTCGCGGTGCAAGTGGCCTGCGACAACGGGTCGTAAATCTTGACGCCGGCCGCGCTAAAGTCGCCCTGCTGCTCGGCCAGCGTCGGAAAGGTCATCAAATTCGGGGTCGCACTGCTGTAACGGAAGCCGTTGTAATTACCGAAGTAGAAGACCTTCTGCTTCCAACTTCCAAACGGGACCAAAGGACCGCTAAGGACGATGCCGTACTCGTTGCTGTGCTCGATAGGCTTGACGGGCACTCCGGTCACGGCATTGGGGAGCTTTCCAAAGAACCCCCAGGTATCGAGGACCGTATTGCGCACGAACTCGTACACAGAACCGTGGTACTGGGAACCACCCTGTTTGATGGAGTAGTTCATCACGCCCTGGCCCTCATAGATGGCTGAGTAGCCACTGGTTTGCAACTGAAACTGGTCGACCGCGTCAACCGAAATGGCAGTCCACACATAGCGCGGGTCGCCGTTGCCGCCGGCGCGGACAAAAGGAACACCGTCAACGTATACGTCAGAAGCAGCGCCGCGGCTGCCGGAACCATTGACTACGCCCGTATTGGTGGTGGCGTTGCCGTTGGTCTCGTTGCCCTGCACGCCTGGCATCAGGTAGACGAAGTCGGTGGCGCGCCGCTGATCGGGTGAGTTATACGCGCCCATCTCGAGGGGCAGCGCCGAGTAGGTCTCCTGCTCCATCGTCGCGCCGAGGGTTGCATTGCTGGTCTCCAACTGCGGAGGCGCAGCGGAGACAGTGATCTGAACGTCGGCAGCGCCAACCTGAAGCACAGGGTTATAGGCCTGAGACTCGAGAGCGTTCACATGGATGTTTTCCTGCGTGAGCTTCTCGAAGCCGGGCGCGATGGTCGTCACGGTGTAAATGCCGGGGTCGAGATTGGAAAAGTTGTAGTCGCCGGCGCCACTCGACTTGGTGACTGTCGAGATTCCGTTGGCAGTGTCTGTGGCGGTGACCGTGGCGTTGGCAATCACGGCGCCCGTCTTATCCTGCACGGTTCCGGTGATGGCGCCCTTGCCGGCCAACTGCGCCCGCGCGCCCAGGGGCGACATCAGGACGAGGGCCAGCATTGTGATGAAACTCCAGGCGGTGATTCGAAGGAGGCCGGAGGATTTCCCTGCCGATCGATCCTTCATGACGCACACATTCCCTAATACCAAACGCATCATTATGTTGCCTCCCAATAAAGACTTGCTTTGAGCTTCGTGTGGGGTAGTCCCACGGTTTTCGAGCGAACTGGCACACGTGGTCTGACCACATTTTGAAGCCCCATAAGTTTCGTACAGCGGGTCCATTTTGTCAACATGGATTTTTGTCAATAGGGAAAACCCCAGGACGATTTCTGAGAATTAACTGCTGTAAGTCCGCCTCGCTGAAGGTGTCGGCGGCTCTGCGCCGAAAGTTGTAGATGTCGGGCCTCGCAGGATTCGGGGGCGCGCTGTCAAGACCAATCGCCGGTTCTTCCCGCCCTAAACCGCTGAAAACACGGCGAACATAGCCTTCGCCAACTTTGCAGTTTATTTTCACGCAATCGTTACACTTGTCTTAGTTGGTTCATCCTGCAGCTCCATCTTCACGGTTCAAGGTGAGGCGGACGCCGCGAACCTCCAACTGTGAACTGCGAATCATGAACTACGAACTATGAACTGCGAACCGCCTTCGGGAGGACATGAAAATCAAAAAGAAAAAAATAAAAATTTTTGAGCCGGAAATTCGGGTAGTGTCCTAATTTGCTTCATTCAGTCTCCAATCGTGGCAAGCAGCGTAGTGCGAACCCATGCGGAAACGGTCTGCTTGCTGGCCTTCGCTGCCGCCTCGACGCGCTTCCGATCTTCAGGGCTGAACCGAACCGGGACAATGGTCCCCTTGGCGTCTCGTTTTGCTAGTTTTGGCCGTCCGGGTTTCTTGGGCTTAGGCATTGTCATACTCCTGAACGATGAATGCTTTTACGGCTTTGGCTGGAGATAAGGCTGGGTCGATGTGCAGGACAGTGACAGCGAGAGGGTTTGCTGGGTCTCCGCTATCGTGGAACCACGCATACGCGGTATCGGTTTGCGGATGCCCATGCAAATCAAAGACTTCTACCACTCCGTCCCAGATTGTCTTGCCCTTCCAGGTTTCCTTCACGGGTACGCTCTCCCGGTGCGTAGCCTTTACGCCGTGGAGCTTCTGAATCGCGCCTTGCAATTCCTCGATTACTGTCATGCCACGGCCTCAAGCAGTTCTCCGACGCTCAATGCCTTTTCCTCGACTCCCGCCATTACTGCCGGGGTGCATTTCAGGGTGTTGTGCCGCTTGACGAAGTTGTAATAGGCGAAGTGCAAGCCTACCGCAGCATCGAAGTTCTCGCGTTTCTTCGAGAAGGCCAGCGTCAGCCGGGTCAAACGGCGCATGTGCAGCCGTGCAGTCGCATTCAGCCGCTCCGCATAGCTGGTCGAAATCAGATCAAAGTTAGGGTTTCCCGTCTCGATGAACTTCTCGGAAGAGAGGACGCCGGACGTGCTGTAACGCCGTTCCCCGAACGCATTGGTTCCGTAAACCTTGATGATCTTGGCGTAATCTACGTTCGGACCGAACGACTTCTTAATGGCGTCGGTATATGCATAGAAGCCGTCCGTGCTGATCTGCACGCGATAGGCCATGCGGCTGGCAACGTCTGCGAGAAAAGCATTAGCGGTCGCCCGGTTGCGGTCTCCAGTCTTAAACGCAGGAACCAGCTTTGTATCGGCGTCAATCGCGCAAAAGGTCCAAACGTCTCCGACCCCCTTCTCATCGTCTTGTGTGACCGTGCGAGCTTTCTTCCCAATGAATCCCCAAATCTCGTCCAGCTCAAGCCGCATACAGGGAAGGTTCCGCATCTTCGCGTCCATCATGGCCGTGCAGCCCCGCCCGACGCGAACCCCAAGCCGCATGATGGTATCGCGGTGCACTCCGGTCATGCGTTCGATGGACCGAATGCTGGAGCCTTCGGCAAGCGCTGCGATTATCGCGATTTGCTTATCCGTGTTAAGTATGTTCGCCATATCAGCCTCACTTGAATAAATGTAATACGAAAATAGGAGAATGTCAAGCGTTTTTGTAATACATTTTAAATGCACCCGTAGCCTGAGATAGAACATTTACCGCCGCCTAACGAATCGGGTATGTAAGACCCGGTACGTAAGGTGGAGGCATCGAGCGGGGAGTAATCTGCATTGCTACTTTTTGGGAGGGATCGGCTCGATAGTCCATAAAAGTTACGGTTAAGGTAGCGTCTCCATTGAGAATTTCGTCCTTTCTGTTGCCCGGCACTGCGAACAGAAGCCAACCGCTTACAACATCGCCTTTTCCGATCGGCTTTAATGCCAGTTCAGCTAGCGAATCTTCGGAACCGATAGTAAATTTCTTTCCCGAGTCTAGATCGGGGATTTGAATCTGCGCTGGGATCAACTGATAAAGAATGCTGTCCTCTGTTAGCGATTTGGAATAATAATTGAGCCTCCACCCACGAGCGGCGCTTCGGTATCTTGAGTTTGTAATTGTGGCCGAAATAAAAATCGAAGTCTGCGACCCATCTTGGAATGGAGCAGCGTACACGTAGTTGATGACACCAGATAATCCTGGAGTTGAATCCAAGAGTCTGTTTGTCAGATCAATCACTTGATGGTGTTGGTCCCTCCATGCATTAAAAATTGCAAGAAGAAGGAAGAATACCGCGACCGCTATACCGACACGTCTCGGGACGGTTTGCTGCTTCAATGTTGACCAAAGCCAGAGGAGGGCCACTATGACACCTCCAGTGCAATATCCGGCCCAGTTGTTGATAACAGCCCACAAGAAAGAGCCGATTTCCGAGAGATAATTTCCCATGCCCTTAATCCTCCCACCCGAGGATTGGCATGTCTATGATTTTTTGTAATACAGACAATCCGGCGAAGGAAAGGCAAATTAGGACACCACCGAAATTCGATATTAACTCGTTTGGAATCAACAAAACAATCTCAAAATCGTCAACAAATTTCGACCAATTCCTTTCGGACCACTATGCCGCGGAGGCTGTCCGCACTTGCCTCTTTTTTGAAGCGCGAATTGATCTCTTGCGATCCGTTGGGCGTTCCATTCCTTGGGCGATCTGGGCCATGCGTAGGTGCTGCTCCATGAGGTTGTGAGCTTCTTTCGCGTTCCGGGCACGGATCGCACGATAGATCTCGCGGTGCATCTCGGCGGATTCGCGCATGTCGGTCGAGCGCTCCACTGTCTTGCGGCGCGAGTCGTAAAGCGCCGAAGTAATGGTTTCAATAATCGCAGCCAGTATGGGATTGCCGGAGGCCTGGGAAATGACGCGGTGAAACAGGAGATCGTGAGTGAGGTAGTCTGATGGGCTGTTCATGGATGCGAACATCTCCGCAACCTCATCGGCCAATGCAGCGAAATGCTCCTGCTTTCCGCGCTCGGCAGCCAGAGCGGCCAGGTGGCTTTCGAGAATGATGCGGGATTCGAACATCTGCCACGATTGGAAGCCGTGGAGGGCTCCGATGAGGCTCAGCGAGGCGGTGCCGAACTGAGGAGGGCCATCTGCGACGAATGTGCCGACACCATGACGGACTTTCATGACGCCCATGGCGGCCATGTAACCTATGCCGGTGCGCAAGCTGGCGCGGCTGATTTTGAGGGAGCGGGCGAACTCGCGTTCTGGTGGTATCTTGTCGCCCGGCTGCAGGGTTCCGCTCTCAATCAGGGAACGGATGTGGTTAACCACTTTCATCGTTCGGTGGGTATTGCGCTCTTCTTCTTTCACCCTCGGCATAAGATGAGGTACCTTCTTGCGATACTGGAAATCAGCGTCACAGCGAGATTACCACCGAATGTGAGGTCTGGTTGGAGAAACTTCGAGAAGGCGGGGAAGAAATCAAATGGAGGACGGAAGGCGGAGTGAATGTGTATACTCCTGGTCTGACCTCTATCGCCGCGGGTAGTCTGACCAACCGAACGGCGAGGCGGGTAGAATGATAGCCATGCTGCTCCACGAAGACCGATTATTTCCAGCCGAAGCATGTTCCCGTAATGTAGCCCGTTCCTTATACGAGCAAGTCCGCGGCCTTCCGATTATCAGCCCCCATGGGCACACGCAGGCCTCGTGGTTTGCCAGTAACGAGCCGTTTCCCGATCCGGCGACACTTTTTGTGCAGCCCGACCATTACGTATTTCGCATGCTTTACAGCCAGGGGATCTCATTGGACGACCTGGGCGTTGGGCAGCCGATCATTAAGGACCCGCGCAAGGTGTGGCGCATTTTTGCGAAAAACTACTTCCTTTTCCGCGGAACGCCCACGCGCATGTGGCTGGATTTTGCTTTCCAGGAGCTGTTCGGATTCAGCGAGCGGTTGAGCGAGAAGACAGCCGACCACTATTTCGACACCATTGCGGAGAAGCTGCGCACTGTGGAGTTTCTGCCTCGCGCGCTCTATGAAAAGTTCAACATTGAAGTGCTTTCGACAACAGAGTCGCCTCTGGATGAGCTGAAGGCCCACCAGGCCATTCGCGATTCCGGGTGGAAAGCGCGGATTGTTCCGGCTTTCCGGCCCGATCCGGTGGTGGATCCGGAGTTCAAGGGATTTGCCGGCCTGGTTGCAAAGCTTGGCGAACAAAATGGTGAAGACAGCTTGACATGGAAAGGTTACCTGAACGCGCTCAAGAAGGCTCGAGCTCGGTTCAAGACGCAGGGATGCACTTCGACGGATCATGGGCATCCTACCGCGCAGACGGCGGACTTGCCCCAGAGCGAGGCGGCGGCTCTGTTCAGCAAGGTGATTGCGGGCAAGGCGGACGCAGCCGAGAAAGAATTATTCCGCGCGCAGATGCTGACGGAGATGGCGGGAATGAGCGTGGATGACGGGCTGGTGATGCAAATCCATCCGGGCGCCGTGCGCAACCACAATCGATTCGTGTACGAGCGCTATGGGCGCGACATGGGCGCAGACATTCCGAGCCCCACAGACTTTGTGCACGCTCTTCGCCCGCTGCTGGATCGCTTCGGCAACGAGCGCAATCTTACCATCATCCTTTTCATGCTGGACGAGTCGACGATCAGCCGCGAGCTGGCGCCGCTGGCAGGGCACTATCCGTGCTTGCGCCTGGGTCCGCCATGGTGGTTTCATGACAGTCCGGAGGGGATGATGCGTTTCCGCGAACTAGCAACGGAGACGGCCGGGTTCTATAACACAGTGGGCTTCAACGACGACACGCGAGCGTTCCTTTCGATTCCGGCACGGCACGACGTGGCCCGGCGCATCGATTGCGCGTTCCTGGGGCGGCTTGTGGCAGAGCACAGGCTGGACGAAGACGAAGCGCACGAAGTGGCGCACGATTTGACGTACGGACTGGTAAAGAAAGCATACCGGCTGTAACAGAGCTATCGGCTTTTGACTTTCAGCTCTCGGCTCAGCGTACTGGTGGCGTAACGTTGGTCAACGCCCGGCACTTGAGGCCGTGGAGATGGAAAAAGCGGAGATTGGTATATGAGCCTGTATTGTTCCGTGGGAAGCACCGAGGCCGATCTCTCGGCGAAGCAGTTGAAAGACATGCTGGTGGAGAGCCTGGGCAAGCTGGGCAAGCGAGCCAGGGTGCTGGCTGTGCCACCCGACCAGAGCCGTGAGCATTCGCGGGCCGGCGATCTGACGCGGTACGCGTGGGAGCACTATGGCGACAAATTGAAGGCCGTGCTGCCGGCGATCGGCACGCACACACCTATGCGGTCCGACCAGATCGCGCACATGTTCGGAGAGATGCCGCAGGAGCTGTTCCGCGTGCACAACTGGCGCACGGACATCGAGACTCTAGGCGAACT
This sequence comes from Occallatibacter sp., assembly GCA_050010795.1. Lineage (GTDB taxonomy): Bacteria > Acidobacteriota > Terriglobia > Terriglobales > Acidobacteriaceae > Telmatobacter. The sequence goes on from JBEKKI010000033.1 coordinate 24,805, forward strand.
GCCGGCGGAGTTCATTCGCGAGCAGTCGGAAGGCAAACTCAATTACACCTGGCCGGCGCAGGTAAACAAGCTGATCTCGCAGGGAGGGTTTGACCTGATTCTCTCCATCGGGCAGGTGGTGCCGCATGAAGTGATCGGCATGGCGAATCACGCGAAGAACATCCTGATCGGCACGGGCGGGCGCGAGGGGATCAATCGCAGTCACTACCTTGGCGCCGTGTATGGGATGGAGCGAATCATGGGGCGCGCCGAGAACCCCGTACGCAACGTGTTGAACCGTGCAGGCGAAAAGTTCCTGCGGCACCTGCCGATTGTGTACGTGCAAACGGTGGTGGGCCGTGGGAAAGAAGGCGGATTGGCCGTGCGCGGCCTCTATATCGGCGACGATCTCGAATGCTTCCTGAAAGCAGCGGAGCTGAGCCTGAAGGTGAACTTCGAGATGCTGAATGAGCCGATTAAAAAAGCTGTAGTCTATCTCGACCCGAAGGAGTTTCATTCGACGTGGATTGGGAACAAGGCCGTGTACCGGACGCGCATGGCACTTGCAGACGGAGCAGAACTGATCATTCTTGCGCCGGGCGTGAAGGAGTTCGGCGAGGACAAGGGGATTGACGCGCTGATCCGCAAGTATGGTTACCGCGGAACCCCGGCCACGCTGAAGGCGGTGAACGAAAATGCCGATCTGGCCGCGGATCTGAGCGCGGCCGCGCACCTGATTCATGCTTCGTCGGAGGGGAGGTTCACCATTCGTTGGTGCCCGGGCGAGCTAAGCCGGAAGGAAATCGAGGGCGTTGGATTCGAATACGGCGATTTGAAAGCGATGACCGCGCGTTATGATCCGGGAAAGCTCCGCCATGGTTGGAACCAACTGGGCGGCGAGACGATCTTCTTTGTGGCCAACCCAGGGCTGGGTTTGTGGGCGCACAGGAGCCGCTTCGAAAGCTCGTCTGCTCCTGCGCTGGCGGCTGCGCACGCCGACTGACCGTCGCGTTCCGGCGCAACGACCAGATAGAACCACTGAATTGGACAGAACGGGAAGAGTATGCGTAGCGAAGGATTGAAGCTGACCAAATACTCGGTGGGTACCGGTGACCGGTTTGCGCACCAGGCCAAAGCCCAGCTGCAAGCCTGCGTAAAGGCCTTAAACAACGGGCTTGAAGTGGTGCCCGTTTGGAACAAGTCGAACCGTGAGCACTTGATCATCGGATCGGAGCCAAGCAGCGTACGAGAGGCGGCCGACGCCGCTGTGAAGGCTTTAGGGTGGAAATTGCCGTACTACTGCGACGCGGATCATATTACGGCCGCGACGGTAGACAGGTTCCTTGCGCCGTGCGACTTCTTTACCTTCGACGTTGCGGACTTTATCGGACAATCGGCGGAGGCTGTGGACATCGAGAGCTTTGTGAAGCGGCATCTGGAGTTGCAGGGAAGCATCGAGCTCGCCGGAGCCGACGAGGCGTTCGAGATCACACCTGAGATTCTGCGGCAGACAGCCGGGAAGTTTCTGGCCGCGGTGAAGAAGGCTGGAGAGGTGCACCTGAGGGTGCTGAATGCGAGAGGCGCGGGGAAATTCATATCCGAGGTATCGATGGACGAGACCGATCGCGCGCAGAGCCCGGTGGAGCTGCTGATTATTCTGGCTGCGATCGCGGATGAAGGCATTCCAGTGCAGACGATCGCGCCGAAGTTCAGCGGACGATTCAACAAGGGCGTGGACTACGAGGGCGACGTGAAACAGTTCGAGCGCGAGATGGCGCTGGACGTGGCGGCGATTGCCTACGCGGTGAAGCAATATGGATTGCCCGACAATCTGAAGCTAAGCGTGCACTCAGGCAGCGACAAATTCTCGATCTATCCGGCGATTCACGCGACAATGAAGCGGTTCAACGTGGGCGTGCATCTGAAGACCGCAGGAACAACGTGGCTCGAAGAGTTGATTGGACTGGCAGAGGCAGGCGGCGATGGATTGGCGCTGGCGAAGGAAGTTTATGCCGACGCGCTGGCGCACCGCGAAGAGCTTTGCGCGCCGTATGCAACGGTGATCGACATTGATCCCAAGAAATTGCCCACGGCGGATGAGGTTCGCGGGTGGACATCGGGGCAGTACACGTCGGCATTGCGGCACGTGAAAGGTGCGCCGGGCTACAATCCTAGCGTGCGGCAGTTGTTGCATGTCGGCTTCAAGGTGGCGGCGAAGATGGGGCGGCGTTATCTCGATCTGCTCGAGGCGAACGAGGCCATCATCGCCAAGAACGTGACCGAGAATCTCTATGACCGGCACATTGCGCCGGTGTTTCTTGGCTGAAGCGCTTAATGCGGGCGTGGACGCTCGCGGAACAGCCGGTCAAGAGCCGGCGCTACAATTCCCCTCGGAGATCGCATGACGTTCCAGCTCTTCAGTCTTGAAGGCAAGGTAGCGGTTGTCACCGGAGGAACCTCCGGGATCGGCCGCGCCTTGAGCTTTGGTTTAGCAGAAGCCGGTGCAGACGTTGTTGCGACGGCGCGCCGCCAGCAGCAGGTCGACGATACCGCAAAAGAAATTGAAGCGCGTGGGCGGCAGGCGTTGCGGCTGGCTTCAGACGTGGGCGACCGCGCTTCTCTCGAGAAGTTGCTCGCCGCGACGCTCGAGCGCTTTGGCAAGGTCGACATCCTGGTGAACTGCGCAGGCATGATCAAGCGGACGCCGACGCTCGACCTGTCCGAGGCGGAGTGGAACAACATCCTAAACACGAATTTGACGGGCACACTGCGCGCCTGCCAGGTCTTTGGCCGGGACATGCTCGAGCGCGGCTACGGTCGCATCATCAACATTGCGTCGTTGAACAGCTTTGTCGCGTTGAGTGAAGTTGCAGCGTACGCGGCGAGCAAGGCGGGCGTGGCCTCGCTCACTCGCTCGCTTGCCGTCGAGTGGTCGAAGAAGGGCGTGACAGTGAACGCCGTTGCGCCCGGTGTTTTCCGCACTGATCTCAATGCGCAACTGCTTGACTCGACGCCGCGCGGCAAGGAGCTGCTGATGCGCACGCCGATGGGGCGCTTTGGCAAGACCGAAGAGTTGATTGGCGCGGTCGTTTATCTCGCTTCAGACAGCGCTTCGTTTGTGACCGGGCAGATCCTGGTGGTGGATGGAGGATTCCTGGCCAGCGGGGTAAATCAGTAGGGAATCTTTCAAATCCTTCAAGACGGAAGAAGGCTGCGCTCATCAGCGCAGCCTTTTCTGTCCGTGTGCCTCCTGCTACTGCAAGGTGACGTTAGCGCCTGCCATTTTCATGATCGCATCGCCCTGCGCGGCTTCGACCTTCACGTTCTTTCCCGTCACCGTCGCGTAGCCGATGGACAAACCCTTTTCGCCATTGAGATTGACGTTTTCGAGAACGACGCCGGTGACCGGCGCTTCAGGCAGGCCAACGATAGCGCCATCCATCGAGGCGCCTGTTGCCGTGATGTTTTGAAGGACGATGTCGTGAAAGTGAGGTGTGAGCCGCGTAACGGGGGCCGGCGCCACGGTGCCTTCCGGCGGCAGAATCTTGGGATAGTATTCGCTGATCACCAACGGGTTTTTCACGTCCTTCATTTCGATGTCGCGAAAGACCAGGTTGCTGACGTCGTTGCCACGGTCGCGATTGGCCTTGACGCGTATGCCGTTGTCAGTGCCGTCAAAATGAATGCGCTCGGCGACAATATTGTGCGCTCCGCCGGCGATCTCGCTGCCGATGGAGAGGCCATGCCCATGGAGGAACGTGCAATCGGTGATGGTGATATCGCGGCTGGGATCATCGCCGCCAGGCGAATTGATGGCGCCGGACTTAATGGCGATGTCGTCGTCGCCGACGTCGGCATAGACATGATCGATGATGACATTCGACGACGAGAAGGGATCGACGGCGTCGGTGTTGGGCGAGTGTTGCGGCGCGAGAACACGAATGTTGCGAATGATCACGTTGTCGCAGTAGTAGGGGACGAGTTGCCACATGGGCGAATTCTGGATGGTGACGCCTTCAACACGCACATTCTTGCAGTGGTCAAAGACGACAAGGCGCGGGCGGGGATGGGGATTGCCCATGACACCGGCGTCGCGAACGGTGCGCGCCATTTGCCACCAGCTTTCGCCATTGCCGTCAATCGTGCCCCCGCCGATGATGGAGATGTTTTGGGCGTTGGTCGCGCTGACCAGCGGCTGCACACCGGGAAGGCGGAACTCGGTGATGTCGGGATAGTCGCCGTGATCGGACGAGCCGAGGAGCGTAGCGCCTTTATCGAGCTGGAGGGTGATGTTGCTCTTAAGCATGATGGGAGCACTGAGATAGACGCCAGCGGTAAGACGGACTTTGCCGCCGCCCCGCGCCGCGCAGGCGTCGATAGCGCTTTGAATCGCAACTGTATCCTTGGTGGCTCCGTCGGCCTTTGCGCCGAAATCGCGCGGGTTGCAGGTTGTGGCCGCTTGAAGAGTTGCGGCAGAAGCGGCGATGAAGGTCAGGGTAAGAATGTGTGTAAGGATCAGCCGGATGAGCGGACTCTTCAGTTGAATCACGTAGCTGCCTCGCTTTGGAGAATTCCTTGCGCAGATCATCATACGCCGCGAGGGCCCAGTGGTCCTACCACGTGAATCGAAGGTTCTAGATAGCCGGCGGGCTACAAGCTTTCAGCTGCCGACTGAAGGCTCGAGTCCTTTGACGAGGCATTCACTGGCAGGCGGACGATGAAGCGTGTGTCGCCGGACTGGGACTGTACCTCGACCTTTCCGCCGAATTTCTGCGTCACGATGCGGTGAACAATCTCGAGGCCGAGGCCGGTGCCGGCGCCTTGCGGCTTGGTGGTGAAGAAGGGCTCAAAGATATGAGGATGAACCTCGGGCGAGATGCCGGGGCCGTGATCGCCGATGCAGACGACGAGTGAGCCCGGCTCAGACCAGGTGGCAATCTCGAGCTTTCCTCCCTCGGGCGACGCGTCGACGGCGTTGTCGATGAGATTCGTCCAAACCTGGCTGATGGCAGAGCCGCTGGTCCGAATTGTGGAGGGTGAGGCAGCGAATCGCTTTTCGACCTGAATCTGCTTAAGCCGGAGTTTGTGGCCCAGGATCGTGAGCGTGCTCTGCAGGCTGTCGTGGACGTCGAGCTCTTTGTTGGGGGTGCGCTCATCGTAGGCGAACTTCTTGACAGCCGTGACCAGCTCAGAGATGCGAGAGATGCTTTCCTCGATGGCGCAGACGAGCGAGACGCTGGAGACGAGGGCGCCGAACCAATTAAGTGCGTCAGAAAACGACTCGGGATCGAAGTGCTCCTGGGCACAGGCAATTTCTTCCTGGTCGAAGCCCATGGAGACAAGGACAGGACCGATCGTGAAGGCGTTTTCTACCTTGGCTTGGTCAAGCCATGCGCTCATGGATTCTTCAGCGTCGGCCTGTTCAAGGCTGCTCATGGCGGGCTGATTGCACCCGCGCAGGGCGTGCTCGAGGAGGTCCTTCATGCACCGGAGCTGAGCCGGTGTTTTGGGCTTTCCGCTCGAGCGCAGGCTGAGCTGCTGCAGGCGGAGGAGGTTCTCGCGAAGCTGCGAGGCGGCGCGCCTGGCAGCGGCGCCGGGGTTGTTTAGCTCGTGCATCAGGCCGGCTGCGAGAGTGCCGAGGGCGACGAGCTTCTCGCGATGGATCGCTTCGACCTGATAGGCCTGCAGGCGCTGAGCACTATCGGCGAGGACAGTTTTGCGGACGGCAGGGCAGCAGGCAAGGAGCGACCAGAAATCCTGCTCGGTAAAGCGGACGAGGACGGAATCGTGCACCGCGGAGATACGAAACGCTGAGGTGGCACGGCCAGTGAGCAGAGGTACTTCGCCGAAGCCCTCGCCGGAGCGCGCGATGCCGACCAAGGTCAACGTGCCGTCGGATTCCGGACGCTCAGCGCGCGTCTCGCCATCAAGCAAGAGCCAGTAGTAGAGCCAAGGCTCGCCCGCGGCGACGAGCACTGTACCTGCCGGGACAGTGACGCGCTCAAGACGACCGATGCTGGTAATGGAATCGAAAGGAGTGGCAGCAAAGATGTGTGTGTGGGACAGGACCGCGGCGAGCTCCCGAAGATGGATCGGCTCGATCTGGATGGCTTGTGTATTCTCGCTCATCTTGCCTATCGCACTTATTTGAATACCGACGAACAGTCCTCAGAACCCTGCCAGATACTGGTGAACGAACTGCAGCGCGATGGATCCCTCGCCCACCGCCGAGGCGACGCGCTTGACCGAGCCCGAGCGAACGTCGCCGGCAATAAAGACGCCGGGGACGCTGCTCTCGAGCAAAAACGGATCGCGCTTTTCGCACCAGACCTCGGGCAACTTACCGTCCTTTAGCAAATCCGGCCCGGCGAGCAAAAAACCTTTCTCGTCACGCATTATGCATTGTGGCAGCCACGCGGTGACGGGCGCGGCACCGATAAAAACAAAGAGCGAGGACGCGGGCACCTCAACTTCGCCTGACGAACTGCGGAGCCTGAGCGCGGTGAGGTGATCTTCGCCGAGGGCTTCGAGCACCTGCGTACCCGCCTCAACCACAATATTGGATGTGCGGGCGATCTCATCGATCAAGTATTTTGACATGGTGGCGGAAAGTCCTTCGCCGCGCACCAACATGGTTACTTTTGTGGCATATTTGGCGAAGTGAAGAGCCGCCTGGCCCGCTGAATTGGCGCCGCCGACGATGAAAACTTCCTCGCCCTTGCAGGCAAGGGCCTCGACGAGGGCTGCTCCGTAATAGATGCCGCGGCCGGTGAGCCGGTCAGCACCGGGAATCTCGAGTTTGCGGTACTGGACGCCGGGTGCGAGAAGCACGCAATGACTCGAAACCTCGCGGCCGTCGGCTAGCTGGATGAAGCGGTACTGGCCATCGACACGCATGCCGGTGGCGCGTTGGGTGACGAATTCGGCGCCAAAGCGCGACGCCTGGGCGTAGGCACGGCGGCCGAGATCCGCACCGGTAACGCCGGAAGGAAATCCGAGGTAGTTTTCGATACGGGAGCTGGAGCCAGCCTGTCCGCCTGGCGCTTCGGGCTCGATGACAAGCGTTCGCAGGCCTTCGCTTGCGCCATAGACGGCGGCAGCCAGTCCGGCTGGACCGGCGCCCACGACAACGATGTCGTAGAAATCCTGTGCAGCTTGAACGCGGAGGCCGACGCGTCCTGCAAGGGTCTCAAGATCGGGATCGACAAGGACCGAACCGTCGCCGAAGAGAACGACGGGGAGCATCTGTGGATCGAGTTGTTTCTCTTCCAGAAGCCTAAGCACGTCAGGGCCGGCGGACACATCGAGCCAGCGGTAAGGTACATGGTTGCGCGAGAGGAAATTGCGCAGTCGATGATCATTGAGCGACCAGCGGTAGCCGATGACACGAAGCCCCTCGAAGGGCGGCCGAAAGCTCGCCTGCCAGTCTTCGAGCAGGTCGTTAAGCACGGGGTAGAGCTTGTCCTCGGGAGGGTCCCAGGGTTTGTTGAGGTAATAGTGGATGCGCGCGGAGTTGATGGCGCGAATGGCGGCGTCGGTATCGGCGTACGCGGTCAGGAGGACGCGGCGCGCGTCGGGATAAAGGGTGCGCGCGCGCTCGAGCATCTCAACGCCGCTCATGCCCGGCATGCGCTGGTCGCTGATCAGCAATGCCACGGGCTCATCGCGCGATTTGAGTTGTGAAAGAGTGTCGAGTGCGGCCTGTCCACTGGCGGCGCGCATGACCCGGTAGGTTGCGCCGTATTGGCGTCGCAGGTCCTGGACTACGGCCTCCAGGACGCTCACATCATCGTCGACTGCCAACAGGATCGGCCTCGCCATAAGGGAAGTGTAGTGCCTGCCGGTCCCAATCTAGTTAATGGTTCCCGCGGCCCTGCCAGAAGGTTTTTTTGTACCCTATTCAGGCCCGTAAGCTGTAATCTCAGACATAGATGCAAAAGGGGACCATGGATGTCGACGGGGCCGGGAAGTTGCGAAATGGACCGGTTGGGGTCAAAATGTAGCAATTACATACATTGCCAAGACTGTCGCCATTCTGCCGATAGGGACGAACGGAGGAGAGTAGTAGGCGCAGCGGGTATATGCACCGGTCGTGGCGTAGATTGGGATGAAAGGGTGAGTTTCTCCCCAGAGGGGCAGGGGTAGGCAGGAAACAAAATGAACAAGATCATCCTGGCCGATTCTCAAGCGATCTTCAGGGCCGGCACCGCCAAGGTTCTGGCCATGGACGAAGACTTGCGCATCATTGCGCAATGCACCGATCTTGAGCGGATGTACCACGCCATCACCACGTTTCCCAACTCGATCGTTCTGTTCGCGGCTTCGCTGCAACCAGATTTCACGCGGTTGGGCATGCTGCTTGAAACCACGAACAGCCGCGGCATCGTGATCGTGGAGAACAACGACAACGCGGCGACGTATTTGCAGCAGGGCTTTCGCGGAGTGGTATTTCGCAGCGTAACGGGACCGGCGCTGAACGAATGCGTGCGCCGCGTGGCGGCCGGTGACACATGGCTCCCGACCCAGTCAGTCCCGCCGGAATCGGTTGAAGAGGACCTGGTGGGTGCGCGCGTGCGCGACCGGTTGACGCCGAAAGAGATGCGCATCGTAGCGCTCATCGTGCAGGGCTGCAAGAACCGCGAGATTGCCGTTCGGCTGAAAACGACGGAACAGGTGATCAAGAATTACCTGCGGTCAATTTACGACAAGACTGGCGTAGGCGACCGCCTGGAACTGGCGCTGTTCACGATTCACCACCGAGTGCTTGCGAAGGCAGCGGCGGAAGTTGGAAGCAAGCTGGACGCCGAGACCCAATCGGCAAATCAAGCGGCAAGCCAGACAGTCTCCGGCATCGTGGCGTAAGTCCAAACAGAATTGGCGAGCCGCGGATCGAAAACCAACCCAAAGTTTGCGGGAACTCGGCGCACTGCTCGGAAAGTGATGGCCTTGGTGTGTCATGTTGCGTGAATCAGGCTGAAGGCCAGAATCAGCAGCACGATCAGGCTAACGACCGTATATAAGCGGTCGCGCTCAAGCGCGAAGCCGACTATCGCCATGGCAACGCGCGCGACCGGCGTGGCGATGAGGAGCAGCAGGCCGAATTGAATCAGGCCAACGCTTTGGAGGTGCGCAGCCGAGCGGACAATGCCGGGAAGCGTGCGGAGATCGGAGCTACCGGGGACAAAGACGCGGTAGTCGACGCGGGCGGAGTGAGTTTGAAAGAGATAGAGAACACCGCCGGCAAAGACGGTGGCGGCTGCCAAGAGAACGCCGGTCTGTAGAAGCCGGCCAATAATGTTTTCAAGGCGGCGGTCGTTCATCATGACTAGACCCTCCCCGCGATGCCGTTCACAATCATCTCGATTGCGAGGGCCAGGATCACGATGGCAAAGACGGCTCGGAGCGTGCGAACTCGAGCATGCACCAGGACTTTCGCGCCAAGCAACGCGCCGGCAAGGACGCCGAGCATGACCGGCATGGCCACGCGAGGATCGATGAATCCGCGAGTAAGGTAGATGCCGGCGCTGGCGGCAGCGGTAACGCCGATCATGAAGTTGCTGGTCGTGGTGGAAACTTTGAAGGGGATGCGCATGACACGGTCCATGGCGATGACCTTGACCGCGCCGGAGCCAATGCCGAGCAGACCGGAAAGCGCGCCCGCTCCGAACATGAGACCGAATCCTGCGGGAACACTGCGCGCGCCATATTCCTGCCGGCGGCCATCGACGGGAAAAGTGCTGGCGAGGCGCAAACGTTTCGCAAGAGCGTCAGAAATGACGGGCTGTTCGCCGCCCTGGACGCCTTTGAACGAATGGATCGCGGATTGGATAAGGACCAGGCCGAAGACGATGGCGAGGGCATGGGTGCCGATGCGGCTGGCGAGAAGCGCGCCAAGGATCGCGCCCAGGGTGGTGGCAATCTCAAGGAACATGCCGATGCGGATATTGGAAAAGCCCTCGCGGACGTAGGCTGCCGCCGCGCCGGAGGAAGTGGCGATAACGGAGACCAGCGAAGCGCCGATGGCGTACTTCATGTTTACGCCGAGCGCGAGGGTGAGGGCGGGGACGACGACCACGCCGCCGCCTAACCCGGTAAGCGCACCGAGAAAGCCCGCCAAAAAGGAGAGAGCCCAGACCACCGCTGTAAAGTCCCATGCAGTCATTGGGTCAATCCTGTCTCCCTTTGCAACTGAGTTGGCGCGGACGCCGGTTGATGCTTCCTTGTACTGAAACTAGAGCTTCTCGCCGACGCTTTTGGCCTGGGTAAACAGGTAGAGGTAATCGGGACCACCGGCCTTGGAGTCGGTGCCGCTCATATTGAAGCCGCCGAAAGGATGTGCGCCGACCATGGCGCCGGTGCACTTGCGATTGAAGTAGAGATTGCCGACGTGGAACTCGCGGCGCGCAAGATTGAGGCGATCGCGATCGGAGGAGTAAACGGAGCCTGTAAGACCGTACTCGGTGTTGTTGGCAACGCGCAGGCCTTCGTCGAAGTTGGCAACCTTTATTAGAGCCAGCACGGGGCCAAAGATTTCTTCCTGCGCAAGGACGGCGTTGGGGGCGACGTCAGCGAAGATGGTGGGCTCGAGGAAATAGCCGGAGTCGGCGATAGCCGGTGCGCTACCACCAAAGACGAGCCTACCTTCTTTCTTGCCGATTTCGAGGAAATGCAGCATGGAATTGAGCGCCGCCTGATTGATGACGGGGCCCAGATTGCAGTTAGCTGCCGGATCGCCGACGGTGAGCGTAGAGGCACGTTCACGCAGGCGCTCGACGAAGGCATCGTAGATCGGCGCCTCGACGATGACGCGAGAGCAAGCGGAACACTTCTGTCCGCTGAAGCCGAAGGCCGAGGCAACAACGCCTTCGACGGCGGCGTCGAGATCGGCATCGGCGCAGACGAGGATGGAGTCCTTGCCGCCCATCTCGAGGATGGTGCGCTTGATCCAAATCTGGCCGGGCTGCATGCGTGCCGCGCGTTCATTAATCTCGAGGCCGACGGCCTTGGAGCCGGTAAACGAGATGAATCTTGTTTTCGGGTGCTCAACAATGGCGTTGCCAAAGGACGAGCCGGAACCTGGGCAAAAGTTCACCACGCCATCGGGGAGGCCGGCTTCTTCGAGGACCTCGACAAAGCGGGCGGCGATGGTGGGCGCGTCGCTCGAGGGCTTGAGGATGACGGCATTGCCGGAGACGATGGCGGCGGAGGTCATGCCGGCCATGATGGCAAAAGGGAAGTTCCAAGGCGAGATCACGGCGCCAACGCCAAGCGGAATGTAGAGGAGCTCGTTGCGCTCCCCCGGATACTGGATGGGCGTGGTGGAAGCGGCCAGGCGCAGCGCCTCGCGGGCATAGAACTCAAGGAAGTCGATGGTCTCGCCGACATCGGCGTCGGCCTCGGCCCAGTTTTTGCCGACCTCGTAAGTGAGCCAGGCCATGAACTCGAATTTGCGTTTGCGGATGATGTCAGCGGCGCCGAGGAGGAGCGATGCGCGCTCTTCCGGCGAAACGCGGCTCCAGGATTCGAATGCGCGGAGCGCGGCAGACATGGCGGCTTCAACCTGCGCGGCGCCGGCCTTCTGGTGGACGCCTACGATTTGCGCCGGGCGCGCCGGATTGATGGAACGGATGCGTTCGGCGGTTTTTAGGCGCTTACCGCCGATAATCAGACTGTATTCAACTCCAAGGTGCGATGCGACCTGGTCGAGCGCGCGGCGCATGGCGCGCGCGTTCTCAGGGTCTTGGAAATCGATAAAGGACTCATTGGCAAAAGCACCCTGCGGTGTGCGCATCCGTATAGCGGTAGAAAGGCTTCCTGTGGGCATGACGCAATCAGTGTAGTCGAGATGGCGGCGGAGCGGAAATGCCGTGAAAGACGGCAGATAGGTGAAGGTCATTCGTGGCCCGAAAGAGAGCTTTGCACAGGCAACGGGGACCGGGCTAAGATAGCAGGAAAGCGCGCACGAGGTTCCCCGCGCACGACGACTGCGCGACCGCCCAGACCAAAGAAAAGCGGTTTGCACAATTACAGGAACCCATCCCCGTAAGATCGAAAATGCGGAAAGACCAAAGCCGGAGAGGTTGGCATGCCGGAGACGGAAGATCCCAAAACACTCGAGACGAAGGGTCATCAGATTACAAGGCGCCGGTTCATTCTGGGCGTAATTGCCGGTGGCGCCGTTGTGAGTGCGGCGAGCTACAAGATTCTTTCACCGGGCCGCGGCCGGAGCTTCACGAGCGAGCGCCTGATCACGCTGAATGTGAATGGCAAGTTGCGCCGCGTGGAAGTGATGAAGCAGGAAACGCTAGCGTGGACGCTGCGCTACAAGCTGGGGTTGACTGGAACCAAGCTGGGCTGCGACCGCGCGGAATGCGGAAGCTGCACCGTCCTGATCGACGACGTGCCGCACTATAGCTGCTCGGTGCTGACTAACACGGTGCGCGGGCGTAAGGTGGTGACGATCGAAGGCCTGGCGGCGGACGATGGAACACTGCACCCGGTGCAACAGGCGGTGGTGGACGAGCAGGGATTCCAATGCGCGTTCTGTATGTCGGGCTTTGTTATGTCGGCGGTTGGATTCTTGAAGAAGAATCCCAACCCGACTCGCGAAGAAATGGCACAAGGCGTTTCGGGGAACCTTTGCCGGTGCCAGGATTACGCGAAGATTCTGGACGCAATGATGACCGGCGCCGAGTACACGCGCAATGGCGTACCAGCCAAGTCGCAGAGGAGGGCCTGAGCCATGGCGGAGACAGCGCAGGCGAATGCGTTGAAGGCCGAAGACCTGAAGCCGCGGCCGTTCGGCGAAGGGTACAAGCTGATCGGCAGAGACTTTGCGACCAACGACCTGGTTGCAAAGGTGACAGGCCGAGCAAAATATGCTGAAGATTTCCGCGCGGAAGGGATGCTGTTTTGCCGGCTCGTGCTCAGTCCCATGCCGCATGCGCGAGTGAAGCGCATTGATGCGTCGAAGGCGCTGGCGATGCCCGGAGTGAAAGGGATTCTCACGCCGAGCGAGGTGCCGGGCCATGCGGACTATGTGAACGACAACGGCCAGACCATCAAAGCGGATAAGTGGGGTGAGCTGGCGCTTGCCGACGAGCCAATGTACCAGGGCGAGCCGATTCTGGCGGTGGCCGCGGTGGACGAGCTGACCTGCGCGGAAGCGATCGAGAAGATCGAGATCGAGATGGAGCCGCTACCGTTTGCGGTCGATCCGCTGGAAAGCCTGCGGCCCGGAAGCTCCAATGCGCGCCTGGATGGCAATGTATGGCAACAGTTGCCACCGCCGGCGCCGAGAGGTCCGCAACTGACCACGCTGAAGTGGACGAAGGAAGATTTTGCCGACTACGACCAGGGCAAACTGCCGATGGGCTTTGCGCCGGAGAAGTGGTCGTTCGGCGACGTGGATGCGGGGATGAAGAACGCGGCGCTGGTGCTGGACGAGACATTTCTTACGCCGGACGTGAGCCACCAGTGCCTGGAGCCGCGCACCACGATGGCGTACTGGCAAAACGGGAAGCTGTTCCTCTATACGGGCACGCAAAGCACCCAGCAAACAGTGCCAGCCATTGCGCGATGGATGCAAATGCCCGAGGACAAGATCGTTTTTGTGAGTGAGTACACGGGCGGCGGATTCGGCAGCAAGATTACCGGCGCACAGACGCTGGTGATTCCGGCGCTGCTTTCGAAAAAGCTCAACGCGCCGGTGATGATGCGCGTGAGCCGTGAGGAGGAACATTTTATCGGTCGGGCGCGGCCGGGAATTCGCGGACGGGTGAAGATTGGCTTTGCGACGGACGGCAAGATTACGGCGCTGGACATGTTTCTGGTTTCCGATGCCGGGTCGTACGGCTCGAACGGAGACGGCGGATCGTGTGGAAGCATTACTTCGCTGCTCTACCAGCCGCCCGCAATGCGCTTTCGCAACGTGACGGTGGCGACAAACACTCCGCCGCGCAGCGCGCAGAGCGCGCCGGGTGGGATGCAGGCCATCGCGATCATAGAGCCAATTTTGTCAAAGGCCGCGCGGAAGCTGGGTGTGGACCAAGTGGCGCTGAGACGCGTGAATTGTCCCGAAGGCAAAGCTCAATACGGGCCGGCGAATCACGAAGGCAAGCGGGCTTACGTGACGAGCTGCTATCTCAAGCAGGCGGTCGACTACGGCGCAGAACAGTTCAAGTGGCAGGAGCGAGTAGCGAGCAAGCCGAAGCAAATTGGATCGAAGGTGCGGGGCCTGGGCGCGGCGCTGAGCTGCTTCCATGGCGGCACCAGCGGCTTTGATGGGCTGATCGTGATCACGCCGAAAAATCGAGTGCGAATCCATACGGGGATCGGCAACCTGGGAACGGAAGCGCTGATTGACGTGCATCGTGCCGCGGCAGAAGTTCTGGACGTGCCGTGGGAATCGGTGGACATCGTCTGGGGCGATACGGCGAAGAACCTTCCGTTCAGCTGCCACTCAGGCGGCAGCCAGACGGTTCATGCGATGACGCGCGCCGCGCACGCTGTGGGATTGGAGTGCGTGCAGAGGTTGCAGGAGGTTGCGGCCAAGTCGCTGGGCGGGAAGCCAGACGAGTACGAGGTAGCGAACCTGCGCGTCTTCCGCAAGGGCGGCGGCGCGGGCTTGAGTTTCGCTCAGGCGGCTGAAAAGGCGATTCAACTGGGCGGCATCTACGACGGGCACGATGTAAACCCCGACGTGAACAAGGTGACAAAACAAGCGGCAACAGCAATGGCCGGCCAGGGCCTGATCGCCACGGCGCGCGACAAGTACCCGCATGACGGCGATTCGTTCTCGTACTTGTCGTGCTTCGCCGAGGTGGAAGTCGACGTGGAGACGGGCGTGTACCAGATCGTCGATTACCTGGCTTACGCCGATGTGGGGACGGTTCTCCATCCGGCTGCGTTAGGCGGACAGGTTCTCGGGCGCTCAACCTTGGGCATAGCGCATGCCATCGGACAGAAGTGGGTCATCGATCCGCAATACGGCGCTACCGTAGCCAAACGGTTTTATCAAAACAGGCCGCCGACCATTCTAGATGTGCCCGTGAATATGAAGTGGAACGCTCTGAATATTCCCGATCCGGAGACGCCGGTGGGAGCTCGCGGGTGCGGCGAGCCTCCGGTTGGAGGCGGCTGTGCAGCGATTCTGAACGCGCTTGCGGATGCGGTAGGCGACGATGTATTTCAACGTGCGCCAGTAAATGCGGATACGATTCTTGCGTCATTGGAAGCGGGGCGGCCGATGCAGGAGCCTTTAACGGCCCATATCTGATCAAGTCTTGAATGGAGTGAGCGATGGCGGTCATACGAGATGTAATGCCGGCTTTTGACCTGCTGCAGCCGGATACTGCCGCGGATGCGCAGAAGCTGCTGGAACAGAACGGCGAAGATGCGTGGGTGATGGCCGGCGGGCTGGACAGCATGGACTGGCTGAAAGACCGCATCAAGAAGCCGAAGGTGCTGGTGGACCTGAGCGGCGTTGAGGAGCTGAAGGGGATTCGCGCGACGGGCGACGGAGTAGAGATCGGCGCTATGACGACGCTGACGGAGATTGCGAATCACCCGGCGATCCAAAAGGACTACAGCGTGCTGTCGCAGGCGGTGGCGCTGGTGGCCTCGCCACAGATTCGCAACCAGGGCACGCTGGGCGGCAATGTTTCACAGGACGCGCGGTGCTGGTACTACCGCGACGGATGGCCGTGCTACCGGGCGGGCGGGAATATTTGTTACGCGGACACGCCGGTGGGGCGCAACCGCGAGCACGCGATTTTCGGAGCGAACCGCTGCGTAGCCGTGCATCCGTCGGACTCGGCGCCGGCGCTGATTGCGCTTGATGCGAAGTTCGTGATCCGGACCTCACAGGGTGAGCGCATGGTGGATGCGGAGGATTATTTTGTCGGGCCCGAGATGGACATCACGCGGTTGAACATTCTGAAGCCGGGCGATCTGCTGACGACTATCCGTATTCCGGTGACGTGGGCGGGTGCAAAGTTCTATTTTGAGAAGGTGCGCGACCGTAACGTTTGGGACTTTCCGCTGATGAACGTAGCGTCGGCGATAAAGGTCTCGGGCGGAACGATTCGTGACATTCGAATCGCGGTGAATGCCGTGGCGCCGCGGCCGATGCGGCTGAAGGCGGTGGAAGACGCTACGCGCGGCAAGGCGGCCAACGCGGATACGGGTGAAATGGCCGGCAAGCTCGCGGTGCAGGGCGCGGTGCCGCTGCAGTACAACGGATACAAGATTCCGCTGATGAGGAACCTGGTGAAGCGGGCCATTGTCAGCGGGCAGGAGGCGGCATGAAGCTCTTCACGTGGGCGACAAGTCCGTGGGGCCAGTCGGTGCCGATCCATATCGCGTGGGGACTGGTCTGGGTTGCGGCGATCGCGGGGTTGTTCTTTATGATCGTGCACTCGCTGTACCTGATCGTGGTGAAGCCGCCAAAGCGGTTTGCGAACCGAAAGGCTGAGGCGAGTGCGGCAGCAATTCCGGAGCGCGTGCCGCGACACACGCTGACGGCGCGGCTGTTCCACTGGATCATGGCCGCGTCAATGATCACGCTGCTGATTACGGCATTTCTGCCGAAACTGGGCATCCAGTTCAACTGGGTGTTGTGGCATTGGATCGCCGGGCTGGTTCTGACGGCGTCGGTTCTTTTTCACATCGTGCACGCGTCGTTCTTTCTGGATTTCTGGTCGATCTGGCCGGACATGACGGACCTGCGCGATGCGATGAACCGGACGCGGCGATTCTTTGGCAAAGACGCCCCGCTGCCGAGCAGGTTCGCAAAGTATCCGCTCGAGAACAAGCTGTATCACGGCGTCGTGATGCTTGCCGGGTTGGCGGTGATCGCGACCGGGTTGTTCATGATGAAGCGCGTGCAGACGGGGATCCTCGTGCGGAATCCGTACCTCTTCAGCGACATGACGTGGGGCCTGATGTACGTGCTGCATGGGCTGGCAGGCGTGGGATTTGTTGCGCTGACGCTGATGCACGTATACATGGGTGTAAGGCCCGAAAAATTCCCCATCACAAAGTCGATGATCTTCGGTTGGATGAGCCGCGACTTTTATCTCGAGGAGCACGATACGACCCGCTGGGCGGTGAAGGGAACTGGCTCCAAGGCCAAGCAAGGATATGCCGCAAGCGATGGCGACTGAAATCGAACGACAGTGTGAAACGATCGAGGCGTGCTACGAGTTCACGCTCTCTTATGCGGCGCGCGGATTGCCGACTGACCACGGCAGCGATGCAGGCCGCCAACTGCGCGAGAACCTGACGCGGGCCGTGGCGGCGATGCGCGGGCTGAAGCGGAGTTACGCGGAAGCCGTGCAACTGGGGCAATTGGCGCCTGCGGAGAAATGTGAGGCTTTCTTTCCGGTACTGCAGCACGACGCGGAAGACGCGATTGCAGCGGTGGATCTGGTGCTTGCGCAGCCAGCAATCGGATCGCAGTTGATCGACAATCTGAATGCGTCGATCCATTTACGCGCGCTGCTGGCGGATCTGTTTCTGGTGACGGAGATTCTGGACGCGCGGCGTGCGAGCATGGCGGCGACGGACAGAGTGGTTGAACCGCGCTGAGCGCTCAGGCAGCCCGCATGTATTCACCTCAAGTTCTCGATCATTTTGAACACCCGCGCAATGCGGGAACGCTGGCCGATGCAGACGCGTCGGCGCGGATTGAAAATCCGGCGTGCGGCGATGTTCTGGAGCTGACAGTAAAGGTAGCTGAGGGGCGGATCGCGGAGATTCGCTTCAAGGCGAAGGGCTGCGTGGCGGCGATGGCGTGCGGGTCAGCAATGACGGAACTTGTGCGTGGCAGGACCGTATACGAGGCGCGCAGGCTGAGCAGGGAAGAGCTGGTGCGCGCGGTGGGTGGACTGCCGACGGCCTCGTCGCATGCGAGCCACTTGGCGGTGGACACGTTGGCGGCCGTGCTCGAGAAGGTTCCCTGAAGAATCTAGCGAGACGGCGGAGCTTTTGTGACGAGCGTGGCGTAGTCCTGCGGCGTGTTGAGGCCTGCCTTCACGAGTGTGTCGGGGACTTCGATGTATTCGATACGCTCCGCGTGTGCGTGAAGGACTTCGCGCGCGTTGCTTGTGACGCGTGTGGCGAGGAATGCGTCGATGAAGTTTCGGTTCACGAGCAATGGGTGGCCATGCCTGCCATTGTTTTCGGGCTCGACTGCCCAGAAACCGTTGGCGAGCGCGCGTTCGAAGCTGGCGCAGAGAAGCTGGAGGGAAGCTGCACTCAAAGGCGGGCAGTCGACAGGCGTGATCATGGTTGCATCATAGCCGCGAGCGAGGAGTTCGCGCAGGCCGACTTGAAGGGAACTGAATTGACCGCGCCCGGAATTTGGATTGTGCGCGAGGTAAGCGCCGTTTGCATCAACGAAGGGCGCGAGCCGGGCGGCGTTATTGCCTACGACAACGATGACGATACGCGTGTAAGGCTTGAGCGCGAGGATAGCTGCGGAGAGGAGCGTTGAGGGTGCGGTAGCTCCGGGTGGGGCCGGGGGCCAGGGGAGAAGTGCTTTGTCAGTCCCCATTCGCGAAGACTCGCCCGCCGCAAGAATGAGGCCGCAGAGATGGTGCTCGGACGACATAGAGAGAAGATAGCAGGACTATCGCGCTTGAGACACAAAGACTAGAACGCGAAGAGGGCGGCCAACTGTGGCCGATGTCGTGATGGAACTACTTTTCCGCTGGAGTGGATACAGGTTCGTCAAGCGCAGTAGTGGCATGTCTGCCTGTGTGGAACCAGCTCATGTGCGGCGAGGCGCGCTCGGCGTGACGGCGCATGGCGATAAGCTCGGCAACAATGGAGACGGCGATCTCTTCCGGTGTGACGGCGCCAATATCGAGCCCAACGGGAGAATGCACCCGATCGAAAAGTTCAGGTTTGAGGCCTTCTCGAGTGAGTTCACGAAAGACGGTGATGGCCTTGCGCCGCGAGCCGACCATGCCGATGTAGCGCGCCGATGTTTGCACGGCCCATCGCAGGACGCGCATGTCGTCGCGATGGCCGCGAGTGACAATCACAATATAGGAGGACTCGCTCGGCGCGATGTCCTTGAGCGCGTCGTCGAAGTCTTTCGCAATAAGCTGGAGCGCATTGGGAAAGCGTTCGGCGTTGGCGTAGGCTTCGCGGTCGTCGGTAACGATGCAGTCAAAGCCGGCGTTGCGCGCGGCCTTAAAAAGCTCGACGGCCACGTGGCCCGCGCCGAAGATGTAAAGAAGCGGCATGGGCAGGACAGGCTCGATGAAGATTTCAAGCGTGCCACCACAGACGAGACCGCTGTCGTATTTAGGGTCCTGGTTGAGGTCGAATGTTAGGGTGCGCGGCTTTTCCGCGGCGGAGACTTCTCGCGCCGCCTGCCAGACTTCGGCTTCGACGCAGCCTCCGCCTATGGTGCCGGCGATGGAGCCATCGTCGCGAACGAGCATTTTGGCAGATTGGAACGAGGGGATGGAGCCGCGCGAGTTCACGATGGTAGCCACAGCGCCGCGGCGGCCCGCGCGTTGCAGCTTCACGATCTCCTCGTAGATATTCATCTTTCTCGATTATTGGGTCGCGAGAGAATGAAGTCAAACTTCAGGGATCAGGGATCAGGGATCAGGGATCAGGGGTCAGGGAGTGAGGGGTGAGGGAGTGTAAGAGTGAAGGGGTAAGGCTTCTGCCAGGGATGATGCAAAAGCTATTGCCGAAAGGGCTTGTTTGAGCTAACTTCTAAGACTCACACCTTTGTTTTGGAGGTGGCACGCGATGCCACGGATTGTTCGATGTTCGATTATTCAGGCTTCGAACGCGATTCCCGCGATGGAGCCGCTACCCAGGCAAAAGCAGGCGATGGTGGAGAAGCACGTGGGGTTGATCCGCCAGGCGGCGAAGGCGGGTGCGCAGATTGTGTGCCTGCAGGAGATCTTCAACGGGCCGTATTTTTGCGCCGAACAGGAAACGAAGTGGTACGAGATGACAGAGCCGGTTCCCGATGGGCCGACGGTAGGCCTGATGTGCGCACTGGCGCGGGAACTGCACATCGCGATGATCGTGCCGGTTTACGAGGTGCAGCAGGAAGGCGTGTTTTACAACACGGCAGCGGTAATCGCGAACGACGGCTCATACCTGGGCAAGTATCGTAAGACGCATATTCCGCACGTGGCCCCGGGATTCTGGGAGAAATTTTACTTCCGGCCGGGGAACCTTGGGTACCCGGTGTTCGATCTCGGCTTCGCGAAGATTGGCGTCTATATCTGTTATGACCGGCACTTCCCTGAAGGAGCCAGGTGCCTAGGACTGAATGGCGCAGAGATCGTATTCAACCCGTCGGCGACAGTGGCGGGACTGAGCGAATACCTGTGGAAGCTTGAGCAGCCGGCCCACGCGGCGGCGAATGGTTACTTCATTGCCGCGATCAATCGTGTCGGCACCGAGGCGCCGTGGAATATCGGAGAGTTCTACGGGACGAGCTACTTCTGCAATCCGCGAGGGAAGATTATCGCGGAAGCCGCGCGCGACAAGGACGAAGTGCTTACGGCGGACCTGAATCTCGATGAGATCGCGGAAGTGCGGCGGACATGGCAATTCTATCGCGACCGGAGGCCGGATCTGTACGGGCCACTGGTGGCAGCCTAAGTTTGGGGGCGAGTGCATGAGCACCGCAGCACTGCCGGACGATGAGCAACTTCGAGCACGGTTTGGCGAGCTGAAGCCGGCGCTGACGGCGCAGGCCGCCGTGATTGAGGCTGACCGCTGTCTGAACTGCTTTGACGCGCCGTGCACAGCGGCGTGCCCCACTCATATCGATGTGCCGGGGTTCATCAAGCGCATAGCGTCGGGGAATCTTCGTGGCTCAGCGTTGCGAATTCTTGACGCGAACATTTTAGGAGCGAGCTGTGCGCGTGTTTGCCCGGTGGACGTGTTGTGCGAGGGCGCCTGCGTGCTTCAGCGGCAGAATCGGAAGCCGATCCAGATTGCGCTGTTGCAGCGGCACGCAATGGATACGTTCTGGGCATCGCGCGAGGCCGTGCCGGTGAGGGCCGCGGGTACGCTGAAGCTGCGCGTGGCCTGCATCGGGGGAGGGCCGGCGTCTTTGGCGTGCGCGGCGGAATTATGCCGGCAGGGTGCACGGGCGACGGTGATCGAGCGACGCGAATTGCCTGGCGGGCTGAATACATACGGCGTGGCAGAGTACAAACTGCGAATGGCGGACAGCGTGCGCGAGGTGGAGATGATTCGGCGGCTGGGGGTGGAGTTCCGGTGCGGGGTAGAAGTGGATTCGGCAGCGGTGCTCGAAGCGCTCGAGGCGGAGTTCGATTTCATCTTCTTAGGGCTTGGTCTGGGAGCAATGCAGCGGTTAAACATTCCCGGCGAGGACGCGGACGGCGTGATGAATGCGCTCGAACTGATTGCCGCGTACAAAACGAGCCACTTGCGCGAGCTGCACGGGACGGTGGTGGTGGTGGGCGCAGGGAACACGGCGATCGACGCGGCGAATGCGGCGCGGCGGCTGGGTGCGCACACGGTCTATATGTTGTACCGGCGCAGCGAGAGCGAGATGTCGGCGTTTGAATTTGAGTACGAGCACGCCAAGCAGGAGGGCGTGCAGTTTTTGTGGAACCGGCTGCCGGTGGCAATTCGCGAAGAGGCACACGGGCGGCTGCTGCTGGAGACAGTGCAGGCGCGGCAGGCAGGCGAGAAGCTCGAGCAGGTGCCGGATTCGCGGGCGGAGATTGCGTGCGACCTTGTAGTGCCGGCGATTGGACAGTCGCCGCTGACACAGCTTTTGCAGGAACTGCGGGGCGTGGAGGTGCGCGACGGCCGGATCGTGGCGGATCGCTTGACGGGGCAGACGGGGAATAAGCGGTACTTTGCCGGCGGCGATTGCGTGAATGGGGGGCGCGAGGTGGTGGACGCGGTGGCCGGCGGCAAGCGGGCCGCGATGGCGATGCTGAAAAGCGCGGAGGTGGCTCATGCCTGACATCGGCGTGAGGAATTTTGCGGGCAAGATCGACTCGCCGAATCCGTTCTGGCTGGCGTCGGCGCCGCCGACGAACACGGGCGAGATGATCATGCGAGCGTTTGACGCGGGCTGGGGCGGCGCGGTATGGAAGACGATCGGCGAGCCGATCGTGAACGTGAGCTCACGCTACTCGGCGACTGACTGGAATGGCCAGCGGATCATGGGCTTCAACAATATTGAGCTCATAAGCGACCGGACGGTAGAGCAGAACCTGAGCGAGATGCTCGAGGTAAAAAAGCGCTATCCGAAGAACGCGGTGATTGCATCGCTGATGGTGGCGTCGAATCGCGAAACGTGGCACGAAATTGTGACGCGGACCGAAGATGCAGGAGCGGACGGTCTGGAGCTGAACTTCGGGTGCCCACACGGGATGAGCGAGCGCGGAATGGGATCGGCGGTGGGCCAGGTGCCGAAGTATGCGGAGATGATTACCGCGTGGGTGAAGGAGAAGGCGAAGACGCCGGTGCTGGTGAAGCTGACGCCGAACATCAGCGACATTCGCACTGTGGCGCGGGCGGCGAAGCGCGGCGGGGCGGATGGACTGTCGGCGATCAACACGATCAACTCAATTACGGGGGTCGATCTAGACACGTTCGTGCCGCGGCCGAATGTGGATGGAAAGAGCTCGCACGGCGGGTATTGCGGGCCGGCGGTGAAACCGATCGCTCTGAACATGGTGCAGCAGATTCTGGCGGATCCGGAGTCAGCGCTGCCGCTTTCGGGGATCGGCGGGATTGGGTCGTGGCGCGATGCGGCGGAGTTTTTGCTGCTGGGCTGCGGCACGGTGCAGGTTTGCACGGCGGTGATGCACTACGGGTACCGGATTGTCGAGGATATGGCGGAGGGGCTTGACAACTGGATGCGCGAAAAGGGCTTCCAGACGCTCGAGGATTTTCGCGGGTTGTCGCTGAATTGCGTGACGGAGTGGAAGCACCTGAATCTGAACTACAAGATCGTGGCGCGCATCGACGAGCAAAAATGCATCGGGTGCGACCTGTGCCACATTTCTTGTTGGGACGGCGCGCACCAATGCATTCATCTCGATCGCATGACGGGGCCGGTGGACGGGCATGTGGAGCTTCATCCGATTCCGTCGGTGAAAGAGGCAGAGAGTCGGGCTTCCATTGTGGAGACGCCGGTGACGCGCAAGGAGCGCGCGTTGGTAGCGGGAGCGGGTCCGTATCCCACGCCGCTCGAGCGAATTCCTCGCGTGGATGAGACAGAGTGCGTGGGGTGCAATCTGTGTTCGTGCGTTTGCCCGGTGGACGGCTGCATCACAATGGTGCAGGTGGAGACGAGCCTGAAGGCGGAGACGTGGGACGAGCGGACGCGGAAAGCTGCGTGTGCGACGCCTGTCAGCGAGTCAGCAAGTTAGCGGGTCAGCCAGTTGATGAAGAGCGAGGACGAAAGATTATGTCCAGGGTTTTGATTCAAAACGGAACGATCGTAAATGCGGATTCCAGCGTGAAGGCAGACCTGTTGATCGATGGCGCAAAGATCAAGGAAGTGCGCGCGGGGATTCCAGCGAGCCCGGCGGACAAAGTGGTGGATGCGACTGGGCTGCTGCTTCTGCCGGGCGGCATCGATGCGCATACGCATCTCGATATGCCGTTCGGCGGAACAAATTCCGCCGACGATTTTGAGACGGGGACGCGGGCCGCGGCGATCGGCGGGACGACGACGATTGTGGACTTCGCGATCCAGGCGAAGGGCACGAAGATGCGGACGGCGCTCGATACATGGTGGAAAAAAGCCCAGGGCAAAGCGTGCATCGACTACGGCCTGCACATGATTGTGACGGACCTTGGTGATGCGGGTCTGGAAGACATGGACGAGATGGTGCGCGAAGGCGTGGCCAGCTTCAAGCTGTTCATGGCGTATCCCAACGTGCTGATGGTGGACGATGCCACGATCTTCAAGGCGCTACGGCAGACGGCGAAGAATGGCGCGCTGATCTGCATGCACGCGGAGAACGGATCGGTGATCGACGTGATCGTGCAGCAGGCCCTGGCTGAGGGAAAGACCGCTCCGATTCATCACATGCTGACGCGGCCCACGAAGGCTGAGGCCGAAGCGGTGCATCGCGCGATTGCTATGGCGGAGATTGCAGGAGTGCCGATTTACATCGTGCATCTTTCGAGTGAGGACGCGCTGAACCAGGTGCGCGAGGCGCGCGATCGCGGACTGCCGGCGTTTGCCGAGACGTGCCCGCAGTATCTGCTGCTCTCGCTGGAGGACGTGGCCGACAAGGGCTGGGAGGGCGCGAAGTACGTGTTCACGCCGCCGCTGCGCGAGCGCAAAAACCAGCCGAAGTTGTGGGAGGGACTGCGACAGGACAATCTGCAGGTGGTGTCGACGGATCATTGCCCGTTCTGCTTTGCCGACCAGAAGGCGCTGGGCAAAGATGACTTCACGAAGATTCCCAATGGCGGGCCGGGGATTGAGAACCGGCTGCAACTGCTGCATCACCACGGCGTGGGGCAAGGGAATTTCTCTATTAACAGATTCGTTGAGCTGGTTTCGACGGCGCCGGCGCGAATCTTCGGGATGTATCCGAAGAAGGGCGTGCTGGCCGCGGGCAGCGACGCCGACCTGGTGCTATGGGATCCGGCGGAGGATTACACGATCAGCGCCAAGACGCATCATATGCGGGTGGACTACTCGATGTTCGAGGGGTTCAGGGTGCGCGGCAATGCCCGCGACGTGTACTCGCGCGGCGAGTTGATTGTGAGCGGCGGGAAGTTTGTGGGGAAACCGGGAAGAGGTGAGTATTTGCGGAGAGAGGCGCGGGGCGGGGCATGGAAGTGAGGGAGGCAGCTACTAGCTGCTAGCTCCTTCTTGCGTGGTCGACGATTGTGCGATCCCAGGTCCGAAAATCCGGAACTCCACCCCACGGACCAGGACCTGTCCGTGGGGACCCCGGACGTGGGGCACCCGAAATCAAAAAGCAAACGCAGATCCTTCGACTCCCTCCGCTATGCTGCGGTCGCTGAGGATGACAGCTTGATAAATTGAACTCACTTTATAGATTGGTTCCCAACATCACGGAGGAGGTCCCGTGAGCACTGTCGATCCATCGCTATCGAATCGTGACCTGACGCCGACCACACCGGCGCAACGCACATGGGGCTTTTACAACTACACGGCGCTGTGGTTTTCGATGTGCATGGAGATTACGACGTACAGGCTCGCGTCTGGGCTGATCGCCAAAGGGATGGATTGGAAGCAGGCGATCGGAACGGTGCTGCTGGGCAATCTGATCGTGCTTGTTCCCATGCTCTTGAACGCGCACGCAGGCGCGAAGTACGGGATTCCGTTTCCGGTGTTTCTGCGCGCGTCGTTCGGTGTGCGCGGCGCGAACCTGGCGGCGCTGCTGCGCGCGGTGGTGGCGTGCGGATGGTTCGGCATTCAGTCGTGGATCGGGGGAAGCGCAATCGACGCGATGCTGATCGTAATCTGGCCGAGCGCAGAGGGGAACCGCGGCGTGCTTTGGGCCTGCTTCCTGGGCTTCTGGCTGCTGAACATGGTGGTTGTGTGGCGGGGCGTGGAATCGATCCGGCGCCTGCAGGCGTTCGGTGCGCCATTCATGTTCGTGATGGCCGCGGCGCTGCTGGTGTGGGTGCGGATGAAGGCGGGCAGCTTTGGTGCGATGCTGTCGACACCAAGCCAGTTCCATTCGAGAGCTGAGTTTCTGAGCGTGTTCTTTCCGTCGTTGACGGCGATGGTGGGCTACTGGGCGACGCTGGCCTTGAACATTCCCGACTTCACGCGGTACTCGAAGTCGCAGAGCGCGCAGTCGTGGGGGCAGGCGTTCGGGCTGCCCGTGGCGATGGTACTCTACACGTTTCTGGGCATCGCGGTCACGTCGGCTTCGGTGGTGCTGTTCGGCAAACCGATCTGGGATCCGGTGCAACTGATCGGGATGTTTCATCAGCCGTTTGTCGCATTTCTTGCGCTGATTGCGGTGCTGATTGCGACGCTGAACGTGAATATCGGGGCGAACGTGGTGTCGCCATCGAACGATTTTTCCAACTTGTGGCCGCGGCTGATCAGCTTCAGGACGGGGGGATTGATCACCGGATTCCTGGGTCTGGCGATGTGCCCGTGGAAGCTGCTGGCCACGCCGGACGCGTACATTTTCGGATGGCTGGTGGGCTACTCGGGGCTGTTGGGGCCGGTGGCCGGCATCATGGTGTGCGATTACTTCTTCATTCGCGGGACGGAGCTGGATGTGAACTCGCTCTACCATCGAGACGGCGTGTACCACTACACCAAGGGCGTGAATCCGCGGGCGCTGATTGCACTCACGGCTGGCGTGGCGTTTGCGCTGGTGGGCGTGTTTGTGACCCCGCTGCGTTTTCTCTACGACTACGCGTGGTTCGTGGGGTTCTTTACGGCTGGCGCGGCGTATGTGGCGATGATGAAGCTGGCCGCGCCGGAGGGTGCGCCGGAGAGCGCAGAAGAAACGGCGTGAAGCGACTTCAAACCGCCGGTCGAGAATCATGCCGTCCAGCAGTGTTTATGTTTTGGTAACCCCGAATTTTTAAGATCTACTTTTTTGGTTAAGTGATTTGGTTTCAACGACTTAGATGATTGATTAAGTGCTGTAACCCGTTGATTCCAGAGGGGTTAGAATCTAAGTATTCCCTTCTAAAGGACTTACGGGCACCTTTCGCAGTTTCTTTGCTGGATGCGCGCCGGTGGCGGGTTATCGAGACAGCGAGTTAGCGAATCAGGCCGAAAATATACCCCTGGGGTATGAAGATTTTTCTTCCGCCCACCCCGACACGCTCTGCCCGGCTTGGCGCGAAGAGGCCCACCTGGAGGATGGGACGATCCCTGGCGAGTCCCCGGCGCTGCCGCGCGCCTTGGCGATTCCGCCGCGCTGCCGTGGGCGGTCGCGAGTTGGCAGGTTGGCTGCATATAAGCCAAGTGTATCGAGTGTGACGAAATAACCTGCAAAGTTCCGCCAAAAATTCTACGTGTGTTTTCAGGCGTTTGAGGCGAATCGACGCGAGGAGGGGCTTGAACATCCATAGGCGGTACGGACCGGGGACATGGCTGACATTTTGAACCGGGGAGATGGTTGACACTGCGGCGAGGTCATGAGGACGTACAACGAGCTCATGGCCTGGAAAACGAGCAGTGCGGTGGAAGAGAAGGTGCGGTTTGTCATGGAGTATGAACGGGGAGAGCAGACGATGCGGGAGCTGTGTGCCGGCTTCGGCGTCTCGCGCGAGACGGGTTACGTGTGGCTGCGGCGGTATCAGCGGAACGGAGTGGAGGGACTGCTGGAACTGAACCGGGCGCCGCAGCGGCATCCCAACCAGACGCGGGAGGCGCTGGAGCGGGCGGTGCTGGAGCTTCGTCAGGCGCACATGCGTTGGGGTCCGCGGAAGCTGAAGCGGATTCTGGAGCGCGACCAGCCTGGGCGGAGGTGGCCTGCGACGAGCACGATCGGGGAGATCGTTAAGCGCGCGGGGCTGGTGGTGGCGCGCAAGAAGCGCCGGCGCACCGAGCCGTACGCCGAGCCTCTGGCGCACGCCAACGCCTCGAACCGGGTGTGGTGCGCCGACTTCAAGGGGTGGTTCCGCTCGGGCGATGGAAGCCGCATCGATCCGTTGACCATCAGCGATGCCTGGAGCCGATACCTGCTGCGCTCGCAGGCGGTGGAGAAGACCGACACGGAGCGTGTGCGGGCCATTTTCGAGGCGGCTTTTCGCGAGTATGGACTGCCGGAGGCGATCCGCACCGACAACGGGCCGCCCTTTGCTTCGGTGACGGTGGGCGGGTTGTCGCGGCTGGCGGTGTGGTGGATCAAGCTGGGGATCGTGCCGGAACGGATCCAGGCCGGACATCCGGAACAGAACGGACGGCATGAGCGCATGCATCGCACGCTGAAGCAGGAGGTGCG
>JBEKKI010000034.1:0-52462 GCA_050010795.1 Occallatibacter sp.
GAACTGGGCAGCGTGAACGACCTGGTGAACTCTCCGTACTGCCGCTCGACGCGACGGAAGTTCTCCTCTTTCTCTTCCTTCTCGATCTTGCGCTCGCCATGGACGGTGAGGGTGGTGTTCTCAATACGGACATCAATGTCCTTTTCGTCGATGCCCGGAACTTCAAGCTTCAACGTAATGTTGTGCTCGTCTTCGTAGATGTCCACCGGCGGTGCATAGCTGGTGGTAGTTAATGCTTCTTCCGGAACTTCGGGGCTATACGACTCACGGAAAAGACGGTTCATACGGTTGATGCGGTCTTGCATGGCGGAAAACTCACGCATAGGCTCCCAACGGGTCAATAGGGTCATAACGCAGTTCCTCCTTTGAGGAATCTAAGGGGGGAAAAGCTTCAGATGGGCTGACTTAGTTCAGGGAACCTGAAAGAGTAAGAAGAGAAAGCTTGCTCAATTACGACGCTAGGCTTATGCGCTGCTGTTGTCAACCTGTGGTTCGCCAAAATGGCGATCTGCTCTCGAATCAGGCGGATGGATTTGATCTATCCAGTTTGATCAGTTTGGTACTCTCGGTTTAAGCCAAATCGACGAGTCACTCACCGAAGTCGGATAAGTCCTCAAAAGTCGGCTTGGCTTCAGCGAACTGGCTGTCGGGGGCGATTCAAAAGGCGCTTGTCACCAACCTGACGTCGTGACAAACGCGGTGCGGTGCAACAAGACCGCTGCGCTGGAGCTCGCCGGCAGTTGGGGAGTATTGACGCTTGAACTCTGGTCGGGAGAAGTCCGGCATCCGTATATATTGATGCCGAGGTTATTCCTGTTCTGGACTAGTTGCCTCACCTGGCCGTCAAAATACTGCATACTGCAGCATCTCCTCGCTCACCCGCCCAATGGCACCCTTCGTTGGCGCTGGCGTTTCAGCCATCTCCTCGGTTCCCGACGCCTGACAGGATTTGGATTATACTTTAGGCGATTTTGAGTGGGCTGCGGGCAAGAAGGGTGTATTCCCGTGAAAGCAGCGCCTCTGTCGCGGTCGCGGAAGGCGAACTTCGCGGGTTTCGAAGGACAATCGCTTACCTCGAGAGGGGGCAGGAGCTTATGTTCGGAGTTCTCCATTTTGTGGTGCTTCTTGCGTCGTCGCACATGGGGATGGGAGGCGGTCAAGTGCGGGCCGCTGTGATTCCTGCCCAGACCGCGGTGGAGATTGAACTGCTGGAGACTGTTTCGTCGGAGAGCCTGCATGTGGGCCAACCGGTGCGGTTCAAGGTGGTGACGCCCGTAATGGTAGGGGGGACCACGGTGATTGCCGCCGGAACACCCGTTGAAGGCGAGGTGCGCGCTGGGCATGCATCGGGAGCGTGGCAGCGGGCCGGGTGGTTCGACCTGGGACTGAAGCCGCTCTTACTGGCGGACGGCACGAGGGTGACGCTGGATTTTCAACGCCCCAAAGTGCGCGGAGTGAAGGCCGAGCAGACGGGCGCGGCGATTGTCGGGGGCGTCGGCCTGGCCTATTACTTTCCGCTGATTCCTGTGGTTCTGATTGAGAGCGCAAAGCACGGCAAGCCCTACAATATACGCGCGGGCGAGCGGTATCTGGTGCAGGTGATTGCAAGCGAGCCGCCAACACCGGCCGTCGAGCCAGTGAAGGAGCCGCAGACGGCTACGGAGCCGGCGAAACCTCAGCCTTCTCCGCAATGATGAAAAAACCTCCCACGATCCATCCCACGTGTGCGGCAAAGTTGATGGGAGCAAAGCCGTCGCGGTCGCAGTCGTCGATGAATTGCTGCACGGAGGCTTCGCTGGAGGCATCGCCTACACAGTAGGAGAAAACACCGGAGTGTTTGAGCGGCCGCTCAACGAGGCCAGGTGGCCAGTCGAGTGATTTGGGAAGGACGCGGAAGCCCTCTTTGCCGAGTGCGTTGAGGTCGTGTTCGAGCTGTTCAGAATTCTTGACATCGAATGAGCGGTATTCAAAGGGTCCTCCACAGGAAGCGTCGCACTCTTCCATGGAAACCGCCCTGCCACCCTCGTAGGAGATCTCGCTGGTGCGATAACGGTATCCCTGCGCCGCTAACTCGGAGATGTTCTTCATGAGATTGTGTGCACGCAAGGCGTCGAGTTCGCGCGTGTGCCGGGGATGTTCAGGTGGTGGGGAGCCTATCTCATGCATATAGACAAGCCTCACATCCCGGCGAGTCATGCCAACCCGCGTGAATCCATCCTGCTCAAGTGACTCCAGGGAGTGGGCGCGCGATTTAACCGTGACGCCCTCGAGGAGGCGGTACTCATAGTTGCGTGGATGGGGTTGTTTCTCGAGGAACTCAGTGTCGGCAAGCCAGCCGTATCCGAGAGCGCCCTGCTGATCAAGAGCATTGAGAAAGGCGTTCGTGCCGGTGGGTTGTGGGCTGGGCATATAGCGCCAGGTGTCGGGTGGAGTTGCGTCGAGGCGCATGACGACGAAGCGCGATGTGAGCAGGATTCTGTAACCCTGATCCGCAGCCTGGTTGATGGCTGTAATGGCTTCCAGCCGAGGATAGCCGTTGAGAACCTTGTACCGAGGCAGAGGAGAGTTTTGCGCGACGAGGATGGAGAAAGTGAGCAGAAGGAGAGCAGAGGTAATGGTTCTTTTCACGTCTGAATCCTCCGCGCTGCCGGGTGAGAATTCACTTAGTCGATGGAAACCCCCGGTGGCGGTAATTCTATACCGAAACCGTCGGGTCGAAGGAAATCCCCTCATCACCGAATATTGTGACGGAGCCCCTTGTGCCGTAATGAGTACGCGGCGGTATACTGCTCAGCAAATTTGCGAGCGTACCTTATATGAGCATGCACAAAGGACTACCGTGCCTGTTGCTTATGGCACTCACCTTCCCAATTCAATCACAAGATAAAGCATCAGTTTCCGGCGGCGGAGCAGCCGTCTATATGGTTGCCTACCGAACTTCGGCGCACGTGCGCACTTCAAAACCGGAGGGCTTTCACTCTGCCGCGAATGACCTGCTGGGTTTTCTGAAGGAGAACCTCGGGGTGAACCTGCATTCTTGGTTCGGTTCCGGCTGAGACGGCCTCAGCCTTACCATGATCGGCAAGCTGGTTGAAGAAAGCAGCCGCCATCTGCGAGCGACCTGCGTAATGAACACAGGCAAGAATGACCTTGACCATCGTTTCTCTTCCTGCGCTTATTGTTTTCCGATGTTGTCGATCTCCTGCTGCAAGGCAAAGGTACCGAGGGTTGCCGAAGGTAGGCAGAGAAAGAGGCTGATGCGGCGGTCGAGTACGGAGGACGGCCGGGACGGCTGCCGGAACCTCAAGTGAAGGCACCGAGCCGCCGCCGTAGTCGCCTTTACCCCTGAATTGAACGACACGGTCTCGAGTGCGCCGTCCCAGACTCCTGTGTAGCCTAGATTACCTTCACCCGGAGCTTTACGAAGCTGCGATTACTGGCGGACTGGAGCTGCCGGAGTGACAGGAGCCTTCATCTTCGATGCACCAGCCCTCTTTGCGGAGACAGCCTTCTTAGCTGGAGCAGACTGCTTTGCAACCTTTGCCGAAGCGGCTTTCTTCGCAGCCTTCCGCACCTTCGCCCACCGGGCTTTTTGGGCGGCTGCGATCTTGGCGCGCGCTCCCGCACTTAAGGTGCGCTTCTTCTTGCTCTTTGCACGTAACCCAACAGTGGGGGCTTTATTCGCGGTTGACGCCACAGAGGAGCTAGACGCCGCTTTCTTCGCGGCCTTCTTGGATTTCGCCCAACGAGCCCTTTGGGCGGCGGCGATCCTCTCCCGCGCCTCGGCGCTCAACGTGCGCCTTGGTCTGGTCTTGCGGGCCAAGCTGCTCTTGGCTAATTGACCCGGCTTCCGCATCTCGGTAGTGCTAATGCCGGCTAGCAACGCTTTTACCTGTTGCAGCTTGGATATATCAGCATCGATCTCAACAACGATGTCCTGTATTCTCATGAACCCTCCGGCATTGAGGATAACCCAGCGGCTGAATTCCAGTGCATGCTTGGGTTGAAGACTCAAGCAAAGAACTGTTCACCTCAACTGGTCTAAGCTTCCTATTTTTCCGGTGATTCATCCTGTCCTGGACCAGGTCTCTCCCTGGTCAACAACAAAGAACATCTCGCGCGCGCGAAGGTTTGGCCGCAATCGCTAGCTCAACTAATCGGAGGACCGCTACGGTTTCCTCGACTTCAGCTTGATCATCTTGCCATCCACAGCGAACCTTCCGTACCCGTGATGGTGGATGGTCTTCGGATGCTTCTGCGCCGGATCGGTCCAGGCTTTGAGTACTTTCAAGATGAAGAGGTTGAACTCGTTGACGAACCGGGTATCGACGCTTAACGGATCCGGGCCCGAGCAGGAAGACCTGGGAAGAGTGGACCACCTGCCAAAGAGGGGTAACCAATCGATGACCCAGCCGGAGGAGGCGCGCCGGTAGCCGCCTACAATCTGATAAATGGCCTGGGAACCTGACCAGATACGTGTCGAGGATGATGCCGTGGCCACCCGGGGTGGCGGGAGTGGTGCCTCCGCCGGCGCCGTGGGAATCCCGCTTGGCTGTGCCGTTTCTGCGTTGCCCGTGCTTTCTAAAGTTTCCCGGAAGTTGAGTACTAGATTTCCGGGGACGACATGCAGCGGGAGATTACAGTTAGCGACTACGAGCGGGTACACTAACACTCGCGCTGGCACAAGACATCGGGCAGACCAGCGACTGGACCGCGAAATAAGGCTTTAATGAAGTTTGGCGTTGCCATGCTCAGCCCCATCATGCGCGCCGGGCATGGCAACGGACAGATCTTCTATCCTACGACCACTGCAGGGTGTAGAGGGAGTCGGCAGCCAGGTCGAGATCCAAGGCACTGGTTCCAAGCACCAGCTGGGTCCGCGTCTGCTGGCCGGTATTGGCCAACACCACTACGTAGCTCCCGTCTGGATTGCGGAAACCCACGTGCGACACGTTGCTCTTCGAGGTCTGTGCCGCGCTGTCGCCCAGGCCATCCGTCTGAAAGACCTTGGCGCCTCGCCGCACGTGCTTGGAATAGTGGGCAAAGGTCCAGAAGCGGCCGCTGCGCTCAATCTTGTGCGTATCGTTCCACACCGTGATAACGCCGGCCCCTCCCCCTGTCCGCGGTATGTAATGCTCCTCGGGATCGTGATGACCAATATAAGGAGTCCCGTTTTCGTCGAGCGCGAGGTTCCACTCGGTAATCGATTTGGCCCAGTTTCTCATCACGCTATTGGCCCACTCGCCCCACTCGGCCCAGTTGGTCATCGGATCGGTGCGCGGAGCGCCCGGCTCATGCATCGGTCCGCCTTCGGTAAAGTAGGCGTTCTTCTCAGGGAACGCATCGTGAACCTGAGTCATCCCGGTAGGATCGCCAGCATATCCATGCCATGCCACGCCGTCCACATACTCGTAAAGCTTCGGATCGCTCAGCTCGCCGATGGCGCGTCCCCAGAGATTGAAGTTGTGATCGAGGATCCAGATCTTGGTTGAAATCCCCGACTTGCGGAGCAGCGGGCCAAGATCCCGGCGCACGAAGAGAATCTCATCTTCCTGGGCCCACAGGCATGCGGGGTAGCGCCCGTCGACGGTGGTGTCGACCTCGTTCTGGACCGTGACGGCGTTGATCTCAACGCCTTCGGCCCGATAGGCATCGAGGAACATCTTGATGTAGCGAGAATAGGGCTCGAGCGTGCTCTTACGGATGGTCCCGCCCAGCATCGAGCCATTGAACTTCATCCACGCCGGCGGACTCCATGGCGAAGAGAACAGAAATAAGTCGGGATTGAGCTTGCGCGCCGCCCGCAGAGTGGGAAGAATGTAGGCCTTGTCGTGGTCGATGGAAAACCGCTTCAGATCCGGATCCGGTTCGTCGCCCTCGTCGAAGCTATACACGGACCGCGCATAGTCGCTCGATCCGGTGCAGGTACGGCAGACATTCAGGGCCATCTCGCCGGGAGAGAACAACTCGTGCATCAGTTCGGCTCGCTGCTCCTCCGGAATCTGGCTGATCACCCAGCAGGACGCGTCGGTTAACGCGGCGCCGAAACCCAGAACCTCCTGCCGCGTCGCGCCCGGATTCAGCGCAATTGCGTCTTCGAGAACCTGCGTCGTGGACTTCCAGTTCAACGCTGGTTCCGATGCGTGCCGCCGGCCGCCAAAAGTGCTCCAGACCTGCACCGGCCCTGCCGCGGCTGCGCTCTCCGCGAGCGCCGGCAGCGCCTTTGCGACCGCCAGTGCAGCCGCGGTGGCCGATGCTCCCTTTAGAAAACCTCTACGTGTGCTTTCCATCATGACTTTCGTCCCCTTTCGGACCTCTTGCAGAATTGCGATTCTCTCTTGCTTTTCTCTTTGCGCCGGTATCCTCTCCGCGCAGCGTGTTGTCAACCCGCCTGAGATGGCGAGCGAAGAACGAGAGCCGCGAGCTCGCTATCTTCCATGTGGAGCCAGCCTGAATGGCGCGCAGATGAGCGGCCGCTCGAGGCCTCGGTTGCGAGGGCTTCCCTTTGTCCCTTTTGGTTAGCGCGATGATGGGTTTTCCGGGTCCGCGAACTCGGCTTTGAGCCAAACAGCCTGTGGATCGACCGGAGGAGAATCTTGCTGCGTCTGGCGGAATCGGAGATCGGAAGGCAAAAGGTGCGGCAAGGAATATTTCCTTGCCGCACCCTGAATAGATGGATCTTGTTCTGTTCTCCCTGTTGGTTCCGGTTTAGAAGGAGAATCGGGCCGAGAGCTGAATCACTCGACCGCCGCCGTCGGTTCCTGTGATCTTACCGACACTGGTGTCACTAAAATTGGAGTGATCGATCTTGCTGTTAGGAAGGCTGAAGGCTGGATGGTTGAAGATGTTGTTCGCATCCATCCGAATCTGGAGTTTACCTGCCTCCCATCCCGGCATACTCACACTCTTGGCCAATGAGAAATCGAACCACACCATACCAGGCCCAGTTAGCGAATTTCTCGGTTCCTTGCCGAAGGTGTTAAATGCCGGCGATGCATACGCTTGCTGATTGAACCACGCGTTGAGATTACCCCCGGAACCCGGATTCCCAGTCCGGTTAGGATACCAAGCCGACTCACCATTGCCATCGGACGAACCCAGCGAACCATTGTTTGCAGGGTCGTCCATAAACAACGTAAATGGAGTTCCCGACTCGGCTATGTAGTCACCGGATGCCTCCCAACCGCCCAGCACCGCATCGCCTATATCCGAGCTTAGGTATTGATGTCCCCTTCCGAGCGGTATCTGATAGAGCACCGTCCCCTTGAGGACGTTTGGCCGGTTAAGATTCGACTTCGCATAGTTGGCCGAGGGATTATACGCGTCCTGATAGAACGCGTCTCCGAACTGTTCCCCCCAGCCGGAATCGTCCATGTCGTCCTTCAGTACGGACCATGTGTAAGCGGCTTCGAGAGCCAAGCCATAACTCATTGGTTTGTGAAGCATGAATGACGCCGAGTCGTAGTTCGAAATGCCATTGTAGGTGCCGGTACGCGAGCCGCCGGAACCAACACCGATGCCGGAGAACTGCGGGTACGGCCTTTTAGAGTTATACCCGTGCGCGTCTATCCCGCCGGGATCCGTAAATCCGAGATTGGCCACGGAAAGCTGGTTGATATCAGCCAAGAACATCATGTTTTCCCAGTGGGCGCCGACGTATTGCCCCTCTGCCACCATATTTCCGGGCAAACGATATTGCACGCTGCCCATCCACTGCCAGCCGTTCTGAATTGGGAGGTCCCAAGGGGTATAGGGGAGCGAACCGCCGCTTCCCTGGGGGCCAGTGGCTGCTGCAGGGGTAATGTAAGTGAGAGGGTTGCGGGCTGCAGCGCCTTGAATAATTGGCAGAGTCCCAAACCCTGGCTGCGATAGCGTCGCCACCGGTGTTGTCGAGGTAGTGGCAACGTTCGCACTGCCAAGGGCGCCTGAGCCGAAGCCCATCGGTCCGCCCACGGTGTCCTCGCTCCACAGCGAAGCATATTGCCCTACTCCGCCACGCACCACCCAGTTATTCGAGGCTTGCCAGGCGAATCCGAAGCGAGGCATCACAGCGGTCTTGTTCGCGTTGCTCTTAGTCCGCGCTCCGTTCAGGCCGGCGAACCAAATCGAGCCCAACGGGTTGACAGTATAGGCGCCGGCACTGGCAACTGGATCGGTAAGGGTCGGGTCAAATCCACCCGCATGGTTGTACTTTTCCCACGATCCGCCATGAATTTCCGCGCGCACCCCGACGTTGATGGTCAAGTTCGGCCGCAACTTGATGTCGTCCTGAACATAGAACGAAGGGTTATTGGCTCGCATGTAGTGTTTCGGTGTGGTGTTTGCACCCCATGACTGCACATCTCCCAACAGGAAGTCGGCATAGCCGGCTTCCGAGACCGCGGGATTGCTGGTGGTGAACTGGCCAGAGAAACCCAGGGTTGCGCCGTTAATGCCGCCCCATGGAGTCGAGTTATCCTGCTCCATCAGCAACTCGCCGCCGAAGTGCAGGATATTCTTGCCTTTTATCAAAGTGAGCGAATCCGAGGGAACGAAGCTGTTCTGGATGAAAAGCGCCTCCGTGTTGGGGGCAATAGTGCCGTTCCCGCCGGTTCCACCGATATTAATCGACGGCAGGACATCCGCGGTAGAGAACTTCAATCCAATCTTGGCCAGGACACCCACGTTCAGGGACGCTTGAGCATAGTAATCCGCCTCCCGGTTAAACGAAAAACGCGCTTCGTTGACCAGGTGCGCACTGATGGTCCACACATCCGAGAGCTGCCCGTTCCCGCCGTCGGACGACTGATACTGGCAGTTGACCGGGCAATTCGGACTGCCGGGAGCCAGCACGGTCGGCGTGTAGCGCTCGATGATCGAAAATCCGATGCGGTTCTTCGGAGTAATGTTGTAGTCCAATCGCCCAATGTGCTTGGCTAAGTTGCCATTGCCAGGCGCCAGATAGTTGTAATTGTTTGATAACACACTGTTTCCGCCCTGGGCGGCAAGGTAGTAATTGCTCTGGATGGCTTTAGCAACCGGATCGAAATCGGCCGTCGGAATCACCAAATCGGTACTGGCGCCCGAGGGGTCAGCGGTCGTGCACTGAGCAATGTCGGCTGCGGTTCCAGACGTCAATGCCGTGCCGCCATGGGCAGCGTCGAGGGTCAGAGCAGTTCCAAAAAGCGCAGGACTGAAACAACCTGCCATCATGGCTGCTGTTGGCTCTGTAGTCGTGTTGAACCCGCTGTGGGGGTTTTTCAACGCCTGATAGTTGTAATAGAAGAACATTTTGTTCTTGATGATCGGGCCGCCTACCGCCCCGCCGAAGTAGTTGTAACGCTGCACCGCTTTGGCGCCCCTGTTGAAGTAGGATCTCGCATTCAGGTCGTCGTTCTGGATGTAATCGTAGGCAGAGCCGTGAAATTTTTCGGACCCGCTCTTGAGGATGACGTTGAAGACCGAACCGCCGCCGCCGTATTGGGAGGGAGCGTCTGTGCCAATCACGTTGAGTTCGGACACGGCTTCGCTTATGCCCTGGTCGGTGTTGGCGCTATGCGGCAGCCAGATCGAGCCGCCGTCGACCAGATAACTGGAGAAGTAGGGCATGGTTCCGTTGATGGCCTGATCGAACTGGGGGTCCTGATTACTACCGCCGCCACCGCTGCCGTGGCCCCCTGACACGCCAGTAGCGCCGGGAAGCAGCTTCAGGAATTCTGTGTAGCCATTCGACGGATTGGAGTTCGGAAGGTTGCTCAGCTCGTTGGTTGTCAGGGTGGTTGCCACCTGGGCATCCTCCGTCTTGAGCAGAGGAATATCGGAGGCATTCACTTCGACCACTGAGGTGGCCGCCCCAACCTTTAATTGGGCATCAACGGTAATGGGAGATCCGACTTCAAGCGGGATCCCGCTGCGCTTGTATGTTGCGTAGCCCGCCTTGCTGAATTCAACCGTGTAAGTTCCGGGCAAAATCGAATTGGTGTCGTACAAACCGTCGTTATTGGTCACGTACCTATTGACCACACCGGTATCGGTGTTCGTTACGGTGACGTTTGCGCCTGGCACCACCGCGCCTGACGAGTCGGTCACGGTGCCGCGAATATCACCGGAGTTCGAATTTTGCGCGTAAATGGAACTCGCCAAACCGAACGCGAGCCCACACAACATCACCATCCAGCTTCGTTTGGTCATGTGCTTGCTGCCTCCTAGAACGCATTGGGGTTGAAAAACTTTGTGATCGATGACCTAACTCCGGTCCATACCGGGCATGCTTAGGACTCATTGAATTAGGACCCTTAAGACAAACGGTTGTGTACTGCAGTTAGCGCACTTGTCCCGAATGCGGGCTAATTAAAACACGCTCAGAGATGGCCTGTCAAGTCAATTTTATTTGTTGTAGACAAGCGATTGTCAGGCCGCTTCGGCGGTCACAGCGATTGCATCATCGTCTCGCGCCCGGGAAAGCGCTTTCCTAACACCGTACTTAACGCAAACGCTTGTCTAAATCGCTTTTCCTGGATCTTCCGGACTGATAATGAACACAATCGAAATTGTGAGGCAAATCACAACAAAGAAGTGGCGGGCTACCCGGGACAAGCTGCGGGTCCGCGCTTCAGGCAGCGCCAGGCGGAATCACCGATGCGAAAACGCACCCTCGAGACTCAGGTGGTTTGCCGCGCATATTTGATCCGATGAAGTTGTTTCACAGAACTCTGTTTGGGAGACCGCATGCAAGGTTCGCTCCGAGTCATTCTGATCCCAACTCGCAGGGTTTGGATCCGATCCAGTTCAACATTGGTTTGCCGGCTGAAGGGATCGAGGTCTGCGGCCCGGTTAAAAGCGCAACAGGTATGAGAGCTTGACGTAGACGTCGTCGTCGACACCCTGCGCATCGCGCGCGAGCATGTGCGCACGGATGAGGGGCGGGTTCGAATCCCGGCACACGAAGGCGGCAAAGAAGGCTTCGTGGATGTAGCCGAGATACGCGACGGTGTCTTCCGACGGCGGCTTACCGTCCTCGGGGTAGCGCTGGACAAAATGCGCGACCCGCAGCATTTGCGAGGCCGTTGAACGAACCCGGTTGGCGAGGAAATCGGCCAACTTTGGCTCCGCGTCGAGCCGCGGAATGACGATGGTCTGGCGGCGCACCGGCATGATCCTGCCGTCTAATGCCGCGCTTCCGTCAGAGGTGGCCGGGGGCCCGTTCGCAGACGCCGGCCTCGTCTCGGTCTCGGATTCGCTGGACGCCAGGGTAAACGCAGGGTACGGAGCGAATGCAACGAGCCAAAGCAAGAATAAAAACCAGAACCGCAAAGGACGAACACGCATTCTACGCGCCGTTGAATCTTGACGTGGCCCCGAGGAGGCAGCGGTTTGGTGCCGTGCTCTCCTCGGAGTTCTCTTTCTCTTATCTCGCACGCCGGTTCACGGTGAGATCCAGCCAAAAGCGCCTAAACAAGTTCAGAATATGCAGCCCAAAGTCTACTCAGGCTTGGTTTCGCCATTTCTTCAGAAGATTCTGCAGGC
Organism: Occallatibacter sp.; assembly: GCA_050010795.1. GTDB lineage: Bacteria > Acidobacteriota > Terriglobia > Terriglobales > Acidobacteriaceae > Telmatobacter. The sequence goes on from JBEKKI010000034.1 coordinate 11,506, forward strand.
GATAGTAGCTTTCCCTGGGCTTGCCATCCACCTGGACATAGGCGTCGTTGCCTGCGCCATTGAAGTCCCAATAGGAGATGGCCTTCATCCACGGCTTGCTGTAGCAGATGGTGTAGGCATATTCAACCCAATCGGCCTGCACCGTTTCGGTGAACTCGTTGTGCCACGTCATCTTCTCTCCGCCAATTCCGCCGCCCCAAAATGCATACTGTTCCTGGCCCGGGAACGGAGCAATCGAACACGGGAAGCCCATCTCGGTAATATGGATGTCTTTCCCGAAATGATTGAAGCTCTCGATGTCGCGCTCAAACTCCACGAAGTCGCGTCCGGAGTGATAGAACTGCAAGCCGATTGCCTCATACTCGGCTCCCGCGTCATGCAACATCGTCAGGTAGTCGTACGGGCTCTGCTGCCAGCGACCGGGGCGCCGCTGCCAGTTGCCGTAGGGGTGCACGCCCATGTAGTAATCGGCCCAGGTGCCGGTAAGGTTGATGACGCGATAGCACGTAGGATCAGCTTCGTGCGCGGTACGCAATGCCGCGACGGTCATCTCGACGTTCTGCTCGCGAGTGAAGCCGTTCATCCCGCGGTCGACTTCCGGTTGCACGTGCGCCTCGTTCACGATGTCCCAGATGTGGACACGATGACGATACCGGCTGATGGCCTGGTGCACATGCTCGAGACAATACTTCTTTGTCTCGTCGTAGCTCAGGTTTTGCAGCCATTTCGGTGTGTTTTCCGGCTCGAGCCATATGCACGGGTGGCCTTTGGGAAGAATCGTCGAGCCGACGAGCGTATTGAGGGCCGCTTCAAAAAATGAATAGTCGGGATGTCCTTTTTCCTTCTCCACCCATGCTTCATAAATGGGGATCGTCGTGTAGTTGAACAGCGCCGCGAATTGATTGAACGTTTCAGGATAGCCTTCGGCAAGACCGAAGCCATTGCAGCCGAAGAGGAATCCGGTACGCACCGTATTGCGCTCAATGATTGTCCTGGCACGCGCAAGGGATAACAGCTCTGCCGCCCAAAGCGAATCGCGCAAAGACTCCATAGATGCGCGAACCTGCGCTGTGCGGTCGCTTCCCGCTGCATCAGCCCGCGTCAAACCAGCCTGTGCGGCATCGATCCGCTGCTGGATCTCTGGAGCGATCACCACGCCCAGCTGCTTGCAATCATCTTCCAACTTGCGCACAGTCGCCATGCGATCCCGCGCAAAGGCATAGTTCAACACCAGCGGGCTGGCCTTGCCCAACGTACTGGGGGTGTATCCCGCGCCGCTGTCGTCCGCGTAAACGAAGACTTCGCCAAAACCTGGCACCGTCAATGGCACTGAGATCCGGAATGGCCTTTCGGTTGGCGGCGTGAAGCGAATTTCGCCCGCGCTGGCCTCGAAATCCACGGTGAACGGTCTCAACAACGAGTCGCACAGGTGAAAGCGCCCCAGAGATACCGAGTCTGTCGGAAACGGATTCCCATCGGCGTCGTACACCAGGCATTTCACCTCGCCTGAGACCTCGGCGAACACTTTTGAAACTACAGGAACAGATAATGCCGCACCGGCTAGAGTAATGAATTCACGACGATTGAATTCCATGTCGAATTGCCCTCCTCGTTCTAGGGATTTGAAGCTTGCCACGCCGCCTGCGTGCTAGTCGATTCCGAGACTTCCCGAAAAGCAAATCTCTTCCTGTTTGGCTACCTCGCGGTCCCAATGACGTGGGTTCCTCAGCCGTTAAAGCACGATTCCCAAACGATTTTGCATTTGCCATTTCTTGGGAATACGTGATTAACGCTTATAGCATATAGCACGACAATCGATTGTTTGCAATCTTTTTGTTGATGACGGTGACACCGCTTGTGCAAAAACGCGGAGGGTGCGGCGTTCCCGCTCAGGTTGGCTCTGGAAGACGGAATAGGTGGTTCGGTTCACGGCCCGAATCTTGGCGAGGGTCAGGTAACGGTGCCGGCCCGGATCATCCGATCGCCGATGCCGCAAAAGAAAAGCTGATGAAGGTCCCTGACCCGAGGTTCGCGGTCGGTTTATTGACGCGAAGAAGATTCGCGTGGCTCTGCATCCGGTTGACTAAGCGATTGAACATTCATCCGCTTGCTGCTGCGTTATCGTGCTGAACACGGCCGTACATCAGTGCGCTGATCCCAATCATTACCAATCCTGCAGCACAGGGAACCACCAACCCATACCTCAGCGAATGATAATGTGCCGAAACCAGCCCCGTGATCCACGGAAATAGAGCGGCACCCAAGCCTCCGACCGCGAAAAACCACCCCAAAGGTGAAAGCTCAAGCAGGTAGGAGAGTGCCAGCGGATAAAGCGGGCCAATGAAGGCGCCTGCCGCGCCGGCAGCGACGAGAATCACCCATGGGTGCGGAGCCGCAATCACCAGGATCGATGAGATCGTCACGCCCCAAACACCCCATTGGAGGACAGCCCAACGCCCGGACTTGGCAAGCAATCGCGTCGAGAACGTGAGCCGGCTCAGCATCTCTCCCAGGCAGAAGATCGAAGTCGCCAAAGCCGCCCCCGCCAAGCTGCCCATCCCCGCACGATGCGAATAGGTCGTAAGCCAACCGCTCAGTGTTGTCTCTACTCCCACTGTCGTCATTGCCAACAACAGGAGCAATAAAAAGAGTGTTCTTGCGGAGCGGCCAACCGCGCGGGCCCGCCGCGCAGGGATGATGCGCGGTTCCTGATGTTCCCGCAGAATCACCCACGCAAACATAGCGAGAGACAGTGTAAGCATCATCACGAACAGCGATCGAGTATCGCCCCGACGCAAGAACAGCAGATAGCAAACCGGACCTGCCGTAGCTCCGGCCGACCAGGCAAAGTTCAACCATTCCAATTTGGCAGCGCGCTCGTCGCCCCAGCGATCTGAAAACACCAGGCTGGTCGACGTCATTGCCATTCCAAGGCCCAGGCCAAAAAAGAAAAATGCTAAATAGGCCACCCATGCGCCATTCAGCGCCAGCACACTGAGCGCTGCTGCCTGCAGTCCATACCCGATCGCCATTGAGCGGATACGATTCATCCCTGTGACAATCGCGCCCATTCCGGAGCCAACAAATTGCAGAAAAAGGAGTAGGCCAGCCTGATCGTCGCGCAATCCCCACCGCAGCGAGAGTGTCGGCAAAAGCACGCCCAGCATCACCGTGCCTGCCCCAGCCAAGGCAAATCCTGCGCTCAACGCGATGGTCGAAAACGTCCGTCGTGATGGAACAGTCGTTGTCGCTAAGGTTCCGTCCAACATGGTCCTTGCCTTTCTCAATCAGTTCTCGCCACCCCGATGAGATTCGCCGCAATCGCAGCGCCAGAACCCAATGACGCTAGGGAAGATTCGTGGAGTGCTCCGGCGGCTTGCTCGAAATCACTCCCTGCCCCTCGCGCACCACGTAAAACCGGTCGGCAGCCAGGCGGGTCAGGGTCTCTTTCTTCCCATCCGGCCACAACACCTCGGCCTGGTCGATAATCTCATGACTGCCCAGTCCAAAGTGAAGGCGCAGATCGTTCTGCGACAGATAACCTCCTCCACTGATCAGCTCGCCGAGCTGAACCAGGTCCCCCGCCGTTATTCGCACTCGTGCGTTCAGCGCAAGGCGATTGCATTTTACTCCCACCAATTGAAAGCTGACCCAATGGTTTTTCGGGCCGCCTTCGGGCCTTAGGATCATCGGCTCACCGACTAGATTCTCCACAACCGCTTCCATCCGGCCATCATTAAAGAGATCACCCACGGCAAGTCCGCGGCTCACTTGTGGAATCTGAAGCGCGGGCCCGACGCGGCGGCTGATGTTCTGGAATGTGCCGTCGTGCCGATTCAAAAAGAGAAGCTTTGGTTCCAGAAAGCGGGTTGCAGTTGGTGCAGTGTCTATCTGCGGATATACATGCCCACCCACCTGGAAAAAATCGAGCCAGCCGTTGTTGGCGAAATCCACAAAGGCATCACCCCAACCCACGAAACCCTGCGTCCCTCGCGCAATCGACGACGCAATGGAGTTATCGGTAAAGTTCATGCCACCTTCGTTGGTATACAGCGCGGTGTACTCGATATCGAAGTGAGAGATCGCCAGCGAGATGCGTCCCGTGTGCAGGTAATCGCCATACGCGACACCCATGTTCGCTTGTTCAACGCCGTCTTCGTTTGTCGCCACGCCCGCCAGCAGCGCGACATCTTCAAACTTTCCCGCGCCGTCGCCCTGATACAGATAATTGGACTCGCCGTCGTTCGTCACGAAGAGATCGAGCTTCCCGTCATTATTAAAGTCCGACCAGATTGACGTCAGCCCGTACCGCCGCTCAGCATCGTCCACGCCAGACTGCTTTGAAACATCAGTAAACGTTCCATCGCCGTTGTTGTGGTAGAGATTATCCGGCAGCCCCTTTAACCCGCGCGGTCCGCACTGAACGTCGAGCCCGAGATACTTGCACGCCTTGCTCGATCCGAACACCGGCAAGTTGTCCAGATGAAAATCCACGTAATGGGACACAAACAGATCGGCGTGCCCGTCGTTGTCATAATCTCCGAATGCCGCACCGGTAGCCCATCCGCTGTCGGCATCGAGTCCGCTTGTCTTTGTGACGTCTGTAAATGTACCGTCGCCGTTGTTTCGATAGAGCACCACGCCGTTCAGGCAAGTTACTAGCAGGTCCGGCCGGCCGTCGTTATTGTAGTCACCCACGACCGCGCCCATCGCCCAGCACGGGTAACCGACACCAGCCTTGTCGGTTACGTCGGTGAATGTCCCGTCATGATTGTTGTGAAAAAGTGCGCTGCGTGACTTCACACCGTGATGCGCCATATCCACGCTCTGCGCATTTGTGAAATAGATATCCGGCCAACCATCGCCGTCGTAATCAATCAGTGCGACTCCTCCGCTCATCGATTCAGCAATGTATTTGGCTTCCGGGCTCGACTTGTGGTCGAAGCTGATTCCGGTCGACTTTGTAATGTCGACTAACTGCGGGTAATTCGGAACCGGCCCCGTCGCGGCTCTTTCCGCCTCGGCTTTTTGGCGCTCCGCAGGTGATAGTGGCGTGGGCGTCCCCATCTGGCCAGCAATCATCGCGTTAAACACCAGAAATGAAAGTGCGAAAACAACTTTCAGATTGAAGAACCGTAAAGTCATTCATTGATCCGCTTTACTTCTTTTCGGATTGCTCCTCTTCAGAAATTTCGTCCGCACGGATTTCATCCGGCGGAATCAGCAGCTCATTCTGGCGGCACTGTTCCGGCGATCGGCTGAAACAGAAACGGGCCGAGAACTAACCATCTGAGTGGGACAGATTTTCCACGCCCTTCAAACAAACCAGTTTGTCTCATCACAACTCGTACAGAATTTGCCGAGCACTCCACTGAGTGCCGCCCTTGCCTTTATCGCCGGAGTATGGTCCCTGGGGACTCGAACGTGGTTGCTCGTTTCTTTGTGAGCCGCTGAAGTCACTCAGAAGGCCAACCCGATGAACGTTTCCGGCCAACAAGACCCAAGTCAGTATAGTTGCGGCGCGTCGGAAGACCAAGATTGAAATCCTTCGTCACGATAAGCCACAAGACAGGAGGACGAGAAGATGCGCATTGTAACGGTTTCGGCAGTCATGACTCTGGCCTTGCTGTGGGGAATTCAGGGCCGCGCAGCGGGCGAGGAACAAACGTACATTGCACCAGGATTCCAATTCAACCAGGTGGACACAATCTGCGTCATGCCGGCCATCGACAAGGGGCGGGACCCGCGAGCGCAGCTGAATGGCGAAGCAGTGCGGCCGCTGGTGATGCTGGAGCTGGAGGCTCGCGGTTATGCCGTGAACGGCCCCGGATGCACGGAAGAGGCGCATGTGGGCGAATCGAGCACAAAGAGTTCCCGCTAGCTGCTTACGGTGACCCTTGACAGGTTATGGGTGTCAGCGGCCAATGGGCAGGTGTTAGGGAGCTTTCTGATCGCGTCCCTGTTCGACACGCAGGCCGGTAAGGAGGTGTGGAGGAACAGCGCGAGCACGAAATATGGAGCGAGGTTCTGGCACGTATTTGCGGGATTCGGGGAAGCGAACTAAGGCTGTGTGCCCAATCCGGTGGTCTATGCAGAAGAATTACTTACCAGCGCCTTTAGGCCCGGTGCTGGAAAAGCTCGAAAAGAGGGGCAGGAGGGCGGCGCCCCTGGCTACAACGAGTTGGGCACCGATTTCGCGGCGTGCTGGAATTTTCTCGAAGGCCCACGGGAAAGTGTGCGATGGGACTCTGGAGGCCAAGGCGTCGACCGTCAGTTTCACTTCGAAGACCGATCTGAACCGCGTGTATTGCTTTCACGCCGGCTCATGGTCTTGCTTTCCAGTTTTCACCATACGTAGGTTGCCACTGACTCTGAGTGCAAGGTCGTGGTTGTGCTTTCACTGTGGTACGCAATTTGAAATGTTTTTGGAAAATTGCCCGTATTCGCTACCACCAGCACAACCTTCCCCTTCGGCGTCAGGAATGCGGCTGTCTGCAGTTGCTCGAGCTGGGTCGACCCAATTCGGACGGACCCGGGCCGCACGAACTTCGAGAAGTGCGCCATCGCGTAGTAGGCCTCGTTGAAACTCGCGTTGTCGCCGTCGAGCGTGACAGCGCCATAACAGACCGGGCATCCGCCGTCGTTGGTGTGCGGACCGGCATGGGGATCCGCCGCCAGGTTCCACAGCAGGACATTGCGCACCCAGTTTCGTGTTCCGGTGATCAGCACGCGGCTCACCGGCTCTGCAATATCAATCGTCGTTTCACCTGGCTGGCCGCCCAACCCCTCCTCCGTCAGATACAGGTTCTTGTTCGGGTATTCGTTGTGCACGCATGTTAACGCGCTGCTGTCGCCCCCGTACAAATGAAACGCGGTTCCAGCCACGTATTTGCTGGCGACCGGGTCGGCGAGGATCGACAAAGGATAGGAAGTGACGTCTGGATTGTGATCGTAAATCTGGATCTCCGTCGTGATCCCTTCCTTTTCAAACGCCGGTCCCAGATACTTTCCAATCAACGTGTCCTCTTCCTGGGCAAACACCACCATACTGGGCGTGTTTTTCGGATTGAGCGGCTCGTTCTCCACCGTGATTGCGGTAATGGGAATGCCCTCGGCCTTCATTCCTTCGATGTATTTCACCAGGTACTGCGCATAGGCTCCGTAGTACTCCGGCTTGAGATAACCGCCCTTGACCTTGTCATTTGTCTTCATCCACGCCGGCGCGGACCACGGCGAACCCAGAATCTTGACATGCGGATCGATCTCCAGAATCTCCTTGAGGATCGGGATCACCGTTGTCTTATCCGGGGCCAGGCTGAACTTTGTCAAATTCGGGTCCGAATCGCCCGGCGGCACATCGTCGTAGGAATACACGTGGTCATTCATATCCGAGGCGCCGATGCTCACTCTCAGATAGCTCACGCCAATTCCGTCTCCATCTGTCGTAAACAGCCGCTTCAACAGTGTTGCTCTTCGCTCCGGGGTCATCTGCATCAGCAATTGCGCGCTCCCGCCAGTCAGCGCGAATCCCAGCCCCTCGATTGGCTGGTATTGTTCCATGTCATTGACAACGATCGCAGGCGCATCGCTCTTTGCCTCTGAAAAATGCAGCGGCTCCGGTTGCTGCGCGAACAACGCCGCCCGGTCGACCGTCGTCAACCAGGACCGCCCATCCTGATTATTCTGTGCTCCCGAAGGGATCGTAAGGAGGATGAGGGCCGCGGACAATAAACAAAGAAAATGACACTTCGGATACATGATTCCTCCTTGAATTTGGCGGTTCGAAAGCCATTCACTCACGCGCAGGCATTCTCCACAACTGCTAAGGCAACCGTTTGTTAAAAGGAGACAAAACATACTGCGCTCTTAGCTGTCCAAGATGAAAGCAGAGCTTTCCTGAAATGTCAAGCGCGAATCGGATACCTTTGTTTTCGCAGGCCAGTTTGTTCGGCGGGGTTCGCTGCGTATCGAAATGGAGATCCACGCAGCAGGTTTTGCTCGTCATGAAAGCAGTCGGGGCGCGAGGAAGAGACTGCAATAGCGCCCTCATGCGCGCCTATCCTCTCACGACGACCTGCAGAACTCTACTCGGTCAAATCCAGACCCGCCATTTGCCGCGGAAAGATTTGGCGTACTTGTTGATTCGGCGTGTTAGTGGGCTGATCGACCCGACCGCTGCCACACAAGTTCACTCCCGTCTTTGCGGACGAATGACCTGACGCGGCATCGGAGTAAAGTGCAAGTTCAAGAATGGGCGTAGAAGTCCAAGGATGCCAAGGTTGAGGAGCGCGTCTCTTGGTGTGTCTTCCCGTACACCTATGGCTCCCAGCTCAGAGGCAAAGGGGAAGACATCAAACTTGTTCAAGAATCACTCCGTAATGCCAACTACCAGATCATGGCTGACACCTACGTACACGCCATTCCTCAAGCCGTCCGCACCGATCTCTCGGAGAGAGGACGCCAAGCGAATTCGCCAGTCAATTCGCGGCTAGCCGCGAATTGACTGCAACCTAAACCAGTCGAAGACTAACATTCCGGTTGGTGCAAAAAGACTGGGCCCTTCAAAGCTGCGCTACACTAACTCTCGCGCTGGTACAAATACCGGGCAGCCCACATGCAGTCCGTCATTACGAGTCCGATCCCCAAGACCTGCTTTTGGGACTTAAGATAGCACGCCCATTCTTGCGCCGCCCCATACCGCGAAAGCCGATCTTGAAGTCTAAGGAAGAGTATTCTGTTAGGTCGGAAATGAACCATTCCTGCAGGATGGCTCGTTTCAGCCACCTGAACAAATGAACGCGGAGGTGTTTCAGAGCACGTCTCGCGCGTAGTTGAAAGTGGCGGCAAAGTGCATGACATCGAAAATCTCCTTCATTGAACTGAATCGGGGGAAATGATCTCAGTTTCAAATCCGTGCAAGACACACCGGCACCGGTTAATAGCAGCTCCGGTCATTTCTCGGCAGGTCGAGATTCGGTGATCATAACGACTTTTTTGATGGAACCGGGATGCGATTGAAGAGCTTGAGCGAAATGCTCGATCGGGAATCGATGAGTGATAAGGCTGCGAACGGAATCCGGCCATATTGCGTAAAATGACGACAAGTCATTGACAGCCAGGGTGAACGCCTCTGCTCCCGCATTTACCACTCCAACTACTGCCTGGTTTCGCCAAACGAGGTTACTGATGACTCGATGCGGGTCAATGGCGTGGAGATCTCGATCGCGGGGTACACCAGTGAAGATGTAAATCCCATTTGGGGCGAGACGATAAAGTACGTCCAGTGAGACCTGTGCAGCGCCTACCGCCTCGTAAACCAGATCAATCGACCCTGGCATTGCTGCGGCAACTTCTACCGGCGTATCGTCGGCGGATATGAAAGTCGCTCCGATTGCGTGCGCGATACGAGCTGGCTCTCCGCTCGTCGACCCGAGAGAGTACACATACGTTTTGTAGCCCTCAGAAACCAGCTTCATTGCACCAAGAAGCCCCACAGGACCAGCGCCAAGGACGAGCGCGGTGGTGTTGCTCTTCTTCCAGGGCAATCTGGACTGGATGCTGCGAACGGCCAACATCGCCTTTTCTGCGATTGTGAGCGGCTCAACAAGGACACCGACCGCGCGAAGATGCTGCGGGACCACGTGAATGTAACGGCGCTCCTCGATTACATACTCCGTCATGAAGCCGTGCAGGCCTTTGATGCCGTGTTCTATATGATCTCCGGTCGAACAAAAGTCCTGATTGCCGCTTCGACATGCGGCGCACTCGGTGTGATGGCAGGGGAGTCTAACTCTGCAAGCGACGAGGTCGCCGGCAGATAAATCCACAACTGCAGATCCAGTCTCAACAACTTGTGCGAGACATTCGTGGCCAAGAATTAAATAGTCCAGTCCGGACGGCGGAACACCGTAGACGAAACGGCATATTTCACGATCGGTGCCGCAAATGCCGACTTCCAGGATACGAAGTTTAACCTGAAGATCCGTTTCAATATGCGGCTCAGCAACATCAATTAATCTGACTGACCGCTCTTGCGGAAACACTGCTACGGCTTTCAAAGGTCTCCTCCTTCCTCAGGATGTACGAAGATTTGCCATAGTGACCAACGCCACCAACACCCTGCCGGGCCCAATTCGATTGAGAATTCATAAACAGTCGCCGATCTCGATCGTGATACTGGCCGGAATTACGCCGCAGACCCCACAGTACATCGTCGTCGCCATGCTCGCCATCCACTGCGCGCTGCGCTCCCTGCAGTCCACCGCCATCGGCACGCTCGCCTGTCTGGATGTGCCGCGGGACAGAATGAGTTGCGCCAACGGGTTTCTCAGCGGCACCGCGCAGCTTTCTAGCGGAATGGGCGTGGCGCTCGGGGCGGTGCTCTTGCATACCTCATCGATCAGGCGCGGGGCCTCGGATTCCGATTGACGCTTCTTGAGAACTGGGCATATAATCGAGCCGATTTTTGAACAACCGATTGTCTACAGAATGTGTGAGTTAACGTCCGGGTTTTTAAAATCGCGCACAACAACGATCCGATAGCCGGACGGGGCCGAATCTGCGAGAGCGGCGTTCCAGCAAATCGAGTAGTCCGTGTCAGTGAAATTCGATTCAAAATGTGAGGTGAAATCCGATGCGCACGTCAGTATCGCCGTTAGCATGGGCCGCAGTCATCTTCTTGTCCAGAGGCATTCTCCAAGCGCAACAGGGGTCGGTCCAATCCTGGATCACAACAACCGATGAGCACGGGATCGTCGTAGGTCTCGAAGAGCAACCCAATCTTGTCTTTGGCAGCAATACAGAAGACTCCGTTCCCGCCATCCATGTCGATGAAAAGGTGACCTATCAGCGGATGGAGGGAGGCGGCGCTGCGTTCACTGACGGTGCCGCCTGGCTGATCAATGAGAAGCTGTCCCCCGTGCAGAGAGACGAAGTCATGAAGCGTCTCTTCGATCCGGTCGCAGGCATCGGCGTCAGCTTCTTGCGCAATCCGATCGGCTCCAGTGACCTGACCAGAGGTTGGTACACGCTCGATGACGACGAGACGGATCGAGCCGATTCAAGCCTTCCTCACTTCAGCCTTGATCACGACCTGGCCGACATCATTCCTATTACCCAGACCGCCCGCAAGCTGAATCCGAGGCTGACGCTAATGATCAACGCGTGGAGCCCGCCGGCGTGGATGAAGTCGAGCGGCTCGCTGGTGGCCGGCGACGTGCTGCCACAGTACTACGCCCACCACGCCAACTACTTCGTGAAGACGATCCAGGCCTATGAGGCGCATGGACTGCACGTGAATTACGTCAGCCTCAACAACGAGCCTACCTGTTGCGATTCGATCAATTACCCGTCGCTGCTAACGGTAACTCCGGCGGAAATGGCAACGATGCTCAGGGACCATTGGTTTCCCGCCTTCGAGAAGAATCACCTGACGACGAAGATTCTGCTGCTGGACTACAACTGGGGTAACGCTAATCTGGTGATGCCGCTGTTAGCAGACGCGTCGATCCGCAACTCGCCCTACGTCGGCGGCGTGGCCTGGCACGGCTACGGCGGTCGCGTCGCGATCCAATCGGAGCTCCATGACCGCTATGGCGTGGATATGTTTTTCACGGAGCGCTCGGGATTCGGCGTGGGCAGCAAGCAGCAGAAGCAGGACATGCGCGACATGGTCAACGTATTTCGCAACTGGGGCAAGTCGTTCGTCAAATGGCCGGTCGCAACCGACGAAAACTTCGGGCCCCATCGCGGCGGATGCGATACCTGCACTGGTCTTGTGCTGGTGCACACGAACGATTCGGAGGTAGGGAAGGTGGAATACACCACCGAATACTACACGCTCGGGCAATACACGAAGTTCGTGACGAACGGCGCCGTGCGTATTCAATCGGATGATAATCCCAAGATCCTGAACGTCGCCTTTGAGAATCCCGACGGCACGCTTGTGCTGATGGCCTACAACGACACCGCGCAGCCGCAGAAGTTCAAGATCGTATGGCATGGGGGTGCGCTCTACGACACCTTGCCGACCAATACTACGGTCACCTTCGAATGGCGAGGCGATGGAAAGTAGAGTCAGCCGGCGCACATTCCTGCGGTGCGCGAGCGCGGCTTCGCTGGTGACGATGTCGATTTTGAAGGGCGACGCCGGTGAAGCTGCATCCGGACGGCCGACGGCGCACGTGCCGCCAGGCGGGAAATATCGGGAGGCGCCAATGCTGGCGGCGCGGGTTGCCGCAGGGAAGCTGCCTCCGGTGGAAAAGCGGCTGCCGGCGGTCCCGTTTGTGCAGAATGTAGCCCAGATCGGTAGGTACGGCGGTACGCTCTATGACCAGGCGGAGAGTCCGGGGGGGGCGGTTCCACCTGGACGGAACGCTCATTGTGGCCGCGCAGGAGACTACGCGCACGACCAGGACACAAACGCTGCCGGCTGTCCCTACTACACGCGCTGCCCATATCGCCAGGAAATCTGCGCGCACCAGGAACCGGCTTTGCGCACCATCGCCCCGGGACACACGGTCGCGTGCCACTTCGATCTGCAGTTGCAAGGCACCTGAAGAGAAGCAGTACGCGGCGGCAACTGGAGCTTGCCGGCTGTGCCCGGGCGCATCGCCCCGATCCGCATCGTTTGAACTGTGGATGGCAAGGGCTTCCAGCCGCAGGCGGCATGGCTCCGGTTTTGGCCTTGACTCTCATGAAGAGTTGTGCCTAGAATCGAATAGCTTTTAAACAATCGATTGTTTATGAGGTGAACTCACCTTGCAGCACACGGCGGCGCCAGCCTCGCTGGGAATTATCCGATGCATTGTCACGCACGACGACAAGCGGCTTGCAGTCCTTGAAGATGTCGAAATGGGCCCTCAAGGCGGCAAGCTCTCCGACGCGATCGTCATCGATTCAGGTGAAACGTATCAAAGCATCCTCGGCTTCGGCGCCGCCTTGACCGACGCGGCTTGCTTTCTGATCGACAAGCTCGAAGCGGAGAAGAAAAAGGAGTTTCTGACCAGTGTCTTCAGCCGTTCCGGGCTGGGCCTGAATTGTTGCCGCATCTGTATTGGTTCCAGTGACTACGCCACAAAGGCCTACAGCTACGCCGATAACGGCCCCGATCCGGAGCTGAAAAGCTTCTGTATCGAGCACGACCGCGCCTACATCGTGCCGATCATCCGCGAAGCCAAGAAGTTAAGCCCCGAGCTATTCCTTCTGGCTTCGCCGTGGAGCCCGCCCGGTTGGATGAAGGCCGGCGGCAGCATGTTCGGCGGCTCAATGCGCCGTCAGTACCTTGCCGCCTACGCGGAGTATTTTGGCAAGTTCCTCGATTCCTACGCAGAGATGGGCATCGACGTGGGCGCCGTCTCGGTGCAGAACGAGGTCGATACCGACCAGGAAGGCCTGATGCCCGCCTGCATCTGGCCTCAGGGCACCGAGTCCCTTTTCGTTGCTGAGCACCTGGGGCCGAAGATGGCCAAACGTCAAACCCCGCCCAAGATTTGGATTCTGGACCACAACTACGATCTCTGGGGTCGCGTGTTGTCCCAGTTGTCGGAGCCCGCAGTGTGCAAGATGGTGGATGGTGTCGCGTGGCACGGCTATAGCGGGGATCCGTCAGCGATGACTGTTGTCCAGCGAGCATATCCGGAAAAGCACATGTACTCGACCGAAGGGGGCCCCGAAGATCTCAAGGACCCGGCTCTTGCAACGAATTGGGCCCTCTGGGGTTCCCGCTTTACCGCGATTCTGAATAATTGGGCCCGATGCATCATCGCCTGGAACCTGGCTTTGGATGAAAAGGGGTGCCCGAATATCGGGCCCTTCGCCTGTGCCGGCCTCGTCACCATCAACTCTGTCACGCACGAGATCAGCCCCAGCGGGCAATACTGGGCTCTCAAGCACTTCTCCACGGCGGTGCATCGCGACGCCGTGCGAATCCGCTCCATGGGCGGACCGGAGGACATTGCCCATGTCGCCTTCCGAAACCCCGACGGCACACATGTCCTGATCCTCACCAACCCTGGAAAAGAGCGCGTGGTGCCCGTAAAGGTGGATGCCGAACTGTTGGCCGAGATCCTGGTACCCGATGACTCAATGGTGACGGCTCTCTGGCGATGAGCAAAGTGAGGTTGGTCCGCAAAGGTGCGAGGCCTGTGCGGGCTGTGCCCGGACAGATTGCGGCCCGCATCTCTGATCAACCACATGATGGATGCGCAGGCAAGAAGGAAACGGCTGAGTGAAAGGAAACGGTATGTTCAAGCTATCGATCCTGTTCGGCGATGGACCGAACATGCAACCCGCGAAGATTGCACCCGGCTTTGAAATGTTCGAGATTCCCACCGAAGTGCTGGTATCCCCCTACATCACGCATGAGGACTGGGAGAACCGCAAGAAGGAACTGGCTGCGTTAGGTATTTCGCCGATCAAGGTCGCCAGCCACTGGCTGAACAAACCCTGTACCACCCCGCACGCAGACTGGGAGCTGCTCGAGTTCTGGAGCCGCCGCGCTCTCAAGCGCCTCGCCGAGATAGGCGTCACCAGCGCAGGAGTCTACGGTCTATGGTTCCCCAGGGTGGAAGGCTACTCCCTGACCCGGCAGATGGATCAGGCCATCCGCTACGCCAATCTGATGGGCGACATCGCTGGTCCCCTCGGCATCGACATCATGCTCGAGCCCATGGCCGATCTCGACACGCTTTGGCCCACTTACAAGGAAGGCCTCGAGTTCGTGAAGCGCGTCGACCATCCTCACGTGCAGATTATGGCCGACATGAACTATTTCCTCAAGCTCGGTCAGCCCTTCGATGACATCAAGCTGGCTCCCGAGCGCTGCCTCCACTGCCACATCGCCGGCGATCACGGACAGCCCGGCGTAGGCGATCTTGAAAAGACCCACAAGGCCTTCTTCCGCGTTCTGCGCGAGATCGACTATCGCGGCGGCGTATCGAGCGCTTGCCCGTGGGTCAGCACCTTGCCTGGAGAGTTCAACCTGACGGACGAGACCGCCAAGACCCTCGCCTATCTGCGTCGCCTGCGCGATGAAGTGTACAGCGAGTAGCCCGGGAGAGATGCGATGACGCAATTCAAGCTGGGACTGAATATCGACAACATCGCCGAGAAACCTCCTCTCGAGCTGGCTCCCGGATGGGAAGCGGCCGAGGTGCCCATCACCGAGCTTGTCCTTCCCTATGACGGCGAAAATGTGTGGCGCAAAATGCGCGATAAGATCAAGAGCTGGCATCTGCCGCCTTTCACTGCGGCAAGCCACTGGCTCAAAGACGAGCGCATCACGGGCAACGATCCAACGCCTTTTGCGGAGCTGGAGCGGCAGGCGGAGCAGCACTGTCGCCGCCTCGCTGAGCTGGGTACGGGCATGGTTGCAGGCATCTGGGGCAACTTTTTTGCCGTGCCCGACGGTTACTCGAAGACGAAGGCGACCGATCAGGCCGTCGAGTACTGCGGCATGATAAACAAGTATGCGCGACAGCATGGCATCGTCATTGCTCTCGAGCCCACCGCCAATCCGCGCACGGTCTTTCCCAAGTACTCGGACGGTCTGGCCTTTGCCAAACAGCTGGGCCTGTCCAACATCCGGGTCATGGCCGACCTAAACTACTTCGTCGCGATCGATGAGCCCTTCGAGGATATCCCCATCGATCCCTCCTACTGCGTGCACGTGCAGATCCAGGGAGACACCTATCAACCCAACTACGGCAACAGCACAGAGAAGATCCTGCACATCTTCCGTGTGTTGAAGAAAGTCGGCTATCAGCGCACGGTTTCCTCCGCGCATCCCTGGATCAGCACGGTTCCAGGACCGTTCGACTACCGGTCGGAATCGGCCAAAACGCTGCAGTTCCTCGTCGAGCTGCGCGACAGGGTCTTCGCAGTGTAGCCTAGGGCCGGGAGAAACCGCTATGTATCTTGCACGGGAAGATCGCTACAGTTCGATGTCCTATCGCCGGTGCGGAAGGAGTGGGATTCGGTTGCCCCCTCTTTCTCTCGGTCTCTGGCACAACTTTGGCGGCGTGGACAGGTTCACCAACAGTCGTGCCATCATTCTGCGCGCCTTCGATCTCGGCATTACGCACTTTGATCTGGCCAACAACTACGGGCCGCCTCCGGGATCGGCCGAGTCCACCTTTGGTCAGGTCCTGGCCTCCGATCTGGGCGTCTATCGCGACGAGCTCATCATCTCCACCAAGGCCGGCTACGACATGTGGCCCGGACCCTATGGGGAATGGGGTTCCCGCAAGTATCTGCTGGCTAGCCTCGATCAAAGTCTGCGCCGCATGAACCTCGACTACGTCGACCTCTTCTATTCGCATCGCCCTGACCCCAACACGCCTCTCGAAGAGACCATGTCGGCTCTCGATCGGGCGGTGCGCTCCGGCAAGGCGCTCTACGCCGGTATCTCCAACTACGATCCCGCGCAAACCAAAAGCGCAATCGAAATCCTGCGCAAGCTCGGCACACCGTGCCTGATTCATCAGGTCCAGTACTCCATGTTCAATCGCACGCCGGAGGAGGGCCTGTTCGACGTGTTGAATCAGGAGCAGGTCGGCTGCATCGCCTTCAGTCCGCTCGCGCAAGGGCTGCTCACGGATCGTTATCTCAAGGGTCTTCCCGCGGACTCTCGCGCTGCGCGGTCGGTCTTCCTCAAGCCCGAGCAGATCACGCCCCAGGTGCTCGAGAAGATCCGCAGTCTCGAGGAGATCGCGAAGCAGCGCGGCCAGACCTTGGCGCAGATGGCCGTGGCCTGGGCGCTTCGCAATCCGGTCATGACCAGCGTCATCATCGGCGCAAGCCGCCTCGAGCAGCTGGAACAGAACGTCAGTGCGCTGAAGAACCTTGCTTTCTCGACCGGCGAGCTCCTCGCGATCGACAAGCTTCTGGCTGCGCAGGCCAATACGCGTGCATAGTCCCGCTTTGCTGCCGCAGCGGCTGGCGGCGCACCCGCGGCTGTTTCTTGCCCCCGGTTCGACTCTTTAGGTTGCAGTCCGGCCGGCAGACTGATGCTGTGCTCGAGACTCTGAAGGAGCGCCTTCTTCGTCAAGCCGATGCTCTGCTCAAAGAGCCCACCACTGAATTTCGCATCGTCGGACCGCGCATGCTTGAGCGCGCGCAGCAGGTCTTCGCGCGCGTAGCCAGTCTCGCTCTGGCCTATCGACTGATCCAGCGTCCCAAGTATGCAGAGCGCGCCAAGCAGGAACTCTTCGCCGTCCGAGAATACCCCCACTGGAATCCAAGCCACTTTCTCGACACCGCCGAGTTGTGCACCGCTTTCGCCATCGGCCTCGACTGGCTGCATGACGCGCTCTCGGAATCCGAGCACGGCGCTTTGCAGGAAACTCTCGTGGAGAAAGGCCTCGTCCCGGGCCTCGAAGCGCAGGAGAAGCCTGAGTGGTGGGTGCGCGTCACGCACAACTGGAATCTCGTTTGCAATGGCGGGCAGGCCATCGGGGCGATCGCTGTCGCAGATGCGCAGCCGGAGTTGGCCTCGCGCATCCTCGCGCATGCCGTCAAAAACATCCCGATCGCTCTCGATGGCTTCGCGCCCGATGGCGCGTGGGAAGGCGGTCCGCACTACTGGGAGTACAGCGCCTGGTCCAGTGCTTTGACCATCGACGCCCTGCAGACCGCGCTCGGCCACAACTTCGGATTGGCAGAGTGCCCCGGCCTCGACCGGGCAGGTCTCTTTCTCCTGCATTGCCTCGGGTCCAGCCGGCTCTACTTTAACTTTGCCGATGCAGACGTGACCGCTCTGCCGCAGGCTTCTCTCTTCTGGCTCGGTCAGCGCTATCGGCTACCCGAGTGCGTCACAGAAAATCATCGCAGGCTCCAGGAGCATCCCAATCGCATTCACGCCTTCGATCTCGTCTGGTATCAGGAGCAGCCAGTGCAACGCTTCGAAGTTCCGCGTGGCGTCGCCTTTAAACGCGCAGAGATCGCGTGCATGCGAACCGCATGGAATGATCCGCAGGCGTTCTTCGTGGCGACCAAGGCAGGCTCCGGACAAACCGATCACGCGCATCTCGATCTCGGCGTCTTCGTTCTCGATGCGGCCGGCGTGCGCTGGTCTAGCGATCTCGGTCCAGACGATTACGATCTCCCGGGCTACTGGGATTCCGAACGCGAAGGAGGCCGCTGGAAGTACTACCGGCTCAACAACCGCTCGCACAGCACGCTGGTGTTGAACGGCCATCTGCAGAATCCCCTGAGCCAGACCGCGATTGCGCAGACGAGCTTTGAGGGACAGTCGCAGTCGGTCGTTCTCGATCTCGGGCCGGCGTACTCCGACGATGCCAGTGCAGTGCGTCGTGGCATCTGCTTGACCCTTGAGGTAGGCGTACTCGTTCAGGACGAAGTGGCTTGGCTGCCGGAAGCAAAGCAGCACGAGCTCCGTTGGCAGCTCACCACCGACGCAGGAATCGCCCTTCAGGGCAACACAGCCATTCTCTCCAAAGAAGGTAGAATCCTGCAGGCGCGGATTCTTACGCCGGCAAACGCAGTCTTTCAGGTGGCGCCAACTGTAGCCGGTCCATCGGACCAGCCGAATCCCGGCTTCCGTCAGTTGATCGTGACCACGCACGACGCCGCGCCTGAAATCCGCGTGGCGGTTCTGTTGTCTCTCGCTCCGGCAGAGGCAGAAGTCGTTCCACTCGCGCTCTGGTAGATCCGGAGGCGATTATGCGCCGATCCCAGCACAGCAGCAGCTTCTCTGCGCGAATCGAATACTTTCCTGCATCGGCGATTTTCACTTATAATCCTAAGAGAAACGATTGTCTTTTCGCTATTGTGGCGCCGATAAGGCGCAGAGATTAGGCTGCTGTAAGGTTCAGATCCTTGCAAAGCTGGCGATATAATCAACTGAAGAGAGATTTGAGCGACGATATGGAGAATTCCGCAGGCGGCAAGAAATCGGAGGACAGTGCAAAGCCGCGGGTCCAACAGACAGCCAGCCTGAAGCAGGTGGCTGAGTATCTCGGTCTGAATCCAGCGACAGTCTCAGTGGTCATGAATGATGTGCCTGGACGATCGATTCCCCAGGCCACGCGTGATCGCATCAAGGCAGCCGCCAAGGCGATGAACTATCAGCCGAATCTGCTTGCGCGCTCGTTGCGGAGCCGGAGAACCTTGACGATTGGCATTTTGGTTCCGGAGTTGGGCGAGGGATATCACACACAGGTGATGAGCGGGATCGGGGATCAGTTGATCCAGGCGGGGTACTTCTATTTCACGGCTCATCACCGGCACAAGCCGAATCTGATTGAGGAATATACCCGGATGCTGGTTTCGCGCGGCGCGCAGGGCATCATTGCCGTCGACACTCATCTCGAGCATCCCATTTCGATTCCAGTGGTAGCTGTTGCGGGCCACCGGCATATTGACGGCGTGACCAATGTCGTGCTCGACCACGCACGGGCCGCGGAGCTTGCGTTGGGCCATCTCTACGGTCTAGGGCACCGCAAGATCGCCTTCATGCATGGGCAGCCTTTCAGCAGCGACTCCGATGAGCGCTGGAACACCCTGGTTGCCGTGGCGAAGCGAATGGGCATTGAGATCAAACCCGAGCTAGTGGTGAAACTTGACCGTGACATGACATCGCCGGAACTGGGCTTTTCCGTGGTGCAGAGGCTGTTATCGGCCAATCAGCCCTTTACAGCGATCATCGCTTTCAACGATATTGCGGCGATCGGGGCGATCCGTACGTTGAAGGATTTCAACTTGCGTGTGCCGGAAGACGTTTCAGTCATCGGCTTTGACGACATTAGAGCGGCGGCCTTCACTATGCCGCGATTGACTACGATCCATCAGCCACTTGAAGAGATTGGACGGATCGCCACACAGAGTTTGCTGAATCGTATTCACAACACCATTCAGCCACGTGACGAGATCGTTGTAGAACCCAAGCTGGTCGTTCGTGAATCCACAGGTCCAGCAAAAAGCTGAATGGTCGCTGCGCCATGATGGGGCATCGAGGATCTGTACAGGAAAACCACAGCCGCAGATCGAAATCCCGTTGCGAGCTTTCGGGCAGCGTAAGTGTCCTTGCCACGGAGCCGTCAATGCTAATTCTCCGGCAAGGCATAGCCGCACCGGAGTGTTGCGCAACTGTTCGAACGACAAAATGAAGAATCGTCGGAGTCTCGGGGCGCGGCCGCCTGCACCTTGTACGGCCCGCCAACTTGCTCATTGCTTGGAGCCGGTCTCGATATCTGTAGTATCTTGAGCGGCGGCCACGCGCATGTCGTGGATGATCTTCTCGACTTTCTCGTGCATCTGCTTGTAGCGGAGATAGAGCTCCACCTGCTGTTTCGCCTCGTCTGTCTTGCCCTGCTGCCGGTACAACGTGCCGAGACGGAAGTGGGCCACATAATTCGAGGGATCGATCTGCACGGCGCGTTCCAGCAACTGCCGGGCCTCGTCCTTGCGGTCCATCTGGATGAGAGCCTTGGCTAACTCGGTGCAGGCATCGCTGTCGTTCGGCTCCAGCTGCAGGGCGCGCGAGTCATCCGTATAAGCGGTCTTCAGATCACCGCCCCGCGCCGCGAGAACACCCAATGCGAGCTCCGCCTTCTCATCTCTCGGATTCACGTTCAAGGCCGCCTGAAACTCGCTCGCAGCAGCGGCCTGCAACTTTTCGTCCTGCGAATGGTAGAAGAGGTCGCCGAGTTCGGTATGCGCCCCAGGAAGCCGCGGATTGATGCTGAGAGCCTCGTGGTAGGCGGCGATCGCCGGGTCGGTCTCTCCCTGCTCCGCCAGTTGTCGGGCCATCGCCTGATGCAGCTCGGCGCTGCCGGGATCGGCGATGGCCATCGTCAGGAAGGCCCGATTCGCCATGTCGGAATGGATGCGATACGAGAGATAGAGCAGCGAAGCGTCTGTGGGCCACGCGGCCAGCAACGTGGAGGCGATGCCCGAGGCCTTCTCGAGGTCGCCGCCATTCGAGTAGAGATCAATCAGGACCTCCCCGGCGTCGAGCTGCACCTTCGCATCGGCCAGGTGGGGAAAGGCCTTCTCGAGATCGTCGCGGCTCGCCTGAAGGTCGCCTTCGCGCTCCTCTGCCATTCCGAGAAGCGCCCGGATCTTCCAGAGATCGGGTTGGGCCTTCAGGGCTGCCCGAAGATTGAGGACCGCGCCCGCGTAGTCGCCTCGAAAGTAGAGCAGCACTCCCAGATTGCCTTCCGCTTCGACATCGGCAGGATCGAGGGCGACCACCTGCTTCAGCTCGGCGATCGCCAGGTCAGTTTTCTGCTCGGATAGATAGCGCTTCGCGAGGTTAAGATGGTCGTCTGCGCTTTGCGAAGGCGTGCCGGCGGGCGCTTGACCAGCGGGCGCGGCGAATACTGGAATAGCCAACGTTGCGAATAAAAGAAGTCTTCCCCACATAGCAGCCACATGATACATGGCTGTGCAATCCAAGGGGAAAAAGGGATTGCACCGGGTCCGGTCCCGCTGCCCGGCGTCGGCGCTACCGTCCACGGGCGTGATATACCTTGCTGAATTGGTTGCGATCGTTGGTGACCGTAATCGTCCCCTTCGGCGTGATGTCGACCGAGATGGAGTAACCCTGGTCCGGCTGTTGATTCAGGTTGGCGATATAGTTCGGATCGCCGTTCAGATCGGGATATCGGACCGAGTAGTGTTCGCGCCAGAATCCCTGGAGATCGGGATAGCTGTCGACGGTATTGATCACCGCGGCATCGCTGCCCTTCATCGGGCCGTTCTGCATCAGCGCTACCAGGGGATCGAGGGCCTCTGTTGGCGGACTGCTCGACAGGTCCATCCCATGCCCGGTGACGAAGTAGACATCCACCTTCCCCACTTTATTGGCCGGGCACAGTAGCTCCGTCTCTTTGTTCCAGGTCAGGTCGCCGAGATCGAGAATGCGCGTCTTGCCGAAGGTGATCACTATCCCCAGCGAGCGGGCGTTCTCCTCTCCACCGTCGCGGGACATGGGCTGCACGCCGATGCAGAACGGATTATTCTCGCCACCTCCATGGAGCAGTGACGCCAGAACGGCGCCGTCGCTCGTAACAAACTCGAGGTGCATGGAGCCGATATCGAGTTTTAGCCCCACCTGTGCCGAAATATGCCGATGGCCTTGATACGCTGCCACCCAATTCGGATACAGTGTTGCGGGAGCAAAAGAGAGCTGGCGGGGATTCGCATTCGCCGCAGGCTGCTCGCGGTTAGGACCATGATCGATAAAGGTATCCACCGGCAATTTTGCGAGTAGCGCCTGCAGGCCGCCTAAGTGATCGGCGTGATAGTGGGTCATGAGCAGGAAGTCGATCTTCGTCACGCCCAGCAATGCGGCGGCTGCGGCGATGCGGTCTGCGCTCGAGGGCGGCGGTGGCTGTGTCGGCTCGCCAGGAGCGGGGCGCGGACCACCGATCCCTGGAGCCCAGCCGGTATCGATCAGGAGAGATTTGTGCTCCGGCGTCACAAAGAGGATCGCCGCACCTCCCTCCACATCGACCATCACAATCTTCAGGTCCTTGGATGCCGTGAGCGATCCCGATTGCGCTGAAACCGTCCCCGCCGTCAGCGGCAATGCTAAGAGGACCAGACAACGAGCCGTCTTCCAGTGCATCATTATTTTCTCCCTCTCCAGCCGCCATCGCGATCGAAGTGCATTTAGCATACTGCCCCCGAAAAGCTAGGGCCTGGCCAAAGAAGTTTGGGAAACCCGCCCCCGATGCACGCCCCTGCCCGAAACCGCCTCCATCCTATCGACGGGCCAGCGCAGAATCGAAGAATCGCGCCATAATCTCGTCCGCTTCCCGTGACTCCGGCAGGTTCGGGTTGTACCAGAAGCAGTGATTGAGTCCTTCGAAGACCACAAGCTGCGCATTCACCCCTGCCAGCAAAAAGGCGCGGTGCAGAATCGTGGTATCGCTCAGCAGCATGTCGCGCGTGCTGGTCATGAACAGCGTGGGCGGCATACCGTGCAGGTCAGCGAAGATTGGAGAGAGAACGGGATTCCTTGGATCGGCCGAGCCCACATACACGGCCAGCCACTGCACTCCCTTGGGCCGCGTGTCAGGCGGACCGGAGAGGCCTTGCACGCCGTAGACGTACTGTGAGTCGCCTGTCTTCGTAAAGTCTCCGCCGCCCGAAAAAACTCCCAGCGCGCCGGGGAGGGGCAGTCCAAGCTGCTTGATCTCGACGGCGACTTCGGGCGTGAGAACCGCGCCCGCGGATGATCCGTAGATCGCGATCTTCTCCGGCTTGTAAGTCTTGAGCAATTCCTTGTACACCGCGACCGTATCGTCCACCGCGGCAGGGAACGGATGCTCCGGCGCGAGCCGATACAGAACAGCTATCACCTTGGTCTGTGTCAGATTGGCGATCGGAACCGACTCGATCAGCGAACCCGAGTCGCCGGTGAAGCCTCCGCCGTGCAGATTGATGAGCACGCGGTCGGCCTTGTCGGGCGGAATCGTCAAAGGCGTGACGATGTGCACCGGCACGCCGGCAATGGTGGAGGAAGCGATGTCCACCGGATAGGCGGAGCGATACACCTCGAGCGCGGTCTGTTTAGCCGCATCGGACCGTGTGTGTTTAGCGGTGTTCTTATCCGTGACCGCCGTGCCGGAGTCTTTTGGAACGAGCGATTCCTGGGCTTCGGCGCTGATCGTCTCCGGCACCGGTACGACGCGCGTGATGTAGGCCGTTCCGTGTTCATCGATATGGCCGGTGACGGCAGGCTCTGGAGAACTGGCCGGCGTCTGTTGCGCGAAAAGAACCGGCGGCGCAAGGAACGCAACCGCTATCACATAAAGACGTAATCTCATCGTGTTTCTCCACTCCGCACGCACTCGGCTGGGAAGTCGGCGCGTGCCTGCCCAAATCGGATAGTCAACGGCACTTTTAGAGGATCGCGCTGCCCGTTGTCAACGCAAGTTTGATCGAAAGCAATCGATTGTTCTACAATCGGCTCGAAATGGAAGCACGGATCTCGCCGCCTCTCGAACGCAAATTGACCCGAACCAACGCAGCTTGCTGGATATGCAGCAACCAGCGTCGAGTTGACCAGAGCCGGAGTGTGGGTTATGACTGCATCCGCAGTTTCTCCATGCCGGCCGTCGGTTGCATACCCTTTCAGCATCGCCGAGAGTGACAAAGTGTCGGCCTTATTCTTGAGCGGCGAAAACGATTCCGGAACACATCGAATTCTGCTTCCGGGTGCATCCCGGAACTGAAGAAGGGAGAAGAGATGTTGAACGAGCAAGCAAACTCTCCCGGCTCTGAGCCCTCTCGCGCGCCCGGTATTGGGCGCCGCGATCTGCTGCAAGGCGCAGCCGCTCTTTTGGGAACGGCTCTTGTTTCCCCGCGCGGAAGCGCTGCACAAGGTGGCTTCGCGCAGCAGAAGACGAAAGACAACGCGCCCGCCTCCGGGCCTGCGGTTATCGCCTCGGATGAGACCGCGATTGCCGAGACCGTAACAGGCAGAATCCGCGGCTATCTCCGCGAAGGGATCTTTACCTTCAAAGGCATTCCTTACGCCGATACCACCGCCGGCAGCGGACGGTTCGCGCCGCCGCGCGCTCCTCAACCATGGGCCGGCGTTCGCAGTTCGATGCACTATGGCCCGGTTTGTCCGCAGGCTCCGCGCGGAACCTGGGGCGAAGATGAAGAATCTTTCCTTTTCGACTACGAGGACGGCTATTCCGGTGAAGACTGTCTTCGCCTAAATATCTGGACACCCAGCATCCAAGGCGCGGGCAAACGGCCGGTCATGGTGTGGTTGCACGGCGGAGGCTTCGTCTCTGGCTCGTGCCAGGAGCATCGCTTTTATGACGGCGAACGGTTGAGCCGGCGCGGGGACGTCGTAGTCGTTTCGCTCAACCACCGGCTCGGTCCGCTTGGATTCCTTAACCTCATCCGGTTCGGCAAGCCGTATGCGGCCTCGGCGAACCTGGGCATGCTCGACATTGTTGCCGCGCTCGAGTGGGTGCGCGGCAACATCGGCAACTTCGGAGGCGACGCGAGCAAAGTCACGATCTTCGGCCAGTCCGGCGGAGGCGGCAAGGTCGGCGCTCTGATGGCGATGCCGGCGGCGCAGGGGCTGTTTCATCGCGCCATCGTGCAGAGCGGATCGTTCCTGCGTGCGTTGGTCCCGGAGCGCTCGGAGATCTTGACGCGCGCCGTCTTCGACGAGCTCAACCTCAGCCCGTCGCAGGTCGACAAGCTGCAGAGCATTCCCCTGCATACGCTGATCGCCGCGGGCGATGCGGCGCTGCTCAAGACCCATCCGCCAACGCCGCTGGCCTGGAACCGCGTGGCCGACGCTCTCGGCTGGGGTCCGGTAGTGGATGGCGAATTCCTGCCGCATCATCCCTTCGATCCCGCCGCGCCTGCCATCTCGGCGCAGGTTCCCATGCTGATCGGCACCACGCTCAACGAGTTCACGACCACTCTCAATCATCCCGAGCTTGAGGCGATGACCGAGGCCGAAGCGAGCCGCCGGCTGGAGGATATGTACGGCGTCGATCCCAGGCGCATCCTCGAGGTGTTCCGCGCCTCTCATCCTGGCGCGAAGGTCTTTGACCTCTTTTCACTGGCCATGTCTGCGCAGGTGCGGCAGGGAGCGGTGATCCAGGCAGGATTGAAGGCTGCGCAGGGCACGCCTTCTTATCTTTACTGGTTCCAGTGGAAGACGCCCGAGCTCGATGGCAGACCGCGCTCTATCCACTGCATCGATCTGCCCTTCTGCTTTGACAACACCGACCGCTCGGAGAATCTGACCGGCGGCGGCCCGGTTCCGCGCGCGCTCGCAGCACGCGTGAGCGATGCGTGGATCCAGTTTGCGCGCACCGGTAATCCCAACCACGGCGGCCTTCCACATTGGCCGGCATTCTCCGCCGCCTCATGCCCCACCATGATCTTCGACAATGAATGCACGCTACAAAACGATCCGGATCGCGCCGAGCGGCAGGTCATTCAACGTACCTGACCGCACACCGCCGTT
Organism: Occallatibacter sp.; assembly: GCA_050010795.1. Lineage (GTDB taxonomy): Bacteria > Acidobacteriota > Terriglobia > Terriglobales > Acidobacteriaceae > Telmatobacter. Next base: position 37,478 of record JBEKKI010000034.1, read on the forward strand.
GGCGCGCAAGGAGCCGCTATTGAGTCACAGCTCAAAAACTGAACCGGTTCACCCGATACGCAGGATGACGAACTGAGTACCTGATCGAGGAAAACATGCCCGCTTTAACACCCAGAAACCGCCGTGAATTTCTTCAGCTCTCCGGCTACGCCGCCGCCGCGGCCCTAGCCTCCGGAGCTCGCGCGTGGAGTCAACCCGCCACCCAGAATCGCCCGCTCCAGGCCTGGGTCACCGCCGATACGCGGCGCTTCGCCAAGCTTGATTGCCCCGGCTGGAAACCGGCAGGGGCCGATACCCATGCGGTCGTCCGGATCGACCCCGATACCTGGTATCAGGACATCCTCGGCTTCGGCGGAGCCTTCACCGACGCTTCCTGCTACCTCTTCTCGCAGCTCAGTCCGACGGACCGCGACGCAGTTCTGCGCGAGCTCTACGGGCCGGACGGCCTGCGATTCTCGATGGGCCGCACGTGCATCGGATCGAGCGACTACACCACAAGCATCTATAGCTTCGATGAGAGTGCGGAGCCCGATCCCGAGCTGACCAGGTTCAGCATCGATCACGACCGCGCGTACATTCTGCCCACGCTTCGCTCAGCCCAGGAGTTGAATCCCGATCTCTTTCTCTTCTCCGCGCCGTGGAGCCCGCCCGCTTGGATGAAGTTCAACAACTCCATGCTGGGCGGCTCGATGCATCGCAAGTACTTCGCGTCGTACGCCCGCTACTTCGTCAAGTTCCTGCAAGCCTACGCAGCAGCCGGCGTCACCATTCGCGCCACTTCGGTGCAAAACGAAGTCGATACCGATCAGGATGGCACCATGCCGGCGTGCATCTGGTCGCAGCAGGATGAAGTGGTCTTCGTCAAGAATTTCCTCGGGCCAGCTTTGCGGAATGTTTCCCTTGACACCAAGATCTGGATTCTCGATCACAACTACAATCTGTGGGGCAGAGTTATCGATCAGCTCAGCGATCCCGATCTTTGCAAATACGTCGACGGCGTCGCCTGGCACATTTACGAAGGCACCCCAGACGCCATGACCCGGGTGCACAATGCATTTCCGAATCAGCACGCCTACGCTACGGAATATTCAGCGGTGATCACCAGCCCCGACTTCGAGACCGATTGGAGTGCGTGGTCGCACACTTTCTCCGATTTGCTTCGGAACTGGGCGCGCTGCATTGTTGGTTGGAACCTGGCGCTCGACGAAAAAGGAACACCGAACAAGGGGCTGGGGACGGCGGGCGGAATCGTCACCATCCATTCTGGGACGCATAAGATTACCCGCTGCGGTCAGTATTGGGCCTTTGCGCATTACTCGAAGGTGATTCAGCGCGGAGCGCGCGTCCTCTCGTCGACCGGCACCATGCCCGATCTCGATCACGTGGCCTTTGCGAATCCCGACGGCACGCACGTGCTCGTGCTCACCAACCGCGCCGGTCTCGAGATGCAGGTTCCTTGCCGGTTCGCGGAATCGGAGTTACAAGTCACCTTGCCTGCGAACTCCGTGGTCACGATGTTGTGGTAAGCCCGGCGCAGGTTTTAATGTCTGCGCGTTCAGTAACCCCTTTCAGTATTCCAAGCACAATAGGAGAGATCATGATTAACAAAGTCGAAAGCCTCCTCAATGATTTTGAGAATGGCAAACTAACCCGCCGCCAGGTTGCAGTTTCTCTGGCGGTCCTGGCCGCGGGAGCACTCGTTTCTCCGCTCTCGCAGGCGCAGGATGCGGACCCGCAGAGCTTTCCAGCCATCAGCCTGAACCACGTCACACTGCGCGTACCCGACATTCAGAAGACCTCGCGGTTCTACCAGGAGTTCTTCCAGATGCCACTGCGGCAGCATTCGCCGACGGTTCACATTCTCGGAGTCGGCAAATCCTTCTTCGGCTTGGAACAAGGCAATAGCAACGAGCCGGGGCACCTCAGTCACTATGATTTTGGTATAGCGCACTTCAACGCGGACCAGATTCGCGCAGCGCTCCGCAAGCGCAAGCTGGAAATCGAGGACGAACACTCCTCGGAGTCCTTCAAGTTCCGCGATCCCGATGGATTCACGGTGCAGGTCAATGGCCCCGACTATGTGGGGCACGTAAGCTGAACGGCAATCGCATGAACCGCCTGCGGCCGGCCCGCATGGGCTGCGCCGCGGCGGTGTACTCCATCGGAGCGGGACCATGAATCGTCGAAAGTTTCTCAGGACAGCGGGCGCCTGCCTGGCTGCGCTCAAGCTCGCGCGTTATGCCAGCGGTTTCGAGAGGGTGGCATCGATGGATGCCGCATCGGACGCCGTCGCCGGCGCGGGCGGCATCCGCTTGAACCAGATCGGCTACCTTCCCGGCCGTCCCAAGGTGGCCTCGGTCAGCGTGCTCGCGCGGTCTTTTCGCGTCCGCTCGCTGGCGACGAACGCGGTCGTTTTTGAGGCTGGCCTGAGCGCTCCACACGCCGATCCCGCCTCCGGCGACACGATTCGCCGGGCGGATTTTTCCTCTCTGCGAACGCCGGGCCAATATCGAATCGAACTTGACACAGGAGCGCAAGGCGACCCATTTTGTGTGGGCCGCGATGTCTACGCGCAGGCCGTGGAGCTCACCATGCGCTCCTTCTATGGCCAGCGCTGCGGCTGCGAGGTCAACCTCGACGCGCAGCATGCGCATGCCAAGTGCCACATGGAGTCGGCCTTCCATCCCTCCTCAGGGAAGACGGGCGCCTCCACGAACTACGGCGGATGGCACGACGCCGGCGACTATGGCCGCTACATCGTTAACTCCGGCATCACCACGGCAACGCTGCTCTGGGCGTGGGAGATGTTTCCCTCGCTTCACACGATGTCGCTGCGGATTCCCGAGTCCGGCGGCCCGATTCCCGACTTCCTAGCCGAGATTCAATGGAACCTCAAATGGATGATGTCGCTGCAAGACACGGATGGCGGCGTCTGGCACAAGCAGACGCGCAACGATTTCTGCGGCTTCATCCTGCCCCAGGACGAGCAAGGGCCGAACTACATCATTGGCACCGGTGCCGATCCCTTCAAAGGCACAGGCGCCACCGCCGACTTCGCGGCGGTGATGGCGATTGCCGCGCGGTGCTATCGTAGCGCCGCGCCGGAGTTCGCCACCTCCTGCCTGCAGGCCGCGCGGCGCGCGTGGGCGTGGCTGCAGGCACATCCTAACGTGCGATTCAACAATCCCGCAGATATCCACACCGCGGAATATGGCGACGCCGAATTCCACGACGAGATTCTCTGGGCCGCGGGCGAGCTGTGGCGCACAACCGGCGAGGAAGCCTTCCATCGCGCCTTCCTGGCAATTCTGCCGCACTCCCTCAATGACCTGACCATCGATGTTCCGACGGCAACCTCCGTGAGCGCCCTTGGATATTGGACTTACGTGCTGGCGCAGTCAACTGGCTCCGAGGAGGCAAAAGCGGCCATTCGACAGGCAACACTGAAAAAGGCTGAGCCGCTGGCGCGCCAGTGCGCGGAGAACGGCTACGGCAACTCGCTCGCTATCGAGGATTATCAAGGCGCCTCGAACGCCACCGCCACAAACCATGCTCTTTTGCTTCTGGTCGCCGACCGCTTTCACCCGAATGCTGTCTGGACGAACTGCGCTTTGGACAGTATTCATTATCTGCTGGGGCGAAACTGTTTCGGCATCTCGTGGGTGACGCAGCTCGGGACGCACTCTGTACTGCAGCCTCATCATCGGCCGAGCGCTGCGATAAAGGACGTTCCGCCGTGGCCCGGCTTGTTGGTCGTAGGACCCAACGCCTCGCCTTCAGATCCGATATCGCTGGCTCTTGGCAAGCGTCCTCCGATGCGCATGTATGTGGATGACCACCTGGCCTACTCCTGCAACGAGCCGATCATCACTTGTAACGCGCCGCTGGTCTTCGCCCTCGCGTCTACACTTAGCCAGCGATAAAATGTCGCGACCCCGCGCCTGAATGGGACCGAGAAAGCGAGCCATGATGAAAACCCCAAACTCACGCGATCACGTTCTGCGGCTCTTGTCCTTATCCATTTTCGTTGCCGGCTTCCCATTTCTTACCGCACCGGCGCACGGTCAGCCCGGAACTTCGGCACCGCTTCAAATTGGTGGTGAAGCACCGGTCACTCTCCATCGCGCATCGACGAGCCACGGCACAAAGCCCGAATTTCTCTCGCTCACCTTCCTGCCCGGCCTCGGCATGAACGTCTTTCAGGTCACGGCCAACATCCCCGGCAAGGGAGAGATCTCCCTCCTCACTTCACCTTCGCTCGAGGAGCTGGCCAGCCGCTTCAATGGCGCATCCGGAAGGTCCCGCGGCCTCGGTGCGGGTTTTGGCACGGCCTTTCTCATTCCCTATCCCAACCGAATCTTCGGGCAGCGATCCGCCGACGGATCCACCGTCACCACGGTGTGGCACGGTCATACACTCGCGCTTCCTGCAAATCCACACGTCCGAGATCCTTTGGCGCCGGCTTCGCAAACGGGCGTCGTCATGCACGGCCTGATCTTCAGTGATCAGGCGCAGGATGTGCGCATCGAAAAAACAGCCGGCGGCGAGACCGCGTCGGCTGTCATCCATGCTGGCAGCTTTAATGGCCACTGGCTCTCTGAAACGGATCTGCATTTCACATTTACACTCACCGGCGATGTCATCGATGAGAAAGTCACAGCGAAGAATATCGGCCACGAAGATGAGCCCATCGCCATCGGTGCACATCCTTACTTCAACATTCCCAGCCAGGATCGCGCGCAGGCGCGGATTCATATTCCTGCCGGGACGATGGCGGTCATCACCAGCTATCAGGAGGAGCGCCCGACGGGAGCGCTGAAGCCGGTGGGCGGAACGGCATACGACTTTCGGGCTCCGGATGGGGTCGCGCTCGACGATCGCGCGCTCGACGACAACTTTTCTCACCTGCAGCGGACCGGCGGAGTCGTGGACGTGAGACTGACCGATCCCAAGGCCCACTACGGCATCGATATTGAAGGAGTATCGCCCGCGATCAAAACGGTGCAGGTGTACTCGCCACAGGGTAAGAACTTTGTCGCGGTGGAAGATCAGTTCAACTTTGTCGATCCGTTTGGCAAGGAGTGGAAGGGGATGGACACTGGCATGGTCACGCTGCATCCCGGCCAATCCAGCACCTGGGAGATTCGCTTACGCTTGTTTACCCCTCGCGCTTCGTCAAACTAGCCGAAGCGGTTAATGAATTCGAAGGACCGAGGCCACATTGATTCGTACGTTCACGCTCGAACTTGCTTCTCAACCCAGTTTCTCCTTCGGGGCGCACCACTGTGGGCGTCCCGCTTTTTCAAACCCACGCGCGCTCAGGACGGAAATGCACCGTGGTGGCAGCGCGCATCAGAGCCATTCAATGGCTTAACCGGAACTGAGAATTTCTAAATTGAGGACACGCCGAAAATGGAAATGACACGCCGGCAATTCGCTCTATCGCTTGCAGCCACCAGCACCTTGGGTTCCTCCCTATTCGACCCACCGCTTTCCCCATTAGGCGTTCCCCGGGGTATCCTTCCCGGCCGCGTTACATGGGCGCACGATCCGTCAGCTGTGACGTGGGATGGGACCGGTTCTTGGTGGGAGGACGCTAACAATCATCAGCCCGTAATTGACCGCATGGTCTCCAACTCAATCTGCGGTCTTACAAATCAGAAAACTGATGCCCAGGCCTGGAAGGCCATGTTTCATTATTTCAATCGCGTTCATGGCCGAGGCAACACCGGATACAGAGCCGGTGAGAAGATCGCGATCAAGGCGAACCTGAACAACGCAACGGGGCACGGCACGAACGACCGCCTGAATTCATCACCCCACTTGATCCTTTCACTCGTCCGGCAATTGACCGGCCCAGGGGGTGTGCCTCAATCGTCCATCACCGTCTTCGATTCCAGCCGGTTCATTCCCGGCAATCTATACGAAAAGATTCACGCTGAATTCCCCGGCGTCCTGTTCGTAGACCACATTGGCGGTGACGGACGAGTGAAGGCCGAGTTCAAACCGAATGCGATCCCCTTCTCGATCACGAGCCGCAATGCCACGGGACTTGATACCACAGTCATCGAGGCTGCTTACCTGATCGACGCGGCCCTGTTGAAAGGGCACGTTAGTTCAGGTGTGACGCTCTGCGCGAAAAATCTGTTCGGGGCTACGAGTATCAATCCTGACTGGCACAAGAATGCGCACGATGGTTTTCCCCCCAACCATGACGGCTCGGCAAGTTATTCCGCATTCGTAGACTTTTTGGGGCATAAGGATCTTGGCGGAAAAACCATTCTGTTTCTCCTTGACGGGCTTTACGCAAGCGATAATGCGGATGGTCCGCCTCTTCGCAAGTGGAAGACGGCCCCGTTCAACGATGCCTGGCCGAGCAGCATCTTCATGTCGCTTGATGGCGTGGCGATCGATTCAGTCGGTTTCGATTTTTTGACTTCGGAATGGACTGATCTTTTGGACATTGCCAATGCAGACAACTACCTGCGCGAAGCCGCGCTGGCAAACAATCCGCCTTCCAAAACGTTCTACGATCCCGAACGCGACGGCATCCGATGCCGCAGCCTCGGAGTATTTGAACATTGGAACAGCGGATCAGAAAAGAAGTACTCGCGAAACCTCGGAAGAGAACAGGGGATCGAATTGTTCCGGGTCGGCTGACCGGGAGAAGAATCTCCGCCGGCAGAATCACGAATGGGCGTTCTTGATGGGGAATGCACAACCTGACCTTTGATAATTGCTGGCCGAAGCGCGAGGGATCTGGACGTTCCGTTCGGCACGGAACCAAACTCGGAACCGGAGGAGTTTAATGATGAACCACAGCACGTTGTCTGTTTTCGTCATCGCTGCATCGCTGTTATCGACAAACGCGTCGTCCCAGTCTTTTCTAAGCCGATATGCAGGCGTCCCATATCACGACAGCGTGTTTCACGACGGTCCGCAAAAAGTGCCCGGACGGGTGCTGTGCGCCTACTACGACCTGGGCGGCGAAGGAGTCGCCTATCACGACACCGATCCACAGAATCACGGCAGTGGAGAATTGAATCCGGCCGATGGAAGCTACCTCAATGAATTTCGCATGCATGAGGGAGTGGATACTTCATACACAAAATTTCACCGGCAGCCCACGCTGATCGACGACAACCCGTTCGACAAGGTCGTGCCGCCTGCAGACCTTCTCTATGTTGGCTGGACCGTACCCGGCGAGTGGTTCAACATCACAGTCGATGTGGCAAAAGCAGGAACATACGGGGCCGATCTTCTTTACACATCCAACCGTGGCGGAACAATCTCGATCGACGTGAATGGCAATGACGCAACAGGATCGCTGCAGATCCCAACAACATATGACTCTGCAGACCCCGTCGCTTGGCGTCAGTGGCATCATTGGAATTTGGCGCCGCAGCTTTTCAAGGTCGCCCTTCACAGGGGAAAGAATGTTCTTACAGTGCACATTTTGACCGAGGGCAATATGAATTTTGCCTATTTTGACTTCAAACAGGTTCACTAAAGCAAAGGCTGCAATCAATCACGGTGAATTTATTTCTTTTCCGCGTAAGGTCCGACTTCGGGCTTGCCTTGCGTGTCTTTGAGCGGCCCTAGCTCGTCAGCGACGCCGCGTGTGATGGCCGATATTTCGCTGCCGGCTTGGAAGCACGTGAAATCAGGCCGGTTGACCCAGCTGATGGGACCGCAGAGCCGTTTGTGCTCAGAGATCGCCGCATCGTGCACGATGTTGATCAGCCGCTCGAAATCCGGCGAGCCGGGCCGGTAGCCGGAACGATTGGCCAGATCAGAGGCGGCAGCAAAGATGGCCGTCACGCCGGGAATGGCGGCAATTTGTTTGGCCTGCATCAAGGCCGGCAGTGTTTCAATCATCTCGATCAACACCAGGTTTTGGTTGATGGTAGCGCGATATCCGCCCGGGACATTGCCCCAAAAAGCCGGGCTATAGGCTTGGCCCCCGCCCAGGCTGCGGTCACCGAGGGGCGGGAAAAAGGCCCAGTCTCTCGCCTGGATGCCCTGCTGTACCGAGCGGACGGTGGGCACGATCACCACCAGAGCGCCGATATCCACGGCGTGCTGGATTTCGCGCTCGTCGGCGTCGGCCACGCGCACGCCAGGCACGGCTTTGGCGTGGGGACATGCGGCAAACATGCGGGCCACTTGTTCCCAGCCGCGCGGATCGTGCTGCATCTCGACCCAGATGAAGTCGTAGCCGGCGTTAGCCATGGCGCAATAGGTTTCAGGACTATCGCTGCTGAAGAGGGTCCCGCCGGTCACCTTCTCGCCGTTCATCATCTTGATCATGACCGGATTCCAAATCTTGGCATCGGGCGGGGGGGCATCGGTGGGGCCGCGTTTCCATGTTTCTGCATTTAGCGGGCCCTGATTGACGGCACCGGGGAGCGCCTTGTCGATGGCGTCCGAGTTTTGGTCGGCGGGCGCCGCGAGGGGGAAGTCCGTGCGGTATTGGACTGCTGTTCCACTGCCGGACGTTTTTCCGCCGGAATTATCCTCAGTGGTTTGGCTTGATTGTGCCCGCGCCTGGACGATCCTAAATCCGAATGCAACCGCCAGCGCCATGGCTAGCGCCAACCCGTGGCGTACGACTGTAAACCGTCGATGATTCATCGTGAACTCCTTCCGGTCATTCTCGTAGATCGCAGGTGGCAGTAGTCGTGCGCCAAAAAATAAAAGCGCTTCACACCTTTTCGGCGGCGGCGTTCCTGCCGGCGATGTACCCCTGACACGTGCACCGCGCCAGTCCGTGCTCGCTGAAGCCGCCGGCACACTCGCCTCCGGCATACAGTCCGGGAATCACTTCCCCATGCAGATCGACTACCTGGCACTTCCCGTTAATGCGCACCCCGGCGCGGGTGTCATGCACCACCGGAGTTGCCCAGGCTGCGTAGAAGGGTGCGGTTTGAATTTTGTATTTGGGTTTCGGTTTGTCAAAATCCGCGTCCCTGCCGGCATCGACAAACGAGTTGTAGCGGTCGACGGTGTCCTGCAAAGCCGCGGCGGGCAGCGGTTTCGCCTGGTACTTCATTGTGACCTTGCCGGCCAGTTCTGCGAGCGTATTGCCTTCGAAGAAGAATCCATTGGCGATATCCACGTCGGGCGGTTTCGGGTTCCAATTTTCGCGCTTGACGGCATCGGCATCGAAGATCGCCCATATCGGCCCGCCACCGTTGACCGGTTCGCCGGTTCCCGCCATCGCGGCATCCAGGAAAGCCGTCGAACGAGCGTCCATCTTCACGTTCAGGAGGTTGCGGTAACTGCCCGGTTCGTACGGTTGAACGACGCCGCCTCGATTGGAGGTGAACTGTTCGACGGTTTCGTCGTAGAAGCGCAGGCCGGCCTGGTTGACCAGGATCACGTCCTGCCAATCGGACACGGTAAGACCGGAAGCACCGGCCTCCTTGAAATAGGCGCTTCCAGGCAGCCACTTGAGAAAACGATAACCGTACCGGCAGCCGACCTGCCCCGGCTTGGTGATGTTGAAACCGAATTCGCCAACCTGGTTGTAGGCTCCCCACAACGATGCCCCAACAGCCATGGCGGCAATTTCGCCGCTGGCGTCCTGGAAGGATTGCGGCTCGCCGGCCACGCCGCAGTATTCTTCGGTCAAACGAGGATCGAAAATCCGACGAAAGTTTACATTTCCGGTCGAACCGCCGGTAGCCAGGATGATAGCCTTGCGGGCGCGGAAATTCAGATTTTTCCCTTTGTTGTTCACCACCACGCCGAGCACCCGGCCGGAAGTCTGGTTCTCCCGGATCAAGCTGTCCATATGGTGGTCAAGTAGGATCGGTATATTAGCCCTTTTCGCGGCGGCCTCCAGCGGACGCATCAAGCCGACGCCATGCGACATCGTCTTCTGCACCGGCTCAGGAAATGGCACACCGGCCTCGGGACGCACAAAGTTCAGCGGCGCGCAGTGCATTTCGCGAACGACTGAGTTGCCAACCGACGTACCTCCGGCGTTGTCGGGGCCCTTGTTCACGAAAGTCACGCCCTGGGCGACCAGCCATTCAAACGTGGCAGCCGCATTGTCGGCAAAAGCGCGGATGATTTCGCGGTCATTGTAGCGATAGTCGGGGAAGCCATTGGATTCGATCACCGACCAGTCCACCAAGTCCTTGAATAGAAGGTCGGGCGAATCCGCAATGCCGTACTTCTTCTGCACGCTGGTTCCGCCGCCCAACGGCACGTTGCCAGCGCTGACAATGGCATGCCCGCCGATGTCGCGGGTCGCTTCCAACAGCAGCACCGAAGCCCCGGCCTGCTGCGCGCGAAGCGCAGCAGGCAAACCCATCGCCCCCGCGCCCACAACGACCACGTCCACCTCCCGGTCCCATTTCACGCGCACCGGAGCGGCTGAAGCCGCCTGCGGAACCAAACTGCCGGCGGCAACACCTGCGCCTGTTATCGCTGCCTTTTTAAAGAACTCTCGACGTGAATTCTTCATTGTTTCCCTCGCTCATCATGCTCTCTCGCCAACCGCACCGCACGAACCGAATCAGTTGTTCGAGCATCGTGAACCGCGGTACTCCCTGAAGGTTCCCGGTGGTTGGGCCATCAGTTTCGGTAGCCGGATTAGGTTGTGCGCCGCGCAGCTGAAGACGAACAGCACCACCACCACGCCGCATCTCCAGTACCTATTTCAACAAGTTCCTAAACGCGGATTTTCACAGTACCCTTTCCTCGAGAACGAAATCTCATCTACGCAATGATCAGATCTTTGTTGATCTCCACACCCAAACCCGGACCCTGTGGCAAGTTAAGATAGCCTTCCTTGTCCACTTGTGGGGGGTTCTGCATAATCGCGAAACCATTGGTATACGCGGCGACGGGCGGATCGTGGAGGATCTCGATCCACGGCGAGTTCGGCCATGAGGCGATGGCGTGGAGCTGGGCGATGGTGCCGAGATTGCCTCCGCCGTGATGGGGAATCAATCTCTTGTGGTGTGCCTGAGCCAGAGCCCCGATCTCACGAAAGCCCGTGACGCCGTCGGCCACCAGAATATCGGGTTGCACGATGCTGAAGACATTCTGTTCCAGAATCCAACGGAACTCGTGCACGCCGCGATTGTTCTCTCCCCCGGCGATGGGAATGTCCACCAGGCTGCTCAATCTGGCCAGTTCATCGAAAGAGTAGCGTAGCCGCGGTTCTTCCAGCCAGAGACAGTTCAAGCGTTCAAGTTCCCGCGCGGTCTCCAGCGCGCGGTGAAAATCCCACATCACCCCCGGCTGCCACGTGCCAAAGGACTGGGCTTGGTTGGCGTCCACCATGATCACCATGTCGTCGCTCACCGCTTTGCGCACCATTTCGACCAGTTGCACGTCCTCCTTCAATGTCAGGTAATGCGCCCGAAGCTTGATTGCCTTCCAACCTTGTGATTTGAGCTGGACCGCCATCCGGGCTCTTTCCTCCGGAGTCGAAAGCTGGATCATGCTGGCATAGGCCGGTACCCGATCCTTGTCCGCGCCCCAGAGTTTGTACAGAGGTTGGCCAGTGGCTTTGCCAATAAGGTCCCACAGCGCAATCTCCAGAGCCGAAACTGTGCGCGGGCTACCACCCGCGTAATAGCGGAGCGGACCGGCCAACTGCTCCATACTGAATGGGTCTTTGCCGATGAGCTGGGCCTTGGCCGCCTCCAGCCAGACAAGGTCCATCTCCGGCCCGATGCCCGAAAGTCCCTGATCGGTTTGAACCTCGATGACTGAACCGCCGCCGATCCGATGTGTGCTCACCGCTCCTGGATTCCACGCCGCTTCCATCTCGCCGGTTTCGCGAACGACCTTCAATTTCACGATGCGGATGTCGGTGATTTTGAGTGGGACCGCCGAGTGCAACTGCGGCATCAGCGAGTTTAAAGGCGGCATCAGAACGGCAAGGGATGCGGATTTCATAAACTCTCTTCGCTGCATAGGCACAGAGTACACCAACGCTACCCGACATTGAGAGGTCGGGTGGATGGGAATCGGCGCGCGCCTTCGCTGACGCGGCTTTTCACAAGCTGCCAATTTTTTCGGCGTTGTTCACACCACGATACCTGGGAAATACCTTGCCGATCGTCCCTCAGGTATAGGGTGCCGTTCGCTCTGAGCGACGGGATTGCAACTTCTTTGCGGCGCCACTTCGCGCCGTACTTTACCCGCTCGTAGACGCCGACTGTAATCTCTCGCCGCGTCTCATCGATATGCAGCTTGCAACCTGAATGTCGATGAGGTGCATCTGGAAGGTGAACGCCACGCACAAGTCTGGGTTACGCTTGCCAAGGTGGAAAGGGTACCGGGCACTCCAATGCCATTTCGTCCAGTCTTTTGACGATGCCTTTTAGAACGTTGGCTGGCGGAGGGGTCGGCGACAAAAGCCTAGCAGGAGCCAGGGCGATTCCCTCAGTGGCAAGATCCGCCTGCACTCACGCCGCGTTGCCGCGCGCAATAATGACGATGGCAAGGAACAGGATGCCGAGTCCAACCAGGCAGTAGGCCATGGAAGCACGGCTCGATCCTTTCCACTCACCGTTGGCAATTCCCCAGATGACGCCGGCGATGATGACCGTGCTCATGAACACGGGCCAGCCGACGATGCCTCCCAAGGGGCCTAAGGCAAGCGCTCCCATTCCATAGAGAATGACGCCGACGAACCAAACCACTCCCATCAAGACACCGACCAGCCAGTAAACAGTTCCCGTTGCTTTGCTGAGGTAGACGCCCCAGGTGCGATTTTTGTTCAGCAGATAGATGCAGTAGGCCGCATTGGCGATAAAGCCGGAGCCAATAGCCAGCGCCCAGATGGCGTTGCTCGCCATGGCCGGAGAGGCCCCCGCCGCGAGGGCGCGCTGCTTCAACTCGTCGCCAAAAACAAGGGCGAAGTTAAACATGGAGGAGAATATCCCGGAGAGAATACAGACCAGCAGGCCGACGGCGAAACCCGAGCGTGCCGGTCCCGCCGCACCGGGGTTTTGTTTACGCTCGCGGCTCCAGCCCGCCAGTGAAAGAGAAACCAGTCCTGCGATCATGACCAGCGTGCCCACCATGAGCGCCAGCCCACGATGAGTGTGAAATTGGTCGGGATGCAGCACTGCGAGCGGCAGCAGAGAACCAAACGCCGTGTTGACGCCCTGGATCACCGGAATGCCAAGGGCCATCCCGATCCGGGAGACCCCGAAGCCGAACATGACGACCCCGATGCCAAAAGCAAATCCATAGAGAATAACGTTGGCCAGCACGGACCATGAGGCTTGGTGGTAGATGCTGCCAAGATGAGGAACTGTCGCCATCGCGACCAGCCAGGGAGCAATCAATAGGCCTGTGACCACATAGATCAGCCACGTGTTCTCCCACCGCCATTTGGCCAAGCGCTTCACAGGAGCGATGAAACTCCCGTTCAGCGCGCCGCCTAACAAGACAAGCATCAGGCCCCAACCGATTTGACCGCCCATGAAACCTCCAAGGTGTCTCAACGGGCCGGGGCTGCGTTCAGACTTCCGGCAATGAGCAAAGCCCGCCGTCTCGGAACTGTATTTGATCCAGGCCCAGAAAGCAAACCTTTGTCTGTGGCGGCGATCATCTGGAGCAAGGCCTTCGCTCTGCTAAACTACGAGCCGCGACAGGTGGACTCGATAGGTGGATTCGAACGATATGAGCTCTCTTGCCTAACGGGGAGACTCGGATCGCATTGGGCCCAAAGATTGCACACAGGAAAAGGGTCCGCATCATGAAAGCACTTTTAGTTTCTCTGCCTCACAAGTTCGCATGGGTCGATATGCCCAAACCGGAATGTGGGCCTGGCCAGGTCGTCGTCCGCATTGCCTACTGCGGCATTTGCGGAACGGATATCGATATCCTTCGGGGCAAGGTTCCTGCCCTTTTCGTTCGATATCCGGTGGTTCCAGGACACGAATGGACCGGAACGGTGGTGGAGGCCGGCCCCGGGGTGACGAACCTCGCCATCAACAGCCGAGTGATGGCCGTTGGTTACTTGAATTGCGGCGTCTGCGCCCATTGTCGGGCAGGAGAAGTGAATCACTGCGAGGTCCACGAGCAGATCGGCTTCACTCACAACGGCGGCTTCGCGGAATTCGTCGTAGCCCCCGCCAGGTGCTGCCTCGAGATCGCAGACACGATCGGCCTTGACGAGGCGGTGATGGCGGAACCCGCAGCCACGGTGGTTCGCGCCATTGACCGCGCCTCACCCAAGCGCGGCCTTAAGGCGGCCGTCATCGGCTGTGGTCCAATCGGTCAAACCGCTATTCGCGTCCTGGGCCTTTACGAACCGTCCGCGATTCTGGGGATTGATCTTTCGCCAATGCAGGAGTCCCTGGCCAGGCGTGCCGGCGCCACCTCTTTTGTATCCACTTCAGATGCCGCCGAGATGGTCAGCTTGAGCGGCGCGGATGGTTGGGATGTGGTGATCGAGTGTGCGGGAGGCCCCCAGGCCCTGGAGACGGCTTTGACGATCGTTCGGCCCGCAGGGCATGTGGCGATCATTGGCGCATCGTCCGACGATCAGGTCCTTTCTGTGCCTGCCAATATCTTCTACAAGAAAGACCTGCGCGTGGATGGAATCCTGAGCTACACGCCGGAATCCTTCCGCCACGCCCTCGACCTGTTGGCGTCAGGCAAACTGAGGCTCAAGGATCTGATCACCCACCGCCTGCCGTTCGAAAGATTCACGGACGCCGTGGAATTGCTCGCGGCACGGGCTGAACCACTCGGCAAGGTGATGGTGGGCAACTTTGATTGATGGAAACGGAACACGGCCGATTCACGAATTAGGATGGCGAAACTCGACCCGCTGGAGCCCGGCTCACCTGCCATTGCGGGAAAGAGCGAGGATAAAATGTTTGGGGCTGTCCTAGATAACGAGCGAAGAACTAGGGTTTCTAGGATGGCGAAGGTGCACAAGAGCCGTCTGCTCTGGAGCCAACAGCAACGGCTGATGGAGCACTTTGTTGCGGGTACGACAGC
>JBEKKI010000035.1:0-51860 GCA_050010795.1 Occallatibacter sp.
ATGCATACAACTGCCGGATGAATGCCGTGGCGCTGAGCGATGCTCACGATCACTGGATCCTCGGTGGGTGCAGTGTCCTCGGGGGTGCGGTCGCGCTCGGGCCGTCCTGGTGAGCCGATGGGGCAGTAACCGACAGGCTGCAAGCCGTTGTCGAGCACGAAGCGGAAAAGCTCTGGCTGCTGGAAGTGCGGGTGCAGTTCCATTTCGTTGACCGCGGGCTTGATGCGGGCGTCGCGCAGAACAAGCTTCAGTTTGGGGATGGTCATGTTCGAGGTGCCGATGTGCCGCACCAGGCCCATGTCCACCAGTTCTTCCATCTTGCGCCAGGTCTTCATGTAGTTCGCGTGGATGTAGGGCTTGGCGTCAGGAGAGCGCGAGGCAACGTCGCAGCCTGGGGGATGGAAATTCGGGAACGGCCAATGTACCAGGTAAAGATCAAGGTAGTCGAGGCGCAGATTGGAAAGCGACTGGCGGCAGGAGGCGATCACGTCAGCCTCGTCATGCTTGTCGTTCCAGAGCTTCGACGTGATCCAAAGGTCTTCGCGCTTGATTCCGCCGCGGAGAATCTCCTCAATCGATGCGCCGATCTCGGCCTCGTTGCCGTAGACCGAAGCGCAATCGAAGTGCCGGTAGCCGGCTGCGGCAGCGCCCTTCACCATCTCGGCGATCTCGTCCGCGCAGACGTGGTCGGAACCAAAGGTGCCCAGGCCGATGGCCGGCATAGTTGCCCCACTAAAAAGAGTTCTCTGAGGCACCAGAGATGGATCAACAGAATCACCCGCCGAGATCCCACGACCGCCTTGCTGTTGCATTTCTTATTCCTCTTGGCCACCACGCCTGCGGATCAGGCAAAAAACAGTCAATGAGAGCGGGTTGCAAACAGGACCTTGGGTCTGTGTGAGATCGAAGTGCATTATCCAACCCTTTGCAACGTAGAGTATACGATAAAGGTATCGTTATTGTAAACGCATTTAAGAGGATCCGGAGATGAGCCTAGCCGGACTCCAGGACGAGGTTCGCGTACTGAATCGTATCACCGGTCCGAATGATCCCGATGGCATGCGGCACTCGTTTCTTGAGGTTGATGTGAGGCTCGAATTCGAGGCCAATTCCATCCAGCGCGCGCTTGAATCTCAGGATTGTCTCAGGGCTATTTACCTCGTTAAACTCCTCAGCCATGAAAGCCCGGGCCACACTGAAGTTGCTGCGAATGGCTGCCAATACATCCAGAACTCGAGGCATGTCATCGACCAGGGAAATATCGACCGTCTCAATTTCCTTCCAATAAGGAAACCCCCGGTCAGCAATGACCAGGGTATTGGTATGGCGGACAAGGCTGAGCAACAAGTTGATTTTCGGGTTTAAAATTCCTGATTTCACCATACAGCGCGATCTCGCGAAGTCATTGTTCACCTCGAGTTCCAGCGGCTGAAACCTCATCCAGCCCGATGATCTTGCGCGCCCTTGCACCGGCCCAAAGAGCGACCTGCCGCCTCCAGACTTCGCTGAATACCCCGGCTACGGCGCGATACGTTGACAGCAGTTCAGGCAGTCTGGCATTGACCAGCAGGAGCCCGGGAATCATGGATGCGTGTTCGTGCCCAGCGTCGCATTCAATGGCACGGCTACCTGTTCGATCACCGCTTTCTTATCCGTCGAAGCCCGAACCACAAGTTGAGGCTGAATGATGATGGTCTTGTTGCGCCGATGAGTCTTTGATTCCAGTAACGACAACGTCAAACGCCCAGCGCGCTCGCCGATCATGTCGGTCTGTTGGTCGATGCTCGATAGAGGGATGCGGAGTTCAGTATCATAATGGAGGTTCCCGGATCCTATGACTGCGATGTCTGCCGGCACTCCTAAGCCTGCATCGAGAATGGCATGAATTGCTCCAATTGCCATGGGATCGTTATAGCAAAATACTCCATCGGGACGAGGATTCAGGGCCAGCAGTTGCCGCATCAATTCGGCGCCGCTTTCCCTGCTTTGCACGTCCACCAGCCGCGGCATAGACACATAACCGGAAAGGGACTTCAAGTCGTGTTTGGCCATGGCATTTTGATAGCCCTTCAGACGTCCGGCGCCTGGGCTATTGTCAGGCCCACGTAAGTGAGCAATCCTCTTGCACCCTACTTCAATGAGATGTTCTGTAGCCAATAACCCGATCGCCTCGTCGTCGGTGCCAACGTAGTTAGCATCCAGCCCCGTGAGATTGCGGTCTATCAAAACCAATGGCAGCCCTTGCTTTTGGATCCGCTCGAATACCGATGGGCTGGTGGATGAGGTTGCGATGACGAGAGCATCCAGCCGGCGGCCCAGGAGCCGGTTGATCTCATGCTTTTCCAGCTCGGCATCCTCTTCCGAGGTCGAAATGGTGAGGCAGTAACCCTTCTTCAGAAGCGCCCTTGAAAGTGATTTCGCCACTTGGGCAAAGAAAGGGTGCAACAGGTCGGGCACCACGAGGCCAACCAGATAGGTCTTTCCGGTGACCAAACCGCGTGCCGCCAGATTCGGGGTGTAGTCAAGCTCCTTAACACGATCCAGAACTCGCTTTCGGGTCGCGTCGCTTATGTCCTCGTGGTTGCGGAGCACCTTCGAAACTGTGACCACCGACACACCGAGGTCACGCGCGATATCTTTCATCGTAGTGGGCACAACTTGTTATATCATAGTTGCTTTAAAGTATGCGATAACTTTATTGTTAACTTTCTCAAATTTTGGGACCAGCGAACACGAGATCCTTGAGTGTCAAATATCAGTCAAATCCACTGAAGTCGCGTCCAGGCCATTGTGTCGCAATCGAATTTCGAGCTGGACGATTCTGCAGGCCTCAGTCGGTCATAAGCATGTAAGCAGGCGTAATTCCGGGCAAATCGAGGGGCGGTGAAGCTGACTGAGGGGCTCTGTGTCGTGACCACCGACGGCTGCGTATGCAGAACTGCACAACAGTGCGATCGGTAGTTTCTAAAACTGCCTACGCCTTTTCAATTCTGATCAGCTTCGCGTCGGCGATGGGAAGTGAGAGTTTCAAGACATCGGAGACCAGCTTCCGGTCCGCCGAACCACCATACCGAATCAGATACGCTCCCTTGTCCAAACCCTTAATCTCCAGTTCAGCCTTTTTCACGACTGCAGTCGAGTCGCTCAGGCTGAGCTCCAGCCACCTGGTGTCATCACTGATGGTTATCTGGTCGACCTCTCCCTGCGCAGCCTCCAGATCGATTTTCTGCGGCACGAATCTCAGCCGCTTTTTCAAGCCATCCCGGGGATAGACACGAATCTCCTTTCCTGAAGATTCCACGCGGCAGCCGCAACCGATGAGGCCAAAGGAATCATCCCGCATAACGTAGGACTTCACGGCCTTCAGAAATCCGAACTGCGCGATCCCGCCATCGAGTGTCCTTGAAGGAGTGAAGTCATATACACCCGGCGTGGAGATAAAATGAGCAAAGCACATTCCGTCCGGAAGCAGATTGACCTCCACGCTCATCACGCCCGCGTATCCTTTGATAAATGTGTCTCGGTCGCCGGTGTCCTCAAACGCGCGCAGCAAAGCCCAGCCATTGGTCGACTCGGTGTACCAGCAAGTCAGATCGCCCTTGTTGTCATTGCCGCATTGAAACCAGACCGGCTGGTTCCCGCCTCGGAGCGCTTTCATGATCTGCAGCGTCTTGAGATTCTTTTCGGTATTCCCGAAGTAGCGGGTGAAGAAATAGACCTGTTCCTGAGCGGTTGTGTCCGAGGGGTACTCGGAGGAGTAGGGATAGGGGTCGTTGAGGAAGACCTCGTTGCACTTCCGGATTTGCTCCAATAGGTTGCGGTATTCTTCCTGCCAGCCTTCCTTGCCGAGGTCGTCGAGAATGTTCAGGATGTTCGAGCCACCCATCACCCCGATATGCCCCCAAGGTACCGTTTGAAACATGTAGAGGCAGGTATGGTACGACATCCTTAGGTATTCCTCCGGGCTCTTCCGTGTCAGTAACCCATAGCGCCTGCCGATGCGGTACATTGCGTGATAAATGTTCATCACATGAGCGTAGTTGTACGATCGATAGGTCGCCTCGGCTCGTTCCACCGTCCAATGACTCCAGGGGCTCGATGGATACCTCAGCTTCCAGTAGAGCGAGGCGCGCACCGCGTACGTTTCGGGATCCTGAATGTACTTGAACAGGCAATCGGCGATGTAGGCTTCCAGGGCCGCCACTTCTTTGGGAGAGGGGTAGTAGACGTTTTTCTCAGCCAGGAATAAAGGCTCGGAAAATCCGAATTCGGCGTCGCTTCCTCCCACCTCCGACACTTCATCCGAGTCCAGAAACGTGCTCCCGGTGCGATGGTCAAAGGGCAGGAACATGTGGTACCGGTGATTGGGATCGTCAGGGTTCTCGTAGAATTGCCGTTCCACTATGAATCGCGCCCGGGCCTTCAACAGTTGCACGATGTCCTCGATACAGTAAAAGTGCAGGTTGGTCCAGCGGCCGGCATAATGCAGTTTGAGGCTTTTCTGGCCCCGGCCCTTGAACGACAGCGTCAGCAGGGTCTTGTCATCGACACGCTTCCTGTCCTTAACCGTGATGTTGTCGGAAAGGAAATCGATCTTATCCACGTCGGATTTTGTCTTCAGCTCCACGTAGGCATCGGTATCCTCCTGAACCACCATGGCGGGCAGAACGCGGATGCCGAGGTTTCCCGCTTTGTAGAGCTCCTCTCGAATCGCGTCATAACTCTCCACGAAGACGAAGCGCAGTTGGCAAGACCACTTCTCTCCCGGCTGCAGGACCAGTGAGGTATGCCCGTTGATCCAGGGATTTTTGTTCCATCCCCGCAGGCTCCTTGTGGCCCAGGAACGGATAGCCAGGATATTTGGCCCGTCCCACGAGTACACCTTTTCTCCGAACGAACTGTCGTCACGATAAACGCACTCAAATGCCGTGTCCTGCATGGCATGGAGAAGCAGAAACGGCGCATCGCCCAGAGGGCGCTGGACGAGCACGTACGAGCTGTGTCCGCCTATGTAGTGGTGAGCTACCACCTTTTGTTCGTGGTACTGTTTCTGGATCCGAGGGTATTGTTCGAGGTAGACGGAGAAGGGATCGGCAGGATCTCTCAGCGGGTGCTCCGTCTCGTCAGGAGGAAAAGGCTGGCCGGTTTTGGGATCCCGGTAGAATTCGCCGAGGTCATCATTCACCATCAAAGGGAATCCAAGGTCGCCGATCTCCAGGATGCGATCCGTCACGTTGCGAAGTTCGACATCCCAGAGCAGGGAACGGCCTTCTCCTCTGCGGTATTTCATGGCGAGACTGAAACTCCGGATGCCATCCTCATTCGTCGACGTTCCCTCATAGTTCACGGCAAACGTCCCGGCGTCGAAGCTCACCTGCCGGATATCGCAGGACCTTCCGGTCAGCTCCGGCCTCCACTTTCCCTTCAGGACAAAGTTCGAACGAGGGGACCAATTGCGATGGGCCGGGTTGGTATCGGTAACATCCCAAACATTCGTCACTAGATCTCCGGTCCAACGGGAGTTCGAGACATCCACCCCGGGCGTGTTTTGTTCGTTCCCGATAAAGTTCGTCCCCAGCGGATCGCCCTTCCTGGTGATCGAGGAGATCGAACTGTACCTTCGATCGAGTGCGACGATCATGTCCCCTGCGGTCAGTTCCACCAGAGGATTCTCTTGCGGGCCCAGGGAAGTCTGCGAAGTGTGGGAAACTGATTTCGCATCGCCGGGCGGCTGCAGTGATTGAGGAGCGGTTGATTCCGCTCCCGCTGCCTGGTCCAACGGACCCTCAGGGGGTATTGCCTTCCCTGAACCAACGGCCAATAGAGTCGTAGCTCCCGCTGCGCCGACATCTTTAAGGAGCTCTCGGCGAGTCATTCGTTTACTCATGGATGTCTCCCGGATCAGGGATTATCTGGCCCCGGCAATGCTCACGGATGTCCCGGCATCAAATTCGGGACAGTTATTCAGGCAGCACGACAGAGCCTTTCATCTCGAACGTCCCTTCGGCCGTTGGAGCGCCGGTAGTCGGCTGTCCGCCGCCGATCGACACAGAGTATTTGCCCTCCGGGATGATCGGCTCTCCCGCTTCGGTAACCATGCTCAAGTCGCGTGGCTTCAGGTCGAAGTGCACTCTTTCCGACTGGCCAGGATCGAGGTACAGGCGCTGGAAGCCGCGAAGTGCGCGGATCGGCGCGCCCGCGACATCCGGGAAGCTGAGATAGAGCTGCGCCACCTCGTCGCCGGCCACCTTGCCCGTGTTCGTTACGGTGACTTCAGCTGTCATAGGTTTTCCGGCAGCAAGAGGGCTGGCTGGGAGTGAGAGATCGCTGAAAGAAAACGTGGTGTAACTAAGGCCATAGCCAAAGGGGTAAAGCGGTGTGCCTTGGAAGTAGCGATAGGTGCGATTCTTCATCGAGTAGTCCTCGAAGGGCGGAAGCTGATCGACGCCGGTATAGAAGGTTACGGGCAGGCGGCCAGCGGGATTGTTTACTCCGGACAGGGTTTCCGCGATTGCCGTGCCGGCTTCCTCGCCGCCATACCAGGCTTCGATGAGCGCACTCGCGTGCTTAGCGGCATAGTCTGCGCCAATGGCGCTTCCTGCGGTCAGCACAACGATGGTCGGTTTGCCGGTGGCAATGACTGCTTCCACCAGCTTCTCCTCCGGTTCAGGAAGCTCAATGCTCTTACGATCGGTGTTTTCACCTTCCAATTGCGAGTTCAGGCCGGCGAAGACAAGAGCCACATCAGAATCCTTGACGGCCTTCACCGCTTCCGCCAGCGAGGTGTCGAGCGGAGGAATCCAGGAGAACTCCGAGCTACCGCCAGGCCCGTTTTGGGTGTACTCCACCCGGAGAGCGTACTTATGTCCGGCCTCCAACTGCATCTTCACAATTGGATTCCGCCATCCCGGCGGCGGAACTGCTCCAGCTTCCGTCGGCGCTTGTGTTGCTTCAGCGGTTCCGGGAGCGGCGGCAGTCTGAGAACGGAAGGAGGGTCTGGCTGGAGGCACGAGTTCTTTGTCATCAATGAACAGTCGAACTTTGCCGTCACGATTCCACGTGCCGGTCCGCGCGATAAAGCCATATTCGCCGGTTGCCGGAACCGTCAGCGTACCGGTCCAACGGATTGAATACTTTCCATCGCCGATCGCGGAGACGACGGCAGGATCCTCCGCCTCCATTTCGAAGTTGATGCGCGGTTCGGTTCTACGAAGCTCGGGCTCTCCTTGGAAATCGGCATTGGCAAAGTATTCCGCTTCGAGTCCCTCGCTCTTTCCGTCCGGAGTTGTCAGCACTGTCGAAGGTACGAGCGACGGTATGTTGGGCGTATAGGTCGCTCCCAGCGCATACACCACTTTCGCAGTGGAGAACTGCCCCTTGATGCCTTCCAGCGGAGTGACCAGATGCGACGGGATTCCGGCGTAGTTCAGGTTTCCGCGGGGTGCAATCGGGTCATCCGCGGAGGGACCGATCACTGCTATTTTGCGCACCGATGGTTTTAGCGGCAGAATTCCGTCTTGATTCTTCAATAGCACAATCGACTCGCGCGCCGCTACCAGGGCCAGCTGCCTGTGCTCTCTTGAATCGTTCTCCGTGATGGGGATTTTGGAGAACGGTACCAGCGCCGGGGGATCGAACATGCCCAGGCGGAAGCGCGCCTCGAAGAGCCGCTCCAGTGATCGGTCGATATCGGCCTCCGCGATGCGGCCAGACTTGACCTCATCCACAAGAGACTTATACTCTTCGCCGCAGGTCAGATCCGTGCCGGCTTCGACAGCCGCCACGGCCGCATCACCCAGTGTGGATGTATATTTGTGACTGCGGTAGATGTCTTCCACCGCGCCGCAATCGCTGACCACATAGCCCTTGAATCCCCACTGTTGCCGCAGACGCTTTTGCAGCAGATCTGCGTTGGCGCAGCCGGGTACCCCGTCCACGGAGTTATAAACGCACATTACAGAAGCAGCCTTGCCCACGGTGACCGTGGCCCGGAAGGCAGGCAGGTAGGTATCGACCAGGTCATGTTCGCTGATCCTGGCGTCGAAAACGTGCCGCAGCGATTCCGGTCCGCTATGGACGGCGTAGTGTTTCGGCGTCGCTACGGTCTTCAGATAGTGCGAATCGTGGCCCTGCATCGCCTCAACAAACGCAACTCCCATGCGGCTGGTGAGATATGGATCCTCTCCATAGGTTTCCTGGCCGCGTCCCCAACGGGGATCCCGGAAGATGTTGACGTTCGGCGACCAGTAGGTCAACCCGGCGGTGCGGCCGGGCAGTGTCCCTGTCTCGACCGGCATGGGATGGCGGTGGGCTTCGTTGTACTTCGCGCGTGCTTCAGTGGAAATGGCGTCCGAGATTCCAGAGAGCAAACTGGAATCCCAGGTGGCGCCCAGTCCGATGGCCTGAGGGAAAACGGTAGCGCGCCCCCGCACCACACCGTGGAGGGCCTCGTTCCACCAAGTGTAGGCGGGGACATCAAGGCGCGCGATCGCTGGAGCGGTGCTCTGCATCTGGAGCACCTTCTCATCGAGCGTCATGCGGCCCACAAGGTCAGCTGCGCGTTGCTCAGGCGGCAGGCTTGGATCAAGAAACGCCGGTTTCTGCTGGGCCAGACCACTCCAGCTACAGCACAACATCGCGGCAACTCCGAAACGAATTCCGAAACAGTTCATAGTTTCCTCGTTGAGATCTGGAGTGAGCTTTTCCTTGCGGAGACAGGGCACTCGGAGCACGAATTGAAGGTTGCAAACTTATCCGATGGGCGGCCGGCTAAAGAAAGAATGGTCTGCCGGCACTACCGTTCACCGTAGGTTGCGTCAATGCAGGTACCATCTGATTTCTGCATTGCTACCAGACTATTTGAATCGCCCGGCCATGGTTCGCCCGCTGTGATCATCTTCCGTATCACCGGCGCGATTGCCTATTAAACTCGCTAACTCAGCCTGCACCGTGCAATCGTGCAGCGCGCATTCCAGGAACCGCCGCCGCGATGGCGGCAACGACCCCTCCCTTAACCTGCTTTGCTGAGAACGATCTTCATCTGATGTCCAGTGTAAGTTGCCGTACGATCCAACCCTGACTCCGAACCGATTCCGATACCGTGGCCCTCTTTCACCAGCACAATACGGAACATTTGCTTGCTTGGCATGCCCGGGAACGCACCAGTGCGGTCCCCGATCGAAAGCATCTTGCGACGATCATCCCAATGCAGGCGAATCGTTGCTCTGGCGCCATGCTCGTATGCATAGCTGTCCCCGCTGTCTTGGTAAAGCAGGAAGTCGGCATCTTTCCCGCCATAAACGCGAATCTCAAGTGGGTCTTGCGACTCTTCTGTGGATTGCACAACGGGCCCCATTGGGACAATGCTGCCTGACTTCACCAATATTGGAATCCGGTCCAATGGAGCATCAGCCACAATCGTCTGTCCACCGTGATAGGTCTTTCCAGACCAGAGGTCTACCCAGTCGTTACTCGCCGGCAAGGCCACACTGCGACTCGTTGCATTCGGCTGTGTCACGGGATTCACCAGCAGTGAATTGCCAAACAGGAATTCATCATCGACGTCTCTCAGTGCAAGCTCATTCGGGTAGACAAATGGCAATGCCTGCATAACAGTGTCTCCGCGGCTGGTGACGGCCCAGGCAGTGGAGTAGATGTAAGGCATGAGACGATAGCGAAATTCATCGTACTGAGTCAGGATCTTCTCTACCTCCGGACCGTAGTTCCACATCTCAGTCTTCGATCGATATCCGTGAATTCGGAAAATGGGGCAGAAGGTACCGAACTCGAACCATCGAATCAGTAGTTCGTGATAAGCTGCCGATGTATATTGGTCGACTGGGCGGAAGAAACCGCCGATATCTGTCGTCCAGTAGGGAAAGCCGGACATTGCGAAGCTGAGGCCGGCTGGGATTTGCCGCCGTAGGGTCTCCCAGTTCGCCGAGATGTCGCCTGACCACGATATGGACCCGTTACGCTGCTGCCCGGTATACGCTGACCGCGACAAGATCACGGCCCGCTTGCTCTCGGTCGTGGCCCTTTGCCCGCTATAAACTGCCAAAGTCTCAAACAGTGGATATGCGTTACGCACGATCTTTCCCGGTCCCAGGTAAGTATTGTCGACTTTGAGAGGATCGCCTTCCGGTTCAGAAGCATCCAGCCACCATCCATCCAGGCCTAAACGAAACAGATTCCGGTCTATCTCCGACCAATAGAGTTTTTGAGCCTTGGGACTGAACAGATCTGCCCAATTCTCTTGTTCTTTCGTTTCGCCTGGTTCTCCCGTGCTCGCCTCACTCGTGAGAAGCAGGTGGGCGTTCTCCATATCGTGATTCACTTCGGTGTCTAAGCCGAACTTCGCCCAAACAGAGATCACCATGTGGAAGTCCTGGCGATGGAGCGCCGTCATCATCTCCACGGGATTCGGATACTCGCTCTCCTCGAATCTCATAGCATTCCAGCCGTACTTTCCCCAGTACTGCCAGTCCTGAACGATGACATCGACGGGAATTTTCCGCTTGCGGAATTCGGCGGCCGTATCAAGAATCTGTTGCTGGCTCGAATAGCGCTCACGACACTGCCAAAAGCCATAGGCCCACCGAGGCAACAGCGGAGCAGAGCCCGTAAACTCACGATACTGAGCGATCACCTGGTTCGGCGCCGGTCCATAGATGAAGTAATAATCGACCATCTGGCCCGCTTGAGAGCGAAAGCCCATCGCGTCTGACGGAGGACGCGCAAACAGCTCTGTATTACCTCCCGTCGCAGCGGTCACTCTGTAGGTTGTATTTGCTGCCAGATGTATCTTGCCGCCAACGGACCATGGAAGCCACATATTCTTGAGATCAATGACCTTTTCATCATTGACGCTGAGTTGAAGGTTGCCTCTTCCATTGCCGCTCAGCAGAAAGCCATATTCTCCTTCCGCACTCGTCCGGAATGTCCCCGCGCCATTTTCGTCCAGATGGATTGATTCCGTCGCCGGATCAAAGTCCGTCAGTGCCGCGTTGTTCCACAGAAGGCCGTATCCCTTGGTCGAAATGAGAAAAGGTATCGCAATGTTTGTGTTTGCCTGCAGCAGCCGGACTGGAATGCCGCGTAGGTTCAAGAATCCCTCTTGATGTTGCCCCAATCCGTAGAGGGCTTCATCAGGTGACAAAAGAAAGTCCTGGCGAATCTCATAGGTGTGCATTCCGTCGACATCGACAGGCGCGATCGTACGACCGTCGTGTTCCTGCTCGCTCAACACAGGCTGCCCAGCAGCCGTCAGAAACCGCACTGAGCTCGTTGCCCGGGCGATCTCCACCTTGAGTGCGCTGGTCCTTATAGACACGGTCGAAGCATTGGAGGAAACGGTGAATGAGGCCCCTCCACACGGACGAATCACGGTGGGCACGATAGACTTTGGAAATTCATCGGTTGGACTTGCTTCGACTCGGATGACCCGCTCAGAGCAGACAGAAATGTGAAGAGCGCCACTCGAAGAATGAAGTGTCACGCCATTTGCGCTTCGCTCGATCGCCTGGGCATTTGCATGCAACGGCGAAGTAAGCGTGCAACTGCACGCAGCCACACTGAAACAAACAAAAAGTGCTCGCAAGGTCGAAGGCATCAGTTGTCGCTCCTCGAATCGTTGTCATATGGTCTGCAGAAACTACCTGGTGAGCTGCCCGATCGCGCCTGAACCCAGGTACAAATTGATCAGGCGGGATGGATTCCGTAGGGCTCATGCGATGCCCTACTGCCGGCTCGTGTCTGTCGAGAGTTGTTCAATGGCAGTGTGTGCTTGATCATCCCAGCGTTTGCGCAGCTGCTGTGATATTCGAATCTCTTCTGCCGCTGCCTTCTTGTCGCCAGACTTTTCATACAGGCGGGCGAGTTGATAGTGAATGCTGCCATCCACGTCGCTTACCAATCCCAATTTGTATTCCGAGATTGCCGCTGAAATACGGTTTGTCGCCGCATATACTTGTCCGAGTAGTACGTGAAAGCGGGGGATGAGGTCTGGATCGAGGTTTTTGCACTTGGAGAGATACGGTTCGGCCTCTTCAAATTTATGCCCCTGCACCAGGATCTCGCCTGCCAGCAAATTCGCTTCAGGATCTTCCGGCACCTCCGC
Source organism: Occallatibacter sp. (assembly GCA_050010795.1). Classification (GTDB taxonomy): domain Bacteria; phylum Acidobacteriota; class Terriglobia; order Terriglobales; family Acidobacteriaceae; genus Telmatobacter. The sequence goes on from JBEKKI010000035.1 coordinate 12,119, forward strand.
CAAGAGAGATTTGGTGATCTCAAATGCTTCATCTGTCTTCAGTTCGGTGAACAACACAATGGCCACGCTGAGGCGCGCTCCGCGGCTCGTGGGATCGATGGCGAGTGCTTTTCGATACTCTGCCTCCGCCTCGCCCCAGCGCCGCTTTTGACGAAACACATCTCCTGTGAGGACATGCATCCGCGGGGAGTTGGGATCGATCTCGCCGGCTCGCGTCAGCGTGGCAATCGCCAGTTTTTGATCGGCCTTGGTTTCCCAGTACAACCCCCGTACCAAAGTCGGAGGATTTGCTTTTTGGCGCTCGGCGACCTTGGCAGTCGTGAGAAAATCGCCTGTGTAAAAGGAGCAGGAAGCGAGGAGTTGCTGTTGAGCGCTGTCCAGCATTTCCAGCGCTGGCTTCAGGACTTGATCGCAGGTGGCATATTTCCCTGCCGCATAGAGCGTTTCGGCATCTGTCGGCAACGGTGCTCGCGTCGTTTGAGAGGCTCTAGCCTCATCAATTTCTGTTGCGGGCGACGTGTCGGAAAGGAACGCCTGTTCAATGATGGAGCCAAGATCGACTGAAAGGCCTCCGGCGCTCTGGTGCTTTCGTGCCAGATCGGCCAGCGATCTCGCCTGGTTGGCCGATAGAGCATCGCGGAAGAGATACAAGCTCGACTGAAGGAATCCGGAATCGTTGGTCGCAATCGCGGTAAGCGCTTTGAGTGCATCATCCGGATGTCCTTCAGCAGCCTCCGCGACGGCAATGCCAAGTGGCGCTAACCCGCAATGAGATTCGGTCCGAGTCTCTTTTTCGAATTGTTCATGCGCTTCAGCGATCTTCTTTTCGCGAAGCAGCGTAATCCCGAATTCAGCGTGAGCACAGGGTGCAGGTGAAGGAAAAGCTGTTGCACTTTCGTACGCGTTTTCCGCCTCAACCAGCTTGCCCTCCTCGGCAAACGTCTCCGCGGCCCGCAGGCTTACGAACGGCGAATGGTTGTAAGTCGAAGTCATGAGGCGCGCATCGCTGTCCACCTGCTGCAAATAGACAGTTCCGAGGCCTAGCCAGGCGTCTCCATCGTTTGGGGCTAATCGTATTGCTCTCCAGAAGGCGTCAGCGGCGCGGTCATCACGGTTCAGCATTGCGTAAGCCTTTGCCAGAGAGAGTTCCGCCAGCGGATCCTTGGGATTTAGCCTGGTGGCAGTTTCCAGCAATGGCAAGGCCGCATCTGGTTTTTGGGTTTTAAGGTATTCGATTCCCAGAAACAATTGGGGGACATAGAGAGCTGCGTTGAGGCGTATCGCTTGTTTAAAGCTCTGAATGGCGTCGGCGGACCTTCCCGCTTCGTGATACATGAGGCCCAGATTCACCCACAGTTTCGGAACGGCGGGTTCGAGCACAGTGGCTTTACGATACGATTCCGCCGCGGCGCTAAAATCTCCCCTGGACTGTGCCGCAGCGGCATCGGCCATGAGAGATTGGAGAACTTGCTCTTGATCTTGCGCCAGTGCCATTCCGTTCACGTTGAAACTCGTGAATGGAATGGCCAAACACAGTGCCAGAGCGGCCCACCGTAACATTTGCAGGAAGCCCCTTGCTTTGTTGAAAGACACTGACTTCATTGCGTCCAATCAAAGTCCCAGAAATTCCAATCTCCCAGAAATGAGCCTTCCCGACTGCAACCAGCCCCATCGTGCATAACAGAGCGCACCGTTGACATGCACTGAGAGTAAGCGATAACTTTATTGTTATTGGCAAGGTACAGCACGGTACTGTTCGAGAGCGATCTAGAACGAAATATGGACCTTGTCATCGTCAATGTGCTGGAGTACAGTACCGCGCAGATGAGCACTTCCGTCGGGGGGCAGATGGAACACGCCGTTGAGTCCAACGATACGCGGCAGCGAGGGGTCGCTCCTCATGAAATCCCCGCTGCACGGATTCAAGAGGCGCTTGCGGAAATCCTGGTCAGTGTTCCCTTTCGCTCGAGTAAGCAATCTCAGCAACTGCTGCAATACATTGTCGACCAGACGCTGTCCGGACACGGGCAACTCTTGAAAGAAAGAGTGATCGGGGCAGACGTCTTTGGCAGGCGTCCGGACTACGATACAAATTCTGACCCGATCGTCCGGGCGCGGGCGGCGGAACTCAGAAAAAGGCTTGCTCAATTCTACGTCGGAGCGGGCGCCAACAGTGCCGTTCGAATCGAAATCAGTCCGGGTTCTTATCACGCTTCGTTTTCAAGTTCGCCTAGGCCACTGGCTACAGCATTAGAGAGCGGCAACGCCGAAACCGTCCATCACTTGGCGCCAGAGCCTGGGGCGGTTCACGTCGCCGTTCCCCAAATCTCCTTCCCAGCCGAAGCAATCGGTTCAGACATCAAGCCTCGGCAAAACTGGTCACTTTGGGTTATCTCGATACTTTGTGCACTTGTTCTGGCATCAACTTTGTTTCTGTTTCGGGCAACGAGTCCGATTGATCAATTCTGGAAACCTATCTTATCGACATCGAAACCAGTGTTGATTTACACCGGGTCAAACCCGGTCTACCTGCCGAGCGCCGAACTGCTTGAAAAATACAGGGCCACCCACCAGCTTGATGAATTGGACGCACAGGGGCATGAAATCCTGATTCCGCTTACTCCCGATCAAAAATTTGGTGCGGGAGATCTTGCCGCCGTAAGAGATACCTTTGTGACCCTCGGAGACGTGTCAGCTAACGTCGCTGTGGCCACCTTCCTGACGCGTAACAAGCGGAGCTTCGATCTACGCTCTGGAGAGGACGTCGTATTTGGAGATCTTCTCCAGTCTCCGTGCGTTTTAATCGGCGCATTCAATAATGGATGGACGATGCAAATGACCGGTGATCTCGGATTCGTGCTCGGTCCCGGGTTAACGATCCGAGATCGATCCGACGCAAGGCGTAGCTGGGTGCCGGTCTATTCCTCCGACAACAAATTGCTGGTCGATTATGCTATAGTGGCACGGATTCCTCACTCGAAAACCGGCGAACCCCTCTTGGCCATTGCCGGAATTACTCAAAGCGGCACCCGTGCGGCGGCTGAATTTATCACCAGACCGCAGGAGATTAAAGAGTTGATCAGATCTGCACCAAAGACATGGGCCAGCGAGAACGTGGAATTTGTTCTCCAGACAAAAGTCGTCAACGATATTCCTACAGCGCCGACTGTCGTGGCCGTTCGCTATTGGTAGGCGCCCGGCTTCAAGACCCAACCACTAAGCCGGCGAGAAGAAAAGGCCATGCTCCCGGTTGTGCCCGGGATATCCTAGAGCGCTACTGTCAGCATGGCTCTATGAAGCTTTCATTACCGAGCTTCTAGAATCAACTACCCCAAGATCCGGAACGAAACAGCGTACTGACACGGCGCCTCGTTAGGCAACTGAATCTCGAGACCCTGTGCTGTCCGCGTCCATTTCAACTCGGATTTCACCCCAAGCAGCTCCACCTTTCGGATCTGGCGAGGGTAGTTTGCGGAGTTTTCAGCGAGCGACTTGATAACCATCTTTCCATCGGACGGCCAGCCCAAGGCGATAGCGTATAGGACATCACCCTTCGTGGTGAATCGTATGTCTGTGGGTTGGAATTTAAGCCTGGACAACTGATACATGGGCAACACCCTGGCCGCTTCTGTAGCGGGACCTTCCCCGTAGATGGTCCAGGGACGCGTCCCTTTAATCGCCTCGGAATTGACCTGTTGCCAATCAGCAAGTTCTCCAAGGAATGCGATCTCATCGCTGTCCGGCTCCCCATGCCCGGGTAGTGGAATGCTAAGAAGAAGATTGCCATTCTTGCTGATGACGTCCACCATGAGAGGAATCATCAAAGAGGCCTTCTGGTAAGTATGGTTCTCAAAGACTTCCCGATCGTAGTGCCAATGTCCGATGCAAGCCTCCGTTTGCCAGGGATTTTCCTGCAGCGTATCTGCCAAAGTCATTTCAAAGTCGCGGGTGAGTGTTCCCCACACGGGTTCAGGAACCTCTTTGAGGTCGAGAACTCCCTCAAGACGGCCACCATGCGCCTGCACATTCTTGTTGTAGTAATAGGCCATAATTTCCGGCGCCAGGTCTGGTATTCCCAGCCAAACACCTAAATCCGGGGCTGCGCGTCCGCCGCGATCGAAATTGAACTGTGCCCCATCGTCAAAGGTCAAGATGTCGGGAGTATAGCTGTCAATAACGTCTTGTACCCTCCGGAGAAACTGCTGGACAAACTCCGGGCATGGGGTGTTCTTTGCGTGGGGCTTCCCGTTGATCATCTGGGGATCCCTGCCCTCCCACCACTTGCCCTTCCCGTCGGCAATCGTCTGCATGCCATCGTAGGGAACTCCCGCGAGCGGCCCGGTCGTGTCGCTCTTGTAGCGAACGGGAAGAAACTCATCCCATACCCGATGCGGAGTCCCATGATAGCTCACACCGAATCGCAATCCCTGGGAGCGTGCGACCTTGGCCCAGGTTCCCACGATGTCCTTCTTTGGACCTATGTTGACGCAATTCCACGGCTGATGCTTTGAATTCCAACAATCGAAATTATCGTGGTGAGTCGCTAAAGCTACGAGGTACTCAGCTCCCGCGCGCTTGTACAACTGGATAAGCGTCTCTGGGTCCCATTTTTCTGCTTTCCAGAGATGGCAAATGTCTTTGTATCCGAACTGGGAGGGGTGTCCATAGGTCTTTACATGGTACTCATATTGAGCTGATCCCTGCATATACATGTTTCGCGCGTACCAATCCCCTTGCTCGGGTACACACTGCGGACTCCAATGGGCCCAGATTCCGAATTTTGCGTCGCGAAACCAGTCAGGGCAACGATAGGATTTTAAAGACTCCCAAAACGGAAGGAACGGACCATTCGGAATGGTTCCTTGAAAGAACGGCGAATTTCCAAGTGCCTTCGCCATCCGAGACAGCGCGATCGTAGCTATCCCGCTCGCTAGAAACCGCCTGCGGTTCATCGATTCAAACCCTCCATAAACTGGATGTACATCCTTCGAACTACCGAACTTTCCGCCGCGCCCGATCCCATTCTTCTTCCGTACCGGATTGCCCCAAAACCACTGCCATAGATTTCGCCGGGCAGACCACGAGTGGGCTATCCGAGGTTTTGTACCAACGATCCGGTTATTCTTTCGCTGGTTCGCATTGCAATCAATTCGTGGCGGTCAATTCATTCATACCTTCTCAGTTCTTACGTCTGCCCACATGGACGGTTTCTGGATTGCCCGCGTAGGACACGATTTGGTCCGGCTGAAGCGTCATAATTAATCCAGTGCCATGGCCAGGCCTTACAACAACGACCATGAACGTCCGGCCTTTGCGCATACCCGGAAACTCGCCACTACGCGGCCCGATTGTCAGTGTTTGGGAAGAATCGTTCCACGTAAATGGAATCGTGGCATACAGGCCCTTCTCGTAGTCGTAATTGTCGTTTTCGTCTTCATAAAGAACAAAAGAACCGTTCGCGCCGGGGTATACCCTTAATTCAATCGGATCTTCGGGCTTCTGAGTCGCATATTCCATCATGGGACCAAGAGGAAGAATAGCTCCGGCGCGGACAAAAAGAGGAATCTGCTGCAAAGGAGCTACGACATTTAGATGCTGACTCCCCGCAAATCGCTGACCTGTCCAGAAGTTGGTCCATTCTATTGCCTTTGGTAAATAGACCACCCGCCGATCAAGGGAGTTGGTGATAGGAGCAACCAGAAACGCAGAGCCAAACATATATTGATCGCCTATTTTATCGACATTTCCATCGCTCTGAAAATCCATAACGAGGGGGCGCATCATCGTGTCGTTTCCTTCAGTCACTTGCCACGCCTCTGAATAAATATAGGGCAACATGCGGTAGCGAAAGTTGTCGTATAGAAGCAGGTACTTATACGCCAGTGGCCATTTCCACATCTCCGTTTCCGTTTTGTAGCCATGAATGCGCAGGATAGGACAAAACGTGGAATACTCAAACCAACGAACCAGCAGCCGATTATAATCCGGCGAGCTATATTGATCTGCAGGACGAAAGAATCCGCCCGTGTCAGTGGTCCAGTAGGGCATTCCACCAACAGAAAGATTTAAGCCGGCTGGTATCTGCTGGCTGAATGCTTGCCAACTGCCATGCACATCCCCCGACCATGTAACTGCGGCATACCGCTGAAATCCCAGCGTAGCGGTTTTACCGAGTTGCACCACCCGTTTCGTGGAATCGGTCGCTCGTTGGCCTTCGTAGATAGACTCATTGGCAACTTGGGGGTAGTAATAGGTATAGGGGTTTCCGGACACAAGACCTATGTTGTCAACATAGACCGTATGGTTCCTTACCTGGCCATTTGCTTCCTCTCCGTCCTGCCACCACGCATCGACACCGATATCGAACATGTACTGTTTGAGATACTGCCAGCGAATGCTACGCGCTTGAGAATAAAACTCATTTACGTAGCCGGTGTCATCGATTACACCATGATGCTTCGCCAACTCTTCAAGAACCTCGCCTTTGGGATCCGCCCACACTGAAATCATGTAGTGGAAATCCAACTGATGGAGCTTCTTAATCATCTCGGCGGGATCTGGGTAAGCCGTAGGGTCAAACTGATATGCTCCCCAGCCCCATTTCCCCCAGTATTGCCAATCCTGAACAATCAGATCCACAGGAATATGGCGGCTGCGGAACCCCTCAGCGGCGTCGAGTATTTCCTTTTGGCTCGAATAATGCTCGCGACATTGCCAGAATCCATACGCCCATTTAGGAAATAGCGGCGCAGTTCCTGTAAGCAATCGGTAGCCGGCCACGACTTTATCGATGTTCGGACCATAAATGAAGTAGTAGCTGATATCCTTGCCGATTTCCGATCTGAACACCGTAGTGTTCCCCAGGGGCCGACCATAGAGCTTTGCCGTCTTACCACCGCCGAGCAACGTCACGGGGTAGCTTTCGCCGGCGGTCAGGTGTTCTTTAACCACAGACGTATATGGCACCCACATATTCTTATCATCGTGGAGAAGTTGGCCGGCAACGGCGATGCCAATTTCATCGGCTCCATCACCCCCTCTGGCAAAGAATGCATAATCTCCGGTTCTCCGAGCTGTAAACACCCCCGTTCGGCTTGAAGGATTCAGGGAAATCTCCTGTTTCGAACTTACTGGGTTGAATTCCGTTAGTGACTCGTTGTCCCAAAGCAGTCCGTAACCACGGCTGGAAACCATGATCGGAAAAGCACCGATAATATTTTGGCTAATAAGGTCGATGGGCATTCCCCGCCAATTCCAAACTCCATCCTGCCCTTCTGCCAGGCCATAAAGTGCCTCATCAGGCGGAGAAAGAAACTCCTGCTGCAGATGGTAAGTGTCTTCCTCGTTCACCGTTGCCTTCTGCATCGCTTTCCCGCCATTTTTCGGCTCCGCCAGGATTTTGTTCCCCGCTGGAGTGAGAAATGTCACTGCTCCTGAGCTTCGATCCACCAACACCGATAGCTTGTCTCCGGTAAGGCTGATATCTTTCGCAGTCTCAACAAGCCTTAGAGGAGGATCGTATTGCTCCTGGCATCCGATTACAGCAAGGCTCTTGTCCGTAGGAGGTTCATCGCCTGGAGCATAGGATACGTGGACAATGCTGTCGTTACAAAAGTGAACTGTCATTACTCCAGGCTGCATCTTGAAGACGGCTCCTCCTTCTATCTTATGAACCGATAAGATCGCGATGGGAGCTGCTGGCGTCATCGGTATGAGGTTGGTCTCTTTGTAATCCACGTCTACCTGCTCTTCTGGGCTTTTCGACCCGGGAGTATTTGCAGGCGTGTTTTGAGTCGATCCGGCGGACGTTTGCCCTTCGCTTCTTAAGCCTGCCCAGTGAGCGCAGGAAACCATTATCGCTAAAGCGAGGCAGAGCTTCCGCAGTCGCGCTGAAGAGGTTTGATTTATGGTCTTGCATTCGATACCGTGAGATGAGTCGATTTCGATCTCCTGTCTGACGCTTTGGATTGCTTCAGCGTGCCCGCCATTTGCGTGGAACATAAGCCCAGGGTTCGCCCAGAGTTCCGGGATCGATGGTTCAATTTTCAGTAGCCTTGCGATACGCTGCCGTCGCGGAACGAAAATCCCCCCTGGCTTGAGCCGCAGCAGCCTCGGCCAGGAGGGATTCAATGGTTTCGGCTGGTGCTTCCGCGAAGACGATCGCGTTCACAATTGGAGCCGTGAACGCGATCGTCAGTCAGAGAGCAAGTACGGTCCTCTGCATCGATGGGGACCCTAATACGTTAGCTTCAACACACCCTGCATTTCTCTCGCTCCCTGGGTGCCCGAGGCCTCGCCCATGGTCGTATCGCCCGCGCCAGAGTCCGGTATATCGAAATTGGGGTGATTGAAAGCGTTGAACATCTGCACAGCGAACTGCAGGCGGAATTTCTCCGTGAACTTGAACCACTTGCCCAACGTCAAATCTTCATCCACGTATCCGGGAGCCCGCAGATTGGAATAGTAGCGAGGGCCAGTGCCGAAGGTGTAAGCGGGCGGCGGGGTAAAGGCCAATGGGTTGAAGAAGCAATACTTCGTTCCCACCGGGATGACGGGAGGGTGTGCGACGGAGCCGCAGTTGCCGCTCTTAAATGGTTGCCCGGTCAGGTTCGCATGCTGACTCCCGCCATAAACGGTTGAGGAGTTCCCGTTGGGGCCGATCGACATCGGGAAACCGCTCTGGACGGTGGTAATACCCGCTACCTCCCATCCGCCGGCAACGGCGTCCTCTATACGGTTCATGCCGCTGCCGAACGTTTTACCGCGGCCGAACGGCAGGTCATACACATAGTTCAAAACCACAGATTGAGGAATATCGTCACCGTCAACCGTCCAATCCGCCTGCAGGTCATAGAAGTTGCGGATACCGGAGCCCCCGGTGTCGCCGTTGATAGAACCCCATTCTTCCGGTCCGGCTACATCGGAGAGGAACTTCGAGTAGGTGTAGGAGGCGGTAAAGATCAGGCCCGCGCCAAAACGGTGCTTGAAGCTAGCCTGCAATGCGTCGTAGTTGTTCGTTCCGACCGGGGGTTCCGAGTCTGAGACGCTTCCGCAGAATTCCGGATACGGCGACAAGGATTGCGCCACAGTCCACGGGCAAGCCATAGGAGTAAGTCCAAGGGTGGCCAGCGCCCCGGCAAACGGATTGGTGCCCGCCGAGTTCCCCAGTGCCGAGCCCATGGAAAGATATTTTGGGTTGAGCTGGTCGTAGTTAAAGCCGCCGGCATTGGTAATGCGCCTTCCGCGGCTTCCCACGTAATTGACATCCAGCACGTCGTTGGTAGTGAAGGCGTATTGGAATCCAAACATGAACTGTTGGGTGAAAGGATCGGGACGGTTCGGATTCACCACGGCGGGGGTCTGGCCTACGCCCGTCAGGCCTGCCAGGGAGTTCCCGGTAACCGGCACAAGTCCCGATTGGAATGCCTTTGCAAGGGGCGTCGTCACGTTGATCCCATCAATCGATGAAGTCCACGCTGTCGCTGTCGAATACCCCGGGTCCGGCCCATTGCCGCCATAGAAGTTTCTCGCATAATAAATGCCGTAGCCACCTCGCATCACCAGCTTCGGCACCAGGGCCCACTCGAAGCCGAGGCGGGGCGCCAAATCATTCAGATTCTTCTGGTACAGACCGCGATTTCCCGGCGTGTTGTAGACGGTCTGTCCGTAAACCGGGATTCCCGCCGCCGCGCTGATCGGATTAAGGGCATGCAAATCGAAATACGCCTGCTGGTTATGCCGGGCTGTCGGAGGCATCTGGATTTCATAGCGGAAGCCCAGATTCAAGGTGAGATTCTTACTCGCCTTCCAATCATCCTGAACGTACATCCCATGCAGGTAGTACGTTGGCGCGGGATATGCGGCAAATCCCGTGCTGCCAGCCGAGCCGTTCCCGGAATTGCCCGCGCCCGCCATAAAGGAGGCAAACGGGTCCCCGTTTGTGTTTACCGACGGGTTCAGTGGGTCGGGACCTGCCGTCATGGCAACTGAGAAGTTGAATACTGTCGGTACCAGTCTGCCGCCGTCGTCTGTCTGCCAAACGCCCAGATACCCGAGCGAGACGGAATGTGCTTTGAAGGCCTTGTTCACGTCTATGCTCAGGCTGCCGTTATTCTGCGGGAAGTCGGCTTCGCCGGAGTTTTGTGTCGCTCCCAGGGGAGCATCGGGACTCCCGGCAAAGGTGTTCCCAAACTGAACCTGTGGAAATTGCGGCGTCCACCCATCGAGCTGGGCCGGCAGCCCGAGCGTGGAAGGTTTGAACGGAAATCCCTGGACCCTGTTCCCCCCGGGATTGCGAATGAAAAACAGGCTGCTGGTCAGGACAAATGTTGGCGTGAACACATGAGAATAGCCCAAAACCCCAAACATGCGGTTGTTGGGGTCGAAGTTGTAGGGCCCCGCAATATCGTTTCCGTAAAAGGCCCCTGTTTGGACCTTTCCCTCGTGCTTGTTCGAGAATTGCCCGTAGATTCGGTCATTCGCACTGATGTTGTGGTCGATGCGAATTCCCCACTCGTTCGAAGTCGTCGGCGCACTCACCGAGGAGTAGAAGTTGTAGCCAGCGCCCCCATTCTGTGGGGCCGGCCAGTACTTTCCCGTGGCAAACTTGTTCGCCAAAGCGTCGATTGCCCCCACGCCGGTTGTGGGTATTATGTTTCCCGGATAGGGGTCGCGGATGGAAACGGTTTGTCCGACGGTGTTATGGGCCGTAGCGCAGGTAGCCGTGACCGATCTGGAGGTATAAGGGTTGTAGATCGCCCCGACGTAGACGGGCCGGCACAAAGCATCCGTTGTAAATCCCCCAGAATCTTTCGCTAAGTTTGTAGTCAGTTCCGACGAGAAGTCGGCCCCGTTCCCGCTCAGCCCCAATTCGGCAGTGGTAGGCACATTTGCGCTGTAGCTTAGGGCGCCGTTGAGCCGCAAGCCCTCATAGTTGGCGAAAAAGAAGGTTTTGTTCCGCTGCTTATAGATGCCGGGGATATACAACGGCCCGCCGCCGGCGATTCCGAATTGATTGCGATGGTCGTCAGGCCTGGGCTGGCCGTGCAGTTTCTGGAAGTAAAGGTTGGAGTCCAGGTCCTGGTTGCGCATGTACTCGTCGGCAAGGAAATGGTAGTCGTGGGTACCAGCCTTGGTGGTAATGCTGATCGCATTGCCGGTGCTGAATCCATATTCGGCTGAAAACGAGTAGCTGGTTTCCTTGACTTCGGCCGTGTCCTCCGGGGCGGGGACATACAAGATTCCTCCCCAGCCTTGGGCTACATCGTATCCGCCTTCAAGGAGGAAGAGGTTGGTCCCGAAATAGCCGCCTCCAAAATTCAGAAAGGAGTAATCCTGGTCGGCCGTATCTTCACTCCCACCCGCCGCCAACAACTGCCGGTCGCCCTGCACGTTCACGGCGGAATCCAATGTCGCGAAGGCGAGGTCATTTCGGAGGTTGAGTGGAAGTTCCTGAATTTGCGCGGTGGAGAGCTCGGTGCTGACGTTCGCGTCCTGTGTTTGCAGCAGCGGCCCGCTTGTATTGACGGTCACCTGCTCGGTCGTGCCGATCGTCAGGTTGATCGTCAGAGTTACAGTATCGCCGGCGGTGAGGACGATCCCGTTCTGCTTGGTTGTACTAAATCCCGGAGCGCTCGCCTCAAGGGTGTAGGTGCCCTCCGGCAGAAAGGAAAACGAAAACTCTCCGACTGCCGTTGTGGTGTCAGTTCGGTTGATTCCATTTTCTGGATTGGTGAGCCTCACCGTCGCTTTCGGGACTCTGGCCCCGGACGGATCGGAAACAGTACCCGACAGTGAGGCTGTAATACTCTTTCCCTGCGCGTTGAGTTTCGAAAGGAACGTCAGTCCGATGGCAGTCATCAAGACCGCCAAAACTACAAAACGTAACCTGCTCATTCTGCCTCCTAAGATTCTTCTCTTCGTTTACTTCGCTTGTGATTGACCCCAGGTCCTTGAGGAAGAACCAAGAGCCTCCGCAGACCGATTGATCGGGTGACCCTCCCCTAACAGACCCCCACGGACACACTCTCTTCAAGCACGGTGGAAGTAAGCGCTAACTTTATGGTTTTTGGCAAGGTACAGTACGGTACTGTCCGAGAGCGTTATCCAACGAAATGTGGACTTTGTCATCGCCCATCCGTTGGAATACAGTACCGCGCAGATGGGAACTTAAGTCGGGGTTGCGATGCAACACGCCGTTGAATCCCACGATCCTCTGCTAACGCGGGGCAGAAATGAGCCCAGCATCACCCCGCTCGCGAAGAAATATGCGACGGTCCATGATTCCATTCTCAAATCTGACGGAACGGACACCTGTGTTCTTGGCTCACACAGCATCCCGAAGCGATCGTTAACTTTAACGTGCAGCGTATAATTGACATGGCCAAAAGGTCAAGACCACAGAAAACAAGACTTTCAATCGCTGCACTCTGCCTGACCAAGCGAAATCCGGTTGCAGTTGCGAGATTGGAGGCATCGCTCGCCAGATCAACAGAAAGGTCTTTGTGCGTGGACCCTTCGTCGGTTTTCACTGCATCCGCGAAGGTCTCTTCGTCCCGCCCAACACATTGATGGATTGCGTGATGAGTAGAAAGTGCAAGCCAGCGGCTTCGCAGGTGATGCGATCCTGCGTTACGGTACGGGCCTTCCATAGGATTCCTATGATCCATCTTCTTGTCGCTCTCGTCTTGACGGCGGCATCCGGATTATCCGCACAAGAATCGGCGTTCGCGGGCAAAGCGGCCTCGCAATCAAGCGCTGGAAGCGCCGAGAATCAGGCGCAACAATCCCAAGGCGGGATGGCGACTGCAGGTCCGCACGAGGCCATTTTCGACAGTCAGCACCGTCCCATCACAGCCGGGGGGTTCGTCAAGAGTGGTCCAATCATATTCCAGAATGTCGCGGCAGTGGCTGGGCTCACGCGGTGGCATCATACGGCCGGCACTCCCGAGAAGCGATTGATCGTGGAGGCCAAGGGCCCAGGTGTTTGCCTCCTGGATTATGACAACGATGGCTGGCTCGATATTTATCTTGTGAATGGTTCGACCTACGATGCTCTGGCTGGGAAAGCCGCTTCTCCGCATGCTGCTCTCTTTCACAACAATCACGACGGAACCTTCACCGACGTGACGGAAAAGGCGGGTGTGGCAAACGACCGCTGGGGATACGGGTGCGCGGTCGCAGACTATGACAACGATGGCTGGCCCGATCTCTACGTGACCAACTACGGAAAGAACCGGCTTTACCACAACAATCACGACGGAACTTTTACAGATGTTGCCGAGCAGGCGGGGGTGGCGCTGGGAACATGGTCAACAGGCGCAACCTTCGGCGACTACGACGGTGATGGCCATCTTGACTTGTTTGTTGCCGGCTACCTGCAACTCGATTTCGCCAATTTAACCGAATCGGGAGGGAAGGCTGGCTCTTTGGTCTGCCAATTTCGTGGAGTACCTGTGATGTGCGGCCCGCGCGGGCTGAATGGCGAGCATGACCATTTGTTTCACAACAATGGCGACGGTACCTTTACCGATGTGAGCAAGAAGCTTGGGGTCGACGATCCCAATGGCTATTACGGGCTAGGAGCTCTGTTCGCAGACGTCAACAACGACGGCAAGCCGGACCTGCTGGTAGCCAATGACTCCACGCCAAACTACCTCTACATCAACAAGGGCAATGGAACATTCGAGGACGACGGTTACATGAACGGCTATGCGCTGAATGGGGACGGGCGGGAAGTCGCCAATATGGGCATCGCGGTTGGAGACTATGAAAACAACGGGCACCTGTCGGTGGTGAATACAACCTTTGCCGACGACTTCGACGTGCTCTTCCAGAATGATGGAACCGGTCATTTCAACGATGTCAGCTATCAGGCCGGAATCGCTGAGCCAAGCATTCCTTTTGTCGGATTCGGAGATGGATTCCTCGATTACGACAACGACGGGTGGAAGGATCTGTTGATCATCAATGGCCACGTTTATCCGCAGGCGGATCAGCACCCTGATTGGGGTCAAAGCTATGCCCAGCGCCCACTGCTCTATCACAATCTGAAGAAGGGCAAGTTCGAACTTGTCCCAGCGGTGGAGGGTACAGGCCTCGCGGAGCTAATAGTCGGCCGAGGCGCAGCCTTTGGTGACATTTTCAACGACGGCAAGATCGACGTGGTCATTAACAATATGGACGGAGTCCCGGTGCTGCTGCGCAATGTGAACCCCGATCACAACCACTGGGTCGAGCTGAAGCTGATTGGAGGATTTAAGAGCCCACGCGATGCGGTCGGAACAACTGTGTATCTGACTGCGGACGGAATGCGTCAGCGCGATGATGTGCTCAGCGGCGGTAGCTATCTTTCTTCGAATGACATGCGTCTCCACTTCGGACTGGGAGACGCAACGGATGCCGGAACGGCGGAGATTCACTGGCCGTCAGGCGCTAAAGAGAGCATCAAGCTTCCCGCAATTGACCGCATTTACACCGTTGTCGAGGGAAAGGGTATAACGGGAGCACTTTGCGGTGGAGAAAAATGCGACATAAACGAAGGTGCGAAGCCGGCGACAAACTCAAAATCGTAGTCGCTTTTACCTGCGCGATTCTGGGTAGCTGCCGCAACCTCACGAAGTGCAGGTGCTTTTAGTCCATTGAACCGACAACGAGGTTGCGGATGAATTCCGAGACTCCCGTCAGAAATGAGCCAAGTCAGGGCAAAATGAAACGCAGAGATTTTTTGACCAAAGGTACGCTCGCCGCTGGATTAGCAAGTTCTCCTGGATTGCTCGAGCCGCTCCTGGCGAAGGAAACGGGTTCCGCTCAATTAACTACAACCTCTGAGCAAACAGCAAAGGTGCCCGAGGAGATTCGTTCCGCCGAATATCTTCGTCGTGCGCGCGGAGACAAATTTCTGCCAAAAATTCCCGCGTACACCGACTCGTACCTGTCCGGGGTGAAAATCGTGTCGATGCCGCTCGAGGAACGGCTGCGACGCGGCATTGTCCCGCGGCGGGGCTTTTGCAGCATCGCCCCCGGTAGTGATGCTCTTCTCATCTCCGGCAATGGACCGATCAATATCGACATGCCGTGCGACCCATACTCGGAGCAGATCGTTTTCCGTCACGAAGGCGTGTTCATGCCGCATAAGCCCTTCGCGGCGCCCAACATCGCAGGTATTTTCCCGCAGGTGCAGCAAATGCTGCTGGACGGAAAATACCACCAAGCTGCGAAATTCGCCTATGAGGAATGGCACAAGAGCCCCATCAACTCGCCGGGAGGTGGGTTCGGCGGAGGCCCGGCATTCTCGATGCGTCTGGATTTTCCGAAAACCGCGTCGGTCAAGGACTATCTCCGCATGGTTGACTTCGAAAGCACCGAGTTGAAGCTTCACTGGACAGACGAGCGCGGCGAATGGGTTCGCCGGACCTTCACGTCCCGGCCCGACAACGTCGTGGTGCAATGGCTCACCGCCCCGAAAGGACAGTCGGTGAATGTCCGAATCACGCTGCAAAGGTCGGCGGGTGGAATGCGCGGCGGGATGGGAGGCTTCGGGGGCGGCGGACTGGGAGCACCGCTGGGCAGCGAGAGGCCAAGTGCGCAGGCCGATTTCTTTGGCATGCGCGCTAGGGGCGCGGAAGGCGAGTTCCACCAGGACTTCAACGAGCAGCGGCTGATTTTCAAGGGCGTTTTGGATCCTTCGGTGAACAACAGCGGCTACGCCGGGGTGACCCGAGTGGTTCGCGAGGGTGGCTCGGCCCGCATGGATGGCGACACGCTGGTGGTCGAGAATGCGTCGTCCGTGATGCTGCTTACGCGCATTGAACATTTCACCGACTACAGCGAGGAGCAGGTGGAAGCGCTGCGCCAGGCGGTGGAACAACTTACCCCGGACTATCCGGCACTGCTGGAGCGGGCGCGGAAGGTCCAGTCGGAAATGCTCAACCGCGTGATCGTAGATTTCGGAGGCGCATCGCAATATGCCATGTCTTCCGAGGAGCTCCTGGCCGATCAGCGGTCGAGCCACGGCTATTTGGCCGCCTTCCTCGAGAAGTTATTCGAAATGTGCCGCTACTGGTTCATCCTGACCAGCGGCAAGTATTGCAGCATGGCGGCCGAGACCAACGCCAATATCAACCTGCAAATCGCTCCGGGTGTGCAGGGCGATCACCGGGAAGGCATGGAAGCCTACTTCAATTGGATGGAGAGCATGGCCCCGGACTTCCGCACGAACGCAAAGAACATTTTCGGGATGCGCGGCACCCATTATGCCCTGACGCCGACCAAAGAGTCGGGCGTCGATACCCATTTCGACTACGCTGCTTCGACCGGGGAGATATGGCCGCATCCCTACTGGCTTTCCGCCGGTGGCTGGTGTGTTCGCCCGTTCTGGGACCACTATCTTGTCACCGGCGACATGGATTTCCTCCGCAACCGCGTGGTGCCGGCTTATAAAGATCTGGCGCTGTTTTACGAGGATTTCCTGACGGTCACTGGCAAGAATGGGAATTACATCTTCGTCCCATCGTTCTCTCCGGAGAACAATCCCCGAAACCTGAACCCTGGATGCATGTTGGCGATTAACACCAGCATGGACATTTCGGTGTGCCGGGAAGTCCTGGGCAACCTGGTGGAGGCTTGCGAACTACTCGGCATCGAGGCCGACAGCGTGCCAAAGTGGAAGGCGATGGTGGCCAAGTTGCCGCCGTACCTCCTCGAGCCGGACAGCGCCATGAAGGAATGGGCCTGGCCCACCCTGGGAGAGCGTTATGATCATCGCCACATCTCTCATCTCTACGGCGCCTGGCCGGGCGACGAAATCGATCCGGACCGCATGCCGCAACTGGCAAAGGCGGCGCTGATCGCCGACCGGCACCGTGTTCCGGAGCGGCTGGCCGCTCATGGCCGCTGCCATCGCGCTTTGGTTGGGGCGCGGCTCAAAGACAGCTACCTGGTGGACAGCGAACTGCGGCAACTGATTGAAGAGGGTAACGTCGGCCCGACGCTCCGGTGTTCTCACGACCCCTACGCCTTTCCGATGCCGGATGCGCAAGGCGGGATTCCGACAATCATGATGGAAATGCTGGCCTACTCGCGCCCCGGTGTCGTCGAGGTCCTTCCCGCCCTTCCGCCCTCGCTGGTCAAGGGATCCATGAATGGGATGCTGCTTCGCACTTTTGCCAGGCTCAATAAACTGGCCTGGGACATGGAAGCGCGGACCGTGGACTTGACGATCACCTCGGTGCGAAAGCAAAACGTTACGCTGATTGCCCGGCACGGCATCGAAGCGGTTTCCGCCTCTCTCGGAGCTTTGGCGGCGAAGCCACAGTCAAACAAGGCCGCCTGCGACCTGCGCTTGCCGGAAGGAAAACCGGTGGAGGTTCATTTAAAGCTCGGACGGCGCAACCCGCTCGATTGGGTCAATTGGGTCGCCTGAACCTCGCAGAGAAACAGACCACGGGAGGAAACCATGAAGCGCAGAGATTTTCTGAAGTCAAGCGCGGCCACTGCCGGTCTGGTGGGGACTCTGGAAGTATCGCCGTTGTTCGGTGCGGCCGAGAGTGATGCCCAAACTGCGGCGCCGCTGACGGACAATCGTCCGGCCGAATATCTTCACCGCGTGCAAGGGGATCCGTTCCTGCCCAAGCCGCCGGTACCCGCGCGATCGTATCCGATCTCACCTATGTCGCTGGCGGAACGGGTCAGGCGGAAGATTGTGCCGCGTCGGGGCTTTTGCAGTATCGCGCCCGGCGAGTTAGTCAGCGAGAGTCTCACCTCCGGCAATGGAACAATGACCATCGAGCTGATGGGCGATCCCTACGCCGAGCAGATCCTCTTCCACCACGAAAGCCTGCTCATGCCGTGGAAGAGGCCCTTGGAGGCTCCTCAGGTCGCGGACATTTTTCCACAAGTGCGGCAAATGGTGCTGGCTGGAAAAGACCGCGAAGCCATGACGCTCGCTCTCCAGCACATGAATGACAGCCCGATCAAACAGGACACCGAGCCGCACCTCACCGTCCCGGCGTTCCTCATGCAACTCGATCTTCCCAAAACCGCGTCGCTCAGGAACTATCTCCGTACTCTCGATTTCGAGACGGGAGAGGCGAAGGTTTACTGGAGCGACGAACGCGGCGACTGGGTTCGTCAGACTTTCACTTCCCGGCCTGACAACGTTGTGGTGCAGTGGCTCACCGCCCCGGCGGGCCATTCGGTGAATGTCCGAATCGCATTGCAGAAGTCCGCGGAGTGGAGCATGGTTTCCGGGATGGACTGGGGCAGCCACTTGGGAATTAACGCCACAGCACCCGACCGGGCAGCATTCGCCCCGTCGCCATCAACTCCCAAACCTGCGAAGGGCGTCGAAGCCAACGACGTTCACCAGGACTTCAACGAGCAGCGGCTGATTTACAAGTGCATTTTGGATCCCTCCGTGGACAACAGTGGCTACGCCGGGGTGGTTCGCGTGGTGCGCAACGGCGGATCGGCCCGCATGGATGGCAACGCACTGGTGGTCGAGAACGCGTCATCCGTGATGCTGCTCACGCGCATCGAGTATTTCCCCGACTACAGCGACGACAAGGTGGAATCGCTGCGGCAGGCCGTCGAAGGACTCACCCCGGATTATCCGGCATTGTTTGACCGGCACCAAAAGGTGCAGTCGGAGATGCTCAACCGCGTCACCGTAGATTTCGGGGGCGCCTCGCAGTGGGGATCGTCGACGGAGGAGCTTCTGACCGATCAGCGGTCGAGGCCGGATTACTCGCCCGCGTTGCTGGAGAAGGTCTTCGAAACGGGCCGGCATTGGTTCATCCTCACGAGCGGCAAGTATCCCGGCATCGCAGCCGAGGTCAACTCCACCGTTGACCTGCAAACGGCGGGTGCTGTGCAGGGCGACTTGCGGGAAGGGATGGAGGCCTACTTCAACTGGATGGAGAGCCTGGCACCGGATTACCGGACCAACGCCAGGAACATCTTCGGATTTCGCGGCGCTTCGTATACCCTCTTTCCAGACAAGGGTGTCGGCGCCAATTTCTATTACACCAGCAGCTCCGGAATCGGAATTTGGCCCTACTGGATCTCCGCCGGAGGCTGGTGCGTGCGCCAGTTCTGGGACCATTACCTTGTCACCGGAGACGAGGAGTTTCTCCGCAATCGCGTGGTGCCGGCCTATAAGGACCTGGCGCTGTTCTACGAGGATTTTCTGACGGCCACTGACAAGAATGGGAACTATATGTTCGTCCCATCCATCTCTCCGGAGAATGTGCCCGCCAGCACGGACCCGTCGGGGCCAGCGCTGATCAATGCCACGATGGATATTGCGGTGTGCCGGGAAGTCCTGACAAATCTAATCCAGGCTTCTGAGATTCTGGGCACTGACGCCGGCAGCGTGCCGAAATGGAAGGCGATGCTCGCCAAGATGCCGCCCTACCTCCTTGAACAAGACGGAACCCTGAAGGAGTGGGCCTGGCCCACGCTCGAAGAGCATTACAACCATCGGCATGTTTCTCATCTCTACGGCGCCTGGCCGGGCGATGAAATCGATCCGGACCGCACGCCGCAACTGGCTCGAGCGGCGGCGATCGCCGACCGGAGGCGAACGTTTGATACGTTAGCCACCGCAGTCGCGGGCGAAACTTTGCCTGCTTATGCCCGCTGCCATCGCGCGTTGGTCGGAGCGCGGCTCAAAGACAACGTCATCGTGGACGTCCAGCTGCGGCAATTGATGGAGCAGGGCTACGTGAGCACCGCGCTCCGCTGTTCCCGCGAGCCTTATGCCGTGCCTGTGCCGGATGCGCACGGCGGGATTCCCACGATCATCATGGAGATGCTTCTGTACTCGCGCCCCGGCGTGATCGAAGTGCTTCCCGCTCTTCCGGAGACGCTCGTCAGAGGTTCGATCAACGGAATGCTGGCCAGAACTGTTGCCAGGATCAACAAACTCGAGTGGGATATGGAGGCCAGAACCGTGGAGCTGACGGTGACCTCGTTCAGAAAGCAGGACATCACTTTGATCGCCCGCCACGGCATCGAAGACATTAACGCGTCCGCAGGCGTGCTGGCTGCGCCCCTCAAGCCTGATACGGCCAACTGCGACCTGCACCTGCCCGATGGAAAGCCAGTGACCATCCATCTCAAGCTGGGCTCTCACAAGCCGAATGAGTGGGTCCACCAGGTGATCATGACCTAAGAAACAACACAGGACCGCGTTCGCAACACCTCTGCCGAAGTCCTGACCGCGACGGCGTGAAATGAATCGCGGTCAGAGAGTTCTCCTCTTGGCTTCCAATGGCAAGGCGTAATAGGGAGGCAATCGCAATCTGCCTTCGCAATCGCAGACCGCAACTTTCTTCTTCTTGAAAGGGATCCTTATGCGTAATGCGTTTCTCTGCTCGATTCTGCTGCTGATTATTGCCATCCCGGCTTCGGTATCGGCGGCCGATTCTGTGCTGTGGTACCAGCACCAGGCCCAACGATGGGGCGACGCGCTGCCCATCGGAAACGGCAGGTTGGGTGGAATGGTCTTTGGCGGAGTCACCAGTGAGCGCATCCAGTTGAACGAGGACACCATCTGGAATGGCAAGAAAGCGGGCATTCGCCTCAATCCCAATGCGCTGAGAGCTTTGCCGGAGGTACGCAAACTGCTCTTTGAGGGCAAACCCCGCGAAGCTGAAGCTCTGGAAGATAAAGATATGCTGGGCATTCCCAACCGCCAGCCTATGTATCAGCCATTGGGCGATCTGAACATCACGTTCTCCGGTCAGGATGGCGCCGTTGACTACCGCCGGGAGTTGAATCTGGCGACGGGAATCGCGCGAATCACATATCGCGTCGGGGATGCGACCTACACGCGCGAAGTATTCTCCTCCGCGCCGGACCAGGTATTGGTCGTCCGCCTGACCTGCAACAAACCTGGCCGCTTGTCGTTTCATGCGACGCTGACGCGCTCGCAGGATAGCCAGACCACAACGGCGGCGCCGAACCGTGTGATTCTCGACGGCGAAGCCACAGCGCACACCAGCTCCTGGATCAACCCGCGACTGACGGGAGAAAAACTCAAAGCCGAAGAAGCCAACCTGCAACCAACCGGCGTAAAGTTCCGCGCAGTCCTGCGCGCTGTGAACGAAGGCGGTCAGGTGAAGGTCTCCAGCAGCGATGTGGTTGTATCCAACGCCAATGCAGCGACTCTTCTGCTGGTCGCCGGGACGAATTATCGCGGTGGGGACCCGGCTCAGATTTGTGCGCAGTACCTGCTTCGTGCTTCCAAGCCGTACTCTGCGCTCAGAACCCGACACCTGGCCGATCACGAGAAGCTCTTCCGCCGTGTGGACCTGGAGCTGGCCCCGCCGGCCGACGAGGCCTCGATTGAAAGTCTTCCGATCGACGGGCGTCTAGCGCGTGTCAGGCAAGGCCATGATGACCCCGGCCTTGCCGCGCTGTACTTCCAGTTCGGCCGGTATCTCCTTATGGGTAGCAGCCGTCCCGGCACGATGGCCGCTAACCTACAGGGCATTTGGAACGACAGTATGGCTCCGCCGTGGGACAGCAAGTACACCACCAATATCAATCTCGAGATGAACTACTGGCCTGCAGAGGTCGGCAACCTTCCGGAGACGACCGGGCCTCTCTTCGACTTGGTGAAAACTTCGATGGACAGTGGCCGCCGCACGGCCAGGGAGATGTACGGCGCCGACGGCTTCGTGTTTCATCACAATATCGATGCTTGGGCCGATACCGCGCCCGTCGATTACGGCTACGTCGGCGTCTGGCCGATGGGCGGCGCGTGGCTGGCGCTCCATTTCTGGGAGCACTATCAATATGGTCTGGATCGCGCATTCCTGGGCCGCGAAGCCTATCCCGTCATGAAGGAAGCCTCGCAGTTTCTTCTCGACTTTCTTATCGATGACGGCAAGGGCCATCTGGTCACGAACCCGTCCTACTCGCCAGAGAACAGCTATCGCATGGCGGATGGAACGATCGGCCGGCAGACGGTAGGCGCCACAATGGATTACGAGATCATCTACACACTCTTCCATGCCACCATAGACGCCTCCGAGATCCTGGGAATCGACGCCACTTACCGCGCCAGGCTTGAAGCCGCGCTCAAGCGTATCCCCGATCTCAAGATCGGAAAGTACGGTCAGTTGCAGGAGTGGAGCGAAGACTACGACGAAAACGAACCGGGAGTGGGCCACGTCTCACATTTGTTCGCTCTGTTTCCCGCCGATGAAATTACGCTGCGAGGCGCGCCCGAACTGGCCAACGCAGCGCGCATTTCGCTCGAGCGAAGGGAGCAGCATGGCGCTGGCAGAAGCGGCTGGCCTGCGGCGTGGTACGCGAACCTCTGGGCGAGGCTCGAGGACGGTGATCGCGCATATCAGCGCATTCAGAACCTTCTCTCAACTTCGTCCGAGAGTTTGCTGAATGCAAACCGCCGGTTCTTCCAGATCGACGCCAACTTCGGCGGCGCCTCCGGCATCGCCCAGATGCTCTTGCAGAGCCACTCTGGAGTGATCGCGTTTCTGCCGGCGCTGCCATCGGCATGGCCCGAAGGCAGCTTCCGCGGCCTTCGGGCTCGCGGCGATGTCGAAGTGGACGCATCCTGGAAAGACAGCCGGGTCATCTCAGCTACGTTGCGCCCGGCCGTTGCAGGCGAGTTCAAGCTACGGCCTCCGCACGGACAGCGAATCGCGAAGATTCAAACCGGCGGGCACACGGTTGCAGTCACCGAGACAGACGGCGACTGGCGGGTTCGTCTGGAACCGCACAAGGAATACATGATCACGTTTGAATGAGTATGCAGGGCTCCGCAATACAATCAAGTGGCCAGATCAATTGCGTGCATTGTGATCCTTGTGTCTACCGCAGGTATCGTGCCCGAAGGAATACCCGTCCTCTCGTTCGTACTCCTTGCACCCAAGGCGCGTATTGATGGACCACGCATCTTCAGAGACTCGCTCGATCCGGAAGGTATCCGAAGTACAGTTTGGCAGCGAGCCCATTCTTACGATCAAGCCAATGAACATTGGCTAAATCGATACGTTGAGCCGGTACTGCAACGCTGTTCTATACGGGCGATCAGTTGGGAACAAATCCTTCAAATCATAACGTCTCAGGACGGCCGCTCTGGCCAGATGCTAAGCCAGTTCTATGAAGCATGCCTCCGTTACAACCCAATTGGATGATTAGGAGCCAGCAGGGACTGTGTACCATTTTGTGTACCACGAAACGCGCTTTTTGGAGCTAATGCGCGCTAGCACGTTTTCCGGCCAAACGAAAAGCCCGCTGAAATAGCGGGCTTAAGCTTCAAATCTCTGGTAGCGCTACCGGGAATCGAACCCGGGTTTTAAGATTGAGAATCTAGTTGCCTGCTTAATGCTCTGAATCACTTGCGGGCAACTTTGCGAATTGTGTGCCACAGGATGTGCCACCATCTTGCGAAAAACCCTACTGTACAGCCTCACTTGCTTGCGGGAACGCGGCCGCAATTCCCTCTGCTACGTTCCGCGTTTGGTACTCGACAAACTTCCCGAACCCGGCCGCAACGTGCGTCTCTGTGACGTGGATGTAGTACCGCGCGGCCACTGAGGGCGAGCTATGCCCCATCAGGCGGGCCAGGGTGAAGCGGTCCATGCCGGACTGAGCAGCGCGGGTGCCGAACGTGTGACGCCAGCAGTAGAATTCAAAGCTCGCCAAGCTCGCATCCTCGATTGTCTTTTCGTGCGGGTGCTGCATGGAAACGATGTGTCCCGAGATCCCATCACCCGAAAAGACGAAAGGAGAGGGGTTTGGCTTCGCCTCTGCCGCCCTCTTGCGCCCCTGTAGAACGTCTGCAGCGCGCGGGGTGAGGGGAAGGCTTCGCTGTGCGCTTTCCGTCTTGCCTTGGCGAACGTGGATCACACCGTGAGGGCATTCTGTGCGCTCTGCCAAGTCCACATCGGCCCACCGCAGCGGGAATAACTCGCTATTCGGGCGCAACCCGGTATCAACGGCCAGAATCGTTGCATCGCGGAGATTGCCCGAAGCCTTTGCCAGATACTTCGCCTCTTCCTCAAAGCTCACCACGCGGTCCCGGCCCTTGGCTTGCGGTAATTCGTGAACAGCGGGCAGATGGCCCAACTTGCCCCACTCCAGGGCAACGTGTAGAACCCGCCGCAAGGTGCGCAGATCGCCGTTCACGGTCACAACGGAATTCTCCGGCACTTCCTGCCTGTGCCGAGCGTACCGGCTCACCGTTTCGCCTGTAATCGCGTCCAGAGGGGCATCCGCGATAGCCGCGAACGTCAACAGTCGCTCAAGGCACACGCTGTAAAACGTGTGCGTTCCCGGCTTTGTGTGCGTCTTGGCATATTCCAGGAATTCCTTGGCGAAGGCCCGGAATACAGGTGGAGCGCTCGCGGCGGGTTTCGGCCAGGGATCATTCGGGTGAACCTGTCCGAGAGATAGCGCCCGCCGATGCTCCCGTTCCACATCCTTCGCATCGCTCCGATTCCGTACCTTTGCGGGACGCCGGACCATGAAATTCTCTTTCGTTCCGTCCTCATGCTTCACGCTCCAGCGGAACTTGTACCACAGCGACTTGCCGCGCTTATAGACCATTCAGCGCCTCTCTTTCTGCGGTTTCGACTTCGGTCTATTCTTGCTGCCCTTTGGCCGCCCGCCTAGTTTGCCATTCTCGCGGGACGTTGCCGCCTTGCGCTTGCTTGTCACTTCTCCCCGGCAGGCGGGACAGTAGCAGACCAGCTCGATTTTGTGAATGGGACACTTCATGCAAGCGATAATACCTAACGTGCTAGATTATTGCAAGAGAATTCGTCCGGATGGGTTGGCCTGAGCGGGAGCCGAAGCCCCCGCCCTTCTGGTTTGCCTTGCGTGAGCATTGCCAACGCCCGGCCTGGGCGAAGCCTTCACATGGCATCTCTCTGAATTTCTCTTTTCCCGGATGCTGCCGGGAGGAAAACCGCTTCGGTTCCCCTCCCGGACCCACCCCTCCCGCTCTTGTGGGACGCGCTAACCCGCTGCGCTCTATGGCCCCCTTGATTGGGTGATTCCTGATTGCGTGATTGCATGATTCTTGATTCCTGATTGTGGGCATCAGGTGATTGTGCTGATTGCCTGATTGGGTGATTGCCCTGATTCGGTAGGTCCGCAGACAGGACGGCTGTGACCCGGCTGTAGACGAGCGCCTCCGCCTTTTGCTGGCCTTCGGAATCGACGGAGCTATCGGAGACTTCGACTTTGTATATCTGGCCGTCCTGAAACACGGCTGGGGCAAGTTTCTGCTTCGCGCTGGGGCGTCCGCCGTTGGCAATGGTCCATGCTTGAAAGTAGCGGCTTTGTGGCCCCGCGTGTGGCTTTTGGGGATTGGCTCCCATGTTGAAGAATCCGCAAACTCGAACATTCTCACAGAGCAACTCAAATTCAATCAGCAGGGACCACCGCCGGTATCTTCTGACCCATGTCGGACCTTGGCAACGAGTCACCACGGCGTCGTAACGTCCGGGCGAAACGTGCGCGTACTCCGGGCCGTCCCAGGTGGGCAGAGGTGCGGCGGGCTGTGGGACGGCAGCCGATTTCTCGCCGCCTGGCTTCACCGCGCCTCCGCCGGTTCGCTCAATCTCTGCTCAATCCAAGAGTCAAGATCGGCGCGGCGATAGCGCACCAGTTTTTCGCCCGCTTTGAAGTGGCGCGGCCCTCTGCCCTCTGCGCGCCACAATCTCAGCGCGCCTTCGCTGATGCCTAGATACTTTGCCGCCTGAATGGGTGTTAGTGTGCTTTGATATTCCATCACTGGTGATGCTCCCCTCTCGCCGCTGCAAACGCAGCCGTGCGGTTTATGAGGTGAGCGTATCGCCAATAGCGCAAAGTCGATTGGACAATGGAAGGGAATTTTCTGACCTCTGATTTGTCCAAATTCCTCTGCTATTCAGCGATTCCGACTTTGGGCGCACGCTTCTTGTGCTTCCGGATCATGGTCGGCTCTATTCGCTGCCTGAACTTGCTAAGCCAGACCTCGTTGAAGCGTATATCTGCACCTAACGAGTCGTGCGCAGACTGAAGTAAATCAGCCATCATTTTGTCGTAATTTCGACCCGTGGATTGTTTGACGTATCTTAGCAATTGCCTTAGGAATTTTCCCCTCTTGATCTTCGAACACTCTCTCCGCATTTTCGCGAATCGAGTCCCCTCAGCTCGCAACAGATCGAGTATTGGCTTGACTTGCCTCACAGCCTCATTTGAACGCTTCTCCAATTCCGCTTCTCCCCGAAATCCCCTCGATCGTTCTGGGAAAATGAGCGCCTCAAAGAGTTCTGCGGAAAAGCCAAGGTTGGAAAGGCTCGCCTGAGTCTCATCTGCTATTCGTTCAAGCCTTTTGGCTAGGCTTGAAAAGTGACGTTGCCTCTTTCCGAATAAATCAGCGAGATTCTCGTGATCCTCGGACGTAACAACTGCAAGCCAAGTGAGAATTTTCTCTTTGTCGGCTCCGGCCTGTTCCAGCGTCTTCAAGTGCTGCGCAACGATAGGAGCGGCTCGGATCTTCCGCTTTCGCACTTCAAATTCTTGCTCTAACTCCCGGTCATCATCATCCACTTCCAACCCGCCATAGACATTTGGCTCGGTCATGCGTCACCCTTCCCGTGACCTTCCCGAATGTTGTGAATCACCAGGAAGGCGGGACGGGAAGGCGTCCCGCTTTGTCGCTGCTGATGATCGGTCAGCAGCTATCCGGCTAAACAGCAAGATAGCATTTTGAAAGTTGCGGGGCCATTGCAGGGGAGCACTGGCTGGCAAAGCGGGCCGGCTCGAATTGACGATGTGCTTTAATGGAATCCAAAGGGAAAAGCCCGCTGGCTGGCGGGCTTCTATGCTGCGGTTTGGCGGACACCAAATCATCTCATGAGGTGTGTCCGTGAATCAATATGCCACGTTTACGGCATCCGTTTCGCGTCGATTGAGTTATACAGACTACGAAGCAAGCCTTCCGGACTGGCTGCGTCAAGTTCACGAGAAAGCTCGTCAATGTGCTGTTGAAAGACATGGGATAAGTCTTGTGACAACGTCTCCTCAACATATTGACGCCAGGGGATTTGACGAAGCGTCTGAGAATCGCGGTGACGGTCCATTTCTCCGGCCATCGCCGCAATCCTGAATTTGGCCTCAAGTAACTTCTTTCCGAGTTCAAACGCTATTTCCTTGTCAGTCACGATGGCTGCAATTATATTCGCGCTACATGTTTCACGATGGCGATGAATTGATTCTTTGATTGAAGACGGGGGATTTCAAAATGGGTAGGGGTGGAAGCCGTCCAGGGGCAGGGCGAAAGCCTAAGCTCATGGTCCCGCTCAGAAAAGCGATGGCCGCCGAGATACTAGGCACTGTAGATGAGGTTGGCCTATGGGGACAGCTTCTAAGCTGCGATGATCCCCGCATCCGGCTGGATTGCCTCAAATACCTCACAGACAGGCGCGATGGTAAGGCCCCCCTATCTGTCCCGTCTGAAGGTCCAGCGATTTCGTTTGTCGTCCGCTCGATTCTCGACAAAGAGACGACGCCGATAGATTCATCTCCAGATTTCCGAAGAGAGGTTCGCTAGTCCCGTTGGGCCCGATGCGGAAATAGCTTTCACTCTGAATCTGCCGGGTGATCGGCAAGCCACTTTCGCGCCCGTTCGTTAGCGTGCGACAGGGCTTCTGGGGGAAGCTTTTCTGCGAGGGATTTAAGCACTTTCTCGAAGCCCTGTGGAGTGACGCCGCTGATCTCTCCGGCGGACGCAACTTTGTACCAGAAATAGGCCTCGCTGTAGTCCGTCGGGACACCAGTTCCAAGCTGATAGGCTGCTCCAAGATTGGCTTGTGCCACTGCGTCTCCCTGTTCCGCTGCCCGGCGCCACCACATCACAGCCTCAGCATCGTCTTTCGGTACGCCCTGGCCTTCACTCAAAAGGGTTCCCAAAGCAAGCTGCGCAACCATAAAGCCTTGCTTTGCCGCCTTTCGATACCAAGCTGCGGCTTGAGCATAATCCTGTGGTACTCCCCTGCCCAATTGGAACATTGCCCCGAGCGTCGCCTGAGCTTCCGCATGGCCCTTTTCTGCGGCCTGCTGAATCCACTTCGCTGCTTCTGCATAGTCTTGAGGAACGCCCTGGCCTCTTACGTAAAGCATCCCGATACTGAATTGCTCATCTCCATTCTGCGGAAAGCCCAGAGTGCCAGCCTTGGCCCTTGCACGCGATAGTGCGACAGCAAGAGTGGCAGATGGAACGGCGAAATTGAGGTTTTCGGACTCCTCCACCATGCGGGAGTTGATGCCGATTAGTTCGCCGTGTGCCGAGATCAGCGCGCCTCCGCTGCTTCCTGGCGAAATCGGTGCGGTATGTTGAATCCATTCCGTCCCGTCCATCTCCCGATTGCCAGAAACGATCCCTTCCGAGATAGACTGCTCAAGCCCTCGTGGGTTGCCGATGGCAAAGACACGCTCGCCGACTTGTGGGGACTGCACGGGCAAATCGAAGAAGTCGAAACCCTTCCCCACGATCTTGAGCACTGCAACATCGTTCCGCTCGTCACAATACATGAGTTCAGGGACATAGGACTGCCGCGACTCGCCGCTTATGTGAACCGCAGTCATGCTCCGACAGCCCTCCACGACGTGAGCATTTGTGAGAACGAATCCGTCGGCAGAGACTAGAACGCCGCTCGCCAGCTTAGACTCCGCCGTCGATTCATCACACGTCAAAGTAAGGACTCTGCTGGCGAATCGTTTGAAGATAGTTTCCGCGGACATTTCCTGTGAGGGGTTGCCATTTCGGGCGGAGTCAGAAACTTGAGGGACGGGAGCGCTCAGGGCGGACAGGCCTAGACGGCCTAGAAGCGCAACGGCCAAGACACACGAGCGCGCGCAATGCCCAGAACTGCGAGTGCGGCGGAATGCACCTTTCAGCCTGTGTACCATTTTGCGTACCACTGTAACAGCTATTTAAGGCCAATGAGCGCCCCCTGCGAACTGTGCCACAGGATGTGCCACAGAATTCGCGCATCTTACAGTGAGCACGCGCTATGACGTTTTCAGGCCAAAGGAAAAGCCCGCTGAATTAGTGGGCTTTAGCGTCAAATCTCTGGTAGCGCTACCGGGAATCGAACCCGGGTTTTAAGATTGAGAATCTCACGTCCTAACCCCTAGACGATAGCGCCACACATTGTGCGGAGTCGGCCCGCGGACGCGGGCTCTTCCTTTACTTTAGCAAAAATTGGGTTCCGGGCCAAAGGCCTCTGCGCCCTTAGGCGCTCCTCTGCGCCGCCTCGCCCAACACCGCTGAGATCACGTCGCTCTTCACACCGTGCCGGCGCAGGCTCTTCTCGAGCTCGGTCAGCTCCGGCCGATCGAGACGCGAGAGATCTTTGCGCAATCCCTGCCCGATGTAGGCGCGAATCAGCGGCTGGTACCCTGCGAACCCGAGCTTCGGTGCGACCTCTTTCAGATCCTCGATCACGTCCTCGGGGACCCTCATGCTGATCGTCGTCATGGGCCGGTCTCGCCGCAGGCGCCTTTTAATCCTCTCAGCCATTGTCTTCATACAGTCTCCGTTTTGCGCGCGTTGCCTGACGCGCAGAAAGCCTATATATATTCAACGTATATACGGTTGTCAAGCAACGTACCTCTCGTTAACTCGGAAGGAATAAAATGTCTGCAAAATCCCATGTCTGCCTCCACGACTGCTCTGCTCGACCGCTTTGTGCCTCAGCCCGAAATCCGAGGCCGCCACGAAACCACCATCCAAGCACCCGCCGCGCTCGTAATGGAAGTAGCGCGCAACTTCGACGTCGAATCGGTTCTCATTGTCCGCACACTCTTTCGGATGCGTGCTGCGATTCTTCGTGCCCCGGCATCGCCGCCGCTCAAGGGCAAGGGCCTTGTTGAACAAATGCTCGGGATCGGTTGGAGCTGCCTTGCAGAAGAGCGCGACCGCTTCTTCGCCGCCGGTGCCGTGTGCCGCCCCTGGCAGGCCGATCCCGCCTTCTCGCCCGTCGATCCCGGCACGTTCCTCTCTTTGGCCGAGCCCGACCTGGTCAAGATCGCCTGGACCCTTGAGGCCACGCCGCTCGGCCCCAACCTCACTCGCTTCGCCACCGAGACGCGCGTCGTAGCCACCGATGAGCAGGCGCGCATTAAGTTCCGGCGTTACTGGCGCAAGTTCGGCGTTGGCATCGTGCTCATCCGGCTCGTGCTTCTGCCCGCTCTGAGCAAACAGGCCGAGCGGCTCTGGCGCACGAGCAAGAACTCAGGCTAATTCCTGCTACACACTTTTCAGAGTAATCACAACTTCCAATCATTCTCGGGTGGCGCCTGGTCGGTTCGAAAATGGCGTCGAAAGATGCTCCTGGCTTTCACAAGGAGATAGAACGGCAGAATGCGAAGGGCAAAGGCGACCAGGCAAATAGCGATGATCAGCAGCAAGGGAATGGATTGTATAAAGAGCGCCAAAACAAAAACCGCGAGGATAATTCCTAGAATAGTGAATATTCGCTCGAATGTCAGTGGAGGCCAGATTAGCTGCGAACCCGCCATTCTTCACTCGTGTCAATGAATGATCGACAGTCGAAACTACGCCCGCCTCAAATCCCCAGCTTGCGCACTTCCTCGTTGTAGTACTTGCGGTAGAGGATGTCCCACTCCTGCGAGCCTTCGAGGATGATCTTGCGCTGGTTGGCGATTTTTTGCCGCGCCATGGTGTCAATCTTCGCTTCTTCGAGGAGCAGAAGCTCCAGAGCCTTGCGCGCCTCCTGCCGGATCGTGTTACGGTCCTCGAGGAATCCCACCTGGTCGATCTCCGCCAGCGTGTCTGCCACCGTGTGGGCCAGCTTATTCAGCTTGTCGCGGCTGATCCTCATAGCACCGCCTTGTACTTCTTTGCCAGCTCGGTCTTCACTTTCTTGAACATCTCGGCGTATTGCGCGCCGCTCTTGCGCATCTCATCGCTGTAGGCGTCCAGGATGACGCGCACTTCCTCGTTGATGCGGTCCTCGAGCGAAAGCTCGTCGACGAGCGCCGCGTTCACGCGGCCCTCCGTCGCCTTCATGTCACTGGTGGTGATCATCTTGGCGTCGATCAGGTGCTTGACCGTACGGCGCGCGAGATACCCAATGTAGTCGCGGGAAAAAATCATGGGTTAAGGTTCAGGATAGCGCATGGCGCCACCGCCTGTACACCCTGTAACCGGCAATACTGGCAGTGTTTCGTGGTCCTCGTGCGCCCCCTCTGCGGCCACGGCCCGAGTCCGCACTAGGCGTCGCGTTTCATCACCGCATAGTATGGCTGGTTCGAAAGCGCATCATTGAATTCCGGCTCCAGCCGCGCAGCGCCGCTCGGCGAAGCAAGATCGAAGTAATATTCGAGCGAGAAGTCGGTCTGCGTGTACTCCGCCGGAATCGCCGCGGTGAAGTTGCCTCCATCCCTCATCATCTCCAGGCGCTTCCACCGCTCCGCCTGGTTCACGTGCCGGTAGTGAAGATGAATCGAAGCCACTTCCTCCGGCACCAGAACCGTCACCGAAAGCGGCAAGGGCGCGCCCGGCACAAAGCTCCCCGGCGGTTTGTGATCGCAGGCAGCGACGGGCCGGCTGGGCCTGCCGGTGGCCGCGCCAATCGCCCGCCGCGTGTGTTCGCTCGCCGTATCCGATTGCGCCGCATTCTTCAAATGTTCGCTAAGAGCGTGAATGTCCGCGTCGATTGCAGTCAGCCGGTCGCTCCAATGGCCGCGCCGCATCGCGATACTCCCGTACGAAATGTCTTTCTGATACACGGCCACGGCCCGCGTTGCCATGTCGGCCCACGCCTCGCGCGCCATCTGATACTCGTCGAGCGCCTGCAGGCCCGCGCGCGCGTCTTCCGTCTGCTCGAAGGTGGCGTACAGCACGCCACTGCGCAGCTTCGCCGCAAAGAACCTGCCGAGCCCGATTTGAATCTCCACGTCCGCTTCCATCCGGCGGAACGCAGCTGATCGCCGTGCGATCGTCTTTCGTCGCGCCTGGTCCAGCGCCGTGCTCGACGCGTCTGCGAAATCCTCCATCCACTGCGCCACTTCAATCGGCGAATACTTTGGATTCGTGGTCCCCGCAAGCCGATCCGTGGCATGATCGTCGATTGTGGAGAACAATTGCGGATCGAGCGGGCTCACCGTCCCGAAGCATCTCGGCGTCGGCGTATCGCTGTATGGCGAGGGCGCGCTGCCGCGCACGATCGGCATGTTGGTGTAAATCTCCGGCCAGAACGCATGGTTCGAAGCCGACGGCAGATGCGCCGAGGTCCACAACGGTAGAATGCGGCTCGCGTTCGCCACCGCACTCTCGACGGCCATCGCGCCTGTTGCAAAGCTGTTGCGCAGCCACCGCCGCCACGCCTCGGGGTTCGCTTCAGGATCGTAGAGGCGCCTCCCCCACACGCGGTAATACAGCTCAAACTTCTCCCAATCGGCCTTCGGATTCAGGGTCGCGTCGGCGTACGCGCACCTCCCGCCCGCGTGCCCCGAGCCTTCCCTCCCCTTGAACGTCAGCGGCTCCATCAAATCAAGTCCCGCCGCTCCGCAAAAATGCGCGGTCCTTCCGTACGCCGCCGCCATTTCGGGATCGGCGCTCAGCAAATGCCGCTGCGTACCGGGCCACAGCCGGAACCACAGTTTGTACTTGCTCCCCGTCTTCAGAAAATCCGCATAGCCGTAGCGCGTGAACGAGCGCGCTCCCGAACTCAGGCTGAACGGCCCTTCGCCTTCGTGCCCAGCCCTCGGAATCTCCAGCGCGCGAATGTCCGCCTGATGGTAGCCGAGGCTCTGGTGTTCAGCCGAATACTTGGCGCCCAGCTTCACCGGCATCCCGGTCGTCACGGCAATATCGATCATCTTTTCGTCCACACCTTTGGCGTGCATGTCGATTTCAACCGTTCGCCCGCAGGCCTTGATCGCCTCGAAAAGCGTTTTCCAAAAGTCGTAGCTGCCCTCCGGAATTCCGCTCTCGCCGTGCACGCGAATCGTCAGCCCCTGAATCTCAGGGCAAATCTTCAGCAGCATCGCCAGCGCGTCGCGGCAGTAGGCAGCGTGCGTGTCGGGCGTCAGACCCTCAATGCGGTGATACGCCTTGGGGCTGTCGGTCCACTGGTACGCATGCGTCCAGATTCCCAGCTGGAAGTACAACCCACGCGCGGCCGTTTGCGCGGCGATGAATTTCAGAGCATCGAGGTTCATCTGCCGCTCGTGATCGCTCAGTGCGACCGGCGCCGGCAGCATCGTGCCGTCCGGCGCGGCAAGCTGCATCACGCGCACGTCGTATCCCGGAACATTTAGCAAATACGGGTAAGGAAAGTGCAGATAATCGCTCGTCACGCCCCTGGGAAAGTCATATTCAAGCCCGAAGGCGAGGCAGAAGCGATTGAAGCGGCTGGCGGCAAGCAGGTCGAGGTATCCGATCCAAAAATCCCGGTCGTAGAGCCACGGCTTGTCTTCCACCTCGCTGCAGAAATATCGCGAAACCGCGCGCGCCTCATTGGCCGGCTTCTCCAGAATCGGCTCCGCCACGCGCAGCGCGCTCCTCGCGTCTGCGCCAAATCGCACTCGTTCCCCCATCTCCAGCAATCCGTAGACGTACCCGCGCACATCGATGCCGGAAACAAATGTCGCCGGCATCCCGGCAAACCGCCCCGGCGTCAGCGTGAACGATTCCGCACCGCCATGCCACGCAGGCAGACGCGGCGCAGTCTTGGTCGCCGTCACTCCTGCCGACCCCAGACCCGCCGAGTTGACCACCACGTAGAATGCCGAAGCGCGCATGCGCTCCCCGAACTTAACGATCCAGCACAATGCGCCCTTCGCCGCCAGCGCTGCGCGCAGCTGTTCCGCCGCCCATTGCACGGGAGCCGCTCCGGCTACAGGATCGTTTCCATCGATGACGATCGAACAGCCGCGGCCCGACTGCGCCATTGCGCCCGGCACAAGACTCGCCGCCGACGCCACGCCCGCCATCTTCAAAAATTCTCTGCGCTTCATCGCGAAATCTGTCCCGGCTGTTCAATCCTCGCGAACGCCGCTTTCTTGTTCTCTCGGCCCCTTGGCCCCTGGCGCCTACAGCTTGTTCGTTCCCTTGTTCCCTTGTTCTCTGTTTTTCTAACCCCTATTCCCTACTCCCTATTCCCTGTTTTGATGCGGGCAGCTCTTCGTGTTCAGGCAACCATCGGCAATGCGCAGCCGCTCCACCGGCCGCCCGCCCACCAGGTGCTCCGCCACGATCTCGTCGGCGTCTTCCGGCATCACATTTCCGTACCACACGGCGTCGGGATACACAACAACCGTCGGCCCGTGCTCACACTGGTCCAGGCACAGCGATTTGTTGATCCGCACCCTGCCAGCCAGACCGGCGTCTTTGGTCAGTTGGCTGAGCCGCGCGTGCAACTCGCTTTTCCCATCGCGGGTGCAGGAAGGCCGCGGCGCATCCGCGGGCCTGACGTTGTGGCACACAAAAACATGGTGTTCAAATACGGGCAAGCGGCAATCCCCCCCTTGATTCATTCTCGATTCATTCCAGATTAACAACTCCGCGCTGCGTGCGTGCTCTGGCCTATCGCCCAACACAGCCGGTCCCGGTCCCCAGCGCCTCGCCCCGGCGCCGGTCCTTACCCGCCAAACCCAGCGCCCACCAAACCCAGCCGCATGCAACCCCAAAATTTTTCCTGATCCCCGCCCCGCCCCCATCTGCGAGAATGGGTGATTGACGATGAGCTCCGATAACCTCCTCTCGCTGAAAGACGACATGGTGGCCTTTATTGAGGGCCACGGCCTGCGCCGGCTCCCCGGCTACGTCACCGAGGACATTCCTTCCGTCCTCTGGGAGGGCCGCGGCAACATCGACGCGTGGAAAGACTTTGTCGAGATGGCCAAGCACGTCGGCGCGCCCTTCATCACCTTCAGCGAGATGACGCTCGACCGCGAAGAGCTTGATGCCCTTATCGAAGAAGCCGGCGAGATGAATTTCCCCGACGAGGAGGCCACAGAACTCGTCGAGGCCAACTGGCTGCGCAAATACGCCGGCATGCTCGGTTACATCCAGCTCGGCTTTATCTACGAGGGCATCGTCTTTCTGCACGAAACCACAACCGAGTGGTACGAGCGCTACCAGTCGCTGCTCGAGAACATCGAGAGCTTTCGCGACATCGTGATCGACGACGCTCACTCGCACGACGACGAGGACGAGTAAGCACCTGTGGCCGATTTAGCCAGCGCAGCCGGGCCCGCGATCCAGGCCACTTCCGCCAAACGATTGCTTCCTCCCCAGCGCTGGGTTCTTGCCGACCCGCACCCGGAAGACGCTGCAGCTCTTGCCCGCGAGGCACGCCTTCCCCTCGTCCTTGCCGAGCTTCTCGTCGCTCGCGGCATCGCTTCCCCTGCCGAAGCCTTCGCCTTCCTCAATCCCGAGCCGGCGCACCTTCACGATCCTTTTCTCATGCTCGGTATGACCGCCGCAGTCGAGCGCCTGGAGCGCGCGATCGCCGCCCGCGAGCCCGTCCTTCTCTATGGCGACTACGACGTTGACGGCACCGTTGCCGTCGTCCTGCTGAAAACCGCAATTGAGATGCTGGGCGGAGAAGTGCGCTTTCACGTGCCTCATCGCCTGCGCGAGGGCTACGGCATGCAGTCGAGCGTGCTTGAAGCCGCACACGCCGAGGGCGTCCGCGTCGTAGTCACCGTCGACACCGGCATGCGCGCCTTCGCCGAGGCCGAAACCGCGCGCCGCCTCGGCCTCGACCTCATCATCACCGACCACCACCTGGCTGAAGCGGACAACGCAGTCCCCGCCGCCCTCGCCATCCTCAATCCCAACCAGCCCGGCTGCACGTACCCCGAAAAATCGCTTTGCGGCGCGGCCATTGCGCTCAAGCTGGCGCAGGCGCTGCTCGAGCGACGCGATCCCGCCCGCGTCCGCGAAAAAACCTTGCCCAGCTTTCTCAAGATGGCGGCCATCGCCACCATTGCCGATGCCGTTCCGCTTCACGGCGAAAATCGCACTATCGCCGCGCTCGGCCTGCGTGAGTTGCGGCGTCCGGTCGGCGCCGGCCTCCGCGCGCTTTTCGCCGCCGCCGCGCTCGACCCCGCCTCAAAACAACTCACCGGCTTCGACGTCGCCTTTCGCCTTGCGCCGCGCATCAACGCTGCCGGTCGCATGGACGTTGCCTCCGACGTCGTCGAGCTTTTTTCGACTCGCGATTCAAAACGCGCCGCCGAGCTCGCCGCCAAGCTCGAGCGGCTGAACCGCGAGCGCCGCGACGTGGAGGCCGCCGCTCTCACCGTCATCGAATCTCGTCTCGCCTCCGACGCCGAAATCGCCGCCGACCGCCTGCTGGTCATCGACGGCGACGGCTGGCATCGCGGCGTCATCGGCATTCTCGCCTCGCGCGTCGTGGAGCGCACCGCGAAGCCGACGATCGTGGTCAGCGTTGAAGACGGCGTCGCCCACGGCTCCGGCCGCTCGGTCGACGGCTTCCCGCTCCTCGCAGCTATCGAATCCTGCGGCGATCTCTTCACACGCTTCGGCGGCCACGCATTCGCTGTCGGTTTCGCGCTGCCCGCCGCATCGCTGCCCGAGCTCAAGCGCCGCCTGCGCACGTACGCCGAGGAACACTTGGCCGCGCACGAGCCTGAGCGCCTGCTTCGCATTCATGCCGAGCTACCGCTCGACCGCATCACGCCTGTGCTTGCCGGATGGCTGCGCAAGCTCGAGCCCCTCGGCCACGGCAACCCCGAACCCATCTTCGTCGCCCGTTCCGCGCGGCTCGTCGCCCCACCGCGCATCATGAAGGCGCAGCACCTCTGTCTCGAGCTCGCGCAAGACTCCGGCCCGTCACTCGCCGCGTCACCGAATGCCGCTGCCACTCAGCTACCTGCTTCCGCCGCGCCCGTGAGCTCCATGCGCGCCGTCGGCTGGAACCTCGCCGAACGCGCCATGGATCTCCGCCTCGAGCAAGGTTCGCTCGTCGATGTCGCATATCGCATTCGCGAAAACGACCACCCCGACTTCGGCGGCCTCGAAGTTGAAATTATGGGCATGGAACCCGCGCGCGCCTGATCGCCTCAGATCTCACAGAGCACTTATCCATGCATTCCGCACTCACGCCCAAAACAAAAGGCCCTCCGCATTGCGGAGAGCCTCTTGTTTCCACCTGAACTGAAGCGACCGTTTTATCCCACTACTTCAATCCCCATCGATCGCGCCGTTCCCTTGATGCTCTTGATCGCCGTTTCGATCGACGCCGCGTTCAAATCCGGCATCTTCTGCGTGGCGATCTCGCGCACCTGCTTCTCGGTGACCTTGCCCTTCTTCTCCTTGTTGGGAGTGCCCGAGCCCTTGTCGATCCCCGCCGCCTTTTTCAGCAGCACGGACGCCGGGGGCGTCTTGGTGACAAAGCTGAACGAGCGGTCGGCGTAGACCGAGATGACGACCGGAATAATCAGCCCGGCCATGTCCTTGTTCTGCGTGCGAGCGTTGAACTGCTTGCAGAACTCCATGATGTTGACCTGCGCCTGGCCCAGCGCGGGGCCGACCGGCGGCGCGGGCGTGGCTTTGGCGGCTTCAATCTGCAGCTTCACGTAGCCGGTAATTCTCTTCGGAGGTGCCATTCTCTGTTCCTTCGGAACTAGCTACTAGCTTCTAGCCGCTAGCTACTAGCTCATCTGTTCCTATTCCAAATTTTGAGTTCGAAGCCCTCCGCTTTGCCCCAACTGGCCCTGCTAGAGATGAACCAGCTAGAAGCTAGGAGCTAGAAGCTAGAAGTTTGCTTTACTCAATCTTTTCCACTTTGCCGAACTCGAGTTCGACCGGCGTTGACCGCCCGAAGATCGTCACCATCACCTTCAGCGTCTCGCGATCTTCGTTGATCTCATCCACCACGCCGTTGAAGTTGGCGAACGGCCCATCCGTGATGCGCACCTGCTCGCCCTTCTCAAATTTGATCTTCATCCGCGGCTTGTCTTTGACCGTCTCCGAGCGGAAAAGAATCGAACTCACCTCTTCCTCGCTCAGCGCCACAGGCTTGTCGCCTGTGCCCAGGAACCCCGTCACCTTGGGCGTGTCCTTCAGCACGTGCCACAGCTCGTTGTCCAGTTCCATCTCCACCAGGACGTAGCCGGGCAGAAACACCCGCTCCACGGTGCGCTTTTTACCGTTGATGATCTCGGTCACCGGCTCGGTGGGAATCATGACGCGCCCCACGCGATCCTTCAGTCCGAACGCCTGCACGCGGCTTTCGATCGACTCGCGCACCTTGCGCTCAAAGCCCGAGTAAGCGTGCAGAATGTACCAGCGGAAGCGCTCGTTCTTCACCGGCTCCGGCTGTGCCGCGGCCGCCGGCGGCTCTTCCGCCGCTGCCGTCTCAGGCTCCGCATGTTCGGGCTCGGCAGCAACTGGCTCGGCCGCAACTGGCTCGGCCGCCGCTGGCGCCTCGGCCTGCTCTTCCGCCTTTGCTTCCGGCTGCTCGTCAACGTTCGATTCCGGCGGCGCGCCGACCTGCGTTTCTGTCTGCGCTTCTCCGGGTTGATTCAACTCTTCTGTCATTCCGCTCTCGATTCCGTACCGCACCGCTTACTGCGATCCGCCCAGCAGGCTCAATATCCCATGCGGCCCCATTATGGCGGCATTGAAAATGTTGTCTACGATGAAGAAGAACAGTCCAAAGAGGAAGACCGCGACGATCACTACGCTCGTCGTCACCCTCACTTCTTTGCGCGAGGGCGCCACCACCTTGCGCATCTCCGCGCGCACATCGCGCAGAAAGCTGGTAAATTCGCTCCACTTGCTCAATGCGCCCCCTCCAAACTCGGTCAGCGCTCCCGGCTGCTGCCGCTTGGCCGACCGCTGTTCGCCTCTTTCAATTGCTGTCTTCGTCGCCATATTCTGCTTCCTGTTCCAGGGCCCGGGTCTTTTCTATTCCCTGGGCCCTATTCCCTGTTCCCTGTATCTCTGGCAGGGGCGGAGGGATTCGAACCCCCAAGTCCGGTTTTGGAGACCGGCAGTTTAGCCGTTGAGCTTACGCCCCTGTTTCCAGGGGTCAGGATTCAGATTTCAGGGGTCCGTTTGGTCTTGCTTCTTCCCGGCGCCGAGGCTCAATCGCCACAGCTGAAACTGATCCCTGATCCCTGATCTCTGATCCCTGCTCTTCTTACTTCGCTTCCTTATGCAACTGGTGCTTGCGGCAGCGCTTGCAGAACTTCTTCAACTCCAGACGCCCCGTCACCGTCTTCCGGTTCTTGGTCGTGGAGTAGTTCCGCTCCTTGCACTCAGTGCATTCCATCGTGATGATTTCCCGCATGTCCCAATCCTTTGTCAGGGTTCAGGTGTCAGGTTTCAGGGATCAGTTTGTTCTTGCCGAACTCAAGCGCCGCATTACTGCGCCCGTCTTTCTGATTCCTGACCCCTGAAACCTGATCCCTGCCTTCACTTGATAATTTCCGAGATCGTACCCGCGCCCACGGTCCTGCCGCCTTCGCGGATTGCGAAGCGCAGAC
Organism: Occallatibacter sp.; assembly: GCA_050010795.1. Classification (GTDB taxonomy): domain Bacteria; phylum Acidobacteriota; class Terriglobia; order Terriglobales; family Acidobacteriaceae; genus Telmatobacter. The sequence goes on from JBEKKI010000035.1 coordinate 51,638, forward strand.
CCTTCTCCATGGCCACCGGCGTGATCAGATCCACTTCCAGCTGCACGTTGTCGCCAGGCATCACCATCTCCACGCCCTCCGGCAGCTCCGCCACTCCCGTCACGTCCGTCGTGCGGAAGTAGAACTGCGGCCGGTAGCCCTTGAAGAACGGCGTGTGACGCCCGCCCTCTTCCTTGCTCAGCACGTACACCTCGCTCTTGAAGTTCGTGTGCGGCGTGATCGA
>JBEKKI010000036.1:0-50135 GCA_050010795.1 Occallatibacter sp.
GACTACACAGGCTTCCTCGGCACGCAGACGCTCACCGACATTACGGGCAGCCACTACGGACCAAATATCGAAGCGAGCGAGCGCAATGGCTGGGGCCAATGGCACCGCGACGACGCGAAGGGAATCGGCATGGATCGCAGCGTGGCAACAGGCACCGGCTTCGCCGGCCAATATCCGCCCGAGGTGGCGAAGATGTACGAGTCAGCCGCCACCACTCCCGACTCGCTGCTCCTGTTCTTCCACCACATGCCGTGGACGTACAAGTTGCACTCAGGGAAGACAGTGATCCAATACGTTTATGACAGTCATTACAAGGGCGCGGTGGAGGCTGCGGAACTGGGCAAGGAGTGGGAGACACTCAAAGTCAGAATCGATCCAAAGCTCTACAACGACGAACTGGCGCGGCTCGAGTACCAGGCCGGTCACGCGGTCGTATGGCGCGATGCAATCGTTCAGTACTTCCTGAAGGAAAGCGGAATCCCCGATGCGCTTGGGCGCGCGGGGCACTATCCCGGGCGCCTTGAAGCTGAGGATGCGCGCCTGACCGGATACAAAGTGATCGATGTGCGGCCGTGGGAGGATGCGTCAGGCGGAAAGGCTGTCAGTTGCGACCTCGGCTCGCGACAAGGCGCCTGCACCGCCGAGTGGACGTACAAAGGCGCTGCAGGCCGGTTCAATGTAGCTGTACAGTACTTCGACCTGCAGGGCGGCGTGGCGCACTTCACGCTCGCGATCAATGGAACGGAGATCGTCTCCTGGGCAGCGGATGACAAACTGCCTTCGCGCCAGCCGAACGGCGACAATTCAACACGGTTCACCCTGCACGACGTGCGGTTAAAGCCCGGCGACGTGCTGCGCGTGGAAGGCAAACCCGACGGGAGCGACCCGGCTGCGCTGGACTATATCGAGATCGATCCCGCCGCGCCGGAGCCGAAACTCTAGGCCAGAGATGCGAACGGCACCCGGAGCCCGCCCGGGACTAAGACGCGCGCAACTGCTCGATCTCGCCGATGAGTTCCAGAACCTGCTCGCGTTTGCGTTCGCTGAGATCGAGAAAGCGAATCCCCACTGTATTGCAATCGTGGATAGCCTGAATGACTCCGCCCAGACGGAACGGCAGGCCTTCGAGCCGGAACTCCGTCTCCACGCGCGTGTAAATGCCCACCGGGAAACGATCGTCGGTGCGGATGCGGCAGCCACTCAAGCTCAAATCCACAATGCGGCCCCGGAGCGTCGATCCAATCTTCACGAGGAAGATCGTTGCGAGGGTGTCCACATCGTGGCGGGTCTTCTGGCGGCGTTCCCGGCGCGTGGGGGTCCGCGCAGTTTGTGTAGCGGTTTCGGCCAGAGCTGTCGGTATACCCGGCGGTTCGGTTCCGGGCAATTCCATACCCGCCACGGCTACCGGCTCACGTCTCCCGTCTTCGACCCGCCCCATTGCGTTCCGGCCAGCCACATTCGGAGCCTCTTGTTCGGCCACGAGCAGGTTGACGGCATCGCCTCGTGCTTCCGCGCTTTCCTCCATCTCGCAAATCGCGGCGGCCAACTCCACCATGCGCCGCGGGACGATATTCAAGAAGCGGACGCCAAGTACGTTGCTGCTGTCGGTCCATTGCACAGCGCCCGGAAACCGGAGCGAAACTCCATTGATCTTGAAGAAGATCTCGACAGGCAGCCGGGCGCATACGTTGACCCGTTCCTTAAGGCGGAGGCGGCAACCCTCCTGGCTCAAATCGACCAAGCGAGCCTGCAGCGGCGCGCCATAGCCTAGGAAAATGACAACGGAATCTTCATCGACGGAGTATCGCGGATCGGAACGGCGTTCCGGCTGCCGGGCACGAAACCCGGCCCTCTGTTCCCACCCGTCCATGGTCTGCTCCGCTCAGGCATTCAGCGGACATCAGTGCCCGTCGGACAACTCCGATGGCTGGTCCCATGGCTGGGCGGGCGCGGCCTCAGCGGCTTCGCGGCCCATCAGGCGATCGTAGCGATACACATCGCTGGTAGTGCCCAGCGACTCGTTGTACAGGCTGATGGCGCCGATAAGCTGCTTCAGCTCCTCGCTGAACGCATGGATCACCTGCAACTGGCTGGCCGTAGCAGGAAATTCGTATTGAGAACTCTTAATGAATTTCTGATATCCGCGGTCGACCAGCCGCGCCACCTCGCCCCGAACTTCAATCCCCGGGTGGACTGCGTATGCTGCCGCCACATCTTCCGGATCCTCCGCTCGACGGGCTGGCACCAACACGGCTCCCGCTCCGTGCTTGCTGACCAAGATGCCGCCGGCGACACCGGCAAACGGCGTCACGTCAAATGAATGCGCCCTCAACAGCTCCAGAGCCTGATCGAAGTTGGGATATCGGGATTTTCGCTTCATCGCGTTTTTCCGGCCGATCACAAATACTTGAATCAGGCTGCGTGTCTTCTTCATTCCAATCTCGCACACCCGCGCCCAGGGCTGCAATTCCGGCTGACCGCTCGGGCAGGAACCTGCTGCCTTATCGGCGAATGGGATGAACCCGCCGTCTCTTGATGAGGTGCTTTCGTCCCTATCCCTTGGAAGAACGGAAACTTCTTTACATGGCCGGGGCGGGGGCCTCATAATCGCCTTGCCCCGGAGAGCTTGCGCTTCCCAACTCCCTTCCCCATCGCAAGGGCTCTCTGAGCAAATCAAGGAGGATTCCCAAAAATGAAGATTGTGAGCCCCGCCCTGCTGGGACTGTCTCTTGCGGTAGTTGGAAGTTCGTTCGCCGCTGCACAACAAATGCACACTCCGCCAAAGGTCCTCGAAATCGAGCGGGAGGTTATCAAGCCAGGCAAATCCGGCGCGATCCACGACAAGTCAGAAAGTAAATTTGTGGCGGCGATGGCCGCGGCCAAGTGGCCCACCCACTACATCGCGCTCAATTCGATGTCGGGAAAGTCTCGCGCCCTGTATCTCGTCGGCTATGACTCTTTTGCCGCGATGGAAGCCGACAATAAAGCCACCGAGAAGAACGCCGCGCTGTCTGCCGCTCTCGATAAGGCTAGTGAGGCTGACGGCGACCTGCTCAATGAATTTGACCAGCTTGTGTTTGCCCTCGATCCGGATCTGAGCTACCGGCCAGAGACCGATATCGCGCACAACCACTACATGGAAGTTTCGTCATTCCACATCAAGCCCGGTCATATGAAGGAGTTCCATGAACTCACCGCTCTGGTGATCGATGCGCACAAGAAGGCCGGAACCAGTGCGCATTGGGCGGCATACGATATCGCGTACGGCGGAGACGATGAGGTTGTGGCATTCAGCGGCGACAAGACGCTGGCCGAAATCGACACCGGCTATGCCGAGGACAAGCAATTCCGCGATGCCCTTGGAGCAGACGGCCTGAAGCGGCTCCGCGAACTCGAAGCGGCCTCCATCCAGGAATCGGACTCGGAGCTGTTCTCGGTGAATCCGCGCCAGAGCTACGTTCCTGAGGATTGGGTCAAGGCCGATCCGGATTTCTGGAAGCCGAAGCCGATGGCGGCGCCTGCGGCCAAGCCTGCTCCTAACGCAAAGACCGCACAGTAAGTTCTTTCCGGGCGCGGCGCAACACCCACGCGGGTGGTTCCGTTCCATGCGGAGCCGCTCGCGGGGGTTGCGCCCGCCCGATCCATCCACTAGGTCTTCGACAAAGGGCCCGCAGCTCGTTGCGCCCCATTGGGCCGCACCGCATACTTAGAAACGTGCCACTGGAATCCCCAATCCTCGCGGGAAGCCATGTTCGTCTGGAACCGCTGGCCCTTGCGCACGCGGATGGCCTTGCGGCTGCGTCGGCCGGCGATCCCTCGCTGTACCAATGGAGCGCAGTTCCCATCGGCCTCGGCGCCGTTTTGCGGTACATTGAAACCGCGCTGGCGTTGCGCGATGCGGGCGCAGCCGTGCCTTTCGCGACAGTCAGGATCGCGGACGGAACCGTGATTGGCTCCACGCGCTTCTTCGATCTCGAGCGCTTTGCGTGGCCCGCAGAGCATCCGCGGCACGGCCGAGAACTGCCCGACGTCTGCGAGATTGGTTATACCTGGCTGACGCACTCGGCCATCCGCACCGGAGCAAATACCGAGGCGAAGTTCCTGATGCTTACGCACGCGTTTGAGGTTTGGAAGATGCTCCGCGTCTGCCTGCACACCGACGCGCGCAACAAGCGCTCGCAGGCCGCGATCGAGCGAATAGGCGGCAAATTCGAAGGAGCTCTGCGCGCGCACCGCATGGGCGCGGATTTCACGGCTCGCGAGTCGTTTCGCTATTCGATTCTGGCGACGGAGTGGCCCGATGCGAAGCGCCGCATTACAGAGCGCCTGATGCCTGCATAAAATCCGGCATCCGTTTCTAAAGCGCCGTCCGATGTGGCGTCAGCTCATCGAGCCGGCCGTTTGGCGCCAAACATCCGCTTGAACCAGTTGGGCTCTCGCTCGCAGTAGGGAGGCCTCGGCCGCCGAGCGTTCGCGTGGTAATTGCGGCACGCCGTGCAGTTGCCGTGCCGCGGGCAATTCCGCTTGGTGCACGTGCAAACCTCCGGCTGCGCGGCGAATACGTGCAATCCGTAACCTGTGCCGCTCATGACGCTTCAACCACCTGTTTGCCGTTCTCTTCCATCTTGCCGAAGATCATCTTGCCGCTGGCGGTTTGCAGCACGCTGGTGACGGAGATGGCGACCGAGCGTCCGATGAGCTTGCGCGCGTGATCCACTACGACCATGGTGCCATCGTCGAGGTAGCCTACGCCCTGGTTGTATTCTTTGCCTTCCTTCAGGATCATGACGCTCATGCGCTCGCCGGGCAGCACCACGGGCTTGAGGGCGTTGGCCAGGTCGTTGATGTTCAAGACTTCAACGTGGTGCAGGTGAGCCACCTTGTTCAGGTTGAAATCGTTGGTGACCACCTTGGCTTCCCACTTTTTGGCCAGCTCGAGCAGCTTCAGATCCACTTCGCGAATGGAAGGGAAGTCGTCGGGCACAATCTGAACCTGGATCTTGTCGTTCTGCTGCATCCGTTGCAGCATATCGAGGCCGCGGCGCCCACGCTGGCGCTTGGAGCCGTCGGTCGAGTCGGCGACAATCTGCAGCTCGCGCAATACGAACTCCGGCACCACCAGCGTGCCGTCGATAAAGCCGGCCTCGGCGATGTCGGCGATGCGGCCGTCGATAATGACGCTCGTATCCAGAACCTTGGCACTGCGGCGGAGGGGCTTATCGCTCGAAAACACATTGCCCAGCGCGGAAGGATTCAGCAGGTCGCCCTTGCTGGCGCCCACCAATAGGCCAACGTAGGTCATGAGGAAGAGCACAAAAATCTGCAGCACCGCGGAGTTCGATGGGGAGAGCGGCGCCGAGCGCAATACGAGGCAGAACAAAGCCGCGCCAACGATTCCAAGCACGCTGCCCGCCACAGCACCGATCAGGCGCCGCAGCGTGAGCGCCCTGACGCGCAGTTCGAAAACAATGACCGCGCCAGCCGCGGCCGCACCCGCAATTGCGCCCTCCCACCCTGTCTGGATTCCGAAGGGTCGAAAGAAGTAACAAACCGCGGCAAGCAAGATAACAAAAAGAAGACGTACAAAAGCCAGGTCCATACGAACCTACTTTCACCGGCGGCAACACATCGCCGCCAGCTTGGGGCACCGAAGGCGAGTATGTGCATACCCGCCCATCATCGTCAAGGGGGAAGGAAGGACCGTGGATCAGGGGCCAGGATATCGGCGCCAGGGAATAGGGAATAGAAGAACTCCCCTTTGGGCCGCATCTTAACTATTTGTTAAAGATCCGCGTGTTTTGCGCAGCTTGCCTGTCGGAGCAAGCCGCAGCTTTCCAATCCCCGGTTGCGAGTCCCGATTCCCTGCCTTTCTCACGAGGCCGCAGCCAAAGCCTCTTCGGGCGGAATCCGCTGCGCGCCCTTTCGCGGGCCGCGCTTACGCGCACTCATCACCTTTACGCGCTCGAGCAGTTCGAACGACGAGCAGTTCTTCCTGGCCAGAACCGCGTCGGCCACATGAATGTCTCCGTTCGCGGCCTGGGCATCGCCCAGCAGGATCATGGGCACGTGGGACCGTATGCGTTTCAACCGCTCCGCGAGCTGCATGCCGCTCATGTGGGGCATGTTGGTGTCGGCCAAAACCAAATCAATCTGCGGCGCGGTGGCGAAGACGGCGATCGCCTCCTGGCCGTTTGAAGCCGCCAGCACACGATAGCCATTCGTTGCCAGCGTGAACTTGAGCACCGATAGCTCTTGTTCATTGTCGTCTACACAGAGAATCACTTTCTTCGGACGCATGGTTTGGGGAACACTCCTCAAATTAATTTCAAAAGCACGTTCCAAGGCAACAGTTCCCCATCCGCAATGGCGGGGCGAATCGACTCGTTATTAGGCCCGGCAGCCGGGAGGAAGACGGACTCACGATCTTTGGATCTATGCGGCCGGATTACCTTGGCATGTGTCCGCGGTAGGGGGCACGCGGCGGTCCACACGTTCGGCACCCGGCACAAGACCCCCGAGGTTCTGTCTTACTTCGCGGTCAAGTGCACAGCGTTTTGGCGCGTCAGGCAACTTCCAACAGAACACGCCTGGGAATTGTCTGCAATGAATCGAAAGAGTACGGGCAACGGACAACCGTGAAAAGATGGAATAAGAAGCGAAGACGAGACTGAAAATCCGCCTGTAACAAGTGGAAAACAGCTAGTGCGAACACACACTGCAACTTGCAAAGATGAATTTCTGTTGAAAGCATGTGCATCACGGCAGGAAAAGCTGTCCTTTTGCCACAAGAACAGTGCTGCCCGCGACGCGAACATCGGTGACCTTCGCGGATTCTCGTCGCGCGGAAACGAAAAGATCGCTTGGCCGGCCGATCTCGACGCCCTGGCGCAGGTGCACGCGGGTGCCTGAAGCCACCGCGCCGCGAGAAACAAGGTAAGCGATGGCACAGCCGGCCGCCGATCCCGTGGCCGGATCTTCTCCGCCGTAGAACTGCATGCGCGCCCTGTAGCAATTCGTGCCGTACTGGCCCAGGTTGTGGTCGGACGCAAGAACATAAAACCACCTCGCTTTTCGTTCACGAAGCCACGCCGTGGCCGCGTCATGATCCACCTTGAGGCGTCCGAGCGCCGCTTGAGAGCGCAGCGCCACAATGGCAAAGGCCGTTCCCGTAGACACCACCTGTGGCGGCAGAGCAGGATCGAGATCGTCTGCGGCCAACCCGGTCAGGCGTGCAACAACTTCGGCGTCTAGCTCCGCACCAAACTCGGGATCGCGTTGCGTCATCTCGGCGAACAACCCCGTAGTGTGGCCACTGCCCGGCTCAAAACGCACCCTAACCGGCCCAACATTCAGCGCGAGCACGAGCAAATCGCCCTCAACGGTTTCGGGCGCGGTCATTCTGAGCACGCTCGCTGTGCCCAGCGTGGGATGGCCGGCGAAGCGCAGCTCTTCGAGCGTGGTGAAGATGCGCACGCGCACGCCCTCGGCGCGCTCAACCGCTACCGGCCTGCGCTCAACAAACGTGGTTTCAGACAGGTTGAACTCGCGCGCGATGGCCTGCATCCGCGCCGCGGTCAAGTCGCAGGTGTTCATCACTACAGCCAGCGGATTACCGGCCAGCGGTTCGGTGGTGAACGCGTCCACGACGAAGTAGTCGAGGTTCTGCAACGGACTTTGTGCCTCCAGCGATGCTTTCAGCGGTTTCAGAGTTGCTGTAACCTGCAGGCACGCCCGCCGAGTGGCATTTTCACCAGGAAAATGCCACCCTTCACCACCGCAAAAAAGGCACTTGAACTCTGGAACCGCTCTAAGTGTACGATCAACCGGAACCTTGCGCCGATGTGGAAACGCGCGTTCCTGTGGATACCCACGTTCGGGACTGATGAGAAAGAATTTCTCAACGCGCCGGCGAGTGAGATTTCCAGAGGCGAATCGCAGAGGGCGCTGAGCACGCGCGTCAACTCAGCTGCTATCCCGCGAGAGTGGAAGGGAAACTCACGCCGCACGGCTCCGTGCATCCAGGAAGATTTGATCTCTGGCCTCTGATCCCTGTCTCAGAGTTCGATGAGCGGATGTGGCAGGCGGGTCCTGGCGCGATCGAGGAAGAGCCTCATGCGCAGTGCCTCAGCACGCTCGACGGCCACAAGGTGCATATGGCGACGGATATGGTCGATGTCGTCGAGCCGGTCCAACTGCGCTTCATCGTGATCGGCGTCCCGCTCCAGCCGCGCGATGCGTTCCTCAATCATTTGCCGGAAGCGCGGGCTGATCTCGAAGCCTTCCTGGGCGGCACATTGAATGGCCATGAACAGCACCTCGCAGCGGGAATACCCGAGGCCGGAAATTTTCTGGGCGGCCTCAAGTTTCTTCTATTGCTGCCGATACTATCGAAGTGCCATTTCGTGCGCCAGATTACGAGGTTGCGCAACTTCGGTAACGAGGTGTCCGAAAACGCTACAGTTCCCAGCATCGACTTCGTAGTTCACAGTTTTTTGAGCGCGCTCATGGAGGCCCGAACGATGAGCCAACAACAGTGAACTGCGAACTACGAACTGAGAACTGTCATTACTTGTCCGCGACGATTCCGAGCTGCATCTGCGTACCGCTCTCAAATTGAATATTCCGGTTGTAGGCGGAGAGCACACCCGAAGCGGTGCTGTTTCCGGCGAGCATTACGCCGGAAATTCCCGTGGGACGCGGAATCGCGCGGGCCGCTTGAACACCATGGGCGCCGATATCCGCTCCGAAGCCGCCGTGACCGGCGGCGCCATTCGCCGTCGCGCCAAGGTTCGAGTTCACGCGATCATCCATCGAAGCGGCCGCATTGGCGGTTGTGTCCACCGTGCCGCCGGCCATGGCCCCGGTTCTGTCCACGGCCCCACCAGCCGCACCGGCGGCTCCGCCCATTGCTCCGCCGGTTCCGCCCAGAATGCCGCTGCCTCGACCTCCACCCATCGCCGGACCGCTGCCCATTCTTCCGCCGCCGCCCGCAGGCATGCCCATCATCGCATCGTCATCCATTGAGTCCATTGCGGTAGCGCTGGCGCCCGGGCTTACTCCTCGAATCAGCGTGTGAACCGCGATGTCCTGCCCGTTTTTCAACTCCGCACGATCAAATGCGATCCCGAGTTGCGATGCCCCGCGCTCCTTGCTATATGCCTGCACCTCGGTAACGTGGCCCACAAGCCGCGTGCCTTTGGGAATCACGGTTCCATCGGAGGCCTGCACCTTTTCCATGGTCTTGAGCACGACTTGATCGCCCACCTTGGCGGTCTTCGTGTTCAGCTTGCCCTCAAGTTCTCCCGTGACGGAAGTCATCTCATACGTGTGCGACGCTGCCTGATCGCCAAAGCCTGAGGCGCTGGGTGCGTATGTCGTCTTTTCTGACGCGTTGGTCGAGCCGTTTGCCTCAACACCGCCGGGATTCGCGTTGGCGCCGGCATTGGTGGAGTCGCCCAGCTGCGCGCCAGCGGCATTCGCCGATGTGCCCCCCTGCGCATTGGCATTGGCGCCAGCTTGCTGGGCCAGAAGAGGAATACTGGTGAGAGCGGCGATCACGATCGCGGAGGCGATAGAGACTTTAATCCCAAAATCGTTCATGACTTCGATCCTCTCTTCTAGTTTGGTTTGAATGGAACGCGCAGAACGGCGACAGACCGTGTGATGCCGAAAAAACCGCAAACGATACGCCAATATGCCGCAAATGGCGGGGTGAGCGCAGGTGGGTGGTCGCTAAGAAATTCACCGCCAAATACTTACCTGTGGTAAACACCTGAGTTACTTTGGACTTCTGCCGATCAGCGAAAGCACGGGGAAGCATTGCAATCAGGGAATCTCTTTCCTGCAACCGAAAATTATTCTCCGGTCAAATTCTAACTTCCAACCAAAAGACAAAACCTTCTAACCAAAGACAAAACCGGTCAATCAAGCGCGCCGATACTTTTTCAGTCTCCCGGCGCCGGAGCGTAGTAGCCCTTTCGCACCTGTACCTTGAGATTGTCCCCGTTGTCGCCGTGACATTCGACCCCAATGCGCCGGAACGTGCCGTCGGCCCTGATGTTGGCAGGCACGTACGTGGCCACGTATTGCGTGCGCAGCTCGTCTTCGATCTGCTGAAATGCGGCATGCAGTTTGTTGCCGTTGTTGCCCACATCGATCAGGCGGCCGCCAGTCTCGTCAGAAATCTTCTTGGCCGGCGAATAGCCGTAGTAGCCTTCACCCTGGCTCCAGTACATCTCGCGGTCGGCCAACAGGATCACGTAGATGATGATGTTTTTCTTTTCCGCGGCGGCAATGGCGTCACCGATCTTGGTTTTGCTGCCCATATCTTCGCCGTCAGTGAGAATGATCAATGCCTTGCGGCCTGACTCCTGATTCAGTTTCTCGGTGGCCGCCAGGTAGATGGCGTCATAGAGCAAAGTGCCCTTGGGATCGCCCACCGTGGGAACCGGTCCACCGCCCAGGCCGGGAACGCCTGCTGCTCCGTTGCCTCCCGCTGTGTTGATTTGGGCCTTGTTCATGGCATGCGAGAGCAGGCGAGGGCTGTTCGTAAAGTCCTGGAGGAGGTCAACGTTTACATCGAACGAAGCCAGAAAGGCCTCGTCCTTGGCGCGCAAAACCTGCTGGAGAAACTCGCTTCCGGCTTCCTGCTCCATGGGCAACAAGCGCTCCTGGCTGGCGGACGTGTCGAGCAGGATGCCGAGGGTGAGGGGCTGATCAGTCTCGGCGACAAAGCTTTTAAGCGTCTGGGGCGCCTTGTCTTCTGTCACCGTGCATTCATTGCGCGTGAGGTGGGGGACGAGGTTTCCGCTTTTGTCCTTGACGGTAAAGAACAGGTCAACAAGGCTCACTGTCTGCTTGAACGTGGCCACCGGGGTTTGATCAGGCGGAGGAGCAGGCGCGGTGCTGACTGGAGGCGCGTCAGGCGATGGCGCAAGCTGAGCCCATACAGCCGCCGGCAACACCGGCAAGCCGACCAGAAACGCGGCGATTCCGACCCTTAGGGTGTGTACACATCCTTGGCGCATTCTGCCCCGTTAGACGAAAACTCAACTCCTAAGAGAGCATAACGCGGCCGTTTAGAACGGTTCCAGAGATCCTTTGCCCAGCGCGCCGCTGTGCAAGGCGGATCTTTCTTAAAGAAAAGGCACTCAGCATCGGCGGCTTCGAGGTAGAGCTACTCTGGAGCCGCTGTACGCGCCGGCAGGCAACCTGCGCGCACCTGCCGCGTCTGATACCCTGTGAGGTGCGCGCAGCTTTGCGGTTGACGTGTGATTTTTTGACCAAGTGGTGTGTGGATTGCTGGAGGATTCGATCAAGGTGAAGGGGTGGAAGGCCATTGCGTCGGCTGGGTTTCTGGGCACCGGTCTGGTTTTGGTTGCAGGCGTTCTCAGCCAACAGCAGCCGGCTGTTCCCGACGCGCCCACTCCGCAACCGCCGCCGTCGCTCCAGGGCGTCGACGGGCCCGTCACGCCCGGTGTGGGCGCTGGGGAAGCTCCCAACACCCCCAACTCATCGTCGAACACCGGGCAACAGCAGGCAGCGCCCACGCAGCCACCGGCCGAGGAAGGGCCGGGGCCCGTCGTTGAACAGCAAGCCTCGCCGCAGGCCACTCCTCCCGAACAGGGCAACGCCGCCGTGGCGCAATTCATTGTCCAGGTGAACTTTGTCCAGGTTCCCGTCACGGTAAAAGACTCGAAAGGCAATCTTGTTTCGGGGCTTACCTGGCGCGACTTTACCGTCTACGAGAACAACACCCGCGAGCCGCTGCGCGTATTCAGCGTGGATCCGGAGCCGCTTTCCATCGCGTTTGTCATCGATCAGACGCTGCCTTCGAACGTCATGGACGAGGTAAACCGGTCGATGGGCTCCATCCAGGGCGCATTGGCGCAGTATGACGAGGCCGCGGTGTTTACCTACACCAATGGAGCCAAGGAATGGACGGGCTTTACCGGCGCGCAGAGTGCACGCCTGCCTGCGGTTCTGTCGTTGGCGCAGAACGTGGGATCGGATCCCATGGTGCCCGTCAACAGTGGTCCCCTGGCTGGCTGTGGCATTTATCAGAACGGCAACTGCGTGGATCCCAACCTGCAGCCCGGCCGCTCCACGGGGAATAGCACCTTTATCACGATCCCCAAGGAGATTCACACCCTCAACGACGCGATCCTGGCGGCTGCCAAGGAGCTTTCCACGCGTCCCAAGGAACGGCGGCGCATGATCTTCGTGATCTCCGACGGCAAGGAATATGGCAGCAAGGCGACCTGGAAAGAAGTGGTGCGCTACTTGCAGACCAACAAAGTCGCGGTGTATGCAACGCTGGTGGGCGACTCGGCCCGCTGGGGCGAAGAGTGGCTTGATCGCTTCCACCTGCCCTTCACGATGTACGACAACATCCTCTACAAGTACACCGCGGCAACAGGCGGCGATTACTATGCCGAGGGCGGCATCAATGGGATCGAGAGGAGCTACGCGAAGATCGCCTCAGAGGCGCGCGACCAGTACACGCTGGGTTACCTGAGCCACGAGTCGATTTACGACGACAAGTATCGCAACATCAACGTTATCGTCAACCGGCCCAACGTCACGGTGATCGCAAAGCCGGGCTATTACCCTTCAGCTCAGGATTACAAGTAGGCAGCCGGCCGATTTTTCATCCCTGCAAACACGAAAGCCCGTGCCGTGGCACAGGCTTTTTCATTCCTTAGAGTTCTTCTGCGCGCCGAATCGCAAACAGGGCACGGCGCACCTGAGGCTGAAATCGCTGCGCGTGCAGCGTTACTTCGGCTCTACCGGTGCGTTCGAAGGCGGTGGCGGGGCGGTGTTCTGCTGCTGAGTTGGCGGCGGTGGTTGCGGGTCGGTAACGCCCTTCAGTCCCTCTCGGAACCCCTTCAATCCCTCGCCCAATCCTTTACCCAGCTCCGGCAGCCGCTTGGCCCCGAACAGCAAAAATGCGACGATGGCCAGCACGATAATGTGCCAAGGCTGAAGTAGATCGCCCATTGATGTTCCTCCGCGCGCTCCAAGGTGGTTCGCGCGCTTCCTCAAGCTCATATTGTCGCACAAATACGTAGCGGAATGCTCGGCAAGGGGCGGTTGTGGCAGACTGGGAACAGCCGTGGAGGTCTCCCCCTTGAAAACGGTCAGAATGATCGCTCTGGCAGGTCTGCTGGCATTGGCGGCCGGCGCCGCCAACTCCGCTGGGCGCGACATTTACCCCGATCCCTCGCAGGCCAAAGCCGACCTGGCCGCCGCCCTCAAGACGGCCGCAGCCACGCATCGGCGGATTCTTCTTGATTTTGGCGGCAACTGGTGCGGCGATTGTCAGGTGCTCGACATTTATATGCACGACGAAAGCAACCGGCGCCTTCTCGAAGCTGATTTTGTTGTGGTCCACATCAACGTAGGCCGCATCGATGCCAACCTGGATCTGGCCGCAAAGTACGGAGTTCCGCTCCAGAAGGGCGTGCCTGCGCTGGCAGTTCTGAGTGAGACAGGCAAGCTCCTATACAGCCAGAAGAACGGAGAGTTTGAGGCGATGCGGAGCATGCAGTCCTCGGCCCTGACCACATTCCTGGTGCAATGGCGGCCTGAGCGCCCTGGCTGCTCGGCGGTTGTGGTGAACTGCTAGCGAGCGACCCGGCGCCGCGCGGCCAAACGCATCACTCGAAAGGTGATCCACCATGCACCCGGTGAAGGAAAGTCAAGGCGATAGCAACGGCCGCACCATCACCACGCTCTCAAGCCGCGAGGTCTACCGCAATCGTTGGATGCGAGTGCGCGAGGACGAAATCCTTCGCTCAAACGGCGAAAAGGGCATTTACGGCGTGGTGGAGAAGCATGACGGGGCCGTGATTCTGCCCATCGACGACGGTCGCATCTGGCTGGTGGAGCAGTTCCGCTACACCATCCAGGAGCGCGCGCTGGAGCTGCCCCAAGGCAGTTGGGAACGGACGGTCGAGAATCCTGAGGAGATGGCGCGCGGCGAGCTGAGAGAAGAGCTGGGTCTCAAAGCAGCGCAGATGACCAGGCTGGGCACTCTCTGGATGGCTTACGGCTTTCTGCGCCAGCGCGAACATGTCTTCCTCGCAACCGGGCTTTCACCAACGCAAAAAACTCCCGATGCGGAGGAACACGACCTTGTCGTTCACAAGGTTTCCGTCCCGGACTTCGAACGCATGATGCTCGACGGAACGATCAAGGACCAGTGCACGCTTTCTGCCTGGGGGCTGTATCTGCTTTGGAAGGTACGGCAGGACCTTAGTGAGAGCGTTTCCGGCCATCCCGCGAGTGACTAGCGTCACAAGTAAATACTCGCAATTCCTGAATAATCAAGGCTGAACGAGAAGCGCGGATCGTTTGCGCGCCGGCGCGTCAGTGTCGAAACGGGCGCTGCGCGAACCGGAATCGGGCCCAGTGTAGAGGCGGTGGGGTCTGCGCGGAAGGATCGAACCGAGGAACGAGTCAGGTCATGTTTAGGATCATGGATGCGCGCACTGCCGGTCTCAACATTCGGCAATTCACTGTCCTGGCGCCACGAATCGCGCGCAAGCAGCGGCCGGGACAGTTTGTCATTCTGCGGCTTCACGACAAGGGCGAGCGCATTCCGCTCACCATCAAGAGCGCCGATCCGACGGCCGGCACCATCACCATCGCCGTGCAGGCCGTTGGCAAGACAACCACACTCCTGAATTGTCTTGAGGCGGGCGACGCGATTCTCGACGTTGTCGGTCCGCTCGGCCGGCCCTCGGAAATCAAGAACTACGGAACAGCCGTGATCCTGGCGGGAAGCGTGGGAACGGCCATGGCGTTGCCCACTGCCATGGCGCTCAAGGAAGCCGGCAACCACGTCGTTTTCATCGAAGGCGCGCGCAGCCGGGAGATGGTTGTCTTTGAAGACGAGGTGCGCGCGGCGAGCCACGAGGCCTACATCCTTACCGACGACGGCAGTTACGGCGAACACGGGCTGGTCACAAAAAAGCTCGAAGACTTGCTTGCCGCCGGCCGAAAGCTGGACTTTGTGCTTGCCGTTGGTCCCGTACCCATGATGCGCGCCGTAGCGCAGATCACGAAGCCACTGGGCATCAGGACCATGGTCAGCCTGAACTCCATCATGGTCGACGGCACTGGCATGTGCGGCGGCTGCCGCGTGCTCTTGGGCAACCAGAGCAAGTTCGCCTGCGTCGATGGTCCGGAGTTCGACGCGTCGCTTGTCAACTTCGACGTGCTGATGCGGCGGAACATTATGTATCGCAGCCAGGAGTGCCAGTCGCTCAAGCAGTTTGAGCAGCGCAAGCAGGAGGAGTTGGCGCACCTGCGTGATGGGTTGGCCGCAAAGGAAAAAGAAACGGCGCAATTGCGCGCACGGCTTGAGGCGCAGGGGGAGAAGCACTATGCCTGACGCAAATCCGCTTCCCCTGAAAGAACGGATGCAGATCAAGCGCGTGAGCATGCCGGAGCTCGATGCGGAGACGCGAGCACACAACTTTGAAGAAGTGAACCAGGGGCTGGCTGCTTCCGGCGCCGTCACTGAGGCCACCCGTTGCATTGCCTGCGCCAAGCCCGGTTGCCAGTTGGATTGCCCGGTGGGCGTAAAGATCAAGGAGATTGTAGCGCTGATCTACGCGGGCGATTTTCTGGCCGCGGCCGCGAAGATGCGAGAAGACAACGCGCTGCCCGCCATCACCGGCCGCGTGTGCCCGCAGGAGCATGAGTGCGAAGGCGGATGCGTCGTGGGCAAGAAGGGCCAGCCTGTGGCCATCGGCAACCTGGAGCGGTTTATTGCCGACTTCGAGCGCCAAAGCGGCCAGCTTGGATTGCCTGCCATCGCGGCGCCCACCGGCAAGAGCGTGGCCATCGTGGGTAGCGGCCCGGCGGGCCTCTCGGCTGCAGGAGATCTGATCCAGATGGGCCACCGCGTGCGCGTCTTCGAGGCGCTGCACGAGCTGGGCGGGGTGCTCGTCTACGGGATTCCCGAGTTCCGGCTGCCGAAATCGATTGTGAAAGAAGAAGTCGACAACCTGCGCCGCATGGGCGTCGAGTTCGAGACCAACGTAGTTGTCGGCAAGAGCGTGACGCTCGGCGAATTGATGCGAGTGGAGGGCTACGATGCGGTATTCGTCGCCACCGGCGCGGGGCTTCCGGTTTTTCTCGGTGCGCCCGGCGAGCACCTGAACGGCGTCTACTCGGCCAACGAATTCCTCACGCGCACCAACCTCATGCGCGCCTACCGCTTCCCGGAGTTCGACGAGCCCATTTACGACTGCCGCGACCGAGACGTGATCGTGGTGGGCGGCGGCAACACGGCCATGGACGCAGTGCGCACGGCGCGCCGGCTGGGCGCGAAGACCGCGACGCTCGTTTATCGCCGGTCCGAAGCCGAGATGCCCGCCCGCTCTGAGGAAGTGAAGCACGCGCGCGAAGAGGGCATCGAGTTCCGCATGCTGACCAACCCGATCGAATTTCTGGGCGACCAAAAAGGTTGGCTCACCGGCGCGCGCTGCGTGCGCATGGAGCTTGGCGAGCCGGATGCCGACGGACGCAGACGGCCTGCCCCGATAGCAGGCTCGGAGTTTGTATTGCCTGCGAATGTCGCGATCATAGGCGTGGGAACCACCGCCAATCCGCTCATCCAGAGCACTACTCCCGATCTGGCCACCAACAAGCACAACTACATCGTGGCCGATCCCGAGACCATGCGCACATCCAAGCGCGGCGTCTTTGCCGGCGGAGACATCGTCACCGGCGGAGCAACGGTAATTCTGGCGATGGGAGCCGGTCGCAAAGCGGCAGCGTCAATTCATGCATATCTGGCAAGCGGCAAATGGGATTGAGGGGCTAAGTTTCTTATCCGCGTCTCTAAGAAAAATGCGGCGAAGCTTGCGCTCCGCCGCCGCCCTGTCCCTGGGTTGTCTTGAAGGTACTGCAGCCTTACGAAAACTTGCCGATTACTGCAGGAGCTTGGTCACTTCCTGCTGCACCTGGTTGGCCTGGGCGAGTGCCGCAATGCCGGTCTGGCTCAGGATTTCGAACTTCGACATGTTCGAGGTAGCCGAAGCGTAATCGGTGGCCTGCAGTGCGTTTTGCGCCGAAACCACATTCTCCTGCTGCGTGCTCATCACCTGGCTGATTGCGGAGAGCGTGTTGATTTGCGCTCCGAGATATCCATCCTGCGCCGCCACGTAGGTGATGGCTTCATTCAGCACTGCTTCGGCATTCTGCGCATTGCCCTGCGTGGTCAGGTTGGTGTTCGACAGGTCTGCCGTCTTATCGCCGCCGGCAAACGGCACGTAGCTGATCGTGGTCGTGGCATCGTCGCTGGTGAAGAAGGCTACCGGAGTCTGGGTCGTCGTTGTGTCCTCGAAGGCAACGGTCGCCGGCGGTCCCGCAGCCGTTACTGAAAGGGCCACACTGACATTGGCGTTGGTGTTGGTGAGCAGGATGCCGGTGTCGCCTCCGGCCACGGCTGCATCGCCCACCGCGGCTGCCGTGGTAAAGCTGGCCGTTACTCCCGGAATGCCGTCCTTGTTGATTTCCGCGATCAGGCCGCTCACGGTGGTCGCGGTGGTCGTCAGGGTGCTGGTGGTCCCGTCGGGATTCGTGATGGTGAAGATCAGGCTGCCCGCGATGGCGTCGCCCTGCGCTGCTGCCTTGTTCAGCACCGGCCCGGCAGCATCGGTCGAGAGGTCGATGAATTTGCCCGTGTTGCTCTGCTGTACCGAGCCGCCGGCATCGCCCACGCTGGCCGAGGTGAGCTTGGCAAAAAAGAGGCTGTCAATCGATGAGCCCGTTGACGATGAGTCGCCCGTGTAGATGGACACGCCGGCCTGCGCGCCGCTGAAGACCTGGACCTGGTTGTAGGTGGTCGTTGATCCAATGTTGTTGATCTCGGAGAGGATCGACTGGTATTCCTGGTCCGCGGCGGACTCCTGTGAGCTGTTCAGCGTGCCGTTCGAGGCTTCAGTTGCCAGCGTGATGGCGCGGTTCAACAGGCCCGTGACTTGGGAAAGCGCGCCGTCGGCCACTTGCAGCAGGCCCACGCCCTCTGTGGCGTTGGTTCCAGACTGCGTGAGCGCCGCCGAGTTCGCCGCCAGACCGTTCACCAGTGAAAGACCGGCCGCGTCGTCTGCTCCGGAGTTAATGCGCGACCCAGACGACAACTGCTGCAGCACCGTCTGCAAGCTGTTGTTCGTGTTGTTGAGATTATTCTCAGCATAGATTGCCGACAGATTGTTCAAAACACCGAGGGCCATGGAAATCAACTCCTTTTCGGATGCCTTGCTGCCCTCCAATCCACCGGCGCTTTGCTGATCCCGCCAAAGCCGCCGAACCTTCCGGATGGGCCTGTTCGCATCCACCCCCTTCATCGGTCCCCGGCGAAATAACTTTAGTCATAACTTCTAAGTTTTTTTGCGGTCGCCCTTGTTGCGCTGCGACTCAAAGTGTCGCGCAGGCAGCCAAGCGCTGTCGCATCATGCTGCAGCCGTTGTCCTGATGCGGTGCATGCGTTTGTCTTGCTTCGAGGCAGTGTGTCCGCGGACCTGCGCTCGGAAATGGCGCGTTCGCGGCGGGTTTACCGCATTAATCGCGAAACGGGGCAAAGAACAAAAGGCCCTCCGGCACGCACCGAAGGGCCTGATGGAACTATGCTGAAGAAAACTTAAGCTACAGCCTTGCGCTCCGGCTTGTATCCCGAAACACCGTAATAGGTCATGAAGAGGTAGCAGGCGATGGGCAGCAGGAATGCGTGCTGGTAGCCCGCCTTGTCGGCGATCAGTCCAAACAGCGGCGGAATCACTGCTCCGCCGAAATTGCCGATGGTGATCACGCCCGAACCCTTGCTGGTTAAAGGTCCCAGTTCGGCAATGCCGAGTGCGAAGATCGTCGGGTACATGATGGAGTTGGCGAAGCCGCACAGAATCAGGCTCCAGATGGCGAGGTGGCCCGTCGAAAACATCCCGACGACCAGCAGAGCAACCCCCAGAACGCCCAGGAAGGCCAGCAACTTGTGGGCTTTGATGGACTTCATCAGCACGGTACCCGCGAAACGTCCGATCATCATGGCAAGGGGATAGCAGAAGGCCAGCAAGGCGACAACTTCCTTTTCCCCAATCCCCTGCGGATAAAGACCGCTGACCGCATGGGCGAAGGGTTGGGCGAACCGCAGGTAGTCGTCGATTGCACTCCCCTGCGTCTCGAAGAACTTGATAGCGTTGGCGGCCAGCGCAATCTCCAGGCCCACATAGAGGAAGATGCCGGCCATCGCAAGTACCGTGTGCCGGTAGGTCCAGATGCTGCGTCCGGCGATCGCGTCGCCATCCTTCCCCGGCCGGTAATCGCGCGTCCCGGTGATGGCCGGAAGATGCATTCCCATGATGATGAAGCCCAGCGCCAGCAGGGCACACGCAATTGCGATATAAGGCCCCTGCACAGTATGGGCGATGGCTGCCTGGCTCTTCACCTTTGCAGGATCGGTCAGAATGAATACGCCGACCACGATCGGAGCCATAGCCGTCCCCAGGGAATTGAATGCCTGCGCCAGCGTGAGTCGCGCCGGAGCACTCTGCTCTGGCCCGAGAATCGAGACGTAAGGATTGGCCGAAGTCTGCAGTCCGCACACGCCGGTCGCCAGCACGAAGCTGGCGGCGAGGAAGAACGGGAAACTGATCATGGCGGCAGCCGGCACGAACAGCAGCGCACCCACGACCATCACGAACAACGAGATGACCATGGTGCGCTTGTAACCAACGGCTTCAATCACTTTCGCCGCAGGCA
This sequence comes from Occallatibacter sp., assembly GCA_050010795.1. Classification (GTDB taxonomy): domain Bacteria; phylum Acidobacteriota; class Terriglobia; order Terriglobales; family Acidobacteriaceae; genus Telmatobacter. The sequence continues at coordinate 19,771 of JBEKKI010000036.1, forward strand.
CAGAGAAAACCAGGTAGGCAAAGAACCACGCCGACGTCACCAGATTCGACCACGCGTGACTGAGATTGAAGATGTCTTCGAGCTTCGGCGAGAGGTTGCTGTTCAAATTGGTGAGGAAGCCAAAGATCAAGAACAGGCCGGTGACAATAATGAATGGAACTGTGTAATTTGGCGCGCTGGGCGCGGCCACAGGATTGGAGCGTGTAGCCATAAAAAGTCCTCCTCCGTCCGATGCAAAAAACGGCTTGAAAGGGTTCGCAAACACTTTACGCAGCGCGACTGCTCACGTCCAGTGGAAATTGAAAAGGTTTTCAGAGCGCCGCGACGCCTCGTTTCCTGCACGATCCGCTCCCATTTACACTGGGAATGCATGATTCCTACCCTCACCTGGACCCCCGAGGGCGTCCGCTTCATCGATCAGACCAAGCTCCCTCTCGAAGAGAGCTACGTGCTGGCCACAACATACGACCAGGTGGCCGACGCCATCGTCACGATGGTCGTGCGCGGGGCTCCGGCTATCGGCGTCTCGGCCGCCTACGGCGTTGCCCTTGGGGCAATCCGCTCCAAGGCTGAGAGCGCGGAGCGCTTTGCGCCGGAGTTCGAAAAGATTTGCGCGCGGCTGGCCTCAACGCGCCCGACCGCCGTCAACCTGTTCTGGGCCCTTGACCGCATGAAGGTGCTTTTCGCGAGGTTGATGAGTTCCGGCGCGTCTCTTGTCCAAATCCAGGAAAAAATCCTGGCCGAAGCGCACGCAATGTACGAGGAAGACATCGCCGCCTGCAAGGCGATGGGCGCTCATGGGGCCGAGCTGCTGCCCGATCCGTGTGGAGTGCTGACCCACTGCAACGCCGGAGCACTGGCCTCCTGCGGATACGGGATGGCGCTGGGCGTGATCCGTGCGGCGGTGGAGCGGGGCAAGAAGATTCACGTCTATGCCGATGAGACGCGGCCGGTCCTCCAGGGTGCGCGGCTTACGGCGTGGGAGCTGATGGCCGATCACATTCCCACGACGGTTATCTGCGACAACATGGCCGCCAGCCTGATGCGGCAGGGCAAGATTCAGGCCGTGGTTGTGGGGGCGGACCGTATTGCCGCCAACGGCGACACCGCCAACAAGATCGGCACGTACAACGTGGCGATTCTGGCGCGCGAGCACGGCATCCCGTTTTACGTGGCCGCCCCGTGGTCCACCATCGATCTCGCCACCGCGACGGGCGACGCGATCCCCATCGAGGAGCGCCCGGCAAGGGAAGTGACACACCACGCCGGAACGCAACTCACGCCCAACGGCGTCGGCATCTGCAACCCGGCTTTTGACGTCACCCCAGCCAGGTACATCTCAGCCATCATCACCGAGCGCGGAGCGATGCGCGCGCCTTACTCCGAATCTCTGAAAGAGATGGAGATGGTGAGCTAAACCGCGTCTACCATCCCTACGCCGGCGTCCGCACCTCGCTCGAGGTGCCTCCCGCCGCGGGAACGTAGCACTTCTGCGTGTAGTCCATCACCATGCGGTCGGCGTTGAAGCGCCATCCCAGCGTGCGGATAGTCCGCTTCATGCGCTTGATCCAGCCGCGCGGCAAGCCATCACGGTCACGCTGGTAGTAGAGCGGAATCACTTCGTCAAGCAGCACGCGATAAAGTGCCTCGCCGTCGCGGGCATCGTGAACATCCATGTTGGATTGGGTCCGTCCGGTTCCAATGGCGAATCCGTTCAGCCCGTCGTAAGCTTCGGCCCACCACCCATCCAGGATGGAGAGATTCAAGCCGCCGTTCAGCACTACCTTCATTCCGCTCGTGCCCGAGGCCTCCAGCGGGCGGCGAGGATTGTTCAACCACACATCCACGCCCTGCACCAGGTGCCGGCCCACGTTGATGTCGTAGTCCTCAATGAAGACGAACTTGTCGGCGAATTCACGGTGGCGCATCATCTGCGCAATTTGCTGCAGCACGCGTTTGCCCGGCTCGTCTTGGGGGTGCGCCTTTCCGGCAAAGACGAACTGCACAGGCCGCTTGGCGTCGTTCACCATGGCGGCCAGCCGCTCCAGATCCTTCAGCAGAAGGTTGGCGCGCTTGTAGGTGGCGAAGCGGCGGGCGAATCCGATGGTCAGGGCGTCCGGCGAGAGCACCTTGTCGAGATGCTTCAAAGTTTCAACGGGTTCGCCGCGGCGCTCCGCCTGCTCGTGGGCACGGCGGCGAACGAAGTTGAAGAGCTGCCCTTTCAGGCTCAAGTGCGTCTCCCACAACTCGCCGTCGTCGACGGTTTCGATTGCCGACCATGTGTGTGAGGCTCCACTCTGGCGTTGCCAGCCGACGCCGAGATGGCGATCGTAAAGCCGGCGCATTTGCGGCGCCAGCCAGGACGGTACGTGCACGCCGTTGGTCACGTGGCCGATGGGCACGGCATCTTCCGGACCATCGGGATACAGGCCCCGCCACATGGCGCGCGAAACTTCTCCATGCAGCGAGCTCACCGCATTCACGCGTCGAGCCAGCTTGAGGCCCAGCACCGTCATACAGAAGAGCTCCGAACTGTCGGTGGGATGCTCGCGGCCAAAGCCCATCAGGTTTTCGTGCGAAATCCCCAGCTCATCGCGCAGGGGGCCCAGGTGTTCCTCAATCAATTCAGGACTGAAGCGGTCATGGCCCGCAGGAACCGGCGTGTGCGTTGTAAAGATCACCTCGCGCGGAATCTGCCTTGCCGCGGAGTAAAAGTCGAGGCCCTCCTCCTCCATGCGGCTGCGAATCGCCTCGAAGACCGCAAATCCGCTATGGCCTTCGTTCAGATGCAGCACGCCGGGGGTGATGCCCATGGCCTTCAGCGCGCGGAAGCCGCCCACGCCCAGCAGCAGCTCCTGCCGGATGCGCGTGCGCGCGTCACCGCCGTATAGGCGCGAGGTGGTGTCAAGATCTTCCGGCGCGTTGCCGGCAACGTTTGAGTCCAGCAACAGAAGATCACATCGGCCCACCTTGACCCGCCACACCTTGGCGCGAATCGAGCTGCCACGGGTGGCGATCTCCACTACCACAGGCTCACCATTCACGCCGATCGCCTGCTGCATCGGCAATTGATTCACGTCGGTTTCGAGATACTCCTCGCGCTGCCATCCGCCTCCGTCAAGGCGCTGCAGGAAGTAGCCCTGCCCGTAGAAAAGGCCCACTCCGATCAGCGGAATATCCAGGTCCGACGCGCTTTTGATATGGTCGCCGGCCAGCACGCCCAGCCCGCCGGAGTAGATTGGCAACGACTCATGCAGGCCGAATTCGGCGGAGAAATATGCCACGGGGCGAGGCCGAAGCGCGCCGGCATGGCTCGCGCCCCAGGTGCGGTCATCCATCAGGTATTCCTGCTGGCGCCGGTAGGCGTAGTTGATACGGCTATGCAGAACCAGTTCCATGGCGCGCCGCTCGATCTCGCCAAGCGGAATCTCATTCAGCAGCGCAATGGGATTCTGATTCAGCTCCCGCCAGCGCGTTGGATTCAGGTCGCGAAACAGGCTCACGCATTCCGGATCCCAGCACCACCACACGTTGCGCGCCAGCTCCCACAGCTTTTCCTGCGCCGGGGCGATGAACCGGTCCAGCGTCCGTGCCTCGCTCACCACTGGAGCAACCTGGTTCGCCGCCTCTACCAGCATGCGAATCTCGCCGTCCTGAAAGATCCGCGGCTCCTTGGTTTGCACCACCAGAACGCCCTGCAGCACGCCGCGGTCGATCAGGGGCACGCCGAGAAAAGAGTGGTACTCCTCCTCGCCCGATCCCTTGAAGTATTTGTAGCGAGGATGCTTGCGCGCATCGGCGACCGCCACAGGCAGCAGTTGCTCCGCGACCAGGCCGGAGAGGCCTTCGTGCAACGGCATGCGCAGAGTTCCGATGCAGCGCGGATGCAGCCCCAGCGAGGCGGCAAGCACCAGGTTTGTCCGGTCCGGCTCCAGCAGGTACGCCGAGCAAACGTCGGTCCGGAACCGCGTAGCAATCAGCGCCGCAACGTTCATCAACGTGTCGGCCGGCTTGCCTTCTTCGGCCGCCAGGTTGGCGATCTCCTCCAGCGTCAATACGAGATCGGCGTCGGTGGATTCGCGGCTCAGGGTCATCCGATGCGTTCACCTTTCGCGTGAGATTGAAGCGTCAAGCCCCCGCGCAGCATCCCGGCTCGAAAAAGAAACAGCGCATCGGGCGAAGACATGCGATGGAAACCATGACAACTAGTTGTTCTTGTTTGGACTTGAGGAAGAATCCCGCGCGTCGCATGTATGGGATAGATTCGACATTATCACAGGCTGCGTAAGGGCCGCGTGAGATTGGACGGCATGGCGTCCTCGCCACCGAATGAAGGATGTCGCTACGACTTGGCCAGCCGCGCCGCCAGCAACGCGAAAATTGGGAACGTCAGATAGACCAATCCAATCTCTGAGTAGTAGCCGAGCGCGGTCATCTTCATGGGCCCATAAGCGAACATCGGGTAGTCGAAAATCAGATTGATGGCCAGCCAAAGCGCCCCCACCAGAATGGCTTCGCGGACACAAACCGCGCGCTTATGGAAGTACCAGATCAGCAAGAGTCCGGCAGTGGCAAGAACGATCAGGTACATCAAGGTGCTGAACAAAGGCGCGTTCGCTTTCTTAAGAGGAAAAACAGAGAAGGAGACGGCAAACGGGATGAGCCAACTGAGAATTCCGAGCAGAACGGCGCGAAATGCAGTGCGTGCTTGTATGCCCATACTCCCTCCGCGGTGCGAGTCTAGACCGGTTCCATCTATGCCGCTGTGATGCCCGCCGCAAATGTGCCCAGACTTCGCGGCGGCGTGATACATTCAGATTCCACGGGGGTCGAGATGGAGCTGGACGCGCAACTCGCCGCGGGCGGCGAGACAATCGAGTTGCAACAGCAGGTGGCGCGGCTGCAGGCGCTGCTCGAGGCCTCGCGCCAGGTGCATTCGACCATTCGCGAAGAAGAGGTGCTCGAATCGACCTTGCGCATCGTAGTGCGCGAGCTCGAAATGGCTGGCGCGGCCTTTCCCGAATCTGGCATGAAGTATGGCGCATTGCCACCCGGCTCTACCGGCGCCGCGGCTGAGCAACTGCTTATTTACCCATTGGCCGACCGCGATGGCCAAAAGATGACCGATCTCGTCGTGGCCTCTCCCGGTGGGCGCGAACTCACGCTTTCCGAAGCCGATTTTCTTGAGGGGCTCGCCCTGCAGGCGGCTGTTGCCCTCGAAAATGCGCGTAATCACAAGCGGAACGTGGAGTTCGCGCGCCTGCAGCAGGATCTCGACGCGGCGCGGCGGATCCAGCGCTCACTGCTCCCGCAGGAGCTGCCCGCGATTCCCGGCTATTCGGTCGCCTTTCGCTCCAACACCTGCTACGAAGTGGGCGGCGACTACCTCGATATCGTTGAGCAGCCCGACGGTTCCCTGCTGATTGCGGTAGCCGACGTGGCCGGCAAGGGACTGGCTTCGGCCATCATGTCCACCAGTTTCCGCGCGGCGTTCCGTGGCATCGCGCTGACCGGCATGCCGCTCGACGAGTTGGCTACGCGCATGAACCAGCACCACTGGGGCGAAGGCGAAGAGGCGCGGCGGCGCTACGTAACCGCCATCTTCCTCCGGCTGCATCCTGAATCGGGCGAGATGGAAGTGGTGAATGCGGGCCACAATCCCGGGTTCCTCGTCGAGCCAGGCGCCGAGCCGCACCAGTTCAATGCCGCCGGCACGCCCCTTGGGCTCCTCCCCGGCATGCGCTATACAAGTGAGCGGCGCGGCTTTGGACCCGGCGCGCGACTGCTCTTCTACACTGACGGGCTTACCGAGGTCTTTCGAGGAGATGAAGAGTTTGGTCCGGAAAGGCTTTTGAATGAATTTTCTACGTGCCCCTCGCAAAATGCCGATGGTATTCTCGATGCATTGTGGATCGCGATTGAGGCGTTTGCCCAGGGCGGACCGCAATCTGACGATATGACTGCGCTGGCGTTGTGCCGCGGAGAAATGCCGGAATGAACGAACCCAAATCCACCACCGTCGAAGTCCGTCTGCCGACCAAAATGGGCTACGAGAAGGTGGCCATGAGCACGGCAGCCTCGGTGGCCAAACTCATGGGCTTCCCTGAAGACCGTATCGAGGATTTGAAAACCGCCGTAGCCGAGGCTTGCATCAATGCCATCGAACACGGAAACCGGATGAACGAAAAGCTCTCGGTAGGTGTGGTGCTGCACGCAGGCACCGATGAGCTTGAAGTGAAAGTGATTGACGACGGCACCGGAATTAAGACACAGCCGCACAAGCCTGACATCGACCGGAAAATTCACGGTGAGGAAGACCCCCGCGGGATGGGCATGTTCCTCATCCAGGCGCTGGTTGACGAGGCGGAGTGGGTCACCGCTGGAGACGGGAAGAGTAGTTATGTGCGGCTGGTGATCCGGCTGGACAGAGATACGGAGTAAGCTCAAGTTGAACCGAATCGAAAGTGGAGGCGATCGACAAGTGGAGAGCGAGACCAAATCGCACGTTGAACAGCTCAAATCCCCATCCGGCTATCCCGTGGCCGTGCTCCGCTTTGAGGGCGACATCGCCAGCACCTCAAGGGACGCGGTTCTCGGCGCCTATGAATCACTGCCCAAGGAGACGACCAAACTAATCCTCCTAGACTTCACGCGTGTGGACTACATCAACTCCAGCGGCATCGCGCTCGTGATTCAGTTGCTCATCCAGGCCACGCACGCAGGGCAGACCGTTAGTGCCTTTGGCCTCTCGCCGCACTTCACCAAGGTCTTCACCATGGTGGGCATTACCAAGTACGCGCGCCTGTACCCCAACCAGGCCGAGGCGATCGCCACTCTATAGAGCCCGCTCGAATTTGTGTCACTTAGATCCGGACGCGGATGGGTCAGGTGTTTCCGGGGCCCTATTGCGGTCCTTTCTCGCCCCTGGAAAAGAGCGGAATGTGGAAAGGCGTTTCCGGCGCCGCCGCCCTCTTTTTGTCCGTGGCGGCGTCCTGGCGCAAAAGAGTGCGCTGCGAGTTGATGCAAAGCCAGCCACCGCGCACGCGCTCGAAGACGTGCGTGAAGACGCCCTTTTCGTCCACTTCGTGCGAGCCGACCTTGTGGTGCAGGGTGTAGGTGCCGTTGGCCACTGCGATGTCGCCAAGCATGCGTACGGCGACGACCTTCTGCATGAGGTAGACCGTCTTGTCGTCCGCGCTCAGCACAGTCGCAACCTGCTGGTTACGCGTGGTCACGTCGCCGCCGGCCGATACGTCGACGAAGAGCGGAGAAAGAACCAGTTCCAGGCCATACTGGTCACGCCGGTTCACCGCGTCAGACCATTTGTCTTCAATCTTCTGGAATTGCGCAATCTCGGGGCTGACGGTTTCCATTACGCCAGGCTGGCCGGCAGGCGCGGTGGGACCGGTCGATGGATCGGAAGATGGAGTCTGAGCGGGGGTGGCGCAGCACAAAAGAAAAACCGCAGAAAAGGAAAGAAAAAGCCTGGTCATACGCAACCTGAAGTCCATTCCGCAAATCGGAACTCTACCAAGCATCATATCTCCTTGGACTCGGCGGGCGGGCACACGGGGAGCCAAAAAATGACACGCGCAGTCAGTTCTTTCAGGGGATCTAGAGAATGCTTTGCAGCCGGTCTGGCTTGTGAATCGTGACGTTGGAGTCTTCAATCGAAATCCAACAGTCCTTGCGGAATTGACCGAGCGTACGCGTAACGGTCTCGCGGGTGGTGCAGGTCATCGAGGCCATCTCCTCGTGGGTAAGCAGCAGAGGAAAACGGTACTCGGAGTTCTCAGTGTGCTCGCCGATCTGATGCGCCAGTTCCAGCAACAGGCGAGCCAACCGCGCGGCCACGGTTTCAGCCAGCGCGATGCGGCACGCGTCCTGCAATGCGAAGCGGTATTCCTGGCAAATGCACTGCACTGCACGCAATTGAGCTTCCTTGTGGCTGCGAAGGAAGTTGAGGAAACGTTCGCGCTCCACCGGGCGCAGTTGAGCCGGCGTCAGTGACTCTGCTGAGACCTCATACATACCGTGAGAAAGCACGGCGTAGAGGCCAAGCATGGACCCCGGGCCGGCGACTCGGACAATCATGTGGCGATCTTCAGGCCGGCCGGCGGTCAGCTTCAGGTACCCGCTGCAAATCAGGTAAAGGCAGCGAGCATCCTCGCCCTCGGTGAAGAGAGAAGCCTGCGCAGGCAGCGAAATGGTGCTGGTGGCAAGTTCCAGATCGGCCAATACTGCGCTGCCAAGAGAACAGAACCAGCCAGGACGCCGATTGGCGCAAGCCGCGCAGCCCAGGGGCGAAGTACGGCCTACGTGCCTCGGCCGCGCCTGTTCCTCCATCGAAATCTGCATGTCGGCCATCGTTTTGTTCCGTTCTTTACCGACGCGGCCCTACGCCTCATCCGTTTTCCCCGTGATATCCGTCTCTGCGTGGGCCCGTTTGAGGTCGATCTGTACAGCCCTTATCCATTAAAGAGGTGCACTTACCCAAAGTTTGCTTGAGTCTTGGCCGCTTTGGATGTGATGGGGCTCACGTTAATGCAATCAAAACTAGGCTGTGACGTGGTCGGCGCGCCCATCAGCGGCCAAAACCTGCAAGTCATTGTGATAAGGTGTGTTCTTCTCTGTGATCGCGGTGCCCCGCACCTGTGATGAACATCACCGCTCCCCGTTATGACAAATTCGTAATCTCTCGTGTATGTGGTGATGCTCCGCACCCTCAGGTGCCTCAAGAACGCTCTGGCGGTGCTCGCGGTCACAAGGAGAATCCACTACATTCAGCCCGGACTGGCGGCTGAGGATGGTTTTTCAGGCGGAGCCACGAAGTCTTTTGAAGGCGGTATTTTGCATGCATACAGATCGGCCGGCAACGCGAATGTTCAAATGTGCGGTTCCCGGGAAATCGCGGGGACTGCGAGTGTTCTTAATGGGTCTGCTCGGCGCCGGCATGTTGTGCGCGACGGCGCTGGCCGCCCCGCCTGCGGGAGCAAAAGCCCAGGATGCACAGGCCAAGGGCGCCGCGCACGCCGAGTTTGTGGGGGCTGACACCTGCGCCACCTGTCACGAAGAGGTGAGCAAAAATTTCGCCACCAATCCTCACACCAAGATGGCCCTCATGCACGGAAACGCGAATGGCGTGACGTGCGAGAACTGCCACGGTGCGGGCAGCGAGCACGTAGCTGGCGGCGGCGACGTGACCAAGATCTTTGATCCCGCCAAGGCCTCGGCCAAGGACGTCGACTCGAAGTGCCTGAGCTGCCACGCGGGGGCACATCCGGATTTTGACCGTTCTCCCCACGCCAAGGCCAACGTAAGCTGCATCAGTTGCCACAGCATTCACGGCAGCAAGGAAGAGACGCTGCTCAAGGCTCCGCAGCCCCAGCTCTGCTACCAGTGCCACGGCGACGTCAGGACGGCGCTCAACATGCCGTTCCATCACCCGGTCAACGAGGGTGTGGTTAAGTGCACTGACTGCCATGACGTCCACGGCACATTCCAGAACAACAACCTCCGGATGACAGCGGATCAAAACATGATCTGCACCAAATGCCACGCCGATGCGCGCGGGCCTTACGTGTACGAGCATGCCGCGGTGAAGGCCGAAGGATGTCTCGGGTGCCACTCGCCGCACGGCTCGCAGAACGCGCGGATGCTGAACATGCCGAGCATCAACACGCTGTGCAACCAGTGCCACAGCCGGGTAGCGAACGCCACGATTCATGGCATGGGGGCAGGCTCGGACGACATGCAGCCTTGCACAAGCTGCCACACCTACATACACGGATCGAACATCAATGCGGCGTTTCTCAGATAGGAGTCATGGAGCTGTGCCTCAAGTGACTGTCAAATCGCCGCGGCACGGCTCCCACAGCAGTTTTGCACCGGGTTTCAAGGTTCGATTTTTGCAACAAGTTTTATTCAAGTGAGGCTTCATATGAAGAACGTTGGCTGGTTATCACGGGTTCGCAATCAACAGCCGTCTTTCGCATTGTTTCTGGGTATGCTGGTGGCCATGTTGCTGGCGGCGGCGTGTATCGCTGTCGCCCAAGATCCGGCCGCCCCGGGACCGGCACCCGCGCCGCCGCCGATGCCGAACGGATATTCGGTCCACGAGAGCATTGATGCGGGCGGGCACATGGTCGGCCTCTCCGGCAGCGGCGCCATGTTCGACACCATGGTCAATATGCAATCGGGGCCGCGCATTCTGGGCGAGACCTTTACCATGCGGGCGCTTCCTGACAACAAGCATCCGCTGTTTGACGACCTCTCCGCCATAAGCAACGGCTGGGGCGGCGATCCCAACAACTTCGCCAAACTGGACGTCTCAAAGAGCAAGTACTACGAGTTTTCGGGGATGTTCCGCCGCGACCGGCAATACTTCGACTACGATCTGCTGAGCAATCCGAATGTCCCCAGCGGGCAGTCGATACCGATTGGGCCGTCCGCCGCGCCAACCGGCTCCTTCGCGTGGCCGCAACAGATGGTCTCGCCCTTCCAGTACAACACCGTGCGGCGCATGACAGACACCAACCTGACCCTACGTCCGCTTTCCAGCGTGACCTATCGGGTGGGGTATTCGCAGAATACGTTCGAAGGGCCGAGCCTGAGCCCCAGCGGCTATCAATTCGCCAGTTCGTACTCCGTGGTGCTTAAGGAATATCAGCGCCTCAGCACCGACGATTTCTTCGGCGGGATTGACTGGAAACCCGTGCAGGGCACCAAGCTGACCTTTGAAGAAGAGGTTGATCACTTCAAGAGTGACTCGTTCTTCACCGTCAACCCCGGCAGTCTTCTCGTGCAGGAGGCAGACGGAACCAAAGCTGCTTTTCTCGCGAACTATTACAGCCTCACGCCCTATTCCAGCAGTTCGTGCAATGCAAACAGCACTGGTACAACACCCACGCTTTCGGCTCCGCAGTCGCCCGGTGGTCTGCCTATTATCAATGCGGCATGCGCGGTTATCACCAGCTATCAGCGCTCTCAGCCCACGCGGATCATCTTCCCAACCGAGATCTTCCGCCTGCAGAGCAGAAGCATCGAAAACGTGTCGATGGACGGCGATCTGCGCTACACCGACGCCAAAATGAGCTTGCCGAATTATTACGAGGACTTCCAGGGTCTTTCGAAGAACACTCGTGAGCTTACCTACACGGCCAATGCCAGCGCGCACCGAAAGGTGATGGCCGCCGACTACGGAGTCGTGTGGCAGGCGACGAAGACCGTCGCTCTCGAGGATCAGTTCACATTTTCCAACGTTCAGCAGCCGGGATCGTCAACTATGACCAGCCTGATCACGGTCGCGACCCCGACGACCGCCGGCAATCAAACAATTACTTACCCCGGTCCGTTCACAACCACCACCGCGGCTGCAGGCACCGGCACTCTTGAGGGCAGCAGCAGCATAGGCACTCCCCTTCCTGACTTCTTCGGCCAGAGAATGATCACCAACAACCTGACCGCGAGCTGGGAAGCCACTTCGCGCATCACCCTTGCCCTCACCTATCACTACGGTACGCACAGGATCGCCGAAGGGACTCCTCATACTGGCCCGTGGACTTCGTCCGTCCCCGCCGCCGGCACCGGTACCATCAACGAAAATGGCGGCATCTTCAACGCGGCGCTGCGCCCCACCTCAAATTGGAATATCAACGGCAGCATCGAGATGCTCTACAACGACAATGCCTTCACCCCGATGACTCCGCGGCAGACCAGGCAGTACCGGGTCCATACGATTTACAGGCCCAAAGCCTGGGCGACGGTATCCGGCGCCTTCAACGACATCGAGCACCACAACAACACCAACAACATGAGTCAGGCCGACTTGACGGCAGAAGGCGCTGCCTACGACGGCCCGCTCGATCACGTCGACTACAGCCGCGTTGTTAGCCTGGGCACCGAGCTGTTCCCGAACGATCACTACGGCCTCGACTTCAGCTACACCTACAGCGACGTTTACATGGCAGACAACATCTGCTATCTGGGCGCCGCTGCCACGGGAATACCTGCCGCTTCGACTCCCAGCGGCACGGCATGCCCAGCTACTTCTGCGGGTAGATCGGGATATGATTTTGGTCCCGCACTCGACTTCATGCACGCTCCCACGCAGTCCGCGTCGGTGGCCTTGAACCTGTCGCCTGTTAAGACCGTGAAATCGAACATCGGTTACAACATCAATTCGGTTGCCGGCAGCCGCTTCTATAACGATCCGCGCGATGTCGCGGGTTCGCTGGTATCTACCTATCAGTCTCCCTTTGTGAACTTGGCATGGACCATGCGCCCCGCATTGACGTGGAAGGCTCAGTACAACTTCTACGGCTACGGCGAAGGCGGTCCTTCCGGCGCGGCGCTGTGCAGCACCACGAACCCCACGCCCACGACTCCCGCAACACCCGTAGCTTGTTCTTCTCTGCCTTACCAGACCGGCCAGACGATTTCGCCTGCTGGCGAGACTGCGCCGCGGAATTACCACGCCAACATGTTGACTCTCGGCGTGCACTACGAGTTCTGACGCGGAGAATCTTCCGCGTCAGTTCAAAATGGGGTGGGTCGGGCCAGAAGTCTTGATAGAGCCCACCCCACCTTTAGCGAGTTTGCCGGTCTCCGCACCTCGACTTCATTGGAGTCCGGCCGGAGAGTGTAGGAAAACTCCTGGAGAAAGCCGCACGCGACAGCCAATGCCACGCGCAGACTGGCCGGGAAAGTCATTCGGGAGTAATGCGATGAGCAAGACGATTCAATCTGCAGTTGCGCTGACAGCCGTTGTTCTCATGGCCGGCGCGGTGGGCTTTGCCCAGTCCTCTGGGGAAGCGGTTTACAAGGCAAAGTGCCAGAGTTGCCACGGTGCGCAAGGCGTTCCCAATCCAGGGATTGCCAAGGCGATGGGCGTCAAGCCTGCAAGCGATCCGTCGGTCAAATCGCTCAGTGAAGCTACGATGATCACCGACACGACCAACGGAAAGGGCAAGATGCCGGCGTTCAAGGGTAAACTCACCGACGCACAGATCAAGGACTCGGTGGACTATTTCCGCTCGCTCGCCAAGTAAGAGCAAGTGTGGAAACGGCAACAGCGGATGTAGAAGCAAGAACAAGCTGGCGCGGTCGTCGCAATCAACGCCCCGATCGCGCCGGTTTGCGTTACAGCGGTTCCAGAGTTGCTACTCCCTTGAAGCACTTCCGCCGAGTGGCATTTTCCTCAGGAAAATACCACCTTTCACATCAGCGAAAAAGGGCACTGAAACTCAGAAACCGCTCTAGGTAGTTCCTGTTACCATCACGATTGCGGAACCAAAGGCCGAAAGCCCTGGCTGGCAGGCGGCATGAACCTTAACTTCACGGCTTGCGCCCGAAGTTGCGTTAGGGCCTCAAAAACCTCAAGGAGCTTTTCCATGACAAAGAGAGTTCGTTCCTACATCGCGCTGGCTGCTACGTTGGTTCTGGCCAGCGCTTTCAGCTTCGCCGATGACGGCGCAGCGACCTACAAAGCCAAATGCGCCATGTGTCACGGCGCCACTGGCACTCCGAGTCCGGCAATGGCCAAAGCCATGGGCATCAAGCCGGTTTCTGACCCAGCGATCAAGTCGCTCACTGAGGACCAGATCATTTCCACAGTCAAGAATGGCAAGGGCAAGATGAAGCCCGTCGCCGGGTTGACTGACCCGCAGATCAAGGCTGTTGCCGCGTATTTTAAGACCCTGAAGTAGCAGTAAAATCAGCGCAGTGGCTTCAAAAGAAGGCCCCCTTGTCCGGGGCCCCAGCGACAGGTCTTCGTCGCTGGGGTGGCGAGGCGGGCCGCCCGTCAACGGAGGCTGAGGAGTCGTGTCGGCATTCGAAAAATTCCGCGACAACTGGATTCGTCCGGCACTGTTTTTCGGCAACAACCCCATCAGCCTGGCCGGTGGCGCCATTACCTCGGCCGCCGGCATCACCATGATCAGCTACTGGTTGGCCGAACTCTCAGGCCACCTCAGCGACAATCCCTATCTCGGCATCATTTTCTTCCTCATTTTGCCGGCTCTGTTCCTGCTCGGCCTCGCGCTCATTCCCGTCGGCGTATTTCTGCGCCGCAAAAAACTGCAAACCGCCGGCCAGATTCCCGCAGCTTTTCCCAGGATCGATCTCAACGACCGAATCTTCCGGCACGGTGTCGATATTGTTCTGGTGGCGACCATCGTCAACTTTCTTGTCGTCGCCACCGCCAGTTATCACAGTGCCGAGTATATGGATTCGCCGCAGTTTTGCGGCCGCTCCTGTCATGTGATGCAGCCCGAATACACGGCATACAGGATCTCCGCGCACTCGCATGTGGCCTGCGTGGAGTGCCACATCGGCACCGGCGCGCAAGCCTACTTCAGCGCCAAGGTAAACGGCACCAAACAGCTGATTGAAGTCTCGTTCCATCCCATGGCGGGACTCGCGCCCAAAATCATTCCCAACTATCCAACGCCGATTCCGTCGCCTGTCACCAGCCTGCGCCCCGCTCGCTATACCTGCGAAGCCTGCCACACGCCAACGCGGTTCGACGGCGACAAACTGCTGGTGAAGTCGAGCTTTGCTGACGACGAGCAGAACACCGAATCGCAGACCGTCCTTATCCTCCACCTCGGCGGCGAGGACTCGCTTTCGCACCGCACCGGCATTCATGGCGTGCACCTCGGCCACATCGAATACATCGCTACCGATCCAACGCGCACCGCCATTCCGTGGGTCGAGCGCACCAACCCCGACGGCTCGAAGACCGCGTATGCGGCCTCGGCTCTCAACGGAGCGCAGCCTCAGGGCGAGCGGCGCGTGATGGATTGCATCGACTGCCACAATCGCGCCGCGCACACTTTTGTCACTGCGGAGGAGGCCATCAACCGCGCCATGGCCGACGGAGCAATCAACCCCTCGCTCCCCTGGATTCACAAGGAAGGCTTGGCGCTCCTGAAGGCCACTTATGCCAGCCAGGCCGATGCCGGCGCTCAAATTCCACAGCACCTTCAGGCGTTCTACCGCACGCAGAATCCCGATGTGCTCAACCAGAAGGCCGCGCTCGTGGAGCAGGCGGGCCAGGAACTCGTCACGCTATATGACGAGAACGTGTTTCCGTTCATGAAGGTCACTTGGGGAACGCACCCGAACCACATCGGCCACCAGGAGTATCCCGGCTGTTTCCGCTGCCACGACGGCGACCACGTCGCCAAGGACGCCACCAGCATCACGCAGGACTGCTCCGCGTGCCACAACCTGCTGGCCGTGGAAGAAGCCAAGCCTAAAGTCCTCTCCGATCTCGGCATCCAGTTGCCATAACTCTGGATTTGCGCCGGCGTTCGTTTCCGCTCCACGTAACTCGTCGTGTGCCTCTGCGTGGCATCGCAACAACTTCGTCCTCTTGCCGCGTATCGTTCGATCTACAATCGGTGCCAGACGCGAACCAATTCAACGGCCGCCGCTCGAAAAGTGACACGGGCATGGACGCTTTTTGAAGAAAGACGGGAGCCGGCTCGATCCTCGATGGCCGCATGGCGGCGCCGTTGCCTCGCTCGCTGCGCTCGTCTTCTTTCTCCTTCCTCTCGGCCGTCGCGCGCGCACCTTTTGGCGCAACGGTGCCCGGCATTTCCTCGTTCTTATTCTGCTGTTCGCGGCGCTTACCGCCAGCGGCATGGGCTGCTCCAGTTCGAGCGTTCTCGCTCCCTACGGAACGCCGCTCGGCGTCGCCACGCTCAAAGTCACGGCAACTGCCTATATTGACAACGCAGTCACCACCCAGACCTTGTATTTCACCGTGAACGTGCAGCCGCAGTGAACCGCGCATCACGCCCTTCCGCTGTGTTAGGCTGGCATGTCGCGCGAAAAGACCGCCCGCAAACACAGTAGGAGCACGATCCTTCATGGATTCCACTCATCCCTTCCATTTCAATCTTGTGGCCGCAGCCCATGCCTCCATGATTGAGCACGGTTTTCAGCCTGATTTTCCTCCCGGAACCGACACTGAACTGGCGGCAATTAAGGAACAGACAGGACCGCCTTCCAGCGACGGTCTTGCCGATCTCCGCAATCTGCTATGGTCCTCGATTGATAACGACACTTCCAAAGATCTCGACCAGATCGAGTGGGCGGAGCAACTGCCAAACGGCCAGATCCGAGTGCTCGTTGGTGTGGCCGACGTGGACACGCGCGTGCCGAAAGGCACCTTGATCGACAAGCACGCGGCATTTGAAACAACCTCCGTCTACACCGGCGTCAGCATCTTTCCCATGTTGCCTACAGACCTCTCTGAAGGCATCACGTCGCTCAATGAAAACGAAGACCGCGTGGCCATAGTCATCGAATTCGCGCTCGATCCGGGCGGATGCACCTCCCAGGGCAAGGCCTACCGGGCGCTTGTGCGCAACCGCGCGCAACTCGCTTATCCGAGCATCGGCGCATGGCTCGAAGGCAAAGGCGACCCTCCTGCCAAGGTTGCTGCCAGCCCCGATCTTGCAGCACAGCTCAAATTGCAGGACACGGCGGCGCAAACTCTGGTCGGCTGTCGCTTCCAGCATGGCGCACTCGATCTTGAGACCATCGAAACGCGCCCGGTCACTCTCTCCGATGAGATCGTCGACATCGCGCGCCTTGAGAAAAATCGCGCCACATCGCTCATTGAAGAGTTCATGGTGGCGGCCAATGGCGTCATTGCGCGCACATTTGAGGATGCGGGCGTCGCCTCCATCCGCCGCATTGTGCGCACACCCAAGCGCTGGGACCGCATCGTTGAGCTTGCCGCGGAAAAGGGCACAACGCTGCCCGCCGATCCTGACTCGAAGGCTCTCAACGACTTTCTCCTCGCACA
Organism: Occallatibacter sp.; assembly: GCA_050010795.1. GTDB lineage: Bacteria > Acidobacteriota > Terriglobia > Terriglobales > Acidobacteriaceae > Telmatobacter. Next base: position 36,590 of record JBEKKI010000036.1, read on the forward strand.
AAAGCAGAAGGACCCCGACCACTTTCCCGATCTATCGCTCATCGTTGTCAAGCTCATGGGGCCGGGCGAGTACGTCCTCGTGAAGCCAAACGAGCCATCACCCGGCCACTTTGGCCTCGCTGTGCAGGACTACACGCACTCCACAGCGCCCAACCGCCGCTTCCCTGACGTGGTGACGCAGCGCCTGCTCAAGGCCTGGATCGCAAAGTCGCCGGCGCCCTATTCCGAAACCGAGCTCAATGCCATCGCGCAACGATGCACTGAGATGGAAGACGCCGCGCGAAAGGTTGAGCGCGAAATGCAAAAGCGCATCGCCGCCGTCGTTTTGCACCCGCACATCGGCCAAAGCTATCAGGCCATCGTCACCGGCGCCACCGACCACGGGACCTTCGTGCGTACGCTCGATCCGCACGTGGAAGGCATGGTGGTCCGAGGCGCCAAGGGTCTCGACGTGGGCGACCGGGTTACAGTCAAACTCGTCTCCACCGATCCCCAGAGAGGGTTCATCGATTTTGCGGTGTAAGATATTTGTTTGAAATAAGTTACGGTGAGAGCAGAGTCGAGCTTGCGTGCCTTTTCCCTGCATTCAATTTCGCACTCCGAAAAGAGAATTCTGGGTGCCCACCGCACACCCCGGCCCGCGATGTTCTTGGCACGCCCGGAATCCGCCTGCGGTATCATTCCTGAAACCCAAAAACACGGCCACGTATCAAGCCCTGTTTGCCGCTCCTGGAGGAGCCAGAAAGGCCTCGGATGGACAACTCCGCTGTTCTCGTCTTCTTTCTCATCGTTGCCGGCATCATCGGTATCTTTGTGCTCATCACGGTAATCAAGACCATGTACACGGTGCGCACCTACTCGGCCGGCGTGGTCGAGCGCTTCGGAAAATTCAACCGCATCGCGCGCCCCGGTCTTCAATTCCTCGTTCCCTGGTGCGAGACGGTGCGCTTCGTCGATCTCCAGGTGCGCCAGGCGGTGGTCAACGTCGAAACCAAGACCAAGGACAACGTCTTCGTCACCATCCCCGTCTCGGTGCAGTATCAAGTCGTCGAGGCCAAGGTCTTCGACGCCTACTACAAGCTGAGCAATCCGCAGGCCCAGATTGAGAGCTACGTCTTCAACTCCATCCTCGGCCACGTGCCCACGCTCACCCTCGATGAAGCCTTCGAGCAGATGCAGCAGATATCCGGAGCCGTCAAGCGCGACCTCGATGAAGTCATGGACACATTCGGGTACAACATCCTCCGCGCGCTCGTCACTGACATCGTTCCTGACGCGAAGGTCAAGGCGGCCATGAACGACATCAACGCCGCGCAGCGCGAGCAGATCGCGGCACAGGCCCGCGGCGAAGCCGACAAGATCCTCAAGGTCAAGCAGGCCGAGGCCGAAGCCGAGTCTAAGGCGCTGCAGGGCGATGGCGTTGCGCGCCAGCGCCAGGCCATCATCAAGGGCCTGCAGTCCTCTGTCGAGCAGTTCAAGTCCGCCGTCGAAGGCTCTACCGCGCGCGACGTTATGGCTATGGTTCTTCTCACACAGTACTTCGATACCATGCGCGAAGTCGGCGTGATGGGCAAGTCAAGCACCATTTTTCTGCCCAGCTCGCCCGGCACCGTCAACGACCTGATGACGCAAATCATGGCCGGCTTCCAGGCGGCGAAGCCGCAATAGCCACCAGATCGGCTTGATTGAGTTAGCGCTTGGCCGCGGGGCGGCGCGGCTTGGCGCTCTTCCGGTTCTTTTCCACGCGCAGCTTCCACGCCGAGTGCAACGCGCCGCGCAGCGAATCCTCGTCCGACTCCGCGAGGTGGATGTGCGTCGCACCTCCACGACCCCAACCGCCGTGTACAGGCAGAAACAAATCCGGCCGCTCTGCGATGTACGCCGCTTGGATCTCCGGCGTCAGCATCAGATTGCCGTAGCCTTCTTTCACCGAGGCCAGCGTGGCAAAGATTCGTCCGCCTACGCGAAAATCCACCGCGTTCATATGCGAGCCTTCTTCTGCGCCTTCCAGGCTCAGCGCAATCCGCCGAAAATCCCTCGCGGTCATCTGTTCACTGATTCCTGAACCCTGATCCCTGCCCTTCAAATTCTTCATTCATCCACTTCGCGAACGCCTCAAACTCCTCGTCACGCCCCAGAAAGTCGCGCACCATCTCTCGCCCTGGTTTCGAACCGCCCTGCTCGAGCACCGTCTTCCGATAGCGCGCGCCCGCATCGCAGCCCAGCAAATCCTTCGCATCGAACTGCCCAAAGAAATCCAGCGCAATCACCTTGTCGAACATGTACGTGTAGTAGTTCGACGAGTAGCCCATCAGGTGTCCGAAGCTCGCATACATGCGGTTGCCGTCGAGCCACGTCCACGGCTGAAAGGTTTGATAGAGTTCCTTCGTCATCACGTCCGGGTCGATCCCCTTCGGATCCTGGTCGTGCAGATCGAGCGAGAGCGTGGTGTAGTAGATCTGCGTCCGAACCCAATCCGCGCGTCCGAACGCACCTGCCAGCTTCATCGTGCGAATCAACTCCGCCGGCAGCACCTCGCCCGTCTCATAATGTTTCGCGAACGCCTGCAGCAGCTTCTCGTCGCGGAAAAACTCCTCGAGCATCTGCGACGGCACCTCGATGAAATCGCCCTCTGTCGCAAACCCCGATAGCCCCGCCCACTCCGTCCTTCCGCCTAGGATCGCGTGCATCAAATGCCCGAATTCGTGGAAGAACGTGACCACGTCGGAGTACTGCAGCAAACCAGGATCTTTTTCCTCTGGCGATGGGAAGTTGCAGATCAGCGCCGCTTCAGGCAGCGCGCGCCCGCGAACGCCCGTCACCACCGGCGCCGCCGAAAACCATTTGTCCTTGCCCTCGCGCGGATGCATGTCGAGATAGAACCTCCCCACGATGCGGCCGTCCTCAAACACCTCGTACACCCTGACTGCAGCATCCCACTTGGGCGCACTCGACGGCCGAAACTCGACTTTGAACAATTTCGCCGCAGTCTCCAGCACGCCCGCCTCCACCTGCGTGTACGGAAAATACGGCCGCACCGACTGCGAGTCGAAGTCGAACCGCGCGCGCCGGAACTGCTCGTACCAATACCCGCGGCTCGTAATATCGATCTCGCTTGAAGTCGGCTGCCGCTCGCGTACAAACTCGAGCACCAGCGAGTGCTCGCGCTTCGCACCATCGCGGCTCGCCTCGTCCAGCTTCGCCAAAAACGTGCGCACATTCGCCGCCGACTTCATCATCTGGTCGGCCGTTGCCAAGTCCGCCCAACTCCGGAACCCGATCACGCTAGCAATCTCCTGCCGCGTCGCCAGCAGATCGAGAAGAATTTGCCGGTTCGCCGGATAGGCGCGTGTATTGTAGGCCAGAAACATGCGCTCCCTCAGCGCCGCGCTCGCCGCAAACGTCATCACCGGCATCATGTCCGGCGGATCGGTCGTCAGCGTCACCCGCGCCGCGCCGTCCTCGCCCTTCTGTGCCGGATGCCGTGCGACGTAGTCCGCGGGTAGTCCGTCGAGTTCCTCGGGAGTCGCCTCAATCGTCTTTCCGCCCTCCTGGATGTTGCGGCTGAATGCGAGCGAAAGCTGCGTCGCCTTGTCGTGCAGCGCGTGCAACCGCTCGCGCGTCGCTTCATCCTTGTCCACGCCGGAGAGGCGATAGCCAAGCAGCGTCCGCTCCATATAATGCTTCGTCGCCGCGCTCGCACTGTCCAGCTTCATCGCCACCAGCGCGTCATACACCGGCCGATTCAGGCTCAGGGCGCTGCCGGCCATCGCCACGCGCTGCGCTTCCATCTGCGCCTGGTCGCGCACCGCCTTGTCCGCAGCCACTGAATTCAGAATCCCCGCCTGCGCGCCCGCCAGGGTCAATTGCTCAATTGCCGTGTCGTAGTGGAGCAGCGAATTCGCGGGCGTCCTCTCGCCCTCGACGGCCAGCAAGCGCGAAAGCGCATCCTCGTGCGCCGCCAGCCGCGCGCCCACCCACGCCGCCAGAGCCTCGGCTGATGCGGCGCCGCCCGCTTCCCACACGTGAATCGCTTGTCCGGCCACCGCGCCGGAAGAAATTTCCGTTGCCATCTTCGGGGAACCCTCCAAAACTCTAGACTATCAAGGCGATTTCACGGCATCGCGCACAGACAATGAGGGTGACGAACCCCTTGTATCGCCGGTCTCCTGACCGGCTGTCGTGCGGGCGTCCTCGCCCGCACCTTGCCAATTAGGCTTTATGTCGGACCACAGTTTCCTTACGCCGCAGGTTCACTCCGCCTTCCGCACCGCGTACTCGTCCAGCCGCTTCTTATACAGCAGCAGCACGCTCGGCCCGAACGCCAGCAGCATCACCGCGACCCCGGTCACGATCCCGAAACTCGTCGCAATGGGCGCCGAGCAATCGTCGCGTCGCCGTACGATCACGTGGCACGGCACCGCAATCAGCAACTCCAGCACACTGCCCTTCAAAAGCCACGAAACGACTCGCGTCGTTACCTCCGTCGAGTTCCTGAAATAGAGATAGAAAATAACTCCCCAGACCAGCCAGATCGCCGCGAAGATCGATACGACCTCAGTCTCCGTGTCCCAGAACCGATCGAAGAATTTGTCGCCGGACCACGCTGCTCCGGCGGCTGAGAATGCAGCGAATGCAAGAAGCGCGAAGAGCATCGACCCGGCGATCACTGACACCGCAAGATGAGTCCGAGGCTTCAATCGCTTTTGCGAGGTGTCGACCGACAGAAAAAGCAAAATCGCCTGGCCCCCGATGACGATCACAATCGCCGCCCACACCAGCCACTCCGCATACATGTCGCCCAGCGTTTTGAAGAACGAAGCGCTCGATCCACCCATGGCCAGGCGCAGACCTGCGGGCGCCAGCAGTCCCACAACGATGACCGCGTAAAACACGCTGATGGCGATGCCCCACTTGCGCATGGCGCATCCTTTCCTTAAACGCACCCATGATACGCCTGGGCGAACCGAGATTTGCCTCAACCCATGCAGCCGCATCGTGACGGCAACGCGCGGCAACTCCAAGAAGGTATGTTTACTCCTTCACTCCCTCGCCGTCCCGCAGCCCCTGGTTTTCGCCGCTTTCTACTCCCTGTTCCCTATTCCCTACACCCTGCTTTTCCACCGCCGGCGGCATCTTCAAAAACCCTTCCGGCTTCAGCGCCCGCGGCGTAAACCGCGCTTCGAAGACCGCCCCTTTGAAGTAATCGCGCTGGTTGATACGCGTGCCGATCGACGAGCGCCCCGCTCCCTGCGGCGTCAAATGCAGCTCGCCTTCGCCCTGCAACTCATCGCCCACGTAATTGCGCAGCGTCTTGCCGTCGTACACCGCCGTCACACGGTACCACCGGCCCAGAGGATGCAGATCGTTACAGTTCTGCAGCGTTCGTCGCGACCCGTTCGATTCCGCAAAGCTGTCGAGGCACCACAGCCCCTTCACAATGCGAATCTCGAAAAGCATCCGGTTGTCGGTGTCTTTGCCCGTCGCGGGATCGATCTCCGACAGATGAAAGAACCGCTGCGCTTCCGCGCCGTCCGCATCGGGCCGGAAGATCACTTCCCACGTATATGTGGTCGCGCCTGCCAATGGGTGCACATCCACAAAGAGTGCATCATCCACGCCGTTGAACTCGATGGCCTTGCCGTAGGGCGAGTTGATCAGGTGCGGATGCCCGAGCACATGCGTCTCATGCCCGCCAATCGAATCGATGTTGTCGAACCGCCATATCGTTGAGCCTGAATCGTCCCTCGGCGCCTGCGCAAACGCGACAGTCAGGAACAGCAACGCGCCTGCGAGCAGCACCCCCACTCTCTTACCTCTGGTCCTCATGTGAAGATTCCCCCAGGGGCCAACTCGCTGACCTGCTGATTCGCTAACTTGCTAACTCGATGCTTCACTTCAGCTCATACGGCTTTTCCGGCACAGGCACCGGCTCCGGAACCTTCGGCATCTTCGCCGGGTCGATCTTCACCGCGCCTGCCAGTCCCACGCCCGTCACGTTTTCGATGCTGATGAGCGGACCCTCCAAACCCGTCATCTTAACGTTGCGAATGACCACATTTTTCATATTTGCCAGCGTAATACCACTCTTGCATGTTCCCGTCACATTGATGAGCGAGAAGCCCATTAGCGGCTTGCGCGGATGAATCTCCGTCGCCTGCACCAGCGCAGCTTCGTCATCCAAGTGAATGTTCGAGAAATGGAAATCGCGAAAGAGCGGAATCCCCTCATCGCCGGGAACAGGAAACGCGTCCTGCTTGCCGCTGTTTAGATTGTTCAACCGCAGGAATCCCTGCCTCGCTCCCGAAGCCTCGAAATCGTTCACCGAAACGTTCTCCACGAACGCCCCGCGCCCGGGCCGGCTCTTGATGTAAATTGCGTGGCTGCGCGCGCCGAGGCATTTGCAATGCTCCACAAACACGTTGCGAATGCCCGCCGATGTCTCGCTCCCGATCCCGATGCATGCGAAGACCCTATCGGTGAACGTACAGTTCGCGATGCGCACATCCTCCGTCGGCCGATTGATCGTGTACGCCTCTTCGCCGCGGCCCGACTTCAGCGAGATGCAATCGTCGCTGGTCTCGAACGTGCACCCGTCGATCACCACGTGCCGGCAAGAATCCACATCGATGCCGTCCGCGCCGCTGTGCACCACCACATTCTTGAACGAGACGTTCTCGCAGTACACCGGATGAATCGACCACATGCCCGTCTGGCTCGTGAAGCAGTTATCCACGTTCACATTGCGGCAGTTCGTGAACTCGACGAGCGCCGGCAGCCGCATGCCGGTGCTCCGCTCCACGCGGCCTCGGATCGCATCGCTCGCCAAAACCCTTCCCGGCCCGGTAATCCCCACGTTCTCTGAATCCACCGCCGAAATCAGCGCGCTGTACCCCTTGATCCAGCGCCCTTCCCAGCGAACCTCGGTGATCGGATACGCCGCCATATCGCCAGAACCCTGCAAGCTCGCGCCGTCTTCGATCCGCAGCAGCATGTTGCTCCGAAGCAACAATGCCCCGGTCGCATAATCACCAGCAGGTACGACCACTTCACCGCCGCCAAGCACCGCACAACGATCGATCGTAAGTTGCAGCGCAAGCGTATCGCTGCTCTTGCCATCTCCCGTTGCGCCCAGGTCGCGCACATTTAGCGTCACCTTCGGGCCAGCATGCGTTACCGCCTGCCCCTTCGCTCCATGCGGTGCGCCTGCCTTCGCCGTCTGCGCCAAACCAAGCTGATTGAGCGATGCGGCCACCGGCGCCGCCAATGCACTACGCGCCGCCGTCCGCAAAAAATCTCTCCGGCGCACGATTCCACCCGCAAATCTGCTCACTGCGTGAATTCCTCCTTATGGCGTTTTAGGAAATACCGTGAGTGGAAGCCGATGAGGCAAAGTCGACGCGACCAACCGGGGCCCCCAACGACGGGTCTTGGTCGTTGGGGTGGGACCAACAGGGAGCGACGACGGGGCACTCTTCAACAACCCCACAACATTTCCTAAAACGCCGCAATAGGGGCGAGCGAGGCTCGTCTCGGGACGTAAGTGGTCGGTCCTCTTGAGACGCGTGGGCCATCTTCAAGCTTCAAGCCACGAGTGTCAACCTCACCCACCTCCCCGGCCGTCCCACTCTCGTGCCAAACCCCTCCCTGCCGCCCGGTCGGCCGCCGGTCACTCTCCTCCCGTCGCCGAAGAAACCCTTTCGTAATGCACTTTCCTGGTTGCATTAGCATCGAAACCCCTTTAAGATGCGTCAATTGAAAGAAATGCCTCTCGCGGTCTCGAGCCCCGTTGATTCGTTGCCCGCGCAGGCCCCGACTTTGCCGCGCCTGCGGGTGGGCAAGCTGTGTATCGCCGTACAGGGCGCTACGCCTCGCGAACTCTTTTCCTGTGCCGAAGCAGCTATTAAAGACTCTGTTTTCATTGAGTTACGTCTCGACCTGCTGACCAAGCCCGCAGCAGTCTTCCCCGATTTCAAGGCCTTCCTCACCCGTCACCGCGAGGTCACCTGCATCGCCACTTGTCGCCGTAAGTCCTATGGCGGCAAATTTACCGGATCCCTCAACGCCGAGCTGGAGATCCTGCTCAAGGCTGCCGAATCTGGCTGCCACATCGTCGATCTGGAGATCGAATCGGCCGAGCAGTGCACCCGACCGCAGCTTGCCAAGTTCCGCGCTGCCCTCCGGGCCGTCGGAACCTCTCTCCTGATCAGCTCGCACGACTTTACCCGCACCCGCCGGCCCGAGGGTCTGAACCAGACCGCCCAACGAATCGCCGCCTACGAGCCCGAGTTCGTCAAGGTCGTTACCACCGCCCGCAATCTGGCGGATAACCTCTCTGTTTTGCAAATGATCGAGGATCAGTCCCTCAACGCTCACGTGGTCGGAATTGCCATGGGCGAGGAGGGCCTCATCAGCCGAGTCCTGAGCCCCCGTGCCGGCGCCGCATTTACCTTTGCCTCGCCTGCCGACGGAGCCGAAACCGCCCCCGGCCAGGTCTCCGCGCGTGTACTTCTCGATCTATACCGCCTGGAGCAGCTCGACCCGGCCACCCGGATCTTCGCCGTTGCCGGCAACCCCATCGCCCACTCGCTCTCACCGCTCATGCACTCCACTGCATTCCGCCGCGAGAACGTCAATGCCGTCATGCTTCCGCTTAAGGTCAAGACGCTCGACGATCTGCTTTCCGTCGTTCGGGACCTCCCGCTCGACGGCGTCGCCGTCACCATGCCGCTCAAGCAGGAGGTCCTTCCGCATCTCGCCAACATGGATCCGCTTACCGGCCGCATCGGCGCCTGCAACACGCTGCGCACCGGTGCCGATGGCAAGCTCTACGGCTTCAATACCGACGTCGCCGGCGTGATTCGCCCACTCGAGCGCCGCATGCGTCTGCAGGGTGCGCACATCCTCGTACTTGGCGCGGGCGGCGCGGCCCGTGCCGCCGTTTTTGGTCTCGTCGAGCAAGGAGCCGATGTCTACATCGTCAATCGCACCCACGAGAAGGCGGTTGCCCTTGCCCGCAAGGCCAAGGCGCATGTTCTGCGCCAAAGCTTGCTCTCCAAGCAGCGGTTCGACGCCATCATCAACACCACGCCCTGCGGCATGACCGGCATCAAACAGCAGTTGCCCGTCAAAGAGAACGAACTTAACGCCTCGCTGATCTTCGACATGGTCTACACGCCGCTTGAAACGCCGCTCCTCAAGCTGGCCAAGGCGCGCGGCATTGCCACCATTGGCGGCCTCGAAATGTTCGTCCAGCAGGGCGCGCGCCAGTTCGAAATCTGGACCGGCAAACCTGCTCCCGAATCCGAGATGTTGCACGTCGTCGAGCTCGAACTGCGCCGCCACCCGCAATAGCGTCTTCTTGGCGCTCGCCAACTTGCCAACTCGCCAACGTCGCGCCCGCGATGCCAACTCGCTGAATCGTTAATTTCCTCACTCCGCCAACGCCGCTAACGCCGCTAACTCCGCTATCCTTTTCCCATGCGCGCGGCCGTCTTCGACTCCGCTTTAGCTTCTCCCAGCGCCTGGCTTCGCATTGAAGATGCCCCGCGCCCGCACCCGCAGCCCGGAGAAGTGCTGCTCAAGGTTCTAGCCTGCGGCGTCTGCCGCACTGACCTGCACATCGTCGAGCGCGACCTTCAGCCCCTCCATCCGCGCATCATCCCCGGCCATCAGATCGTCGGCGAAGTCGTCGAGGGCGCAGCGGCAACACTGCCCGCGGGTACGCGCGTCGGCGTGTCCTGGATCGGAGGCGTCGACGGTACGTGCTGGTTCTGCCGCCACGGCATGGAGAACCTCTGCGACCAGCCTGTCTTCACCGGCTATTCGGTCAACGGTGGCTACGCTGAATTCGCCACCGTCCGCGCCGACTTCGCAAACCCGATCCCTGCCGGCCTCGAACCCATCGTCGCTGCACCGCTGCTCTGTGCCGGCGTCATCGGCTTCCGTAGCCTGCGCGTCGCGGGCGTCGAGCGCGGCGACCGCGTGGGCCTCTACGGCTTCGGCAGCTCCGCCTCGCTCGCCATTCGCGTCCTGCATTCATGGGATTGCGAAGTCTACGTCGTCACGCGCGGCCAATCGCACCGCAAGGCCGCCGCCTCGCTCGGTGCCGCGTGGGTCGGCGACGAAGACTCCAAGCCGCCCGTCGAGCTTGACCGCGCCATCACCTTCGCGCCCGCCGGCAAAGTCGTTGTCGACGCGCTCTCCGCGTTGCGCAAGGGCGGCGTCGTGGCCATCAACGCCATTCACCTCGACCAGATGCCCGCCTTCGACTACGATCGCCTGCTCTGGGGCGAGCGCCAGTTGCGCAGCGTGGCCAACATGACGCGCCAGGACGCGCGCGACTTCCTCGCCCTCGCGCGCGATCTCTCGCTTTCCCCCGCCGTCCAGACCTTCCCACTCGACGACGCCAACCGCGCACTCGAAGCCGTCAAGCACGAAAGCGGCGAAGGCTCTGCGGTCATCGTCATCTGAACAATCTTGGATCGGCCACCCAGAACGCGATCCGCGAGCTGTTCCCATTGTGTGAGTTTGAGAAGTAAATGCTGGAAAGGCTGCATCTGTCTGGTGCGGGGATTGCTCGCTACCCGACTGAAGAAATGAAGACTTGGAAGGTGAGCCGTGCCGTCGGGAACGCGCGGAACGATAGTCCGGGATTGATTGCGCCAGGGTGAGACGCGGACGACCTTACCAACGTAACGCGGCAGATTGGCCGACGGTTTGTCCGGCATTCAAAGTTTGTTGACTCCTCGTGAATCTGGGGTTAGATTGATGGCCTACGGAGAGGGAGGCCGCTGCCCAAAAGATGCAGAGAAATCCTAATCTCAATACATTCCGTGAATTGACTCAGGGCTAGGGCATCGTGCCCCAGAACCCAAAGTTGCCCCAACCAGAAGGAAACAGTCGGTTGGGCCGCAATCGCATTCTTTACGGTGAATGTGACCATTGCCCCGAGACGGAGGATGGCGACACTTCAAATGGAGCGACGATGAAGTCGCCTGAAGAACCCGATCTAACGGGTAGCGCCATTGAAGGATCGAGGCTTTGCAGCATGTGTAAGAATGCTCGGGAAATCGTGGGAGCACGATAGCCTTAGTCCTGTGAATCGTGCAAAACGCGACGGCCTGGGTGATTTGCCTGGGCCGTCGTCGATTTTGTGGTGCGATGGACGTGGGTATCGAAGGCGAAGATTCCTCGTCCGATTGCTCATCGTGCTGACGCGGTACCGGTCTGTTCAGTTTGATTGCTTCTTAGAGGGCAAGTATGGCCCGCAAATAGAGTCATTCTTGGATGAATGTCCGAGCCAGTTCTTGTTCCTTATGGTATCAGAGCTGCTTCAACACGAGGTCGCTCCCGCTGATCTCGCATGAGCACGAGTATTGAAGCACGCCGAGGTCGGGGTTGCTCCAGCGTCAAGGCGGGTGGCCCAGATCCGGGGTCTGTGAGTCTTACCACTGAAGTTGGGTGCCCCGGGTCCCTCGCACTTCGGGACCCGGGAGAGCACGAACTCCGGACTGTGAGTTCTTCCACCGAACGAGGACCCGGGAGAACACGAACTCCGCTGGCCGGCTGCCCCGTCCTAACTTTGTTAGGGCGGGGTAGAAAAACCTCTGCCCACCGTCAAATTTGTCATCCTGAGCGGAGCGCGTTTGGGGCCCCGCGATCGCAACGCGGTCATGGGGAAAGCGGAGCGAAGGATCTGCTTCTTGGAACTCTGTGGAAGGGTGGGATAGCACGAACCCAAATCAACAAGTCTTGTATCAGGGCATGGCTTTAGCCACACCCAAGCCGTCGACCAATCTCCCCAAAACAATTCACGCGGTTGAAAGCCAAAGCGCCCGCACAGCTAAAGCAAATTATCGATAGAACTTATAATTCCAACGTACCCGAAAATGCGAGGCAGGTGTCCGATGTACGAGGACCTTAACCAACTTGTGGACATGAAGTTTGCGAAAGAGGCCCAGGCGATAACCTCCCAGGCGCGAGAGAGGGCAACCGAAATGGAACGCGAATATGCTGCCCTCACGGGCTCATCGGGCGTGAGAAGCGGGCAACACGAGGTCGCAATCGGGCGAGCACTTATCCAAGGCGCAGAAGAGACAGTACGAGCTCTTGCGCGCATCTGGACCGAAGCAATCACTCGGCGTAATGACCATATCGCACGCCCCGACGTTCAATTCATTCTCGAGAAGGTCTCCGCATACGCAAGAGCAAAGAAAGGCCACCTGCACACCGCACTTTCTCAGCGGCGTAGCGGCGCCGTACTGAACCTCCTAACACAAGAGGCCAACCGGCAAATGGATGCGGTTGCGGCGGACATACGGCGCGACCTAGAAATCACTGTCCGAGAACACGAGGCGTTTCCAAAACCGCCAGCCACAAAAGAAGACGCCGCTAGGACAACGCCGCCGGATCGCGGAGTCAAACCCATGTCCCACACTGCAGAAGTACTTAAGGTCCTCATCGCATCACCGAGCGATGTTAGCGAAGAACGAGATGCAGTCGAGAAAATCGCCAACGAATGGAATGCTTCTCACTTCCCGAGCACAGGCGTTGTGCTGCTCCCAATCAGGTGGGAAACACACGCCTATCCGGCGACGGGCGACCGCCCCCAAGCAATCATTAACAAGCAGATCGTCGAATCGGGCGACATTCTCATCGGTATATTCGGCTACAAGCTAGGCACACCAACCGGGGAAGCCCAATCTGGAACCATTGAAGAAATCGAGGAGTTTCGCAAGGCGGGCAAATACGTCGCGCTGTATTTTTCAACCGCGGACGTGCCGCGGACGGCCGACCGCGACCAACTCGAAGCCCTCGAGGCCTACAAAAAAGCGCGCCGCGGAGACACGCTGTACTTTGAATTCGAGAACACCCAAGGCCTTCGCGACCATTTGATCAGGCACTTACCGAACATCGTGCAAGACGTCCGCACCCGCCCGAAACTGCAGGCTCTCCCGCAGCCTGCCAACACAAGTTCTGCTCTGCGTGAAGCAGTCGCGCGCCCGGCGTCCGAGCCAGAGCCCGCCGACCTGCTGGCGGATATTATCTCCGAGCTCGAAGACAACCTCGACCGAGCGTCGAGGCCTGTTACAGGCGAGATTTATCGGAGACCTTCAGTCCAAGCCTGGCTGCAGGGCCGCAACAAGATCACCCTCCCGCCTGAAATTGCGGCAGAAGTGAAGAACTCATACCGTCAAATCGACAGTTGGTCCGACATAGTGAGTTCAGGATTGAGCCCGAACACCGGAAGCATGCAGTTGAACCTTATCGTGACCGAGCTCCGAGCTTCTCTGCCTCTCCTAGTTCAGCGGCTTAGATCGGCAGACCTCGAGCAAAAGCACACCACAAGAACAAGACGCAGCTAAGAATCCAGACTCGGAATCGCTTCCGCGACCCCCTCCTTCTCGTGGCGCGGCAGTCGCTATGTACGGCCGGGCAGATTCCTGACATTTCAGACCGGGCACATCCCTGACACTTCTTCCTTCTCAGGAAGGTTTTTGTTTTTGTCTTGGGGTCGAGGGCAAGCTTGCCCTCGACCCCAAAA
>JBEKKI010000037.1:0-47319 GCA_050010795.1 Occallatibacter sp.
ATGCCTTGCGTTGGATTGCTCCGATTGCCGTTTATCCCGGCGAGGATGAGTTGCGGGCTCTTGCCGAAGGGGCGTTGCGAGTGCTCAGCGGAGAAGAGAAGGCACGGGAATTCGGCGATCCGGCTGCCGCACCGCTTCAAACGCAAACGCACGATGCCGAATGAGCGTAGTAGCGCCGCATATCGTTGCACCAATCCAGCAAAAACCTCAGCCCCTTGTCCGCTTGGTCCACTTTGACATCGAGTTGTTCCTGCTTCGTGGCAAACATTACTTTACCTATTGGTAAAGTACGGTTGGCCGGTAATTCGCTCGGAACGGTTCACTGACGATAAACTGACTTCACCGGAGTAATCTCCTCGAAGTCCGTTTCCGGGGCATAGGCAAAGTACGAAGAGGCGCCCGGATCACTTCCGCGTTGCCGACCGGATCTGGGGCGGCTTCGGTCCATGGACTCGGAGATTCCGTCCATTGCAAGATAACTGCAAGGCAGCCTCACAAGGAGGATTCAACGAGGCACTCAGGGTGTTCGCCTCTATTTGAGGACGGCAGCCTTCTTCGGCCTGACGCTGGCTCGCGCACTGAAGAGTTCACTTCTTTGCGGCGAACGCGCATGGCCCTGGGAGTCTGTTCAGCAGGTTCCGGCACAGCTCGATGAGCGCATCGCTTTGGCTTGCCAGTGGATCCTCATTACGACCGACAAGATAGTAGCGGCCCCTGGCGGCCAATATCTCGGCTGGAGTGACACTGGCGAGGCAACCGTTGGCGAGTTCCTTCTCGGCATTGAGGCGGCGGCTGCTCTGGTAGATACGCGACGCGGCCGAGGCATCTTTCATCTCGTAGAGCTCCACGATGAAGCGCTCGTTGTCCCGGCCGTAGCGCCGGACGTAGAGCGCGGAGAAGCCTTGCTTCAGGTAGAAGTCCGCTCCGCCATCCATGTATGTGTACAGTGTCGCCCCCGTGTAGCTTTCCGGTTGTTCGATGTCTGCAAAACCGCCGAGCGCCGCGCCGGAAGGCAAAGGACCGGCCCCGCGGCATGCCCAAAGGCTGAGCGCTAGCGTGCACGCTACTGCGGCGCCGCGAACGCGTCTCATGCGCGGATCTCCACGACCTTGACGGCGTCCAGGTCCGCTTTGCCCAGGCCGAGAGCGGCCGCGTGCTTGAGCTGTGGGGCAACCATGTCGAGTGTGAACGTCTCGTCGTGCTGGGCCATGAGGCGAGCGCAATAGGCGTCGACCGCCACCATGTCGCCGCTCAGAATGAGCTTGTTGACGCCCGGGACGACCTCAGCTCCTCCGCCCAACCCCGGACCGCTGCGCGCCAGGATCGCGCGGGCGTCCACGATGTTGAGCTGCGGCCTGACCGCGTCGGCAAAATGGACCAAGCGCTGCTGCATCAACCCAGACCGGCCATCGCTGTCCTTCGTATGAACGAGCATCCGGTCAGCCATGGCAACTGAGCCGAAATGCATTTTGAGAGCGCAGGTGAAGTTCACCCACTCATGGCGCTTAACGACCGGCAGGCTGACGACGATCGGCGCCTCGTGCAGAAGCCGGTGTACAGCCACCGGCTTTGCGATCGGCCAAGCGGGATTCTGGACAAAGACGAACTCGTCCGGATCCAGGAAATCCCGGGCGAGAACAGGCACGCCGCCCTGCGTGAGCTTGTCCAGGACTCCCAGGCGCCGCAGGATGTGATCAGGCTGTATGGCCGCGCTCAGTCGGGTCCCAGTAGTGTCAAAGAGGCTGGTCTTGCTCACGCCGGCGCGCTTCAGCTCGGCCGCCACCGTCAGGACGAATTCGGGATCGGTCGTCACCGGATAGGGCTGCGACATAACGTAGTTGCCGCGAAAGATCGCCTCGCTGCCCAGCTTCGCGAGCGGCTCCAGTCCTCCCAAGGCCTCGATCCCTGCACGCACCATGGCATGCAAGTCTTCGCCCTCCATAACGACGAGCAGAGGCTTGCCAGCGGCGGCAAACGGATTGGGTGGCGCTGCCTTGCAAGCGCGCGTTGTGAGGGTACGCCCCCACTCGAACGCTGCCGATGCCGCCGCGAGAGCGCCGGCGCTCAGGCGAAGAAAGCCCCTGCGATCGAGTAGCCTGGAATTGGATGCATCGCTCATGACGCCTCTCCTGCCGCTCGACTGCCATCCAGCCAGCGGCCGATGATCGCGGCGCCAGCCATCACGAGCAATCCGAAGCCGACTGCCCCGCCGAGCATGATCTGTGCCGCCACTCGCGAATCGTTCAATCCCCTCGCAGTTAGGAAAACGGCCAGCATGCCGGCCGCGACGCCAACGGAGCCCAACAACGGTGCGGCAACGATGAAGGCGATCCTCGTGCGGCGTCGGCGAAACGCGAAAGCGCCGACTACTCCGATGACCAACCCGGCCACGGGCCATGCAAGGAGCGACGTGTTAAAGGACTGACCAACCTGGACTGCAGCCAGGCTCACCATGGCAGTGCTGACCGCACCCAGGAGTGCCGCGCGCGGCTGGCGATTCAACAGGCCCAGGGCGATCGCGGTGGCTCCAACCGCACAGGCGGTGCGTGGAGCCCAGGAGCCCAAGAACCCGCCCACGATCCAGCCCAAGGCCGAGAGGCCGAGACCTGCAGCCGCCCATAGCAGCAGCGGGCGGCCTCGATACCCTTGCGGCGTTTCGCCGCCGGAGACTTTAGCAGGAAGGAGGAAAGCCCCTATAGGGGCCCAAAAAGATGCGTGCATGACTCTCTTCGTATCCCCCGATCGGAGCCCTTACATAGCCACCCAATAGTACGCCCACCGCGCAGGAAAGTTCCGTCTAAGTCCCGATGGCGGGCAAATCAGAAGTTATGGGCTACGGGAGATTCCTAACGGCACGGGCCAGAAGTCGGCATCCAGGAAATCGATTTCGATTAGGAACGAAAAACGCCCATATCACCAGCGATCTTCGGATTAGTGGGACGCCCACCACTAGATGCAGCGGAGAAGTTCTTGGATGCGGAATCCTCGACTCGTTATCCGCGGGTAACGACACGGAGTGAGCTGGACAATTCTTGTGATTCCCTTCGCTCTTGAATAGAACCCAATGATCGAAGGACACGAAAAGGCACTGCGGAATTCTGTTGCAGAGAATTTGCAGGTTTTCTCGACAATATGAGGAGTGGAGAATTGTTCTCTGGTGACTTTTCAGAGCGAAGATTGCGGAGTTTGGCCGGAATTCAGCAAGAATCCCGACGTGTCTCTATAAACCATTGATTATAAAGACTTTATGGCGGAGCGAGCAGGATTCGAACTCGAAGTATCGTTTTGAGGCGAAAATCTGCAGATTTCCCCGAGAATTCGGGCCTACTTTCGCCTAATTTCCCGGCGGAGAATTTTCCCAGTTATTCGCCAGAAATTCGCAGCTCTCTACGCGCTGGTAATTCCGCCCATTTGGACAATTGAACGCCGCTGTTTTCGCTGAACGTTCTCGGTTCCGAAGACCGTTCTCAAACGGAAGTGTT
Source organism: Occallatibacter sp. (assembly GCA_050010795.1). Lineage (GTDB taxonomy): Bacteria > Acidobacteriota > Terriglobia > Terriglobales > Acidobacteriaceae > Telmatobacter. The sequence continues at coordinate 3,483 of JBEKKI010000037.1, forward strand.
CGCTTGACTCTTCGGGCCAGTAGAGCGGGAATGGACTCGTCCCAAGGAGACGAGCCGAAATGGGAAACATGGAAAACCAATCAAGATCCATGAGGCAACAGAAGGTCGATCGATTGTTGGCTGAGTTGCCGACCATGGACCGAAAGTCACTGCAGCAGCTTTGGCGCGATATCTTCGACCGCAAGCCAGATCGGACTCTTCGCCGAGAAACTCTGATTCCAGTTCTTGCGTACGGGCTCCAAGAAAAAGCCTATGGCGGCCTAAAGAAGTCCCTTGCGAGCAAACTGCGAGAGTTGATCGAGGAACGTGCTGGTGGTGCGAAGCATGCTCACACCAGTTTGCGGCCCAAGATCGGGACGCGCTACGTGCGCGAATACCGGGGGAAGTTGCACGAGGTCACAGTGCTTGAATCGGGCTATGAATATGAGGGCGAGGCCCACCGCAGCTTGACGGAGGTTGCCAAGGTCATCACTGGAACCAAGCGTTCCGGCCCGGTCTTCTTTGGTCTCAAAAACAGAGTCAGGATGACACTCGTATGAACAAGCGTATCCGTTGCGCCGTCTACACCCGTAAATCATCGGAAGAAGGACTGGAGCAGTCCTTCAATTCGCTCGATGCTCAGCGAGAAGCCTGCGAAGCATACGTCAAGAGCCAGCAACACGAAGGTTGGCGGCTCATCGCCTCCCACTACGACGATGGCGGCTTTACCGGTGGGAACATGGACCGCCCTGCATTCAAGCAACTGATGGCCGACATCGACGCAGGCAAGATTGCAGTCGTTGTTGTCTACAAAGTCGATCGTCTAACCCGCTCACTGGCCGACTTCGCCAAGATCATCGAGCATTTCGACAAACACCAGGTGAGTTTTGTCTCGGTCACACAGCAGTTCAACACGACGACCTCCATGGGGCGGCTCACCTTGAACGTGCTTCTCTCCTTTGCGCAGTTCGAGCGCGAGGTCACGGGCGAGAGAATCCGCGACAAGATCGCGGCTTCGAAGAAAAAGGGCATGTGGATGGGTGGCATCGTGCCACTCGGCTACTCTTGCCACGAGCGCAAACTCGTCGTAAACGAATCAGAGGCTGCTACGGTGCGCACCATCTTTCATCAGTTCCTGCGCCTGGAGACTGTTTTTAGCCTTCAGAGCTGGCTGCGAGAGAACAACGTCAAGAGTCGCCGAGGCAATGATTTCTATCGTGGTCCGCTCTATCTGATGCTACGCAACCCAACCTACCTGGGTTTGGTCAAGTTCAAGAAGGAACTTTATCCTGGCGAGCACTCGGCGATCATCGACCGCGAAACCTGGGACAAAGTCCAGGCGCAACTCAACGACAACCGTCAGGGCAAGCGGCGCAAGCCGCGTGCCACAAAAGTTAGTTTGTTTATGGGTATGCTCTTGGATGCTAGCGGGACGCCCTATACGCCGACCCACGCCTCGAAGAGCGGCCGTCGCTATCGCTACTACACCTCGCAAGCTGTGATCAAGAAGACAGAAAAGGGCAATGCGCCCGGCCGAATCCCTGCGCCCGACCTGGAAAAGGCGGTCATCGATCGCATCCTTAACTGGCTTCAAACGCCAGCGGATTTGCTCGCCGCGCTTCAGGACGAGTCATCCGAATCGCCCCCGAAGGGGTTTCTTGCCCGTATCCTTCGACACGCGGCGAAGACCGCAGAAACTTGGCGCTCGCGCATCGCGATTGACCGTACACAATTTCTGAAGACTGTCATTGAGCGGGTCGTCGTTCACTCGGACCACATTGAGACTCGCTTACGTGTGCCCGCCCTGATCAACGAGATTCTTGGAACAACGTCGGTTCCTGCCACCCTTCCTGAGTCGACCTCGATCGAATGCCCATTTCGCCACGTTTCGCTGGGCCGTCCTCTGCGCATGATCATCGCCGGAGCAAGTATTACGACCGAAGCGAGTCGTCAGGCAATCCTGAAAGCAATCGCGCGAGCCCGCGCCTGGTATGAACAGCTCACCTCAGGAGAAGCCAGCAGCATTGCTAAATTAGCCGCCAAGTATCGTGTGACACCACGCTTTATCCGAATGTACATGAAGCTGGTTCAACTAAGTCCGCTATCAATCGAAAAACTGATGACCCGACCCGAATCGCTTCCACTTTCACTCGCTGAGCTGCTGACCAACGTTCCAATGAATTGGAATGAGCAAGTGTTCGGCGTGCCTCCCCTTTTGCAAAGCCAAAAAGATCCGCGACGCTCTATGACCTAAAGGTTGCCAGGTCAACTTCGGTTCCACTGAGTCGCTCGCATTTGCTTTCTACGCCCTTGTGTTTGGTGGTGTGCCAGGTTCTTCGGGTTCCGTCGCGCCTCGAAAGGGAACTGCCGTATTGGCCAACCGAGAAAATCGGACGAATCAGCGAACACGGAGCACGCGACGGATGGCGCTCCATTTCCGTTTCAGCCAGGAATGTTGGGATATTGCCGGGAAACTATGCGAGTTGCTCGCAAGAATTCCATAAGTTGTTGATTCTAAACACGTTATGGCGGATCGAGCAGAATTCGAACTCGAGGATTCATTGCGCGAGAGCTGAAAAAATGCACCTCGATTCGGACTAGCTTTCGCTGACGTCCGTGGCCTCTCCGCACGAAAAAGTTCGCTTGACTCTTTTGGCGAGCAGAGCGTGAATGGATCTGCCCGGAAAGAGGCAAATTCATGATCAAGATGGCGAAGGCCAGACTTACGAGAGAACAAGCAGTTGCTCGGCTTTTGGCGCAATTGCCGGCGATGGATCACAAAGAACTTCAGCAGCATTGGAGAGAAATGTTTGGCCGGGAGCCGAGCCTGGGTATGCGGCGCAATCACATGATTCCAATTCTTGCCTATCGTGCCCAGGAGAAGGCCTTCGGAGGGTTAAAGGAATCGACCGTTCGAATGCTGCGGGAATTAGCTCTCGGCATTGCCAGTGAAGCTCAAGCTGCGTATCGACCCAAGACCGGCACCCGCTACGTTCGGGAGCACAACGGTAAATTGCACGAGGTGACGGTGTTGGATGACAGTTTCGAGTATGAGGGCGAAAACTACCGCAGCCTGACTGAAATCGCCAAGGTCATCACCGGTACCAAGTGGTCAGGACCGGCCTTCTTCGGCTTGAAGAGGAAGAAGCTGACCGAATGAATCAACGTATCCGTTGTGCCATTTACACGCGCAAATCGACCGTCGAAGGCCTGGAGCAAACCTTCAACTCCCTCGACGCCCAGCGCGAAGCCTGCGAGGCATACATCAAGAGCCAGCAACACGAGGGCTGGCAAGCTATTGCCTCTCATTACGATGACGGCAACTACTCAGGCGGCAATATGGATCGGCCGGCGCTCAAGCAGATCATGGCTGACATTGAGGCCGGAAAAGTCGGTGTCGTGGTGGTATACAAAGTTGACCGCCTGACGCGCTCCCTGGCCGATTTCGCCAAGATGATCGAACTTTTCGATAGATATAAGGTCAGCTTTGTCTCGGTCACCCAACATTTCAATACAACCACCTCAATGGGTCGGCTCACACTAAATGTGCTACTCTCCTTCGCTCAGTTCGAACGGGAGGTGACCAGTGAGCGCATCCGGGACAAGATCGCCGCCTCGAAGAAGAAGGGCATGTGGATGGGAGGAAACGTCTCACTTGGGTACAAGGTTGTTGATCGCAAGCTACTCATCCAGGAGTCGGAAGCCGTCACTGTACGCAGAGTCTTCCGCGAGTTTCTTCGCCTAGGTAGTGTGCTGCGCCTAGAAGAGTGGCTGCGCGCGAACGACATCAGGACCCGGCGCGGCAATTATTTCCTTCGCGGTCCTCTTTATACGATGCTTCGCAATCCACTCTACCTTGGCCTCATCCGGCACAAGACCGAGATCTATCCTGGCGAGCACGTGGGTGTCATCGACCGGGTCACCTGGGACAAGGCGCAATCGCTGCTCAATCAAAATACTCATGGACAGCGGCGCAAAGAGCGTTCAACACAGCCGAGTCTCTTCACCGGAATCATTTTCGATGTCGGCGATAACCGATATTCGCCGACGCACTCAAGTAAAAACGGCTGCCGCTATCGCTACTACACCTCGCGGGCAGTCATCCACAAGACTAAACGCCCCGATTCGCCGGCTCGAATCCCGGCTCCCAGTCTTGAAAAAGCCGTCACTGAGCGTATCCTGAGCTTTTTGAACGCGCCGAGCGAGTTGCTGGCAGTTCTGAAGGATAGCCTACTCGACGAGGAAAACGCTCCCTCGAGTGGGTTCTACCCTGCCATCGTTGAGCGAGCAGCCAAGATGGTCAAAAGTTGGAAGCCGCGTCCGGCTCCGGACCGCGACCATTTCCTCAAGGCCGTTATCGATCGCATCGTGGTCCAGGCCGAGCACATCGAGATTCGATTGCGCTTGGCAGCTATTTTGCATGAGCTGCTCGGGCCTGATCCGGCAGGCCAGGGCGTTCAAGCCGCAGCCAAATTTCTTCCAATTGCTTCCGTGACTTGTCCATTCAAACACACGGATAGCGGCCGGGCATTGCGACTGGTCATCGCCAACGATCGTGTTTCCAACGACAGGAGCCGGCAGTTGATTCTCCGGGCAATCGCGCTTGCCCGCTATTGGTATCAGCGGATCGTTGATGGAGAGGCTAAATGCTTGAACGACATCATTCGCCGGGATGGTATCGATGCTTCCCATGCCAAGAAGATCTTCCCACTGGCCTTCTTAAGCCCGTCCTGCACGCAATCGATCCTCGGCTCCAATACTGATTTCACTCTCAAAGCCTTGCTTGCAAACATTGCGATGGAATGGAGTCGGCAAAGTGTCCCTCTACCACTGCATTCGCTGGAATAACTTTCCAGACGCTGGATCTCGTATGTCGCTGGGACGAACAGAATCGTTGAGAGCCATCGCGATCTTGGGATACTAGCCCGTTTGCGGGCAGCAATGATCAGAAACACGCTCAATTGAGGCTCAATGAGCGCATTAGCCTGTTACCGCCATTCGAGAATTACTTCCGGTTAGCTCGTGGCTCGGGCACAATCCGTGTATCTCAGGGGGTAATTGGATACTTCTCCAGGCTTGACAAGATCGAGCCCTTCGTCACAAGACTCGTTGCAGTCCAAACAATGGCGCCATCTCGCGGTTTGTTCGGCACAGTCTGGTTCAGTTGCCGTTGGCGCTACAACTTCTTTAACAACACCAACGTGAGGTCGTCGGCTAGTGAAGTCGTCTTCCGAAATTGGATAACGGACGTATAAATCGTCTCGATCAGTTCGCTAGCGTTCTGTTGCAGATGCAAACCAACGGTCCTTGACAACCGTTCTGCGGAGTATTGTTCTCCTGCTGGATTCTCAGCTTCGACCGCACCATCGGTGTACAAAACGAGAATGTCTCCCTGGCGGAGAGTGATCTTCTCACTCTCGTAGTGCGAATTCGGGAGCACACCCAGCACTGGGCCTCCTTTGTCGAGAGGACTTGGATCTGTGCCGGCACGAATCACCAGCGGCGGGTTGTGTCCGGCGTTTGTGTATTCCAAAGAATGCGATTGAGGGGAGAGCTTTCCATAAAACAGCGAAATGAACCGGTGCCCGCCGGTGATCTCACAAACGACGTTGTTGAAGGTTTGCAGAAGATCGCTGGTGCTCGAAAAGCGTGCCGCGTCCATGCGCAAAGCAACCTCAATGGAAGGCATCAACAGACCCGCGGCAACCCCTTTTCCGGAAACATCAGCAACCACCACGGCGATCTCGCCTGCGGGAAACTCAATGAATCCGTAGTAGTCCCCCGCCACTATCTTGGCTGGGTACATTCGCGCCGCGAAGTCAAAACCCGGGACCTGTGGAATGGAACGAGGCAGGATGCCCTGTTGCACCTCGGCAGCCAACTCAATTTCGTTTGCCAATTCGTCGCGTTGTCTTTCGGCCAATTCCGCTAGCCGTCGTCGCTGCGCTCCCAGTTGATTCACAACGACGACAACGAAAACATATCCAAGGAGGGTTATCGCGTCCTTTAACAAGTGTTCGGTTCCGACATCGCGCACGGAACCGACAAGATCGTGCAGAACTAGGCAGACAATCGAAAGCGCAAGACTGATGCGAAGCGGAAGGACCAGAGCGCTCAGAGCTAACGGCAGGAAATACAGAGGAGCGAGCGAAATTGGGGCCACGGATTTGTCCGCGTAGGCCACGGCAGAGACCCCCGCCAGCACCACAGCGGTGAGAACGAGAACGCTCATCCTCTCATTGATGTAGGGGCCTTCGGTCGTGACCCTGCGAAGAACGGTCGACCATCGGGAGGGCGTCATAGCGTCAAGTGACCACCAGTTTGGAACACCTCATTCACGCCCGTCACCTTCAGATAGACCCAATCCTTGGGCTTACAGAGACTAACGCTGATCCCAAATCGCTTCAATGGATTATTAGCCCAGGCAACACTTAATCTTAACCGCTTGGCCCAGCGGCGGCATGGGTTCCTTTTTGCTCCGATACGCTGCTCAAGTTGACTCGAAGTTGCAGTAATATCGGGGCTTTCGTTCCAGGGAAAGTATGTAATAAACTGATTTATATCAATAATTTACACAAATACTAGTATCCTAGCTGCGTTATGCTAAGACACTAATAAAATCTGCTATCAATCGGCTAAGATCATTGAAGCTTTTTCCTGCCGTCGTGCATCTATCCAGATCGAAAAAACCAGGCTGGGCAAGGCCGTGGTAAACAAGCCCCCTGGAAGCTCAAAAAAGGGAATTTTTAGCATGGAGGTATGAATATGAGGAACGTAAGACGATTCTTCTGGTTCTTCCTACTCGCGCTCTTGCTGGGGATTTCTGGCTCCGCGCTGGGGAGCGATGGAGGAACTACAACTGCGGCGAGTAAGGACGCCGTTCTTACTCAGCAACTACAGCAAGATTTCAGCAACCGCCTGGAGTTCCGCAACGTCACCGTCGCGGTTGACGATCGAGTCGCGCTGTTGCAAGGCTCGGTTGAGACCTATCGCGAAAAGATGGATGCCGAGCACCTAGCGCGCAAGCACCACGGAGTTGAGGGCGTGCGCGATTTCATCGCGGTGCAACCGATTGTCCCGGTTTCGGATCAGGAACTGCGCGAGACCATTGCCAATCGGCTTCGCTATGACCGCATTGGCTACGGGATCACATTCAACAATTTCGAAGTAGACGTGAGTGATGGCGTCGTAACCATCTCCGGCGAGGCCCGGAGCTACCCGGACAAGACTTCCGCCCTCGGCATTGTGGAGGACACTCCTGGCGTGCGTGACGTGAGGGACGAAATTAACGTCCTGCCACTCTCTGAATTTGATGACGAGTTGCGCGTACGCACGGCAATGGCGATCTACCATGATCCCGCGCTCCAGAAATATTCGCTGGATCCACAGGCTCCCATCCGCATTGTGGTTGAAAACGGAAATGTAAAGCTGTACGGGGTTGTGGATAGCGCGATGGACAAGCAGATTGCCGAGACGCGAGCGCGCGAGGTAACCGGGGTGTTCTCGGTCGAGAATCACCTGCTGGTTGCCAATCAATGAATCGAGGTTCGTGTACCTAATTTTCGTCAGCCTAATTGGCGACCTAATTTAGGAGGATTGTATGAAGACCAAAAAAGCAATTCTGATGCTGGCAGTTCTGGCGGTTTTAGCAGTGGTCCCCGTTCTTAGTTTTGCGCAGGACACGGCTGCGCCGTCGTTCACGCCGGGGCAACTCGACAAGCTGGTAGCGCGCATTGCGCTGTATCCGGATTCGCTCCTGGCGCAGGTGCTTGCGGCCGCGACCTATTCTGACCAGATTCCGGATGCGGCGCGCTGGGCCGATCAGCACCACTACCTCACCGGGCAAGCCCTGGCCGACGCGATCCAGGCGGATCATCTTCCGTGGGATCCCAGCGTGCAGGCGCTCCTGCCATTCCCCTCGGTACTGGAGATGATGGCCAACGACATGAGCTGGACCACCGATCTCGGCAACGCATTTCTGTCGCAGCAGCAGGACGTGATGGATGCAGTGCAAAGAGAGCGCAAGAAGGCCAGGGATTACGGATATCTGCGGAGCAACGCCCAGATCATCGTCAGCGGTGGGCCGTACATCACGATCGTGCCCGTGCATCCGGCATTCATCCCGGTGCCGTACTATGACCCAGCAATTGTTTTCTTTCCGCCGGCGCCCGGAATCGTGGTCGGCGGTGTGATCCGCTTTGGATTCTTCGTGACCATCGGGGATTTCTTTCGCCCGTGGGGCTGGGGATATTGCCGCTTTGATTGGGGCTCGCACGTGGTGATCATCGACAACGCACCCTGGCGGCGGACCTGGATCAACCGGCACGAGTATATTCATCCCTACGGGGTCCGGCGATACGGGGTGGGAGAGCGGCTTCCCGAACGGCACGTGCTACACGAGCGCACTGAGCGTGAGCGCTTGGCGGCGCGGGAAGGACGCCCCCACGTGGAAGAACACCGCGATCACCGCTCGCGCTAACTTGCTTTCAGGGCAGAGAGTGCTGGAGGACGCTCTGAAACAGCTACCGAGACGGCAAAGAAGGGAAAAGAAGGGGTTTGGAGCGCGGACACTTATGTCTGCGCTCCCCTTCACAGCGATACCAATTCGTATTTCGATTTCAAACTTGAGTCTGATATGGTCGAGGACAGATTACGCCACCACTTTGACTACTATCTGGGCAAGACCGAGATAGTCATCTACTCCGTTCTCGCAGTGTTGCTGGCTGCCACGGCCTTTGTGACCATCGCAACCGCGGGCCAAATACTGTGGATCGGTCTCAGTCATTGGACGGTTGCAGCCCAGACTCTGAGGGTATTGAACCAACTCCTCATTGTGCTAATGCTGGTGGAGATTCTGCATACAGTACGTATCTCCATTCGCTCCCATGTTCTGGTTACAGAACCCTTTCTGATCGTCGGACTGATTGCCTCAATTCGCCGCGTTTTGGTGATTACCCTGGAAACAGCCACGCTCACGAAAGAAGGTGCATGGGCGACCGAAGGCTCAAGCGCCATTTTCCATTCTTCGATGAATGAACTTGGTTTGTTGGGTCTGCTGATCCTTGTAATGGTAGTTTCCATTACACTTCTGCGTCGCTACGCTCCCGCATCGAAAGACTTGTCGGAACTCTGAAGTCCGACTCTTCTTCCCCCAAGGATGCGTAAGGATGCCCCTATTTACAGCCAAGTGCGACGATTCTGTCCGGATCGTCGGCAAACCGGAAGTAACCCGCCACAAACTCAGTTGCCGACAAATCGCCAATGCACTCATCGCCAGCGCCCCTAAGATCGGCATTGAAGCCGAGAATCGCCAGAAATTTCTCACGTCGGAAGGACACACGCCATTCCCGATCAGAGAATGGGCCCGATTTCCACCCGAATCCTGCAAGCGGAGATTTCTCTCCTGTGTCCTTCCAAGGCCAAAAGCCTACTTTTTCGCGGGGAAACTGGGCAATGTGTGAGGAAAAGTCCCAAATCGCACAAACCTTGTGACTTTATGGTGGACCTGGTCGGGATCGAACCGACGACCTCTTCCATGCCATGGAAGCGCGCTCCCAGCTGCGCCACAGGCCCACTCGAGGAGGCGACTCTCTTATTGTCGTAGCTTGCGGCTGGTTCGTCAAACACGTGGGCTCGGAGCCGGAGTCGCACCGCGCGAGCGCAAGTGGAGCAGAGTTGCGCCCGCACCGGAACCTTCCCTTCTTATTCCACGGGCCCAGCGAGAACATATACGTACACCAGGAATCCCACGCCAATGAGTCCAGGAATCAGCCCACAAAGGTAGATCGCGGTCCCGCCCAGCAATGCATGCAGGAAGATCATCAGTGCCACTCCTACGCCGAGGTTGACCAAGCCGCCGATCTTCATGCCCTCGCGGGCGTGGATGCGCTTGAGCCGCTCATCCTCCCGCATCAGTTCGAGGGCTGATTTGGCCCCCTCGCCTGAGGCCTCGGTCACACGCCGGAGCGTTTCCGCTTTGTAATAGGCCTCGCGCTCCTTGCGCTGGCTGTCGACCCAGTGGACCACGATGACAAATGTGAATGTCGACACAATGGCCACGACCGGAATCAGAATCCCAAACATCTCTGGACCATTCCCCCAGAACATCACTTCCTCCTCGCTGGGAATTTTCCCATGCGCCAGGTAGGACACGAGGAAGCCGCGTCCGGTTGCATAATCTTTGCAGGAAGATTTTCCGGAGAAAATGCAACCGGGCCGGGTTTAGAGCGGTCTCACAGGTTCGAGAGGAGCGCTTTCGAGATGCGCGCCGCGATCAGCGCCGAAGAAGACCTGGCCGATGTAAACCGAGTTCTGTCCGGCGAGGTGCAGGCCTTCGAGGGCATTGTTCGACGCTGGCAGGGACCGCTGGTAAATATGGCCTGGCGCTACTGCCGCGACCGCGGGCGCGCCGAGGAGATGGCGCAAGATGCCTTTCTGTGCGCATGGCGGGGGCTATCGATGTGGCGGCGCGAGTCGAGCTTTTCGACGTGGCTGTTCGCGCTTGCAGCAAACGTGTTTCGCTCCGAGCTGCAGCGGTTTCCCGCAGTCAATGTGCCGCTCGAAGAGGTGGCCGAGCCGGCTGGCCCTGCTACGCAGCACGAAGGACTGGCCGAGAAGCAAATCCAGGAAGCGGTGAGAAGGGCCGTGATGGCCCTGCCCGCGCGTTATCGCGAGCCGGTAGTCCTCTACTACTTTCATGAGATGGACGTGGCTGCCGCGTCGCGCACCATGGGTTTGCCTGAAGGGACCGTGAAAGCACGCCTGGCGCGAGGCCGGGAGCTGCTGCAAAAGAGATTTCCGCACCTCAACGAACAGAGCTCGCCGCTGCTGAGCTCGCCGTTTCGGCCCGAAAAGGAGATGCTGCAATGAAGCGCAATCCCAATCCGGAGACAGATCACGGCGCGATGGACTCGATTCTCGCCGATGAAGAGGAATTGATTCCCTCTTCCGGCTTTCTGGCGGCGACGATGGAGCGGGTGCGGGATGAGGCAGCAATGCCCAAGCCGATTCCCTTTCCGTGGCTGCGCGCCCTGCCGGGAATCGTGCTGGCGGTCGCTGTTCTTTGCTGGAGCGGATTTGAGTTGGTGCGCGCCGTCCTGACCGCCGCGCAAGAGCGCGCATCTGTGCAAATGCAACTGAGTGCCGCCACCGCGCGCGCTATGGAACCGGCCGGATGGGTTGCCCTGGCACTTTTCGTTTCAATGCTGTCGTGGCTTTTTGCGAAGCGTTTGGCTGGGCGGTCGGGGCTGCTGTAGGCGGACCCACCCCTTAACGCAAATGCGTTTAGGATGGGGCAACCTCGATCCGTTGGTCCCTACTCGATGGCGAAGACGGCATAGACGGTGGCTTCTTCGCGGACGGTCTGGGGGCGGATTTCGAGAGTTGGTAGCAAGTTCGCGGAGGATGCAACCGAAGCACTTTCGGTATAGAGGGTTAGCCCCGGCCGTGGAATGTAGAGTTTCACGCTTGGCGTTTCGTTACTTGCGTAAATCAAATCTCCAAGCTTCACATGCAATCCGTCAGCCATTTGGCTTGCGACTGCGCGCGCCTTCACCAACGCATTTTCGGCGGCTTTGGCCTGAAGAGCCCTACGATCGGAGCACCTCCAGTCAATTGCGCCGCTCTTGTTCGCGCCCGCCGCAATCGAAACGCGAATCACTTCAGCAGCCGCCGATGGAGGCACGCTCACCTCCCAGGATTGGCGCATGACGAACTGTTTCTTTGCACGCTGGTCGGGCTTGTCCTTGTCATCAAAGCTCGTGTTTTGTTCCAAACCCTGGCCGGAACTCTCGATGTTTTTGTCGTCGATCCCGATCTTGTGCAGTGCATCGAGAACCGCGTGCGATATCTTGCCGCCATCTGCATAGGTTGATTCGAAATCGGCATCGTAAACCTCAAACCCGACGGTGACAGCGGCAATATCCGCCACGGTTGTCGCCTCGTCGGTTGTGCTGATGGCGATCGTCTTATTCTCGCGATTGATCTGAATGGTTTGCGCCGAAGCCAGGCCGGCCCAGATAAATCCGGCCATTATTGCAATCGAGGCGATTCTTAATTTCGCAGACATCGATTTATCCCCCACTTTCCATGAACGCACAAGGATAACGCAGCTTGCGACAAGAATTTCCGCTTGTACTGAGTTGACGTATGGGAATGGTTTTTAGTTGGATCTTGAAGAGTGGTTCGCCCCAAACTGCTGGAGCTTTGCGAGCGTCGCCGCGGCCTCGCCGGAGTCGATGGCCTCCGCACTCTTTGCCACGCCTTCCTTCAGATCGCCGGCGAGCCCCGCAGCCACCAGCACCGCTGCCGAGTTCAGCAGAACGATGTCGCGCCGCGCGCCCGGAATCCCGGTGAGAACGTCGTAGAGCAGCGCCTTGTTAGTGGCTATATCGCCGCCAATGAAGTGATCGAGCGTGGTGCGTGTCAGCCCGGCCATCTCCGGGGTGATGCGCGCGGCTTTCAGCTCCGGCTGGCCTGAGTCCGTTTCCTCCACACGCGCTACGACGGACTCACCCGTGGTGGTCAGCTCGTCGATGCCGTCAGTGCCATGGACAACAAAGGCGCGCCTGGCGCCGAGCTGGGCCAGCGCGCGTCCCACGAGGAGAACGCGACTGGGCGCGAGCACGCCGATCACCTGCGTGCGCGCGTGGGCCGGATTGGTGAGCGGACCTACGAGGTTGAAGATGGTGCGGAAGCCAAGCGCGCGGCGAAGCGGCCCGAGCGCTTTCATCGCGGGGTGATAGAGCGGCGCGAAGAGGAAAACGAAACCCGTCTCGCGGAGGCACTCGACCGCGAGTTCCGGAGAGAGTTCGATGGGCACGCCGAGCGCTTCGAGGACATCGGCGGCGCCGCAGCGCGAGGTGACGGCGCGATTGCCGTGCTTGGCAACGCGGGCGCCGGCAGCCGAAGCCACGAGCGCGGCGCCGCACGAGATATTGAAGGTCTGCGGCCCGCCGCCGCCCGTCCCCACGCAGTCGACGAGCTCTTCGCGCTCGGCATCGGTGAAGGGGATGGGCGTGGAGTGCCGCCGCATCACGTCGACAAAGCCGGCAAGTTCGGGCGCCTGCTCGCCGCGAGTAGCCAACACGGCAAGCAGTGAGGCGGTCTCTACTTCAGGCACGTCGCCGGCCAAAATCTCCTCGAGCACCTCGGCCGCCTGTTCGCGGCTGAGCGATGCGCCATCCTCGGCCATCGGCTTCAGCAATTCATTCAACCGCGTCATATCTTTTCATGGTACAGGCGGCGCGCGATGCGGGTTCCGAATTGCTCCTCCTTTGGCCGCCAAGATACTATGAACTTACCGGCTGCCGGGGTCACGCTGGCCCTGCACTCGACGGCTTGTGCCGCGCATCCCCACAACTGACACCAACCTGGACGATAACCATCCACGATGAAAATCCACGAATATCAAGCAAAGGAAATCCTGGCGAAGTACGGCGTGCCTGTGCCGAAAGGCGAAATGGCCAACACGCTGGAAGAAGCCAACGACGTGGCGCGCAAACTTTTTGCGGAAGGCGCTTCGGGCGTGGTGGTGAAGGCACAGATTCACGCCGGCGGCCGCGGCAAGGGCGGCGGCGTGAAAGTGGCGAAGACGCGAGAGAGCGCCGAGCTTCATGCCAAGAACATCCTGGGCATGCAGCTGGTGACGCACCAGACCGGGCCCCAGGGGCAGAAGGTGCAGCGCCTCCTCATCGAGGAGACTGCGGCGATTGAACGCGAGCTCTACCTGGGCATTGTGCTCGACCGCGCGACGGGCAAGCTGGTCTTCATGGCATCGCAGGCCGGCGGCATGGAGATTGAAGAAGTGGCGGCGAAGACTCCTGACGCGATTTTCAAGGAGACGATCGACCCGGCCGTGGGATTCGGCGCGTGGCAGGCGCGCAAGCTGGCATTCGCGCTCGGATTGAAGCCGGCACAGATCAATCACGCCGTCAGCTTCTTCCAGAGCCTGTACAAAGCTTTCGTCGAGACGGACGCTTCGCTCGTCGAGATCAATCCTTTCATCACCACGACCGACGGAAAATTGTTCGCGCTCGACGCCAAGATCAACTTCGACGACAACGCATTGTTCCGCCATCCCGAGATCAAGGCACTGCGCGACATCGCCGAAGAGGATCCGCTGGAGGTGGAGGCCAGCAAGTATGCGCTCAACTACATCAAGCTCGACGGCACCATTGCGTGCATGGTGAACGGCGCTGGCCTGGCCATGGCGACGATGGACATAATTCAGTACGCCGGCGGCAGCCCGGCCAACTTTCTCGACGTGGGCGGCGGAGCGACGCAGGAGCAGATTGAGCACGCCTTCGGAATTCTCCTCGCTGACTCGCACGTGAAGGCGATCTTCATCAATATTTTTGGCGGCATTCTGCGCGTAGACAGGCTGGCTACGGGCGTGGTGGCGGCGGCGCGCAACCTGCACGTGAAGGTGCCAATCGTGCTGCGGCTCGAAGGCACGAATGTGGAAGAGGGCCGCAAGATTCTCAAGGAATCGGGGCTGAACTTCCAGGTGGGTGCAACGATGAAAGAGGCAGCCGAATTAGTAGTGGCCGCTGCTGCGGGGGCATAGAGATGTCGGTTTTGGTTGATAACAATACGCGGCTGATTGTGCAGGGGATCACCGGCAAGGAAGGCACCTTCCATGCCATGGGCTGCGCGGAATACGGTACCAAGGTGGTGGGAGGGGTGACGCCGGGAAAAGGCGGAACGACACACGAGGGCTGGCCCGTATTCAACACCGTGACGGAGGCCGCGGCGAAAACGGGCGCGAACGCGACGATGATCTTTGTGCCGCCGCCGTTTGCCGCCGACGCGATTCTCGAAGCCGAGGACGCGGGAATTCCGCTGATCGTATGCATCACCGAGGGAATTCCCACTCTCGACATGGTGAAGGTGTGGGCCAAGCTGAAGACGTCGAAGTCGCGGCTGGTTGGGCCGAATTGCCCCGGTGTGATCTCGCCGGGAAAGGCGAAGATCGGCATCATGCCGGGACGCATTCACAAGGAAGGATCGATCGGGATTGTGTCGCGCTCGGGCAC
This sequence comes from Occallatibacter sp., assembly GCA_050010795.1. Lineage (GTDB taxonomy): Bacteria > Acidobacteriota > Terriglobia > Terriglobales > Acidobacteriaceae > Telmatobacter. The sequence goes on from JBEKKI010000037.1 coordinate 18,497, forward strand.
GCTGACGTATGAGGCTGTACACCAGCTCACGCAGCGCGGCATCGGGCAGTCGACGGCGATCGGCATCGGCGGCGATCCCATTGTCGGCACGACGCACATCGATGCGCTGCGGCTGCTCAACGACGATCCAGATACCGAAGCCATCGTCATGATCGGCGAGATCGGCGGAACGGCTGAGGAAGCGGCAGCCGAGTTCGTGAAGCAGCATGTGAAAAAGCCGGTGGTGGGCTTCATCGCCGGCCAGACCGCGCCGCCGGGGCGCCGCATGGGACACGCCGGGGCCATCATCAGCGGCGGACAAGGCACGGCCGCAGGCAAGATGAAGGCCATGAGCGCGGCGGGCATTCACGTGGTAGTCTCGCCGGCTGAGATCGGCGCCACGCTTGCGAAGGTGATCGGCAAGGCGTAACGGCAGCTTCCAGCCTCTAGGTTCCAGCTAATCGTGCCGGAGCGAAGTTCGCCGGCGCGCAGTAACCTCGCGCGGATTACTTCCTGCGTTAAATGTCCTACGACAACCGGCCTCGCAACCTAATCGAGGTAGATAATTGATCCATCGATCAGGTTATTGGGTTTATCGGCCGCTGCGGCGGCTGCTGCCCGGTTGCGTGCCGACTGGAAGATCTCCGGTTTGCTGCAATGGTTTTGCGTTGCCCAGACGTTTGCGAAGTGACCCTCGCTGCTGTCGGCGATGAGTCGAGAGGATTCAGCTCGATTCCGACCGGCTCCCGTCGAGGATTGACTGGAACTGCGTTGGTTTCTATGAACCGCTTTTCGGCGGCGCCGGCCGATGGACGGCCGCTTCGGTATTGGTTTGCGGGGCTGAGGCTCGAGGCTGATGGGACGCTCCTGCGCGGGGAGACGCCGCTCAAGTTGCCCCAGGAGGAAGCGGCGGTTCTGCGTCTGCTGCTGAATCGGGCCGGTGAGATCGTAAGCCCGCTCGAGCTGAAGCGCGCTGTGTGGGTTAGGGAACCGGCATCGAGCGACATGGTTGCGAAGTGCGTTGCGTCGCTGCGCGCGCGGCTGCAGCCTGCGGACTGCATCGAATGCGTGTACAAGCGGGGATACCGCATCACGGCCGTGCAGGCGGTTGATGCGCGACCGGCTCGCGCCCCGGCGCGACTTGTCATCCTGCCGTTTGCGAATGGGTATGGTGTTCCGGAGTATCTCGGACCGGCAATCGCCGAGGAAACTGCAGCGGCTTTAGGCAGCGCCCCATTTGCGGCGAATGTGGTGGCGCGGGACTCAGCGCTAACGCTGGCCCGGCGGGGACTCGCTGCGCGCGGCATCGGCGAGGCGCTCGGAGCCGATTTCGTTCTCGATGGCGTTTTGCAAGCTATGCCAGAACGATTCAGGCTGCGTGCCGAGATGATCCAGGCGCCTGAAGGCGTGCAGCTGTGGATCGAAGATCTAACCGCGGAGCGGGGCCGGATCATAGAGCTCGAGTCGGACCTGGTGAATAGGGTCGCCTGCCGCATTCATTCAGGCGGGCTTTCCATCTCAGCCACGGCGGCCACAACCGTGCGCGAAGCCTCTCCCCAGCGGCGCGAGGCACACGAACTCTATCTGCGCGCGCATCATGAGTGGCAGTCTCTCACGCGGCACCGGATGCAGGATGCAATGGGCCGCCTGCAACGCGCGATCGAACTGGATCCCGAACTGATGGGGGCGCGCATCGATCTGACGCATCTTTGCGTGATGCAGGAGATCTATGGCTTTATGCCGCCAACGGTCGCGGCGGGCCAGGTGCGCCGGGCGGCAGAACAAATTCCTGAATCGGCGGAGAACGCGGACGCGCTGCTACCCGCGCTGGGATGGGTCTATTTCCATGTGGATAGGAACATGCCGGCGGCGCTCGACGCTTTTGCGCGCTCCGCGCATCTCGAGCACGATCCGTGGATCACACGGGTGCGCACGATGTTCTTGCTGAGCAGGCACCGCTTTGGCGAGGCGATTGACCTGCTGCGCGCGACGATTGAGGCCGATCCGTTCTCGCCCTGGCTCGAAGAGCGGTTTGCATGGGCGCTGCACCTTGCGGGCGAGCGAGAGGCGAGCGTGGAACAGATTCGCAAGGCGATTGGGCAATTCGCGGAGCACGACGGCGCGCTTTTGTACGGCGCGATCATCCTGGGTTACAACGGCGAGGCGGACCGGGCGGCGGAGCTGGCGCGGGCGCTGAGCGCGCGATCGGCGCACTTCGATCTGGCAATGGCGGTGCATGCGTACGCGTTGGCGTGTGCCGGGCGCGACGAGGAAGCGCGAGCACTGCTGGAGCAGCTGAATGGCTGAGCCGCGAGCGCTTTGTGATGCATACATTTCAAGCAGCCGCGTACGTCGCGCTGGGTGAGCCGGATCGGGCGGTTGATTAACTGTGTACAGCAAACGAGAACCGCTGCCCGTGGTTATTTCAAATGTTGGCGGATCCGCGACTTGAGGCCCTCAGGGGCTGGCCGAAATTTGAGAGGATGCGCAGCACACAGGCGGCGATGGAGGTGGATGCGGAGAAGGATGGGCCGGGGTGGGCCGCCGAGCCTGCTGGAGGGATGAGGCAGGTAGACACAGGCTGAAGATCACTTGAAGGCCATCGAGGCAGGGCCACTTCTCGGCCTTTGCATAACAAGCGCAGCTTTTTTCATCGGTTAACCGCACTTTTCTTGTGCAGAATTCTTCCTTGCGCTGGACTTGCCATCAAATGCTTATTTTTAAATAACTTAATGTGCTTTTTTGGAAGTCCTCCGCACCGGCATCGCGATTCCCGGTGCCAGTCTGAGATCAATCGTGTAGCCATTCACGCGGCAAATCTCCCGTACTTCATTCATTCTAAACAGGAATGTTCTCGCGCTAGCTTTTGCGAACCCACCGGCTGAGTTGGCAATGGTGGGCAAGTCGCGGCGTACCGGGCAAAAATTTCCGGGGGGCGGGAAATTCTTGCCATATGGCATGGTGGGCGCCCTTGTGGAAAATCTCAGATAACAAAAGGGGTTGCGATCTTCACGATTTGGAATCAGGCGTGCTGTAAGAGGCGGGTGGAGTTGTCTGTGGAGGTTTCAACATGATGGAAAATTCCCTGAGTTCGACACACTCGCCCCTTCTGATGAAAATCGTGGGCCCGATTGTTGCCGCAGTGGCGATTGCCGGGGCAGGCATTGGCTACGCCGTGCATGAACACAGCGTGGCGCAGAATATGACGGATCAGAACTCGCAAATGACGGCGCAGCTGAACTCGACGCACATGCAGCTGGAAGCGCTGACCGCGCACGTGAATTCGCTCGAAGCGAGCAACCAGACCAAGCCGCCGGAGTCCGCTCCCGTCGAGAGGGCCGGCGGCCGCCGGCCGTCGGAGCATCGCGCAGCACGCCCCGATCCGCGATTCGGCAAGCTGCAGTCGCAACTGGACGCCCAGGGCAAGCGGATCGACGCGGAGGACCAGCAGATTGCGGACGCGCGCACCGACCTGACAAACACGCGCACCGAGCTGACCGGGTCGATTGCAAAAACACACGACGAGCTTGTGGTGCTCGAGAAGAAGGGCGAGCGCAACTACTTTGAATTCGACATCCAGAAGTCGAAAGAGTTCAAGCACGAAGGCCCGGTGGGGATCAGCCTGCGCAAAGCCAACGCCAAGCGCGGCTATGCCGACCTGATGCTGATGGTGGACGACCGCAACCTGCAGACCAAGCACGTAAATCTATTCCAGCCGTCGATGTTCTACGAGAGCGACAGCCCGCAGCCCATCGAGATCGTAATTAACGACGTCTCGAAGGATCACATTCACGGCTACGTGAGCGCGCCGAAGTACCGCAAGTCGGAGCTGGACGCCATGGCGACGGCGAATGCGAACGCCAACCAGCAGGCAACGAACTCGGGCGCGGGCGACAACGGGATTGTGGGTCAGGCCCCAGCGGCCGGAGCGGACCAGACGACGGACGCCAACACACAACCTGCGACGAGGCAGCGGCTCCCCTTACCGGGCAGCCAACCCAACCAACAGTGAATTGCAGATAACTCCGAAACGAAGAGCAGGGGCCGTTCAAGGCCCCTGTTTTTTGTATGCGCAAAGCGGCGGTCGAGACTTGGGGTGCCTTGTCTTCGCGCTGCGTCAAAAGCCACAAGCCGGGAGTAGCGCGGGACTACTCAGCATGGAAGATCACGTCGAACAGCAGCAGGCTCGCCGTTGTGAAGATGATGTCGTAGCCGAGCAGCATCTTGATCCATAGAGTGGGGTCGCTGTCGCCGGTGAAAATGGCGCCGGTGGCCTGCACCATGGCGAGAAGGGCGGGAATGAAGATGGGAAAGAGGATGAGCGAGAGGAGAAGCTCGCGGTTGCGGCTGCCGATGGAAAGCGCGGCGAAGAAGACTCCGTTGGCGACCAGTGCCCACGTGCCGAGCGGAAGGACGAGCCCCAACTGCCACGCGTCGCCGGCAATATGAAGGTTGTAGAAGACGAAGAAGAAGGGCGCGAGGACGATCTGGACGATGGTGACGAAGAAAAAGTTGGCGAGAACCTTGGCGAGGTAAAGTTCGGCGCCGGGAGAGGGGACCATGCGCTGCGCGTCCATGACCTGGTGACGAATTTCGCGAGCCCAGGCCTGATTGAGGGCGCTGACCGAGGCGAACATGGTGGCCACGCAGAGAACGCCGCCTGCGATCTGCTGCGAAAAGGCGCCGCGCGGATCGAACGCGATGGAGAAGAGCACCACGACCAGGCCAGAGAAGAAGAGCATGGAGATCATGGCGTCGAGGGTGCGCCACTCGATGCGTAGATCCTTGACGAGATGCGTGAAGAGGGCGCGTGTCATGCGGCGTGGCCCTCCGAAGCGGATGATTTCACGTCCTTGGTGAGGTCGGCGGTCTGAGTGAGTTCGCCCAGCGCTGCGGCTGCGCGGAGATAGTCGTCGGGCGCGAGGATCAACTGCGTGCCGCGCGTTCCGGCAGAGACGCTGATGCGATCGAAGAGGATTGCGGTTTCATCGACGAAGACTGGGTAGGCTTTTTTCGCGCCGAAGATAGTAACGCCGCCGCGGATGTAGCCGGTTAATGGCTGCACGTCTTTGAGCGGGGCCATTTCAGCTTTGCGCCAGCCGGCGAGACGGGCGAGCTTTTTGAAATCGAGCGCGGCATCGCCGGGGATGACGGCGAAAACGTAGCTGTGCGCGCCGTCGGTCGTCAGCAGAGTTTTGAAGACCTGCTCGGCGGGCATCCCGATCTTCTTCGCCACCGCGATCGCAGAGAGATCGTCCACATCGACTTCGTACTCGCGGAGTTCGAACGCGATGCTCAGGGATTCGAGAAAGCGCGCGCCGTTGGTCTTCATAGCGTGGGACTCCCTCTGTCGACAGACGCGACACGGCCGGCGTGAAGGGTGATGACGAAATCTGCGATGGGGGCAGCGAGCTCGCGCTGGTGCGTGGTGAGGACGATAGTGCGGTCCGATTGGCGGAAGCCCGCGAGGAGCTGAACCATCTGGCGGGCGCTCTCGACGTCCATGTTGGAGAAAGGCTCGTCGAGCAGAAGCAGTTGGGGAACGGATAGCAGCACGCGCGCAAGCGAAGTGCGCTGGCGCATTCCCTGTGAGTACTGGCCGAGCAGGCGATTGAGATCGGGGTCGAGGCCGACCTGACGCAGCGCGTCGGCGGGCGTGAGGCAGTCGCGGCCGGGATAGAGGCTGCGGAAGTAGCGAAGATTCTCCCGCGCGGTGAGCTCGTCGTAGAGCATGGGCGCGTGGCTCATGTAGCCGATGCGGGCACGCGCATCGTGGGGCTGAGAGCCGCCGAAGAGGCGCACCGTGCCGAGCGTGGGGCGCAAAAGGCCCGCCAGAATGCGGAGGAGCGTGGACTTGCCGGCGCCGTTTTCGCCGAGGAGCACGTAACAGCGGCCGGGCTCAAGATCGAGCGAGACCTGGCGGAGCGCGGCAAAACTGCCGAATAGCTTCGACACCTGATCGAGCCGCGCGCAAAGGTTTGTGCTGCCGGCTTCGGAGGCGTTCGCGTTCATTCGATCAGTTGGCGGCTGTTTGGGCTGGAGCGGGAGGCGCGGCCGCCGGAGCCGATGCCGTGGCCGGTTTGGCACTGGCGGGAGCGGAGGGCGTGGCCCCAGGCTGCTGTGGAGCATACTTGCTGGCGCACTTGGCCTGAAGCACCGCGGCGTGGAAGACGCCGTCGCGGCCATAAGTGCCTTCAGCGAGGGCCTGGGCGTCGTCCTTGAATGTGTCGGGCGGCGGCTCAGTCCCCTTGTAGCTGACCTTGAGGATGCGGCCTGAAGCAGCTTTCGGCGAGTGGCTCTCGTACTCGTTGAGGACGAAATCGACGTGCGTGCCATCCTGCTGGATGGAGCCGGGCTGAACGAACCCCTCCACGCGGAGGTTGCTGTGATAGGCCTTGTCGCCCATGCCGCCAAGTTCGGCGATGGTGACGTAATAGCTCTTGCTGGAGCCGTAACCGCTGTAGGCCAGCCAGCCGATGGTGCCGAGAATGACGACAACCGCGATGCTGATTCGAATCGTGTTCGGGGAAAGCTTCATGATGTTACCTCTTTAACGATACGGGCCGGAACGCTGTGGGTCAAATCAGGGACTAGGGGAGGAAGGAATAGAAAAAAGGCTCTGGCGGGAAACAAGGGACCGAGAATGCAGGAACTTAGGGACTAATCGACTGAGGGGAGAACGGATCAGCGAGGGGGCCGAGGAGCGAGAGATACCTCACGTGAGACGGATGTTTGCCGTGGAAATGGAGTGGTTACGGCGGGCTGGAGTTAACTGCTGCGCCGGAATCGGAAAAGCCTACCTGAACCGCTGCGGCTGACCGCCCGGACCGGCTGCAGCGAGGTGGCAATGAGCGGCAGCAGGACCGCAACGATCAAGGTCAGTTCAATCACCAAGTCAACCATCGGAGCCTCCAGGAGTTCCTCGCTCAGTTGTCGCGCCTGTGAGTTCGGCCCCGGTGAACCGACACCAAAATTGCCGGTGAAAGGATCATCGCGACGAAAGCGAACCCAAGCAAGAAGTCAACCATGTAGCATCTTTCCCCAAATGTGCTGCCGTGGATGTGTTGGACTAATTCAGCAGCATGAGTGAGGACGATAGCGCCGCGATGGATCGATGGGAAATGGCTCGTCTGTGTGAGCGGATGGCCTGTTGGCGTAAGGGGCACCGAACTCCCGGTGGGAGCGAGACGTTACGAGCGTAATAAGAGCTGGGCAGGACGTTGCAGTGGGGGTCTCAGTGGGCCGAGTTGAGCACGTAAGTGGCGCGGTCAAGTGCTTGAACCAGCACGGATAGTTGCTGGGCGGCCAAGGCCAGGTTGCGCGCGTCAACGGCCTCATTGACACCGGGAAGGACGACGGCAGAGTAGCCGGTGAGTTCGCCTGGAGCGTAGATGACATGGCGGTACCACGGGCGACCGGGAAGGCCCGCGGGCGAGAGCAGCGCTGCCTCAGTCTGGCGGAGGGCAAGATTCAGATTGCCCGGATCGCTAGGCGGGGCGACTTGGAGCGAATAGGCTCGCCGGGCGGCAGCCTCGAAACGAGATGCGGCGGCTTCGGCGGATGCGAAGTCGAGCGAACTGAGCCCGTCGTCAGCAGCCTTGCGCTTTGCGGCCTGGATATACGTGGAGATTTCTCGGGCGTAGTCCACATAGTTGAAGGGCAGCACATCGGCATCGGCCATACGCATGGCTTCGAGGCCCAGCACGCGCGCCATCTCCTGGAGGTAGGCAAAATCGGGATCGGCATTCTGCGTGTACCAGGCAAAGTCGTCGAAGGCGGAGTGATAAACGCCGAAGGGTCCGTTGGAAGTGACGTCGGTCGCGGGCACGCCTGCGTGTTGCAGGAACGGCGTGAAATCGGAACCGGAGCCGAGATCGCCGACATGGACTTCTTCGCCGGCGATGGGCGGCGCATTGGAGCCGCGATGCTCGTTAGCGGCGTTTGGCATGCGGATCCACTGCGAATAAACAGACCCCTCCACCGGACTTGGCACCGAACGGGCGATGCTGCGAATGAACTCCTTGAGCGACGGGACTGCTGAACCGGAGAAATTGGGGCCCGAAACCGCAACGTCGACGTTGAAGTACGCGACGGCGTGGTCGAGAGCGCGGCCCTGTTGCTCAACCCATTCGGTAGAGCCGATTAGGCCTTCCTCCTCGGCATCCCAACTGCAGAAAACGATGGTGCGCTTTGGACGCCAGCCTTGACGCAGGAGCGCGCCCAGGCCGTGAACGGCCTCGAGCATCGCGGCTGTGCCGCTGGAGGGATCGACTGCGCCGAAGACCCACGCATCGCGATGATTGCCGACAATGACCCAGGAGTCGGGGTATTGGGAGCCTTCGATTTTCCCAATCACGTCCCAGATGACGCGGCGCTGCTCGTCCTGATTTAAGACGATGTGCAGTCGCACCCCCGCCGGGCCGAGGTGGTAGGAGAAAGGCAGACCACCCTGCCAGTCCTTCGGCGCATCTGGGCCCTTGAGCGCCTTCAGGATAGGCGCCGCATCGTGATAGCTGAGGGGAATAGAGACGATGCCGGGCTGATTGCCGTCGAGCCCTGCGACATTCGTGACCCGGGCAGAGTCAGGCAGATCGGGCGTGGAGGCGAATCCGGGAGTTTCAGGATCGCCTGGATACCTGAAGAGGAACTGGACCGATCCGCGCTGCACCGCGGTATCAGGCCGCCATGGACCTGCGGGATAAGGGTCGCCTTTCACGTAGCCGTCGTCAGCGGGATCGGAGTAGAGGATGACACCAACGGCGCCACGCTGCTCAGCGAGGTAGACCTTGACACCGCGAAAGTTAACGCCATAGCGGCAGATCACGATTTTGCCGTGAAGGTCGATGTGGCGGGACGCAAGCTCATTGAAGTCTTCGGGTCGCCCGAAGTTTGCATAGACAACGTCGCCGGTCACGTCGCCTGATGCCGAAGAGCTGTTGTAGGGCATCACGATGTGCGGGTTGTTCTGTTGAGGATCGCCGTTGACATGCTCGCGCGTAGGCCCGGTCATGAGCAGTCGTCCAGCGTCGTCCCAGGCTTCCACGCGGACAGTTTCCGGCTGGTCGAGAAGCACGCGGTAGGGAACGATTTCCGTCTCAAGGCCTGCAGCGCGGAACTTGCGCGCCACGTACTCGGCGGTCTTACGGTCCCCGGGCGTTGCGGCAAGATGCGGCGAGGCGGTTAGCTCTTTGAGTTCCTCGCCGGCGAGCTTGGCGTCGGGTACGGCGAGGAACTTTTCTTCAAGTTTTGCTTCCGCGCGGAAATCGGCGTATCCGAAACTGCCCTGCGGCGCTGATTGCGCCGCCGAAGGGCGGAAAGAAGATTCGGAAATCAGAACTGAAGCAAGTAGAGCGACACCAGCGACAACACCATGATTCATTGAGCGAGCCCTTCGAGCCGAGCGAGCCTTTGATCAAACGACGGGCTGTGCGCAATGCGCGCAGCGCCGGGCTGCCAGCGGAATCTCGCTCAGACATTCCGGACAGGTTTTTGTAGTGGGAGCCGCGGCTTCGGTCTTCTTGCCGCGCCCGTGGATCGCGTTCATTGGCGCCACGATAGCGAGGTAGACAACAATGGCCACAATGAGGAACGAAATTGCGGCATTAAAGAAGTTGCCGACTTTGATCTCACCACCGGCGACGTGCAAAATCACAGTGCTGAAATCAGGCTTGCCGACGGTTGCAGCGATCAGCGGATTCAACACGTCAGCGACGAACGAGGACACAATCGAGTTGAAGGCAGCGCCGATGATGACGGCGACTGCCAGGTCGACTACGTTGCCACGGAGAATGAATTCCCGAAATCCCTTAAACATCGATTCCTCCCGCAAAATTCAAGTTGGGCACGCGCCGCGTGGCCGCCGTTCGACTTACGCGCCCATGCCTGGCGGCGAGGCGCCCGGATGGCTCGAACTCGCCGTATGAAATGCCAAGCTAACACTTTGCCCCCTCCAATGCACAGGGCGTTTCTCAACCGATGGCCAGCAGCATGACGATTGCAGCCAGGATCATCAAGTTGGCGTACAGCAGGATCATCACGCCCGCGTGATACAGGCTCCATTGGCGTTGCAGACAGCGGGCGGTTTCCGCCATTCCCCAGGCGGCGACGAGCAAGGCAAGAATCTGCCATCGCGAACCGTGAAGGTTTTCGATGTAGGGAAAGCCGGCAAGGCGCAGGCTGAGGGCAAATGCGCCCACCGACAGCAGGATCGCGCGTGGGAGCGATTTTTCGCGCAGGCGGATGATCGAAAAGCGGAGGCGCACAACCTTTCAATGTATCGCGCCGGCGCGGTGAGGCTTGCTGTGTGATGAGGCGTAGAGGGCTGCTCTGCGATGGGACGCAGCGAATGATACACTTTGTGAGCCCGGCCCCTGGGCTCCCCAAAAATCCACTCATCTCGCCGAGCGAAAGAGGAGGTCAACCATGCAAACAGGCAATCCTGCGGAAGCTCCGCTCAATCCAGGCATCGTCTTCGAAATGGTGCAGGCACACCAACGCACCGCGGCCCTGAAGGCGGCTATCGATCTGGACGTATTTCGCGCCGTCGGCAAAGGACCGGGAGATGCGGCGTCGATCGCGCGCCACTGCTCGGCATCGGAACGCGGTATTCGCATCCTGTGCGATTTTCTGGTGATCAATGGAGTGCTGGCCAAGGAGAACGGTCACTACAAACACACGCCGTCGAGCGCAGCCTTCCTCGATCCGGCGTCGCCCGCGTGCATGGCATCGGTTGCGCATTTCCTCAGCGAGGATGCGATTAGGAGTGCCGACGCACAACTAGCGGAAATTGTGCGCAAGGGCCGGACACATCTTCCAGGCGCGGGCACGGTTGAGCCAGAGAATCCGCTTTGGGTGGAGTTTGCGGAGAAGATGGCGCCGATGATGGGGCCCATGGCCGGGCCGCTGGGCAAAGTTGTGCTGGATGGCCACTATGGGCCGATGCGCGTTTTGGACATTGCGGCAGGGCACGGATTGTTCGGCATCGAGATTGCGAAGCAGAATCCGCAAGCGCATGTGACGGGACTGGATTGGGCGCCGGTGCTGCGCGTGGCGCTGAGAAATGCCGAGAAGGCCGGCGTGAAGGACCGCTACGACATGCTTCCGGGCAGCGCCTTCGAAGTGGACTTCAAGGGGCCGTACGACGCAGTGCTGTTGACCAACTTCCTGCACCACTTCGACAAACCCACGAACGTCGGGCTTCTGAAAAAGGTCCGCGCGGCGCTCAAGCCGGGCGGGCGCGCGGCGACGCTGGAGTTTGTGCCGAATGAGGATCGCGTGTCGCCGCCGATGCCAGCGGCCTTCGCAATGACGATGCTGACAACGACCGCGGAAGGTGACGCGTATACGTTCGCGGAGCTTTCAGCGATGTACAGCGAGGCGGGGCTTGGCGGGATTACGGCGCATCCGATTCCCATGAGCCCACACACGGTTGTGATGGGGACGGCGTGAACGGTTAAGTGAAGAAGTGAAAGAGTGAGCAAGTGACGGGCCGGTGCGGATGAGCGCGCCGGCCTATTTGCGTGCTGGCTTGGATTTGCGGCGCGCGCGCACGGCGGCGGCGAGTTCGGCCAGCAGCGTGCGCGTCTCAGTCCAGTCGATGCAGCCATCGGTAATGCTCTGGCCGTAGACGAGCGGCTGGCCGAGGACGAGCTCTTGCGCGCCGGCAACGAGATTGCTCTCGATCATGGCGCCGATGATGTTGCGATTGCCGGCGGCGATTTGAGCCGCAACGTCGCGGCAGACAATGGCCTGACGGCGGTAATCCTTGCCGCTGTTGGCGTGGCTGCAGTCGATCATGATGCGTGGCGCGATGCCTGTCTTCTGCATGAGGGCAGCGGTTTCGGCAACGCAATTGGCCGTGTAGTTGACGGTTTTGCGGCCGCCGCGCAGGATGATGTGGCAATCGGGGTTGCCTTTGGTTACGAAGATCGCCGACTGGCCGTGATGCGTGTGGCCGAGAAAGGTGTGCGAGTAAGACGCGGAGAGCACGGCGTCGATTGCCACCTGGACGTCGCCGGAGGTCGCGTTCTTGAAGCCCACCGGGCAGGAGACGCCGGAGACGAGCTGGCGATGAACCTGGCTCTCGGAGGTGCGCGCGCCGATGGCGCCCCAGCAGACCAGCCCGGCAATGTATTGCGGCGAGATCATGTCGAGGAATTCGGTTCCAGCGGGCACGCCTGTCTCAGCCAGGTCGAGCAGCAGGTGGCGCGCAAGGCGCAGGCCGTCGTTGATTTTGTATGTGCCGTCGAGGTGGGGATCGTTGATGAGTCCTTTCCATCCGATGGTGGTGCGGGGCTTTTCGAAGTAGACACGCATGACGATGCGAAGGTCGGCGGCGAATTCGTCGATGGCGCCTTTGAGCAGGCCCGCGTATTCGCGAGCGGCCTTTGTGTCGTGGATGGAGCACGGACCAGCGAGAACGATGAGGCGGTCGTCCTGGCCATCGAGGATGGCTTTTATTTCGTTGCGCGCGTTGTAAATGGTATCTGACGCGGCTTCGGTGACTGGCAGCTCCTCCTCGAGGAATACCGGCGGGAGAACGACCTGGGTCCGTTGAATTCGAAGATCTTCAGTCGGATGGAGCATGGGCTCATGCGGGCGCGCCGCAACGCTTGGCGCTGAGCGCGGCCCTCTAACGAATCTATCAGGCGGACAGAGGCAGGCGACTTTATGGGACCAGTCTCAGAGGGGTGGTTTTGTGCTTTGCGCTGAACTGCGAGCGCCAGAGGCTCTCGCTACAGCCGGTCAGGAGGCCGGCGCTGCCCGTAACGCGCGCCGAATCAGCGCACAGCTTCGTAGGTCGCTATGCCGGCCGCCGCTGCGCCTGCGCCAATCAGCAACGGAACCAACAAGCGTACGTGGCGACCGTGTCCAGAACCCTCGCCGATGTACTCCTTGGCCTTTCTGACGCTCGCGACATCGGCGTAGCGATGCGTCTCGGTCTTGTTGCTGTCAGCATCAGTGAACTGGAACGACGCGTCCGACATCTCGCCCAGGGAACCGAAAGTCTGAGAGCTGTCGCGGAATTCAAAGTCGAGATAGGTGCCGGGCTGAAACTTGGCCAGACGCTTTTCAATCTTCCGGGCGTGTTTGTCGAGTTGCGGCGCCGACTCTGCTTGGCTGATGGGCGCGACCGCGATCAATGCCAGGACCGCAACGATGTGGATGGTCGACTTGCGGAGAATACGGCTGAGAGACTTGTTCATGGGCCCCCTCCAGGAAAAACCATCAACCGCCTATTCGTGTCGCTTCATTCGTTTTGCTTGCGACAAGCGCTGGTGCGTTCAACGTTACCACCAAACTTGATCTCTGAGTTGCCGATGCGATGCCTTTGGTAATGAGGGAAAGTCTGGAAGGGCGCGGGAATCAAGGGCTTGAGCAATGCTGAAGGGGTGAGATTTTTCGAGAGTTCGATCGGTTTTGAGGCAGCGGACCCTTTCCGGGCCCATTCCATCCGAATTCGACGGGTGGCACTTGGGAGGTAACCCGCCAATGTCTTGACACTCCATGCATCAAATCCATAAGATCAGAAGGAAGGGGTGGACCGAATTCCCTTTGCAAGTGCAAGAATAAAGACCACTTAACTGATGGCACCTCGGTCCGCCGCGCAGCCCAGGGCTGCGTGCCGCTAAGAAGGACGGAGAGCAGCCAAGATGCCCGAAGTACGACTCAGCCCGCGCGAGCGGCTGGTGTTGACGGCCATCATCGATTTGTACATTGCGACCGGGGAGCCGGTGGCCTCGCAGGCGGTTGCGCGCCTGTTCGGCGACCGTGAAGGGCTGAGTTCCGCTACGCTGCGCAACGTGATGGCGGCGCTTGGCGAGGCAGGACTGCTGGAGCAGCCCCACACGTCGGCCGGACGCGTTCCCACCGCAGCAGCGTTCCGGTACTACGTTGAACAGATCATGCAACCCGGGCGCATTGGAGCGGCCCTGGCCGGAGCCGTGCGAGGCAGCGGCGAGTCGCCGTTGAGCGAAGCGCGCCGCGGACAGATTGAGGAAAGTTACACCGGCGTCGTGAGCTCCAACGACTATCTGGAACGCACGTCGCACGTGCTGGCGCTGATTTCGAGCGGGCTGGGCGTGGCGCTGGCGAGCTCGACCGCGGGGCAGGTACTGGAGCACATTCATTTTTCGCGTCTCTCAACGGGGCGTGTGCTTGCCGTGCTGGTGACGCAGGCTGGCGCGGTGCAGGATCGCGTGCTGGCGTTGGATCACCAGATGACACCGGTGGAACTGGAAACGGCCGGAACCTATCTCAACGAGAATTTCCGCGGCTGGCCCATCGAGCGGATTCGCGCCGAGGTGGCGCGGCGCATGGAGATGGAACGCGAGGCGTACCGGCAGTTGCTTACCTCAGTGGACGAGTTGTGCCGCAAGGGCGCGCTGGCCGGCGATGAAGGCGGTCCGGCGATTTTTGTGGAGGGAATTGCAAACCTGATCGGCGCCGAGCAGGACCGCGAGCAGCTGCGCCAGATGATGCTGGCGCTGGAGGCGAAACAGCGGCTGGTGGAGCTGCTGAACGCGTACGTCGACGGCCGCGAGCAGGAGGTGCGAGTGGTGGTGGGCCTGGACGCAGCGTCGCCTGCGATGCAGGACCTGGTGCTGATCGGAGCGCCGGCACGGCTGGGAGGCGCAAGCCTTGGCACAGTGGCCGTGATCGCTCCGACGAGGATTCAATATCAGGAAATGATCCAGGCAGTGAGCTACATCGCGCGGCTTTCCGAGCGCATCCTTGACGTTCCTGCCGCGTAGGCGGGCACGCGGAGAGTGGGATCTCCATTCCGGATTGGCGCGGGACGCTGCAGCCGCGCGAGTACAAAAGCATCCAATAAGGCAGAGAATCGATTAAGGCGATGAGCCTTGCGGAGAAAGTGCTGAATTATGGCGAGACACAAGATTGAAATCAACGCGACACAAACCGCCGAACCCGGGCTGGGAGATGGAGAGCTGAAGCTGGATCCCTCAACCGAGTTGCCGCCGCCAACGCCCGAGGAGGAGCTGCCCGCCGAGACCGAGGAACAGGCGGGGGCCGCGAACGCGCCGGTGACGGCGGAGCCAACAGAAGTTGAGAGGCTGACGGCGGAGCGCGATCAGTTGCTCGATCGCCTGGCGCGCCTGCAGGCCGAGTTTGAGAATGCACGCAAGCGCGCGGAGCGCGAGCGGGCGGAGAATCGCGACTTTGTAACCGGGAGCGTGGTGGAGCAGTTTTTGCCGGTGCTCGACAACTTTGAGCTGGCGCTGAAGTCGACGGGGGCGGCGGAGCAGCTTCGCGACGGCGTGGGCCTGATCGTAAAGCAGATGGAAGAGGTTCTGGAGAAGATGCAAGTGAAGGCGGTGCCGGCCGTGGGCGAGGCCTTCGACCCGCGCATCCACGAGGCGCTGGGAACGGTGGAACGCGACGACGTGCCGGATCAGCACGTGGCTGAAGAGGTGCGGCGCGGCTACAAGATTCGCGAACGGCTGCTGCGGCCGGCGCTGGTGCGAGTGGCGCACAATCCCAGGCAGGTGAGTGAATAAGAAACGGTCTTTTGCGGTCAGCTTTCAGCTTTTAGCCGCATTGCGGGAAAGAAGACCGTTGTGCCAACTCGAGAATACAAGCGAAGAACTTTGGCGATGAGCGAGAGTTAGCAAAGCGAAAACTGAGCATCGGGAGCTGAAAGCAGGTCAAGGGGACGAATGGGTTCTAATACAAGAGTGGGCAAAGCGGATTATTACGAGGTTCTGGGCGTCTCTCGCGACTGCACCGATCAGGAATTAAAGAGCGCGTACCGGAAACAGGCGTTGAAGTACCATCCTGACCGCAATCCCGGCGACCACGCAGCCGAGGAAAGGTTCAAGGAGGCGAGCGAGGCTTACCAGGTACTGAGCGACGTCGAAAAGCGCGCGGCCTACGACCGCTTCGGCCACGCAGGCCTGGGTGCACAGGGTTTCGGCGCGGGCCCATTTGCCGGCGGCGTAGACCTGGGCGACATCTTCGGCGACTTGTTCGGCGAGATGTTCACGATGGGGGGCATGCCGCGCGGAGCCTCGCGCGGACCACGGCAGCAGCGCGGCGACGACCTGCGCTTCGACCTGACAATCGATTTTGAAGATGCGATCTTCGGCACCGACAAAGAGGTGAAGATTCGGCGCCTGGAGACGTGCGGCGCGTGCCAAGGGCGCGGCACCACATCGGGGCGGGGCCCGAGTGTCTGCGGCCAATGCCAGGGGCACGGGCAAATCCGTTATCAGCAGGGATTCTTCTCAGTGGCTCGCACGTGCGGCGCATGCGGCGGCACCGGCACGGTAATCAGCGATCCGTGTTCAACCTGCCGCGGAGAGGGCCGCGCTGCCAGGGAGATCAAGCTGAGCGTGAAGGTGCCGCCGGGCGTTGAAGAGGGAACGCGCATCCGCTATGGCGGCGAAGGCGACGCGGGACGGCTGGGCGGGCTGAAGGGCGACCTGTATGTGATTCTTTCCATCCGGCCGCACGATTACTTTGAGCGGCACGGCTACGATCTGTATTGTGTGCTGCCGATCAGCTTTCCGCAGGCAGCCATGGGAGCGGAGTTTGAGATCCCCGGCATCGACGGGCCCGTGAGCATCAAGATCCCCGAGGGTACGCAGAGCGGAAAGGAGCTGCACATCCGCGGGCGCGGCGTTCCCCACCTGAACGAAAGGGGCCACGGCGACCTGATTGTGAAGGTTGTCGTGCAGATTCCGCGAAAGCTGAACCGCGCGCAGCGCGATCTGGTGGCAAAGCTGGCCGAGTCGATGGCCGTGGACAACAAGCCTACTTCTCCCGGGCTGATTGAGAAGATGAAGGATTTGTTCAGCTAGAATTGCCGGCCGATACCTTTATGCGAAGACATGCGGAAGGGTGTTTGGTGGAGCTGAGCGGGATCGAACTTGAGCCGTTTTGCGGGCGTCTGAGCCCGCAGGCGAAATCCTGAGTCGCCCCGGCGACGAAGGACCTCTAAGCAATTTCGGGAGGTGTTTGGTGGAGCTGAGCGGGATCGAACTTGAGCCGCTTTGCGGGCGTTTGAGCCCGCAGGCGAAATCCTGAGTCGCCACGGCGACGAAGGACCTCTAAGCAATTCCGGAACGGTGTTTGGTGGAGCTGAGCGGGATCGAACTTGAGCCGCTTTGCGGGCGTTTGAGCCCGCAGGCGAAATCCTGAGTCGCCACGGCGACGAAGGACCTCTAAGCAATTCCGGAAGGGTGTTTGGTGGAGCTGAGCGGGATCGAACCGCTGACCTCCTCGTTGCGAATTCAGCAAGCGGACTCTGACGGAGCGAAACCGAAGAATACCAAGTGATACGGAGAGGCAGTGTTCATGCTGGTTTCGCGCACGTTCACTGCCTTTCTTGTGTACCTGAGTGACACCGCCGGAGACGGCCCGACACGGGCAGGGATGGCAGGGTTGCGACACAAACAACGACACAACCCGCTTAAACCGCAGAGCGAAACCCGCACAGGATGGGGCGCGAACGCTCAGAAATCGCCTATGAGCGATTGCAGGCCCTTTGCCCTTCGCGGAAGGCACAGCGAGAGCGGGGAAGGCTCTGGTGGAGTTGTGCAATATCGCACTAAATTCCGCGTGGGTTCTGGCGAGCTTCCAGCACGGGCGACGGAAGCAACACACCGCCGACAGTCCCGTCCCGCTTGCCGGAGTTGTTTAAAGTTGTCCTGACCTACGGGGTGTGAGGGCTTGGGAGCTTTTGAGGCGCTCACACGGCTTCCAAAAATTTTGGGGAATTGGAAGTGTAATATCGCACAAAAGTTCAACGCAGTGCGGGTTTATTCTTTGGTCACGGCCAGCATTTTTTTCGATAGAATTGACGAAGAGTCCATCATGACACACCGCCAGCGCATCCACGGCGATCCTCGGCGCGACTATGCTGGAGAGTGGCGGCGCTGGCGCAAATCGCGCGGCTGGACTCAGGCCGAGATGGCTCAGGTTCTTTGGATCAGCCGGCACACCATCGTCAACATCGAACGCGGCTACCACCCGCCTAGCTGCACAAGCCGCGAGAAGATGGCTGAGTTGCAGAAGCGGTACCGGGAAGCGGATTTGTACCGGGAAGCGGATTTATCGAATCACGCCCCAGGGACACTGTGAACCATCCAGCGGCGTTGTCGGCGAAGGAATTCGAGACGCACGTTACGCAGGCAAGAGAATCAATTTTCGAATCGGACGGACGAGTAAATCTCGGTGTTCACATTTCGAGCGAATCAGAGGAAGGTTCCCGGCTGCACAGAGCAAAGCTCGCGGTTTCGCTCTCACGGCTCCCAAAAAATTTGGGGGAATTGGGAGACGAATGTGCAAAATAGTGCTTACTTCTTTTCGAGCATTTTTTCAATGCTGTTTGCTGAGATACGGATAGTTCCGCCCGGTACGAGTTGCGAGAACGAGAGCAGGCCAAGGTCCAGATAGCGGTGAACGGTGCGCGTACTGCACTGGAGGTACGCGGCGGTCTGCGCTACAGTGTGCCAGTCGCGGTCTAGCGTTTGCGGCGCGGGTGCTATGGGCATCTCTTCCCTCTTGTCTGTTTTCCCATTCGTGTCAGCAGATGTCAACAGATGTCGATAGAGCGAGGCCTTTTTTCAGCCCGATTCGTGAGACAGATTCGTTTTTCAAGCCCTTCGCAACTTTCCCGACAG
This sequence comes from Occallatibacter sp., assembly GCA_050010795.1. Classification (GTDB taxonomy): domain Bacteria; phylum Acidobacteriota; class Terriglobia; order Terriglobales; family Acidobacteriaceae; genus Telmatobacter. The sequence goes on from JBEKKI010000037.1 coordinate 37,120, forward strand.
AGTAAAATTGCTGGCACATCCGATTGTTACGAATCATCTGGGATGAATTGTTTGGAGGTGCCGTATGCCCTCGCCTCGATTCTCTGCAAAGGCGGTCCTCGCCACAATCTTGATCCTGAGCATCTCTGTTGTGGTGGAGTCGCAGACCATCGACACACTCAGGAAACAAGCGGCCAGCGGCGACGCACTCGCACAAGGCCGTCTCGGCGATCTGTATTATTACGGTCGCGGTGTGGCTCAGGATTACATTCAGGCAGCGGAGTGGTATCGCAAGGCAGCAGAGCAGGGTGATGCAACAGCACAGTGGAGTCTTGGGTTTGCTTACGATAGTGGCCGAGGCGTGCCACAAGATTATGCGCAGGCTGAGGTCTGGTATCGAAAGGCGGCTGACCAAGGGCTTGCATATGCACAATGGAGCCTCGGATCGATGTATTTTGTCGGCCAAGGCGTACCGCAGGACTACGCACAAGCGGCCTTCTGGAGTCGAAAGGCCGCTTTACAGGGAATGGCAGCGGCCCAGTCGCAGCTTGGCTTTATGTACGAGCATGGCCGCGGCGAACCGCAGGACTACGCTCAAGCTGCCGTCTGGTATCACAAATCGGCTGAGCAAGGCGACGGCCTAGCGCAATGGAGTCTCGGCTCGCTGTACGATTTGGGACGCGGAGTGCCACAAGATTACAAAGAAGCCTATTTCTGGCTGAATCTTGCGGCAGCCGTCAAGATCGTAGAAGTGAGACAGGAAGACGTTGCAAAAGAGAGGGACGAGGCCGCATCCCGTTTGACGCCAGCCGATCTATCCCGCGTACAGGAGCGGGCGCGGAAATGGCTTGAGGATCACCCTGCAAAGCCGTAGTGGTCTTACGATGGTTCCCCTTCGAGTCCCCTTAGTTGTTTTTCGAGTGTGGAGATTTGATTCCCGACCTTCCGACACTCCTCGCTCATTGACCTGATTTGCGCAGCGCTCAAGGAGTCAAAATCACAGGATTGAAACCGCCTTTCTTGCGGGCTAGGGCTTTGTGATTGATAACCCGGATAATCAGGCATCCGGATGGAGAGGGTAGGAAATTGTTCTGCGTCGTCGATGACAATGTTAGCCGGATTAGCAAGTGCCTCCGCAAGACTCTCGGCAAACGCTGCTGCTTGGCTAGCTTTGACCTTCCATGCTGCAAGGTGCTTCCGCGCGGCCTGCAAGTCGCGTTTCGTACTGCAAACCAACAAATCAATATCTTGCTGTGTCATCTCTTGTCCCTCGACTGTGATGTTAGTTGTTCGTGTCCTCAATGGCAACGATCCGGAAACCGGCGTCTTGTAGCAACTGCTCAAACGTGAGGCGCGTACATGGAACCGTTTCGTGAGCCATGTTCTTCTTCATCGGTGCTTTTGCTTTTCGGTTCTCTGCAAACTGCCCCGCAGCATTCCTTTCTTCAATGGTTAATACTTATCGTTCACGACATGAACAGTCCCCTGTTCACCGAATGAACCGTTTTTCTGTTCACCTGATGAACCCGCAGTGTTCATGAGCCGCTCAGTTCACTGTTCATCTGGTGAACAGTTCCGCTGCGAGTGGTTGACGGGTTGCAGACATTTTCTTGGCTTAGCTGATTGCGGGCTGAGGATATATTCGTTTATCTTGAGCGGGCCGCGCCGCTCCCTGATGCGCTTTTTGAGAAGCCGTTGCACTTCCAGTTCACGGAGCGCATTGACGACAGCGTGCCGACTGATGTGCAGCCGCTTGGCTATATTGACTCCGCTGTGCCAGCTTGTTCTTTTCTGGTCGCTGTCGCTGAGCAGGCTCAGGTAAACGCACATTTCATGCGGAGTGAGAATCCCGCACCACGACTCCCAGAAGTCCCGATTAACCGTGAAGTATCCTCGGCGTGCGCTCACTGTCCGCACCTCCACCTGTACCGCCCTGTGCGCCGCGCTTGGCCCAGATGAGCGATTGCTTGAGCAGTCACCGTGAAGATTCCAGGAACCGCTCCACGTCAGCGGGATCAAAGAGCAACCTGCGACAGATACGGACGGGCTGCAACCGCCTCTTACGGACCCATGCCCGGATCGTGTGCGGACTGACTCGGAGCCTGTCGGCCACTTCCAGTAAGGTCAAGAGCCGTTCGGTGCTCATCGGGAACCGCCTTTGTTCGGGTTGGCCCCCGGTTCGTTGCCTTGCTCCAGCAATTTCAGGAGCGACGATTCCCGGACCATGACGCGGCCCCCGACGCGCGTCCGTTCGAGCAAGCCGCGATTCATCCATGCGTAGACAGTGAATTTCGAGACGCCTCCGAGCCTTCGAGCAGCTTCGGCGACCGAATACAGCGGCTCCAGTCCCCTTGTTTCCTTTGCCATTTTGTCACCTCGAATACGGTTACGCTTGAAAGTTTTATGCGTATGACGTAACATTAGTACGTATTGTGCAGCCCGCATACTGAAATCTTGGTGGTGAGTATGGCGAGAAGCCGTAAGGGAAACACGGAAGCAGATGATCGATTTAAGGCTCATATGCTGCTAGGGGAATTCTCGAAGCAGATCGGGGATGGGGAGCCAGCGCCGGCACCGCAAGGGATGTTTATTGAACTGATGAACGGCGACTCCCTAGCCAGCGAAAGCAAAACACGAATAGAGCGAGTCATTCAACTATTTCGGGGGCTAAAGGAATATCAAGCTCTCATATCGGTTCGTGTCCGAGAGCAAGCGGATTCTGCCGTCACAGAGGCATACATGCTCACCCTCTTGGACATGAGCGGACAGCTAAACCGATTGCTCTCTCAGTACGCGGTCATTCCGCAGATTCAACCACTCTGGCCAGAGCCTCATCATTACTTTCTTCCTGCCGATACCTTCTCTCTTCCGACCGATTCAATGAAGCGCATTGAAGCAAAACAGGCCGAAGTTGGTGCTGTGCTTACGATTGTTCAACTTGCACAGCGGAACAAATTGCAGGATGTGAAGAAGTGTTTATGCGGGAATTATTTCTTGGCGGGAAGAATTGACCAGAACTATTGCAGCGTGAAATGCCGTGTGAAAGCTCACCAGTCTTCCGAGGAATTCAAGGCAAAGCGAAGGGAAGCAGATAGAAAACGCTATCGGCTGCACGTAGATGGAAAAATCAAGGAAAGCAAAAGGGGGAAGCATGGCACTCAAAAAACGTGGTGAAACGTGGCACACGCATTTCTTTGTGGACGGCGAACGATTCAGGAAATCGCTGGACACAAGCGACTGGAGGGAAGCGCAGCGCAAAGAGCGGGATCTGATTACGGAAGCCAAGAAAGGCAAGCTGATGGCTTCCAGAGACGAATACTCCCGCCTGCCCTTCGGTGAAGCGGCGGACAGGTTCCTTGCGGATCGGCTTCCCCGGCTTGCCGCTCGCAGCGTCCAGACTGAAAAAGAGCGGGTCAAGCCCATCAAGGCGGGGATCGGCAGTATCCCCGTCTGGCGGCTGACCGTGGAACAGGTTCGCGCATATCTCCGCGAGCGCAAGGCGGCGGGCCGGGCGAATGCGACACTCAACCGTGAATTGGACATTATTCGCGGAGTCCTAAAGAGAGCGAAACGCTGGCACCACTTCGCGGATGAGATTCGCCCGCTGCCGGTTCGGGAGAATATCGGGCGGGCGCTCACCTATGAGGAAAAGGTCAAGTTGCTGAAACGGGCGGCTGCGCGTCCTGAGTGGCAAACGGCAGCATGGGCGGCGCGGCTGGCCCAAAATACCACCATGCGCGGATGCGAGATTAAGGGACTGCGCTGGTCGGACGTGGACATGATCGGGCGGGCGCTGACGGTGAGGCACAGCAAGACAGAGGCAGGGGAAAGGGTCATCCCGCTCAACGTGGATGCCTGGGAGGTTATTCTGGCGCTCTACAGGCGCTCTCAGGAGTTGGGCGGCTTTGAGCCGGGGCATTTCCTCTTTCCGGCCATCAAGCCGGACTGCAAGGCACAGCAGCAGGGCGAGAACAAGCAGGGAAAGGAGAAGATCGACCCCACTCGCCCGATGAAAACTTGGCGGACGGCATGGCGTCGGCTGACGCGGGCGATTCAATGCCCGCAATGCGGACTGCTGCAAGACCCTGCCGACACCTGCTCCGGGTGCAAGGCGGAAACCAAAGATGTGAAAAGCCCGTTCCTCGGATTCCGCTTCCACGATCTACGGCATCAAGCCATCACAGAACTGGCGGAGTCCAAGGCGAGCGATCAAACCATCATGGGGATTGCCGGTCACGTCTCAAAGAAGATGCTCCAGCACTACTCGCACGTGCGCTTGGAAGCAAAGCGGAGCGCACTGGACGCACTGTCCATGAAGCCGGTTCAAAAGGGCGATTCGGGGGACACAAGGGAGGGTTACGACACAAACAACGACACACAACTGCGGAGGGAGATGGAAGGGATGCCGCAAGCTGTTGAATCTTTGGTGGAGCTGAGCGGGATCGAACCGCTGACCTCCTCGTTGCGAACGAGGCGCTCTCCCAGCTGAGCTACAGCCCCACAAGCGGCTTTCCTAGTTTATCAGCGTTGCCAGTTTCGGTGAAGGGCGCGGAATGGGCCATTCCGGACGAGGTTCCGGTTTGAATGACGCCGGTTGGCGTATGAACTCCCGTATGCCTTAGAGTGGATGGGTTTGCCGAGGAGGGTTTCCAATTGAAGGCTGCCTGGAAGTTGTCGGCCGTTGCCGCGGTTGCCGTGCTCGCGTTCGCGACACCGGGGTTTGGACAGGCGGGCGCGAACCAACAGGGTGCGCTGGGCGTTTTTGAGAGCCAATCAGACGTTGGCAAGGTGAATCCAGCCGGCACGGCCGCGTTCGACGCGGCGAGCGGCGTATATTCGATCGCGTCTTCCGGAGCGAATCTGTGGGGCACGGCGGACGGGTTTTACCTGGTTTGGAAGAAGGTGTCAGGCGATCTCTCGCTCACCGCTGATATCCAGTTGGGGGAGGCGTCGGCCGGGTCGAATCCTCACCGCAAGGCGCTCGTGATTTTCCGGCAGACGCTGGAGCCCGACTCGATGTACGCGGACGTGGCGGTGCACGGTTCGGGCGAGACGGCGCTGCAGTACCGGCGCAACAAGGGCGACACGACACAGGACATCGCCTTCGACCTGGGCGCTCCCAAAACCGTGCGCCTTGAGAAGCGCGGCGACACGATTACGCTGTTCGTCAGCATGAAGGGCGAGCCTCTGCACCAGGCAGGCGCTTCAATCGAGCTGCACTTTGCGGAACCGTTCTACGCGGGACTGGGAGTCTGCGCGCATCAGGACGGCGCGGTCGAGAAGGCGACGTTTGCACACGTGGAGCTGAAGCCGCTGGCCGCGCCGCAAACTCCGGCGCCGATGGCCTTGTACAGCACGCTGCAGACAATCGCCATCGACAACAATGCGCGCATGGCGTACGTGATCCTGACGGGCAAGGGGCAGATGGAAGCGCCGAACTGGACGAAAGACAGTAAGTCGCTCATCTTCAATCGCGAAGGGCGCCTGTGGATGGTGCAGGTTGCGGGCGGCGAAGCGACCGCGATCGATACCGGCGGCGCAACGGATTGCACGGGGAGCCATGGGCTTTCGCCGGACGGCAAGTGGCTGGCGATGACGTGCACGATGCCGGACCATTCGGGGCCGGATCATCCAGGGCGGCGCGTGGATGTTATTCCGTCTGCAGGAGGCACGCCGCGCATGGTAACAGCGAACCCGAACTCGTATTTTCATAGTTGGTCGCCTGACGGCAAGACAATCCTGTTTACGCGGCCCGCGAATGGGAGCCTGAACATTTTTGCGATTCCAGCCGACGGCGGCGACGAGAAGGCGCTGACGACCGGGACGGGGACGAGCGACGATCCCGACTTTTCTGCGGATGGGCAGTACATCTATTTCAATTCCGATCGCGCGGGCGGGATGCAGATCTTCCGCATGCGGCCGGATGGATCGCATCCCGAGCAGATGACGTTTGACGACAGGCGCAACTGGACGGCGCATCCTTCGCCAGACGGCAAGTCGGTGCTGATTCTTTCCTACGGGAGCGATGTGACCGGGCACCCGGCGAACAAAGACGTGACGCTACGCATTCTGGATCCGGAAACGAAGAAGGTGCGCGACCTGGTGGAGATCGTGGGCGGATCGGGCACGGACAATGTGCCCAACTGGGCGCCGGATGGGGCGCACTTTGCGTTTGTGAGCTACCAGATGCTGCCGGCGGAAGATGACGGATCGAGCGAGTAGGCGAGGATGACCAATAAGACAATTCCCGACAGGCCGGAGTGCTGGCCCGCGCTGCCGCTCGATTCCTGGCGCGAGACCTATGCCACGCTGCACATGTGGACGCAGATCGTGGGAAAGGTGCGCATGCGGCTCACGCCGCTCGTGAACCACTGGTGGAATGTCCCCCTTTATGTGTCGTCGCGCGGGCTGACCACCTCGAATATTCCGTACGGGGCGCGCTCCATCGAGATCCGTTTCGACTTCGTCGCTCATCGCCTGGTACTCGAGTGCAGCGACGGCCTGGTTAAAGAGTTCGCGCTCCGTCCGATGACGGTTGCCGATTTTTATCGCGAGTTCATGGAGATGCTGCGATCGGCGGGCGTCGAAGTGAGCATTTGGAGAATGCCGGTCGAGATTCCGGATCCCATCCCCTTCGATGAGGATCGCGTCCATGCGGCGTACGATGCCGAGCGGGTGGAGACTTTCTGGCGCATTCTGCTTTCGGTGGATGCGGTCTTGCATCGGTTTCGTTCGGGGTTCACCGGCAAGGTGAGCCCTGTGCATTTCTTCTGGGGAAGTTTCGACCTCGCGGTGACGCGTTTCTCAGGCCGGCCCGCGCCAGAGAGACCGGGCGCCGACAACATGACGCGCGAAGCCTACTCGCACGAGGTGAGTAGCGTGGGATTCTGGCCGGGTGCAGGCATCAGCGGTCCGGCGTTTTACTCCTATGCCGCTCCAGAGCCCACGGGATTCCGCGAAGCACGCGTACGTCCCGAGGCCGCAAAGTATGACGCGAAGCTCGGAGAATTCATCCTGATGTACGACGACGTGCGAAGAGCGGCTTCACCGAGCGCGGAATTGCTCGCATTTTGCCAGAGCACCTACGATGCCGCGGCAGAGCTGGGCAAGTGGGATCGGCAGTTGCTGGAGCGGGATGCGGGCGCGAAGAACTGAGGAAGCATCGAACCGCTTGCCTCTTCGTTGCAAGGTTACGTTCTGAGCGCAGCGAGGCTATCTTCGAGCGTTGGATCGATAGCCAACAGAGTGTTGGTCTTCGTCAGCTCGAGCAACGATAAGATCCGCGGAGCGACTCCGCAAAGACGCAATGCGCCGTCTTTGCCACAGAGCGAGCCATAGACATGAATCAACATGCCGAGGCCTGCGCTGTCTATGAAGTCGACTCCCGTCAGATCAAGGACCATCTTGTTAGCGCCACCGTTGATCGCCGATCGCACCTGGGACTCAACCAGGCTTAGAGAAGAACCAAGGGTCATCCGCCCTTCGAGCGTAACCACGGCGGGGCCACCATCATGTTGGTCGATCGATGCAGTCACAGGCATGGCAAGATTCTACCTTGGGAATGCCGAGGGCGAGCGGGATTCACCCTAAATTCTGGCGGGCCATTTGGAGCGCGTAGAGCAGGCTGCCGGCGCGCCTAGGGCTCATGGTGTTGGAGGCGACTCCCTGAAGGACTTCGTTGATGATGGCGAGGACGCCTGAGGGGCCGCTCAGCACAGGGAGGTTGACCGGTTCGTCCTTGGGGCGGCGCGGGCGCCGGGGCACAACGACACGCGTGCGCGAATGGAAGTAGCAGAAGGGCGATCCGCGCAGTGCGGGCGACTGGCACTTGAGTCCGTTGGCCTTGATAAAGCGACATTCCTTGAACATTCCTTTTCTCCTACCCCCGCTCCTTCCACCCCCAGCGATTTTGCTCAAAGTACTCGCACGCGGCGGGTTGTGCGGCGCAAACGCGGCAAAAGTCCTCGATTGTTGCGGTTCACGTCAAAATCCAGACAACAAAGCGCATTTTGCGCGGGCCTTCTCGCGTTGCGCGTATACGGGTTATTTTTTGACTCCAAAAAGCAAACGCGGCGGGTTGGTCCGCCGCGGTGAAAAGCCTGTTCTTAGTGCTTCTGGAACCAGTATGCGCCGAACGGAGAATTAAACTGCAAAGTTGGGAAAAATCTTTGCGTTGGGTTTTCAATGGGTTACAAAGAAAATGGCCTGGGAGGAGGTTGACCGTACAAAAAGGAAGATGAGGTTGGTGAAGGCATTTCTGGCGACATTTGCGTTTCTCAGTACCCATCCTGTCGACAGCTCTCGACGAGTTCAAAAGAAATGAATCGTAGTGGATATTTTCCCGGAGGAATCCGCTACCGTTGAAGCCCACATCTTAAAATCGAGATGTGGGCACCCGCATTGTGAAGAAAGTATGAGATCCGGGCCACCCGCCGTTCCCACAATGAAAGGGCCAGGGCATCACGCCTCGGCTTTTCTGTCTTCTGGCCGGTGAAACCACTTCCTCGCCGTCTCCGTTATACTTCTTCACAACCCCACCATGAGGCGCCACGTCCTCATCTTCGGTGTCGTCGGCGGCCTCCTGATCGCCACCCTCCAATACACCGAATACCGTTTCGTCGTCATCGAGCACTCCGTTGAGCTCTACAGCGCGCTCGTCGCCGTCCTCTTCGCGACCTTCGGCATCTGGCTCGGCCTCCGTATCAAGCGCAGTCGCGAAACCATCCGCGAAAAGGTCGTGGTGAAGGAAGTGCTTGTCCCCGCGGAAGCCCCCGCCCTGGAACCCTTCGCTCCCGATACGGCCCGCCAGCAGACCCTCGGCATCACGGCACGCGAGCTCGAAATCCTCACCCTGGTCGCCCGCGGCTTCAGCAATCGCGAGATCGCCACGCAGCTTTTCGTTTCAGAGAACACCGTCAAGACACACTGTGCCCGCGCCTTCGACAAGCTCGGAGCCGCCCGCCGCACGCAGGCCGTCCAGCTCGGCAAAGAACTAGGCCTGCTGCCGTGACCGCGTCATTCGAAAGCACGATTTCCGCTCCATTCCTCAAAAAATCATCCGAAAGGGTGACGACATCCGGCCCCGAACCACCGCATCGTGACTCCATCGTCACTCGCACCAGGAGCCAGCCATGAAGAAAACCGTCCTGACCTTCGGCCTCATCTCCGGTCTGATGATTTCCGTCCTTATGGGCGGCTCGCTTCTCTTCGCCAACAAGATCGGCTCCGGCCACAGCCTGGTTCTCGGCTACACCACCATGGTGGCGTCTTTCCTGCTGATCTACTTCGGGATCCGCAGCTACCGCGACAATACGCTCGGCGGCCAAATCTCCTTCGGCCGCGCCTTCGCCTGCGGCATTCTGATTGCCCTCATCACATGCGTCTGCTACGTCGCCATGTGGGAGGTCCTCTACTTCAACTTCATGCCCCACTTCATGGACAGCTACTTTGCCGCGCAGATTCACAAGGTCCAGTCCTCCGGACTTGACCCCGCCACCACCGCCGCGCAGGTGGCTGCCATACGGCGCTCTCAGCAGCTCTACCAGAACCCATTCGTCAACATGGCCTACACCTTCATGGAGCCCCTGCCCGTCGGCCTTCTCATTACTCTCATCTCCGCTGCCATCCTCCGGCGCAAAGCCCTGCGGAACCCACTGCCGCTCCCGCAATCATGAACCCATGAATCAAAAGGCCGGAGCGCTAGCCCCGACCTTCAGTTCCGTAGGCAAGCAGCCCAACACGGATTTCAGGTCATCCCCGCGGAGAACGGTTGATGTTCCCTGGGAGACGGCTTGTGGGAAGTTATCCTTGGCCACGCTGGCAGGGGAGTTGGCTGGATTGATAGTCGATTCGAAAAGCAGGTCCTTCGGCTCCGGTCGCCGCGACGACCTCCGCTCAGGATGGCACATCTTAGGGAGCGCGGCTTCGCCGCGTACTTGATCTCTCAATGAATGGGGTGGGCGGTTTCCCAGGGCTGCGCCCTGGGCTATTTTCGCGTGCTCCCTCCGGGCGCATGTGCGATCCCACCCTAGTGCGGTGAATCCGAAGTTCGTTGAAGAACAACCGCAGATCCTTCGACTCCGTTTGGCGCAAAAACGCGCCAAACGTCGCTCAGCGACTGTCTGTTTTGTCAAGGGAGGTGGAAGTGGGTTATGGAAAAGACGGCGCATTGCGCCTCGGAAAACGCAGAGGTGCGCGTTTTCCGCTTTCCCACAACCTCGG